>NZ_JAUIRR010000001.1 GCF_030577135.1 Sulfurimonas sp. hsl 1-7 | reverse complement strand
GAAAAGCTGATTCCAACTATCATCCGTAAAGCATTGGCAGGAGAAAGCATACCTATCTATGGTGACGGTAAAAACATTCGTGACTGGTTATATGTACTTGATCACTGTAAAGGGATAGACTTAGTGTATCATACTGGTTTAGAAGCGAATGTTTATAATATTGGCGGAAGAAACGAGAGAACAAACCTACAGATAGTTGATCGTATCTGCTCGATTTTAGATGAGAAAGTTCCACAAGAAAACGGTAAAAGTTATAAAGAACTTATAACTTTCGTAGACGATAGAGCTGGACATGACAGACGTTATGCAATTGATGCTACAAAACTAGAAAATACTNTAAAAGTTATAAAGAACTTATAACTTTCGTAGACGATAGAGCTGGACATGACAGACGTTATGCAATTGATGCTACAAAACTAGAAAATACTCTTGGCTGGAAAGCTGATGAGAACTTTGATACTGGTATAGTTTTAACTGTTGATTGGTATCTTAAAAAATATGGCACAAAGAAATGATAAACGTTACTAAAACATATTTACCAAATAAAGAGAGATATAAACAGTATGTTGATGAAATTTATGCTAATGGTTGGATTACAAATAATGGTCCTATGGTACGTGAACTAGAAAAAAGACTTGCAGAATATTTAGGAGTGAAGAATATAGTCCTTGTGGCTAATGGTACTTTAGCATTAGAGATAGCTTATAGAACTTTAGATATTAAGGGGTTTGCTATAACTACACCATTTAGTTTTGTAGCAACAACGAGTTCCCTAGTGACTAATGGAATATTACCAATATTTACAGATATTGATTCTCATACTTTAAATATAGATCCAAAAAATATTGAAAAGCTTATTACTCCAAATACATCAGCAATAGTACCGGTACATATATTTGGAAATGGTTGTGAAGTAGAAGTAATTGAACAAATCGCAAAAGAACATAATTTAAAAGTTATTTATGATGCTGCACATGCTTTTGATGTTAGATTCAAAGGTCAAAGTATTTTGAATTATGGAAATATATCAACTTTAAGTTTTCACGCTACAAAATTATTTCATACAATAGAAGGAGGAGCGTTAGTTATTAACGATGATGATTTAGTGGAAAAAGCAAGATATCTCATAAATTTTGGTATTGAGAATCCTGAGTCAATACCACATCTTGGAACTAATGCAAAAATGAATGAGTTTGAAGCAGCTATGGGGTTATGTATGCTTGATGAGTTAGAATCAATTAATCAAAAAAGAAAAGAAGTATATGAAATTTATCAAAAAGAATTAGATAGTTTTGTGGAATTTCAAAAACAAAATGAAAATTCAACTAAAAACTATAGCTATTTTCCAGTAATGTTTGAAAATGAAAAACAACTTTTGAAGGTGCAGACAGCTTTAAATAAAAAGGAGATATTCCCTCGGAGATATTTTTATCAATCGCTTGATACTTTAGATTATATAGAACCTAAACAAATATGTAAGATATCGAGAGATATTTCAAAAAGGATACTTTGTTTACCTATATATCCGGAGCTCGAAAATGAAACTCAATTTAGAATAATACAAATTATTAAAGAGGTTTTATGAAAAAGGGGATTGTGATTTTTTCAGGTTTTAATCTCAGAGCTGTAGTTGCTTTTATTAGAACACTTGAAGAACAAAAATTACCTTATGTAATAATTGCAAAGTCTAAAGATGATGACATATTTAAAACACAATATAAAAAACAAGTATTTTCTATTAGACAAAAAATACACTTAGATTTGAATGATTTATTAAGTTCAATAAAAGAAATTAAAAAAAAGAGTGCCTTTGATAAATGTATGATAGCTCCATCAACAGAAGCACTTAATAGATTTATTTTAGATAATATAAACGATTTTAAGTACTTAAACTGCTTTATACCACTCGTTCCTAAAATCCAGTATGAAAAAATTTCAAATAAATATAGTTTTTCGTTGATGTGTAAAAAATATGGAATTAAGGTACCGGAAGAATATGAAAAGTTTGACAATATAAAGTTACCTTTTGTAGCAAAACCTAAAACATATTTGATTAATGGCAATACTTATGCTCCAATGATTATTAGAACGGTTGAAGAATTACAAGCATTTAAGTTAAAATATTCACTAAAGGATTTTTATTTTCAAGAATATGTCGAAGGTCGTTGTATATACTTGTTATACTATTTCGATAAAAAAGGACATGTATATAAACTTTCTCAAGAAAATTTTATACAGCAAGAAGCTGGAAAATCTATGATTTATGCTAAGTTATCTAACTTTCATAATCATAAAGTATCAAACAAATTTGAAATGATGTTTTTGCAAGAAAACTTCAATGGTTTAGTTATGATAGAACTAAAAGTACAAGATGATAATTATAAAATGATCGAGGCTAATCCAAGGTTTTGGGGGCCATCACAACTTTTTGTTGATGCAAATTATAACTTTTTTGAATTTTTGTTAAATGATTATGGCTTTGATGTAAAAACTTCTATTCAAGCTCAAAAAGGGAAAACATGTTATTTTTGGGATGATGGTATAAGTAAAAATATTGAAAATAGAGAAGCGTTAATGTTTTATAACTATACTAGAGAACAATTTTATAAAAACATAGATTCTTTACTACAGTGTGAAGTTTTTAATCGAAGAGATACAATAGAATTATATGGAAAAGAATATGAACATTGAAAAGAAATTAAAACAAATGTATACTAGTAGAAGTAAACATTCAAATTATCAGGTATTAGCAAGTGAACTAGAACCATTTTTGAATAGTAATGAGGTAAAGATAAACTCAAGAAATGAAAAAATAAGGTTGGATTATATTTTAAGCAATGTAAAAATTAAAGATAAAAACGTACTTGATATAGGTGGTAATACAGGATATTTTAGTTTTGAATTATTAGCTAATGAAGCGAAAAATGTAACTTATTATGAGGGTAATAAAGAACATGCAGAGTTTGTAAAACTTGCATCAAAAATATTAAATAGAGATGCTCAGATACTTATACATAACGAATACTATGATTTTAAGCAAGATGATAAATATGATATTGTTTTATTACTCAATGTATTACATCATATTGGAGATGATTTTGGTGATGATTCACTTTCAAAACAGAAAGCGTTAGCACAAATAATAGAATATTTAAATAATGTATTACTACAGGCAGACACTGTAGTTTTTCAATTAGGTTTTAATTGGAAAGGTAATATTTTATTACCTCTCTTTGAAAGTGGAACAAAAAAAGAGTTGATTGAGTTTATTATTTCTAATTTAAATGAAAAATTTCAAGTTGTAAAAATAGGTGTAGCGCAGAAGATTGGAAACATTATTAAATTTGAAGATGTAAATGAAAGGAATATTGAAAGAGATGATAGTTTAGGTGAGTTTCTAAATAGGCCTATTTTTATTATTAAAAAGAAAAATTTGAATAAATGATAAAACAAAAAATTTTAAAAAATATCTCATGGCTTTTTTTTGACAATATAGTTAGGATATTTGGTGGACTTCTAGTAGGTATTTGGGTTGCTAGGTATTTAGGCCCAAATGATTTTGGTATATTAAACTATTCATTAGCTTATACTGCATTATATATGTTTTTTGTTAAATTAGGTCTTGACCAAATCATAATAAGAGAAATAGTAAAAAAACCTAAGCTTACAAACTATATGATGGGTACTGCTTTTGGACTTAAATTTATAGGTTCTATAATTACTCTTTTTTTAATTTATCTTTCACTTTATTTTTTGGAAACGGATAGTATTACTAAAATCGTGATATTTATTATTAGTGTTGGATTCATTTTACAATCTATTGATGTTATAGATTTTTTTTACCAGTCAAAGGTACTTTCAAAATATGTAGTAATTGCCAGGAATACAGCGTTTATACTTAGTAGTTTACTCAAAATATATTTTATACTAAATGAATACAGTGTACTTTATTTTGCTGTAGCAAATGTATTTGATCTATTTTTATCTGGTTTGTTTTTAATCTTTATTTATAAAAAAACAGGCTATGCTATAAATAAATGGCGCTTTAGTACTAAGAAAGCTATTGAACTTCTAAAGTTTTCTTGGCCGTTGGCATTAAGTTTTTTTCTAATATCTATTTATACAAAAATTGATCAAGTTATGATTGGGAATATGTTAGATACGGAGAAAGTAGGTATTTATAGTGTAGCAGTAAGATTATCTGAAGTATGGCTGTTGATTCCAAATATTATGATTAGTACAATGATGCCTTATTTTGTTAGCTTAAGAGAAGAAAATAATCAGCTTTATCATGAAAGATTAGTATTGTTATACTCTTTTATGTTTTGGTTAGGAGTATTTGTTGGAATAGTGACAATAATATTTGGAGAAGACATCATTCTATTTCTATTTGGACAAGTATATCTAGGGGCATATGAAGCACTTATTTATAATATTTGGAGTGGTATATTCATTTCTCAGGCAGTTGCAAGAGGTATATGGTTAATAAGTGAGAATTTACAAAAATATAGATTGTATAATAATGTTATGGCAGTTGTATTAAATATATTTATGAATTTCATATTAATACCAAAATATGGAGTAGCTGGAGCAGCTTTGGCAACATTATGTACACAAGCTTTAAGTACATGGCTTTTTTCTTTTTTATGGAAACCAATGAGAAAAAGTACTTTGGAAATGATTAAGTCTATAAATCCTGTATACTTATACAACATAATAGGAAAACTTTTATGATAAAGAAGACAGAAAAAGAAATAATGAAAAATTGGGAGGGTGATCCTTATAATCCTATAGTGAGTATATGCTGTACTACTTATAATCACCAAAATTATATTGCTGAAGCTCTTGATAGTTTTTTAATGCAGGAAACTAATTTTGTTTTTGAAATTATTGTTAGAGATGATGCCTCTACTGATAAAACAGCTCATATTATTAGAGAATATGAAAAAAATTATCCTAATATAATTAAACCAATTTATGAAAAAGAAAATGGGTATCAAAAGGGTATTAGACCAATGCCAGTAACTTTTACAAAGGCAAAAGGAAAATACATAGCATTATGTGAAGGTGATGATTATTGGACAAGTTCTCAAAAATTAGCACTACAAATTAAATTTTTGGAAAAAAATATAGATTATGCTGGAATTGCACATCAATGTTCAATAATTGATGAAAATGGAAAAATAAAAAGAATGTTTTATCGAAGAAATATTAAAGAAGTATTGAGAAGTGCTGATTTTTTATCTGAGCCACCTTTTCAAACTGCTACATTTATGTTTAGAACTTCTTATTTGGAAAAATATCCATTAAGTCATAAATTTTATTCTGGTGATAAATTTTTATTTTCATTCATTAGCATTTTTGGAAAAGTTAAATATAACTCTCAAGTGCTTTCCTGTTATAGACAACATGAGCAAGGGATTTCACATGGAGTAGACTATCAAAAATTTGTAGATGATATACATATTCCATATATCCTATATTCAATTGATAAGAAGTATCCAAAATATAAACACTTGGCTTATATACATTTAAGTATGCTGATTCTAACTAAGAATATTAGATATTGGTCTTCTATAAAACATGGAGTCTTAGCAACTTTGTATTCTTTTAGCTATGTTCCAAAGAACTATGCTTTCTTAAAAAGTGTATTTTACCATTTATTGTTGAGAACCAAATGTCATATACTTCAAGATTAGTTTCAGTTGCTATTGCAACTTATAATGGTGAAAAATATTTAAGAAAACAATTGGACAGTATTTATAATCAAACATATCAAAATATAGAGGTTATTGTATGTGATGACTGTTCTGATGATAATACTATTAATATTTTAGAAGAGTATAGTAAAAAATATAATTTGATATATTATCTCAATGAATATAATTTAGGTTATGTAAAAAATTTTGAAAAAGCTATAAGTTTGTGTAATGGTGATTATATAGCCTTATCAGATCAAGATGATATTTGGTTACCTCAAAAGTTAGAGGTTTTAGTTGAAGAAATTGATAAAAATAGTGTAATCCATAGTGATGCTTTTTTAATAGATAATAGGGATCGTACAATAAGTGATTCATGGACAAAATTTTATAAAAAAAATACTAATACTGAGATGATAAAGTGTATTTTTGGTGAAAATGACATAACAGGATGCACTTGTATGATTACAAAAGAGTTTGTATCAAAAATTATACCTTTTCCTAAAGAGTTCAAATATCACGATATGTGGATAGCAATGGTAGGTATTAATAATGGTGGTATAAAATATATAGACAAACCTTTGATAATGTATAGACTTCATGAAAATAATGTTATAGGTGCAAATACTAAAGAGAAAAAAAGATTGAATTCTGTAGTAAGAAAAGAGTATTATTTGAATTTTTTGAGTCAATGTATTGTCATTTTACATCAATCAAATCTTTTAAAGTTAGATCAAAATAGTATTAGAGCAGTAATTGATAACATTTTAATGTATTCAAATCGTTATAATAGTTTTATTAATTTAAATGCATTTAAATATACGTTTAAATATTACAAATATTTATTTCCACGGGATACATCAAGTAAAAAATTATTAAAAATACTGAAGTTATTTATAGGAAATAGGCTCATTGCTTTATTTGAAAGGGACACTAAGTAGATGAAAATACTAGCATTTTACTTACCACAGTTTCATGAGATACCTGAAAACAATGAATGGTGGGGAAAAGGTTTTACTGATTGGACCAATGTTAAAAAAGCAACACAGTTAGTGAAGGGACAGTATCAGCCAAGAAAGCCTTTAAATGACAACTATTATGATCTTTTAGATTTAGCTGTTATGAAATGGCAATCAAAAATTGCTCAAGAACATGGAATATATGGATTTTGCTATTATCATTATTGGTTTAACGGAAAATTACTTTTAGAAAAGCCTTTAGAAAACATGTTGAAAGATAAAGAAGTAACTATTCCTTTCTGCTTTTCATGGGCTAATGAACCTTGGGCACGAACTTGGGATGGACAAAATACAAATGTACTAATGGCTCAAGACTATGGCACAGAAGAAGATTGGAAACTTCATTTTCAATATTTATTACCTTTTTTTCAAGATGAACGTTATATTAAATTGGATAATAAACCCATGTTCTTAATATATAGGACAGAAAACATTCCTAATGTTAATGAAATGATTTCGTATTGGAATGAATTGGCTATAGAAAATAGTTTTAATGGAATTTATTTAATAGAGACACTGAATTCTTTTCAAAAAAAAAGTTATGTAGATAATTCAGAAGCTTTAGTTGAGTTTGAGCCAATGTATACAATTAGTGGGAATGGAATGTCTTTGAGCTATAGAATATATGATAAACTATTAAAAATTTTTATTAATAAGGGATTGGCTTCTAAAAGTTATGACCATGTTTGGAAAACTATTTTGAATAGAAGTAATAGGTCAGTGAAGAAAAAAGTTTATTTGGGAGCTTTTTTTGATTGGGATAATACAGCTAGAAAAGTTTATCGAGGATTGTTTTTTAGAAATATGACTTTGGAAAAGTTTAGATACTATTTTAAACACCAAATTAATAAAGCAAAACAACAAAATAGTGAGTTTATTTTTTTTAATGCGTGGAATGAATGGGCTGAAGGTACATATTTAGAACCTGATAAAAAATATAAATTTAAAATTTTAGAGACGATTAAAGATGTAGTGGGATTTTATAAAAAAAATGATTGATATTCTTTTAGCAACTTATAATGGAGAAAAATACCTTTCAGCACAACTTGATTCAATTTTAAAACAAACATATCAAGATTTTAAAATTCTAATTCATGATGATGGTTCTACAGATAATACGATAAAAATTATTAAAAAATATGCATTAGAACATTCTGATAAATTAGTTGTTTTTGATGATAATATTAGAAAGGGTGGTGCTTGTCAAAATTTTTCTTATTTATTACAAAAAGCATCATCACCATATATTATGTTCTGCGACCAAGATGATATTTGGCTGGAAAATAGAGTTCAGATGTTTTTATCTTCAATGAAAGATACTGAAAAAAAGTATGGAAAAGATATACCTTTAATCGTTTTCTCTGATTTAATTGTTGTAGATGAAAAATTAAATATTATTAGTGAATCAATGGTAGAGTCTCAAAAATTAAACCCTAAAATTGCCAGCTTTTTTAAATTGTTAAAATGTCAAAATGTTATAACTGGCTGTGCAATGATGATAAATAAAAAAGCATTAGAAATATCAATACCTATCCCACAACAAGCACTTATGCATGATTGGTGGATAGCATTAAATGTAGCAAAATATGGTAAAAATATTTTTTTAGAAGATACAACAATACTATATAGACAGCATAGTACAAATTTAGTTGGATATCAAAAACCTTCTTTTATACGTTTTTTAAAAATTTTATTTTCTAAGAAGATTTTTAATGATTATATAAAAATTAAGAACATGTTAAATGAAAAAATGAGTTTTTATAGTTTTTGCATATGTAAAATAAAAGTAATTTTTTTACGAATATATAAAAAGTAGAATGTTGTATCAAGTTAATGCTTCAATAGTCCTTTATCATAATAAAATAGAACAACTCAAAAAAACGATCGAGAGTTTTTTAGCTACTACTTTAAATGTAAAATTGTATTTAGTAGACAACTCATCAAATGATGATCTAAAAGTGTTAAAAAATTTAGATGAGAGAATAGAATATATTTTTAATAATTCAAATTTGGGGTATGGTTCAGCACATAATATAGCTATGCGAAAAAGTATAGATGATGAAGTACCTTTTCATTTAGTTTTAAATCCAGATATATATTTTTCTACAGGGATTTTAGAAGAACTGTTTGAGTATATGCAAACACATCAAGATGTCGGTAATACTATGCCGCAAGTAAAATATCCTAATGGAACAATTCAATATTTAGCTAAGTTATTACCAACACCTAAAGATTTGGTTTTACGTCGGTTTATACCATTCAAAGCTTGGAAAGATAATAGAAATCGTAAGTATGAATTACGAGAGAGCGGCTATAATAAAATAATGAATATACCAAATCTAAGTGGTTGTTTTATGTTTTTAAGAACTTCAATTTTAGAAAAAGTAGGTCTTTTTGATGAGAATATTTTTATGTATTTAGAAGATACCGACTTAAATAGAAGAATACATAAGAATTATAAAACAATTTTTTATCCGAAAGTGGAAATAGTTCATGAGTATGCAAAAGAATCGTATGTCAATAAGAAACTTTTATTGTCCCATATTAAATCAGCAATATATTACTTTAATAAATGGGGTTGGTTTTTTGACAAAGAAAGAAAAAATTTTAATGAAAAGATTATGGAATTCCTTAAACAGTCATGATTAACTATAAAATAATATTTTAGATATAATTCTTCACATGATAGAAAATTTTTTAATTACATTCTTTATAGCTTTCATTGTTATTTATGCACTTATAAAATTAAAAGGTATAGTACGTTTAAATGATATTCCAAACGAGAGAAGTTTACATACTAAAACTATTCCAAGAAGTGGTGGTTTAGGAATATTTGTGTCTTTGTTGATTTTTTTTGTATATATGAACTTTTTTGATGGAAAAAACGTTTATCTATTGTTTTCAATTTTCATGGTTTTTCTTTTAGGCTTTTATGATGATATTTTTAGTGCAAATCCTAAATTCAAATTACTTGTTATATTTATAGCATCACTTGTGTTGTCGTTAGATGGTGTTTACTTAACATCATTAGGTGAGTATTTAGGGTTTAATTTAACTTTAGGTTTTTTCGCAATTCCTTTTACTGCTTTTGCTATTATAGGTTTCACAAATGCACTTAATTTAATAGATGGACTTGATGGTTTAGCCGGAGGAGTTAGTTTGATTATATTGTTGGCATTTGCACATATTGGGAATGAATTTGATGATATAGTAATTTTGACTTTGTCAACTGGATTACTCGGTGCTTTGAGTGCATTTTTATTCTTTAATTGGAATCCGGCAAAAATTTTTATGGGAGATAGTGGAAGTTTAACAATAGGTTTTATTTTGGCTGTTTTGGCACTTTTAAGTTCTCATTATATTCATCCGGTTGCAATTTTGTACTTTTTAGCAGTACCTGTGATAGATACGTTAATTGTAATGATCCGAAGAATAAAATATCAAGGATCCCCTTTTAAAGCTGATAATACACATATTCATCATATCTTAAATGATTTTTTTGGATCTGCTAAACAGACTACATTCTTTTTAATGATGTCACAGGCTATATTTTGCTTTTTAGGGTATGTAGTAGCAAGACATATAGAAAGTTATCCACTTGGTTTATTCCCAGTAGCCATGATCATTAGTTTTGTAATTTTAACTATAATGGCATATATGCTTTTTACAACAATTTTAAAAAATAAAGGTGAATTGAAGAAATAATGACACAACATTACTATAAACAAGAAGATGGGCAAAAAATAGCGACGGAAGTGAACTTAAATGCTTATGCATACTCTCAAAAGTATTCATGGCTTTTTAGTGTATTTATCAAGTTTGATTTAGAAGATAAAGCACAAGAGAAATATGAAGAATTTTTAGATACTAAAGCATCTATCATTATGAGTATAGAGCATGATGATGCGGCAAAATATGTAGGAAGCAGGGTAGTTGACGGGTGGACGGAGCTTTACTTTTATTCTAAAGATTCTAAATCTTTAAATAATAAAGTTTCACCAATTCTTAGTTCACTTGAATATCCTTACGAAGCAAATGTTGTAAGAGACGGTAAATGGGATTTTTATACACATAATCTTTATCCGACAGAACTTGAATCACACCACATGCAAAGTAGAGAAGTTTTAGAGATGTTGATAGATGAGGATGATGACCTAAGTATTGCACGTCCGGTAGAACATTATGTTTACTTTGATACGCCAACGCAAAAAGAGCGTTATGTTAAAAATTTATCGTTAGAGGGCTTTGAATACAAAGATGATATAGATTCAGAAGATTTTGACAACGGTATCGCACTTGTTAAAACACACGAGCTTTTACCTGAAGTAGTAGACAAAGCGGTAGAAGCTGTTTATGAAAGTTTACAAAAAGATCATGGGCATTACGAAGGGTGGAGTACTACTCTTATAGATGACGCTATAAACGATTGATGAATAAAAAAGAGAAAATATTTGCCGTAACGGGGATGATTAACTACATTATTGTAGTTTTTCTCAACGCTTTTACCGATTTAGGGCATAAGATAATTATTCAAAATACTATCTTTAAAATGTATGACGGTTCAACGCAAATCATGTTAACTGCAATCGTCAATGCATTGATCCTATTCCCTTTTATTTTAGTTTTTTCTCCTGCCGGTTTTTTAGCTGATCGATTTGCAAAAAGTAAAGTGATGCAACATTCGGCTCTTTTTGGGCTTGTATTAACTCTGCTCATCACCTTTACATATTATAAAGGGTGGTTTTTCTTCGCATTTGCTTTAACGTTCTTACTTGCCCTTCAAAGTGCCATATACTCCCCTGCAAAGTACGGGTACATAAAAGAGTTGGTTGGAGAGAAGTTGATAAGTAGTGGAAATGCTGCCGTTCAAGCCACAACAACTGTTGCTATTTTGGGTGGGATCATTATCTACTCGATCTTTTTTGAGAGCTTATACTCAGAGAGTTTAACTACAAAAGAGGAGATACTTCAAGCGATTGCCCCTTTAGGATGGCTTTTGGTACTTGGGATGACTGTAGAATGGGTGCTGACATTAAAAATGCCAAATACCCAGGCTCAATCAAGCAAGAGGACATTTGTTCTTAAAAGATACATCAAAGGTGTATATCTTCATAAAAACCTTAAAGCGATTAGTAGAAAACAAGAGATACTCGATGCTATTTTAGCACTCAGCTTCTTTTGGTCTATCTCTCAAGTTGTGTTGGCCATATTTGGTGAGTATGCAAAAACAGAGATAGGGATTACAAATACCGTATTTGTTCAAGGTGTTATGGCCTTAGCAGGGATCGGGATAGTAGCGGGTTCGATCATTGCGGCAAAACTTTCAAAAAATCATATCAATTTAGGTATCACAGGTATCGGTGCAATCTTTTTAACGGCAATAGTATTTTTAGTTCCGTTTGTACACTCTATGTGGATTATAGCTATTATGTTTACCTCTTTTGGTGTTTTTTCGGCATTTTTACTTGTCCCTTTAAATGCCCGTATTCAGTATCTTGCTTCAAATGTACATTTAGGAATGATATTAGCGGCAAGCAACTTTGTACAAAATATCTTTATGTTCTCATTTTTAGTGATAACAACTTTTTTTGCTTATTTTGGAATGAATGCCGAAGTACTATTTTATATGATGGGCTTTGTTGGAATTTATCTCATCTATAAATTGTTTAAAAACTATTTTGCTGAAATTTTTTGGAGTGTAGTAGGGGCGTTTATATCTTTGCGTTATAAAGTGGTGTATGAAGGTCTAGAAAACCTCTCTGATAACAAGGCGATCTTATTGCTTGGAAACCATGTAAGCTGGTTGGACTGGGCAATATTGCAATTTCCGTTTAGACGAAAAATAAACTACATGATGGATAAAGATATCTATTCGATCAAGTGGTTACAACCGCTACTCAAAAAAGGGGAGGTTATACCACTTTCTTCTCGAGCATTTAAAGATGCATTTAAAGAAGCTTCCCGCAGGTTAAAAGCTAAAAGAGTCGTAGCTATTTTCCCCGAAGGTGCCATAGCAAGAAATACCGATATAACAAACTTTCAAAAAGGGTTTGAATTGATAGATGGTGGCTATGACGGTTATGTCGTTCCTTTTTTCATAGATGGGATGTTTGGCAGCAAATTTGCAAAAAATAAAAAACCGAATCAACACAATGGCTTTTTTTCAAGACGTACAGTAAAAGTAATTTTTGGAGCACCTCTTTCTAAAAATATAAAAGCAAATGAAGTAGAGGAAAAAATAAAACAGATGAAGGAAGAACATGGAATTAAATAAACCGAAACATAATCTTTTTAGAAATGGTAAATATGCACTTGAGGGGTTTGTAGACATTGTAAAGCATGAAACATCATTTAAGTGGCAGCTTTTAATGCTCTTTAGTATGGGGATCATAGCATGGGTATTGCCTATAGATTTTTCCTATTCGGCTATTTTGTTTATCTCTTTATTTATACCGGTAGCTTCGGAAGTGGCAAACTCTGCGGTTGAGAGAGTTGTAGACCTTGTGACTCTTGATTATCACATCATGGCAAAAAAAGCAAAAGATGTAGGGGCTACACTTGTTTTACTTAGTTTGATTGTGACGGGCATGATTTGGATTTTTGTCCTGCTGATCGCATTTAAGATGGTCTAAACTTAATATTTCGTGTGCTAAAATATCAGTACAAAATATAGGAGAACACTGCAATGAATACAACATTGATTATTGGTGCCGGTGGAGTAGGAAGAGTTGTTGCGCATAAATGTGCAATGAATGCTGATGTATTTGGAAAAATCATCCTTGCAAGCCGTACAAAATCTAAGTGTGATGAGATCGCTTCGGAAATTAAAAATGTAACTATTGAGACAGCAAGTATTGATGCTGATAATACTGAAGAACTTATTGAATTTATAAAACAAATTGGTGCTGATATTGTTATTAACGTGGCATTACCGTATCAAGATTTAACTATTATGGATGCATGTATTGCTACAAATACACCGTATTTAGATACTGCAAACTAT
Organism: Sulfurimonas sp. hsl 1-7; assembly: GCF_030577135.1. NCBI lineage: Bacteria > Pseudomonadati > Campylobacterota > Epsilonproteobacteria > Campylobacterales > Sulfurimonadaceae > Sulfurimonas > Sulfurimonas microaerophilic. Next base: position 735,913 of record NZ_JAUIRR010000001.1, on the reverse strand, counting down.
GAACATCCTGATGAAGCTAAGTTTGAGTACAAAGAGCAGTGGGCAAGAGACGAGAAATTTAAAGAAGCTGGTATTATGGGACTTCTTGGAAGTGGCTTCGATCCTGGTGCTACAAATGTATTTTGTGCATATGCGCAAAAGCATTACTTTGACGAGATCCATTACATTGACATTTTAGATTGTAATGCCGGTGATCACGGGTATCCGTTTGCAACAAACTTCAACCCTGAGATTAATCTTCGTGAAGTAAGTGCAAAAGGGCGCTACTGGGAAAACGGTGAGTGGATAGAAACTGAGCCTATGGAGATTATGCAAGTTTGGGATTATCCTGAAGTAGGGCCGAAAGACTCTTATCTTCTTTACCATGAAGAGATGGAATCGCTTGTACAAAATATTAAAGGTTTAAAACGTATCCGTTTCTTTATGACATTTGGACAAAGTTATCTAAAACATATGGAAGTGCTTCAAAATGTTGGTATGCTAGGGATTGAGCCTGTTGAGCACCAAGGGCAAAAAATTATTCCGATCGAGTTCTTAAAAACATTGCTTCCTGATCCAGCATCTCTTGGTCCTAGAACTAAAGGGAAAACAAACATCGGTATTGTTGCTGAAGGTATTAAAGACGGTGTGAAGAAAAAAATCTACATCTACCAAGTAAAAGATCATGAAGAGTGCTATAAAGAGGTACTTTCTCAGGGAGTTTCATATACAACCGGAGTTCCTGCAATGATTGGTGCAAAACTGATGTTAGAAGAGATTTGGAGCGGTACAGGTGTGTTTAATATGGAACAGCTTGATCCGGATCCATTTATGGAAGAGATGAACAAACAAGGACTTCCTTGGAAAGTTAAAGAGCTGGAAGTGTAAGTTATGACTTTTGCCGACATAGCACAAAGGATTGAGACTCTCCCTTCACTTTCTTCGATAGCTGAAGAGATACAAGATATCTACAGCGGTAAAACTGGAGATATCGATATTGTAAAGCTGTCTAAGGCGATAGAGTCAGATGCTATGTTAACGGCAAATATTTTAAAGATGATCAACTCTCCGTATTACGGATTTAAAACTAAGATTTCATCTATTACTCTGGCAATTACTCTGCTGGGGGCAAGAAAGATTATAGTTTTAGTGATCCACTACGCTTTGTTAAACAATGTAAAAGCCGATATGAGTGTTTACAATCTTACGAATGAACAGTTTAATGAATTGTGCCACCTGCAAAGTGCATTAATGTTACAATGGTTTTCCCAAATTGATGTTCAAGAAGCAGGCTTTTTATCATCATTAGCACTTATTATGGAGGGCGGAAAACTCATCTTAGCGCATGAAGTTATAGAGAGTGAGTATACAAGTGAATTTCGCCAAGGTTTTAATGAGTGTGAAAATTCAGATGAGTATGAACGGGAACTTTTGGGAGTAACAAGTTACTACATCTCGGCAAAGCTGTTTGAGCATTGGAATCTGGATGAACTATATATTAAGATTTTAGAAGGGCTTAATGAGCAAGAGTGCTCTCAAGACGATAAAAAAATTTGTGAATTTATTAAGGCCCTTAACATAGTCCGCACAGCCATTAATGTCAAAGAGGTTTTAACCGAAGACTCTATTTCAAAAAGTGTAAAACTTGTTGAAGAGATGGGTTATGATCATAAATATTTTGAGCATACGGCTTATAGATTACAGGCAAAATATCTAAATTTGAATATTGAAAACTAGAAAGGGATCTAAGTTGAGAGATATACCTACACCGGCATATGTATGTGAAGAAGAATTATTAGAGAAAAATCTAAAACTACTTGAGTATGTACAAGAAGAAAGCGGTGCAAAAATTATTTTAGCACTTAAAGGTTTTGCTATGTGGTCTACTTTTGACCTTGTTGCAAAATATTTACAAGGGTGCACGGCAAGCGGTTTACACGAAGCTAAATTAGCTCGTGAAGAGTTTTGCAGACACAACGAAAAAGCAGAAGTACATACATACTCACCCGCCTTTAAAGAGGAAGATATTGAAGAGATCGCAAAAATCTCTGATCACATAGTATTTAATTCTCCAAATCAATTGAAGAGATTTGTTTTAAAAGTCAAAGAGATAAATCCGAATATAGAAATTTCTTTACGTCTTAACCCTGAAGTTTCATCCTCTCCGGTGGATATTTATAACCCTTGCGGTCTTTATTCACGCCTTGGAACAACACTTGCAAACTTTGATGAGAGTATACTTGAACACCTTGATGGGCTGAATTTCCATGCCTTATGTGAGCAAGATGCTGATGCACTTGAAGAGGTTTTACTCTCTTTTGAGGAAAAGTTTGGAAAATATTTTAAAAATTTAAAGTATGTAAACTTTGGAGGAGGACATCATATTACTAGAAAAGATTATGATGTTGAGAAACTTGTTTGGTTAATCAAAGAATTTAAGAAAAAATATAACAATATTGATGTTTATCTAGAACCAGGTGAAGCTGTCGGTTGGCAAACTGGATATCTTGTTTCAACAGTCTTAGATACATTTCACAACGGTATGGATGTAGCTATTTTAGATACGTCAGCCGAGGCTCATATGCCGGACACTTTAGCGATGCCTTATCGTGCAGATGTGAGAGGCAGCGGTGAAGCGGGTGAAAAGCCTTACACATATAGAATGGGTGGAAATACTTGTCTTGCAGGTGATATTATGGGGGATTACTCTTTTGATGAACCGTTAAAGATTGGTGATAAAATAATTTTTGAAGATCAAATACACTATACTTTTGTGAAAAATACAACTTTCAACGGAATAGCTTTGCCATCATTGGCAATTAAAAGAAAAGATGGTACGATAGAAGTTATTAAACAGTTCGGATACGATGATTATAAAGGGCGATTGTCATAAAATAGTGACAAAGTAAGATATTATGAAAAAAATTAAAAATATATGGTCATTGTTCTTTATACTATTTTCATTTATCTCAATAGTCTTTCTATATATCGCTTATCTTAGATATAACGCAATTTTAGAAACAAATAAAACTCTTACATCTTCGTACAATAAAATTCTATATAACAGTTTAGATACAACACTGAGTCAAAATGAGGTGTTGTTAGATACATTGGCTCAAGAACTTTTATCTTTTGAACTCTTAAAAAATAAAGAGAATTCAAGAGAACTTCTTCAAAAAGCTTTAGAAAATTCCAAATATGTTATTGGCTTTGGACTCACAGATACAAAAGGGAACCTTTTAGTAACAAGTGCAAATATCGACATAAAAAAGACACCAAATATTTTAACAAACGATGCAGTGAGAACTACATTTGAAAAAGCTTTAAAGAGCGATCGAATGGTGGTCGGGCGTACATATTTTTTCCCACCTTTAAACTCTTGGGTAATCCCTGTAAGAAAAGCTGTACGTGATCATGAAGGAAATATTTTAGGAGTTATGATCGCCGGTCTTGTAAACAATAAGCAAAACAATATTTTTAACGGTATCTCTTTAGATGATGAAAGAACAATACTTTTAGTACATGATTTAGATAAAAACAATCAGTATTATAGAATGTATTTTAGCAATAAACACGACTCTGACTATAAGAAGATGTATGAAAATCCCCTAAAGAAAACCACTTATGCTGTACTTATGGAGAATTTACAAAAAGAGTTTCATATCTCAAGCATTGAAGAGATTAAAGATGGAAAGATCTATTATACATCTACAAAACTGCCAAACCACAAAAGTATATTTCTATCGATCTCTTATAATCAAAAATACAAGATCTGGGTCGTAGTGTCCCAAAAACAAGCGTTTGTAAACACGGTAGTATTTGACAATTTATTATCAATTTTTACTATTTACTTCTTTATTATTATAAGTTTTGTTCTTTTCTTTAGAACAATTGCAAGAAAAGAGAAGGAAAAAGAGGCAGAGTTGATCTATAAAGTGAACCATGACACTTTAACAGGTCACTACAATAGGGATTATATAGGGAATGATACTGCTGTAATTGAAGGTTTAAAAGATAAAGAGTTTGAAGTAATATTTTTAGATATAGACAATTTTAAAAATATCAATGATCGCTTTGGCCACCATATAGGAGATAAAGTACTAGTCGGGCTCTCAGGGAAGTTAAATAAGTTCTTTAATGAAGAAGATATTATCATCCGTCACGGCGGAGATGAGTTTATCGTCCTAAGTTTTTCTAAGCTTGATCATAACGAGCTGATAGAACTGATATCAACACCTTGTGCAATCGATGAACTAGAATTTAGACTTGGAGTGAGTATGGGGATCTCTAAATATCCATACGATTCTGTGAACTTGGACGAGCTTTTCAGTATGGCCGACATAGCTATGCATGAAGCAAAAAAAGTGCGTAATTCCTACAAGTACTTTAACCAAGAGATGTATCAAAAATCTATGGAAAATTCAGATATAGAACACCAGCTCAGACACGCTTTGGATAATGATGAATTTTACATGATGTATCAACCGCAAATATCTTCAGATATGCAGATATACGGCGTAGAAGCTCTAATAAGATGGGAAAACAAAAAGCTGGGCTTTGTACCGCCTGACAAGTTTATATCTGTTGCCGAAGATAACGGAATGATCTTAAAGATCGGTGAATGGGTCATAAATAGATCTTTACGTGATATAAAAGAGATTTGGGAAGAGACGGGACATAAGTTTCATATCTCGTTAAATATATCTGTTATACAGTTTATGGAAGCAGGGTTTTTAGAGGTACTTTTAGATGCGATTTCTGAGATAGGGATAGATAAAACCTATGTTACTCTTGAAATTACCGAAAGTTTGGCTATTGAAGAGTTTAACTATGTAATTCCACTCTTAAATAAAGTAAGAGAAAACGGGATCGAGATCTCTCTTGATGACTTTGGTACGGGGTACTCTTCACTCTCGATCTTAAATAAGCTTCCGATCTCTGAAATTAAGATCGATAAACAGTTTGTAGATGGTGTTCTGAAAAATACTGAGAACTCCTTGATAAAGACCATATTCTCTATCGGGAAAAACTTCTCGTTTAAGATCGTATGTGAGGGAACTGAGACAGCAGCACAAGTGGAAGTACTTAAAGAACACGGATGTGATATTTTTCAAGGGTATCATTTCTCAAAACCGTTAAAAAAAGATCAGTTGATTAGATATATAAAGGACTTTTATGATCGAAGATAAAGAGCGATGGAATAAACGACATGTTGAAAAACCTATGCGTCACAGTGTAGAACCTCTTTTAGAAAAGTATATGAAAGAGGCGAATGTTGGAAAAGCTTTAGATATAGCTTGCGGAATAGGGCGTAATACTCATTTTATGCACGAGCAAGGATTTGAAGTAGATGCGGTAGACATAAGTGACTATGCACTTTCTCAGATCAAAGAAGATGAAAAGATCAAGAAAATTGAAACCGATTTAGATACTTACAATCTTGAGTTAGAAAACTACGATCTGATCGTCAATATTAACTTCCTAAGCAGACGTTTACATCCACAGATTAAAGATGCACTCAAACCTGAGGGAGTACTAATATACGAGACTTTTATCATAGCTCACGGAGATTTTCAAAGCCCTTCAAATCCAGAATTTTTACTGAGAAAAAATGAACTTTTACATGCTTTTATAGGTTTAGATATTATCTATTATGAAGAGCGTGATGACATTAATTTACGTGGTGAAAACACGAGAGTCGCTTCTTTGGTAGCTAGAAAGCCTTAAGCTTTTTTTACTATAATAATACTTTATTAATTTAAACAACTAAGGTATCTATGACAAAGAGAACATCATTTGCTATTTTCAAGTCGGTTGTTATTGCCCTTTTTTTAAGAGAGGTACAAACTCGCTTTGGAACTAAAAAGATGGGATATTTTTGGGCAATTTTCGATGCTATGTTAATGGTTTTAATCTTTGCCGGTTTAAAATCTGCTATTTCTGATAACTCAATGCCTGGTATTGATTTCCCAGTATTTTTAGCAACAAGTTTTTTAGCATTTTTTTTATGGAAAAATATTGTTAGTAAATCTATGAGTGCTTTTTCAGCTAACCAAGCTCTTTTTGCCTATAGACAGGTGAAACCTTTTGATACTATTGTAACTCGTGTTATTTTAGAAATTTTAGTAAGTAGTGTGGCTACACTTGTTTTTTTAGCAATTGGAGTTTATTTTGAATTTGATATTGCCATAAAAGATTTTAATATGGTAATGTTTGCAGTTGTATGGCTCTGTGTTTTTGGTTTTGGACTTGGGCTTATGTCTGCTGTATTTGCATACTTTTACGAGACCTTTGGAAAAATAATGAATATTATTATGACACCTCTTCTTTTTGTCTCAGCACTTATGTACACGGTAGACTCTCTTCCTCCAGTGCTTAGAGAGATCATCCTTTACAATCCACTTGTTCATTTTATAGAGATGATTCACGGTTTTTATTTTCACGCACTCGATACTCAGTATGTTGACTATGAGTATATGATCTACTGGACTCTTTTACCACTATTTATAGGTTTGTTCTTTTACACAAAAAGTGAGAAAAGGATTCTCTCTTCATGATTGAACTTCGAAATGCTACAAAATATTTTCAGACAAAACATGAAAAAAAATATATCCTTAACAATGTCTCGATCACGATCCCTTCTGGGAAAAATGTAGGGATTTTGGGGCGTAACGGTGCAGGAAAGTCAACCCTTCTTAGAATGCTTGGTGGTATAGATTTCCCAAATTCAGGAGTGATTAGCTCGCAAAATAGTTTTTCATGGCCTATGGGACTTGCAGGTGGTTTTCAAGGTTCTATGACGGGGCGTCAAAATGTAAAATTTGTATGTCGCATCTATGGAAAGAGTGAGTATGAGATTGAAGAAGCTGTCGAGTCGGTAAGAGCGTTTGCCGAGATCGGAGATTATTTCGATATGCCGATTAAAACATATTCGAGCGGTATGAAATCACGTCTTAGTTTTGGGCTGAGTTTGGTTTTTGATTTTGATTATCTAATCATAGATGAAACACTTTCAGTTGGGGATAAAAACTTTCAAGAGAAGTCAAAAAAAGCATTAAGAAAAAAGATAGAAAATTGTAATGTTTTACTAGTAAGTCACTCTATGCCGGTTCTCAAAGAGATTTGTGATGCCGGAATAGTTGTGCATCAAGGGAAGATACACTACTGTGATGACATTAATGATGCAATAAATACATACAATAAGATAAACAAATAAAGAGATTTTAATGATAAAAAAACTTATACAATTATTTTGGTTTGAAAAAACAAAAAAAGAGGAAGAACACAGAACTATCCGAAAGAACTTTGCTCGGATCAGGCGTCACGGTTTATTAGGAACTTTAGAGCGACTTAATAAAGACTATAAACAAATTGATACAGATTATATTACAAAAAGTATCCTCAATGAAAGATATATGAAGTTGAAATTACGTTTTGCTTTTATTCTTGTTTTTTTAGTGAGTAGTTTTTATGTAGTGTTCTTAAAGTCTGAACTTTATGAATCAAAAACTGCACTTGTAGTACGCGATATGAATCAAAATCCAACTTCTTCAACATTAGGACTTTCACTTCTTGGTATGGGAAGCTCTTCACAACTGCAAGATTCTAAGATTGTAGAGGAGTACTTAAAGTCACTCGATGTTTATACTTTAGTAGACCAAAAGTTTCATTTGACACAACACTACAAAAGTGATGCTATAGACTTTGTAGAAAGACTTCCTGAAGATGCAACACAAGAGAAAGTTTTAGATTTTTACAACAAACATCTTGTAGTTTACTATGATGAAGTCTCAGGGATCTTAAGTGTGGCATTTGCTCATGTCGATCCTAAAAAAGCACAAGAGATTTTAGAGTTTTTAGTACAAAATGTAGACTATCAGATCAACGAATTTAACAGAAAAAAAGCGAAAAAACAGTTGAAATTTATTGAAGGTGAATTTGCAAAAGCAAGAGAGAAGATGGAAAACTCTTCTGCACAACTAGAAGCATACCAAAATAAACACCTTTTACTTGATCCGACAGCCGAAGCAACATCATCAAGCGGGATCATAGCTGAACTTGAAGTAAGTTTGACACAGAAACAGATCGAGTACGCTACAAAAAAGAGTTATTTGAATGAAGATAACTTTGAACTTGTGAACTTAAAAAATGAGATCAGACAAATCAAGCAAACGATTGCAAAAACTAAGAAAAGTTTAACAGGCAATGAAGACAATCCATTAAACAAAGTACTTATAGCGTATGAGAAATTAAAAATGCAACTAGAGTTTGACACTGAGGTGTATAAAAATGCCCTAATTCAGCTTGAAACAACAAAAATCGATGTTGTAAAAAATGATAAAACGCTTAGTGTACTTAGTAAACCAAATCTTCCGGATGGCTATACATATCCAAACAAACCTAAAGTATTTATAACGATACTTATCATAACATTGTTGATGTATGGTATCTTTTCAATGTTAAGTCAAATAATTAAAGATCATAAAGAGTAGAAAATGAAAAAAATAATAGTAACAATTTTAATCCTTTTAACAAGTTTAACGGCAGTAGAGCTTGATGTAGCTCCAAAAGATGTAGATAGCAATGTCAGTATGATGCAAGAGAGTAAAAAAGTATTTGGTAACAGACTTTTTAACGGTTCATTTTCTCAAAATAAACAACACCGTTATAACCCAAACTATCTTATAAATATCGGTGATGTAGTAAACATCAGACTTTGGGGTGCTTTTGATTTTAATGCCAGTATACCTGTAGATTCACAAGGGAATATCTTTTTACCGAAAGTTGGGACCATACAACTTGTAGGCTTGAAAAATGAAGAGCTCTCTCGTACACTTCAAAGTAAGATCAAAAGTGTTTTTAAAACAAATGTTTATGTCTATGCTGATCTTGGAAACTATCAGCCTGTGAGTGTATTTGTGACAGGTGCCGTAAATAAGCCGGGACTTTATGAAGGACTTTCATCTGACTCTATCATTCAGTTTTTGGACAAAGCTAGGGGAATAGAAAACGAGTTTGGAAGTTACAGAAACATTACGGTACTAAGAGATAACAAAGCTATTAAAAGTGTTGATCTTTATAACTTCTTACTCAGTGGTAAGCTTGATGTTTTTCAGTTTCAAATGGGAGATGTGATCAATGTTGAGAGTGTTAAAAACTATGTAGAGATTAACGGTGATGTAAAACGCCCTTATAGATTTGAGATGAAGGGTAAAAGTATTGAGCTTGGTAAGCTCTTAAAGGCTGTACTGCCAAATCCAACAGCTACAAACTTTACGGTCACTAAATGGAATCAAGAGAATGAACAAACTGTAAGTATTCATAGTATTAAAGGAAACGAGCATTTTGAACTCCATAGCGGTGAAGTGGTAGAGTTTTTACCAGATCATAATGCAAAAAGCATAGCAGTTAAAATTAGTGGAGAACATCTAAGTCTGCATAACATAGTGGTGCCAAAAGGTTCAACTCTTGGTGAAGTATTTGAAAAGATTAAGCCCTCAATGCTTTCAGATATGGACTCGTTCCAGCTTTATAGAAAAAGCATAGCCGAGGAGCAAAAGAAATTACTCGATGCACAGCTGAATGATCTAGAAGCAAAAACACTTACAACAGGTTCTATGAGTTCAGAAGAAGCTACCATAAGAGCGCAAGAAGCACAACTTGTTATGAACTTTATAGAGCGTGCAAAACAGGTAGAACTAAAAGGGAAAGTGGTAATCAATAAAGATACAAATCTCTCTCTTATAACATTAGAAGACGGCGATGAAATTTACATTCCGAAAAAAAGCCATATGGTTATAGTTCAGGGTGAAGTTATGTTACCTGGTGCACAAAGCTATGTAGACGGGATGAGTTTTGAAGATTACATCAATTCATGTGGTGGCTACAGTTTTAGAGCAAATACGGACAATGTTCTTATCATTAAGAAAAACGGTCTGGTTGTAAGCTATGATCCTTCTAGCTCATTTGGTGATAACTATAGTGTAAAACCAGGTGATGCTATACTTGTAATGGGTAAAGTAGATAGTAAATACCTACAGGTTGTCAAGGATATAACACAGATTGTTTACCAGATAGCAGTTGGTGCAGCTATAGTACTTAGATATTGATAACAATTTTTAACGACATAAGGCAATTATAATAGTTTTTAATGTAATATGTCGTAATAACTTTCAGTTTTTATCTACATTAAATAGGAGTTTAGTGTTTTTTTGAACCAATAAAAAAACACTAAAAAAACACTTTTGTATGTTATGTAAATGTAACCAAAGTGTAGTAAAATTTGATAATTACATAAATATTAGGAAATCAAGCAGAGTGTGTGGAATAGTTGGACATCTTGGATGTAAAGATACAAAAGGTATCTTGTTAAACGGTTTAGCAGAATTAGAATACCGTGGGTATGATTCTGCCGGTATTGCTATACTAAATAATGAAGATAGACATATATTTAAAGCAGTTGGAAAGCTTGAAAATTTAAAAGAAAAAACAATTGAACTCTCATTAGATAACTTTAGTATAGGGATCGGACACACTCGTTGGGCTACACACGGAAAACCGACAGAAGAAAACGCTCATCCGCATTATGGAAGTGATACATATATTGTTCATAACGGGATCATAGAAAACTACCAAGAACTTAAACAAATGCTTCAACTAGATGGTTTTTCATTTATAAGTCAAACAGATACTGAAGTGTTTGTACACTTGTTTGAAAAACATCAAAAAAATCATACTAATTATGAAGCGTTTAAACGTGCTTTATCTGAGATAGAGGGGGCTTATGCTATTTTACTTGTTACAAGCTCTGAAACTGAAACGATCTACTTTGCCAAAAAAGGTTCACCACTTATACTTGGAATAAAAGATGATGAAAAGTTTTTTGCATCTTCTGATGCAGCATTGCTAGGGCAATGTAATAATGTCCATTTTTTTGAGGATGGAGAGTTCGGTTATGTAAACAAGAATGAAGTACACATAGAATCAGCTACAGAAAAAGAGATCGCTTTTCAAAATGTAAAACTTCCATCCGACAAACTCTCTGCCCAAAAAGAGGGGTATAGATTTTTTATGGAAAAAGAGATATATGAACAAGCAGATGTTCTTGCCGATACTCTTCGTGGACGTGTAGTCGATGAAAAGATTGAATTTGATGAATTAGATGAAAATTTATTTGACGGTATAAATGAAATCAAGTTATGTGCATGTGGAACTAGTTACCATGCAGCTTTGACATCTAGTTACTTGTTTGAGAGACTTGCAAAAGTAAAGGTAAGTGTTGAGATTGCAAGTGAATTTCGTTATAAAGAACCTTTACTGACAAAAGATACACTCTTTTTAGTGATCTCCCAAAGTGGAGAAACTGCCGATACACTTGAAGCTCTTAAGATGGCAAAAGCGGCAGGACTCAAAACACTTGCAGTGTGTAATGTAGATAACTCAAGCATTGTACGCTTAAGCGATGCAAGTATACTTACTCGTGCCGGAATAGAAAAAGGTGTAGCAAGTACAAAAGCATTTGCTACACAAGTGGCAGTGTTATGGATGCTGAGTTTATATATTGCACAATTTAAAAAGAGTTTAGATACAAAAGAGTTACAAAAAGAGCTTCATACTCTTAGAGAAGTACCAAATGTAACCGTAGTGAAAGATAGTGTGCATGAAAAAACAAAACGTCTTGCAAAGCGTTACTTGCATGGGCATGGTTTTTTCTTTATAGGTAGAGATGTATTTTACCCGTTAGCATTAGAAGGAGCATTGAAATTAAAAGAAATTAGCTACCTACATGCTGAAGGGTATCCTGCAGGGGAGATGAAACATGGTCCTATAGCCTTGGCGGATCCAGAACTTTTTACTGTAGCACTTTTAAGTGAAAACATGCTTTTTGAGAAAACAAAGAGCAATATGGAAGAGTTAGGCGCACGAGATTCGACAATCTGTTGTGTAAGTTCATATATGTATGAAAAAGCAGATGATTTCATAGTGATACCAAAGTGTAATCATTACATGTTAGAGTTTTATGAAATGATGACAGCTACGCAGTTACTTGCTATGGAGATAGCAATAAAACTGGAAAATGATGTAGATATGCCGAGAAACTTGGCAAAATCTGTGACAGTGGAGTAAATATGAACGTCTCTATTATAATTCCTGTGTATAACGAAAAAGGAAGACTTGAAAAAGTTTTAGATGAGTTACAAGGATTTAACGAAGTCATTGTTATAGATGATGCAAGTAGCATAAAAGTAGAAAGTTATATAGATAAAAAGAAGTTTCCAAATTTACAAATACTTACGAATGAAGTTAATAAGGGTTATTTGCATTCTATTAAAGCAGGTATTGCATTTGCAAGGAATGACATTGTAGTAACTATGGATGGTGATGGTGAACATAGACCTGAAGATGTTACAAAACTAATACAACCAATTTTAGATAATAAATGTGATATAGTTTTTGGCAAACGGCCTGAAATTGCGAGAGAATCTGAAATATTTTTACTTTGGTTGGCTCGTATGTTAACTGGTAGTAAGGTGAAAGATTCAGGTACCGGTTTTCGAGCAATCAAAACAGAATATGCAAAAAAATTACAATTTTATGGAGGATGTACTTGTGGAACTCTTTTGCAAGAGTGTGACTATTTAAATATGAGAATTTGTGAAGTAGATGTTGAACTTCCTAAAATTAGTAAACCTAGAAAGATCGCATGGGATCATTTCTTTCAATTTTTTTCCATATGGAAATTTTTCTTTAAAACACATATAAAAGGGCTAGATGAATGATAAATTTGTATAAAAATAAAAAGGTGCTTATTACCGGTGCAGCTGGTACTATCGGTAAAGGGCTTATAAAGCAATTATTAGAATTAGATGTAAAAGAGATTAAAGCGATCGACAATAATGAAGCTTCGTTGTTCTTTTTAAATGAAGAGTATCGTAAAGAATCAAGATACAATGGTTTTTTCTGTGATATACGTGACCTTGACCGCTTAAAGTATCTTTGTAAAGATGTTGATATTATTCTTCATACTGCTGCAATGAAACATGTAATTATTAGTGAAGTGAGTCCATTGGATGCTGTAAAAACAAATGCAGACGGTACTTCAAATGTGATTCAAGCTGCATTAGAATCAGAGAAAGTTAGCAGAGTGATCTACACAAGTAGTGATAAAGCAGTTAATCCTACAAATGTTATGGGTACTACAAAGCTTCTCGGTGAAAGAATGATCACATCAGCACTAAATATTAAATCTTCAAGAGATATTATATTCACAAGTACGCGTTTCGGTAATGTTATAGGTTCTAAAGGTTCTGTAGCACCAATTTTTTATAAGCAGATTCAAGCAGGTAAAAATATTACGATTACAGATGAAAGAATGACACGTTTTATTATGACTATAGAAGAAGCGTGTAGTTTAGTTTTAGAAGCTTCATTATTGGCAAAGGGTGGTGAAGTTTTTGTAACTAAAATGCCAGTTATGCGTATAGTCGATTTAGCTCAGGCAATGATCGAACTCGTAGCACCTATGTTTGGTAGAAAAGCGGAAGATATTGAGATAGAATACATTGGAAGTAAACCAGGTGAGAAGCTTTATGAAGAGCTTATGACAGATGAAGAGACAGTAAGAGCATATGAACTTGACAATATGTTTACAGTAAAACCTTCTATACCACCTATGTATGAAGAAGTTGATTATGATAGTTATGAAAATATTACAAACAAAGTAGTAACAAATCCATACGTAAGTGCAAATGAAACATATATGAATGTAGAAGAGATCAAAGCGTATCTTACAGAACACAAAGTTATCGAAAATCTTGAGCTATAAAAAAGGAGAAAAAATGGCACATGTTTTAATTTTAGGCGGAGACGGTTATTTAGGTTGGCCAACGGCTATGTACTTTTCAAACAGAGGTTATGAAGTAACGGTTGTAGATAACTATCTGCGTAGAAATGCTTGTACTGAGATAGATGTAGGTATGTTGTACCCAATTCCATCGTTAGTAGAAAGAGCAAAAATCTGGCATGAAAAAACAGGAAATGAGATCAAAGTTGCAATAGGTGATCTAACTGATGCTGAATTTACTCGTGGTTTTTTTGAAGGTCGCGTGAAATATGACTGGGCAATTAACTATGATTTTACTGGTGTTCCTGAAACTGTAGTGCATTATGCTGAAATGCCTTCTGCTCCATACTCTATGATGGACTATAAAAAATCAAACTTTACTATTACAAATAACTTACTAGTTTCTAGTAACTTACTTTTTGCAGTACGTGATCTAGCACCGGATACACACATCATTAAACTTGGTACAATGGGTGAGTATGGTACACCAAATATAGACATCGAAGAGGGTTGGTTAGAAGTAGAACATAATGGTAGAAAACAAAAGTTCTTATATCCAAGAGCTGCAGGTTCACTTTACCATACTACAAAAGTTATGGATACTGACCTTTACTGGTTTGGTGTTCGTATGTGGAATCTTCGTATTACAGACCTTATGCAAGGACCGGTATACGGAATAGAAACAGAAGAGAGTAAAATTGATCCAAGACTTCGTCCGATCTTTAACTACGATGAAGTATTTGGAACTATTGTAAACCGTTTTATTACACAAGCTATCAATGGTTACCCTTTAACTGTCTATGGTAAAGGTGGACAAACAAGAGGTTACCTAAATATTAAAGATACATTACAATGTGTACATATGTCAGAAAAATCTCCGGCAGAGAAGGGTGAACTTCGTATATTTAACCAAGTTATGGAAACATTTAGTGTAAATGAGTTAGCTGACATCACAAAACGTGTAGGTGATAAACTAGGTTACAATGTTGAAATTAAAAACATTGAAAATCCAAGAAAAGAAGCTGAAGAACATTACTACAATCCTACATATCAAGGTTTAATAAACATTGGTGTAGAGCCACACTATCTTACAGATGAAGTTATGGAAGAGATGTTTAAAGTTGTAGCTGAGTATAAAGATAACATTCGTAACGATGTAATTTTCCGTGGGGTTAAGTGGTAAATGAAAAATATTGTCATATTAGGTAGTTGTTTATCTGAAATAACAGTAAACGCTTTAGAAAATATGGGTCAATATAAAAAAATTTATCATGGTATGCATTTAAGAACAGATATTATACGAGCCTTATTGGAAGATAAGACTCAAAATTTTTTAACAAAAGATTCTTTAGAAAGTGCAATCAAGTTTCAACAAGTTGATGTGGACAGAAATCTTCCCAGAATTAAATTTCAATCCCTTGAATATTTAGAAGCGTTAAAAGAAAATATACAAATAGCTGATGTTATAGTTATTGATTTAAATTATGATTTAAGTCGTAAAGGCTATTCGTTTATAAATGAAGGAAAAAGTAGTATCCCTTATATAATTAACTTTATGCAATCATTGCCAGATGGAAAGAATAAACATATGGAACCCGATAAGGTTAATTGTAAGGATAAAGGATTATTAAGTGCGAATGAAAGTATTGAGAATCTGGAAGAAATTATTACTATATTAAAATCTATCAATAATAAGATGGAAATTTTTCTTATCAACTATCCACATTCTGGTTTTAAGATCAGAAATAGTATGGAAAGAGTTAGATCTAGTGAAACCTTTAAAAAGTTAATTGACAAAAAAATTTCTAAAAAAGTGCATGTTATTCCTTTATTAAATATTAAAAAAGAATATTTGAGTGAAAAAGGTGCATATTATTTTGAGCCAAAAGTTTATGAAACATTTGCATTATACATTAAAAAGATCTTGACAGAAGGTAATGGTTCTAAAGACAAAGAATCTTTTTATCAAATAGTTTTTAATTATGTTAAAAAATTTTTTAAGGGGCGAAATGTTTCTGAAATTTTTTTTGATGTGATAACAGAATAATGAAATTACTATATTTTTCTCCTAGACCATTTGGAATGATGGGTACTCCTGGTACCTATCAGTTAACTGAAGCTTTTAATAAGTTTTTAGATACACTTGTTGTTTCTGCAAAATACAATACAAGTGCAGTAGATATTGTATATAAACCACAAGAAAATTTAAAAATTGAAGAATTAGATATAAATGATTCAGATTTTTTAGAGCATTTAAGTCGATTAGCAATGGATTTTCAGCCAGATATATTGTGTATAGCAAACTACGCAAAATGGTATGATGTTGCACAAGTTCTAAAAAATGTATTACCAAATACTAAAATAGTTTTAGATATAAAATCTCCTTTAATTACAGGAGAGGAAAATCAACTACAAATTTTAAACTCAGTACAGTTAAAATCAAAATCACATCAACATTTACTTGACTTAGTAATAAGTAGGTGTCCTGAAGATATAGAAAGTTGGATTCCTAACTGTAATGTAGAGAGTTCCCTCTATCCGTTAGGATTGGATCTAAGTCTTTTTCATCCAAAAAAAGAGCTGAAGCTAGATAATAACAAATTGAGAATGATCTTTATTGGTTCTTATTCTAAAAATAGAAAACTTAATAGATTGCTAGAATTAATGGCAGGTTTAAGAGAAGATATTAAAAAGAAAATCTCTTTAGATATGTATGGGAGTGGACTAGCTAAAGAAGAATTAAGTAAGCAAATCAATAGCTTATGTTTAGAGCATATTATAAATCTTCATGATGCAGTTGATCAAAAAACTTTATTTACACTCTTACCAAAGTATGATGTTGGATTAGGTTGGGTTCCAAAAGAGATATATGATGCTGCTCCATCATTAAAATCTTTAGAATACATAGCATCAGGATTAATTCCTTTATTGACTTCTACTAAAGGTCATGTGAGAGAAGTTACTGATGGATTTAACGCAGTTTTATTTGATGAAAGTATTAAGTCATTTGAATTAGCTATAGATAAAATATTAAATGGTGCTTTTGGAGAACGTGAATTAGAAGAAAATTTAAAACGTATAGAAGAAAGAAGTTGGGATACAATAGCTTCAAATGTTTTACTTCCTATATTTAAATCTTTGTCATTAAATAAAGTAAATACTAAAGTTACTCAAGAAGAAAAAGTACAAAACGAAAGTCATTGGAACTTTCCTTGTAAAGCATTCCAGTCTACAAGAGATCGTAACTATGATATGAAGGTAGGTTGCATTACTGGAGAAAGACTTTATTATGGTCTTAAAAATGAAGTTAATTATATTGTTTTGTCAGAAGAATCGTGGAAAGATAAAATCCTTAATAATAAACTTTCTTTTGTATTGATCGAAACATGCTTTGAATCTATTTTAGGTTCATGGCATTATTCAATGGTTAATGGCATAAAAGAAGAACTTCGAGCATTGATAGAGCTATGTAAATCAAAAAACACACCTATTTTAGTATGGTCTACACAAGATATAGAGTATAAAGAGCATTTTAAAGAACTGTTTTTAATTGCAGATTATATTGGCTATGCTGATCCAAAATATAAAGATTATTTAGAAGCATTAAAGATTAAGTCATTTGAATTATTACCAGCTGTTCAACAAAGACTATTTAACCCTTTAAAAGAGTTAGATAGTTTAAATGAATACATTCCAAAATTTGATATATTGGTGCAGTCTGCAAATCAGATAGAACAAAATAATGACCTAAAGTTTAGCATTGTTAATAATAAAGAGCATAAGTTTGCTGCTTTTGAGAGAACTTTAGTACCAACTAAAAATCATTTACATACTCAAAATAGTATATCTGATAACCTTTCATCGTATGGAAAAATCTCTTATAGACTACTGCCTGAAGTATTAAAACGAACAGATAAATTATGGTTTTATGATGTTAAAGAAGTTACTAATACGGAACTAGAATGGCAATTATTAGAAAACTTAGCATGTAGAACTACGAGCTTTTTGGGTGATGATGTCAAGTTTAAAGAACAAGTTTTTAATAAAACTGAAGATTTAGAACTCAAAATTAAGCTGCTTCCTAAATGGCGAGAGATTATGGATAACGATACCTTTAAACATAGAATAAAGGAAATATGTAAACATTTAAACATTCAAGTAGAAGATCAGAAAGAATACTTTGCGACTATAGTAACACCTACAAAACGAATTAGAAATTTAGAAAACATACTCAAAAATTTTGAACAACAAAAATATCAATATAAAGAGTTGATTATAGTTGTTAATAGTACTGAAGAAGATTTTAAAGAGTTAAAAGTTCAAGTAGAAAAGATAAAAAATATAAAAGTACTTTATCTTCCAGTCGACAAGAAAGCTGCAAGTGCATTAAATACAGCGATAGAACATGCAAAAGGGGACTATGTATTTCGCTTTGATGATGATGATTACTATGGAGAAGAGTATCTTAGCGATGTATTTAGATTTCTTACTATAGATGATGCATCTATAATAGGGAAGTTTGGTTCATACATAAAAATAGAAGAAAAAAATGAAGTTTTTTTTAGAAAAAATTCATCAAAATCAAAAGAGCTAGTAAGTTTCAATGCAGAAAGTTTACCATTAAGCGATGCAGGTATAAGTGGAGCAACCTTTGGAATGAAAAGTGAACTTTTAAAGCAATGTCCTTTCCCTGAAGATAGTTTGCGAACGGCTGACTCTGCATGGCTAGAAAATTTAAGAGCTAACTTTCCAACTGTTCGTTGTATGAAGAGTGATTTTTTTCAGTTTACTATAGGTAGAACTATAGGTAATCATGATCATACATGGAGAGGTGATATAGGTAATATAGTTGATATTACAAGCAGCATTGATAAAAAATACCAAGAGGTTGTAAGATGAGTCGAACATCATCAATAATACAAAAGGATATTCAACGACTGTTGCAAGAACATAGTATGTTATCAGAACAAACTATAAAATATTCACATGAAATGTCTGATGAAGAATTACTTCAGTTTAGGGAAAATTTAGAGCTTGAAGTGTCATATTTAAAACTGCAAAGTTTAGATGTTCATACTAAAGTTTCGAAGAAAATAAAAGTAAAACATAAAGTAAAAGATGTAAAAAAACAAAATTTATCTAAAAAACAACGCTTATGTATAAAGTTCCTAAACGATCCTTATATCTTTTTTGCAGATTCAAAAAATCCTATTATGAAATTTATAAGTGTATTTATCCCTAGAAGGAAAGGAAATGATTGAAAAAGAGAGTAACGTTATGAAAAAACAGCATACTACTATGGCTAGTTTACAAAGAGAAGTAAATAGGTATAGTGATGAGAAATTTTTGATACCAGAAAAAGATAAAAACTCATCTTTAAAATTTGGTTTGATAGCTGATGAACGACTATATCGTGGGTTAGAGTATGAAGGTGATATGCACTTTTTAACTGAAGAGAATTGGTATTACACTATAAAGTATAATAAATTAGACTTTATTTTGGTCGAATCTTCTCTAGAAACTGTGACAGGTGACTGGTCTATGGCACTTACAGATCCTACTTTTGAAAGTACAGAACTTTATAAATTACTTCAAGTAGCTAAAGAGCAAAATATTCCTACTGTCTATTGGTTTACTCTAGACCATGAGTATCATGAACTTTTTAGTCCTGTAGCAAAATATTTTGATCATGTTTTTTGTGCAGATCCAAGAGAAACAATCAAGCTTCAACAGATTGGTATAAATGCTTATACTCTATTACCTGCTGTGCAACCTTCAATTTATAATAGAATCAATGAGTACGGAGGAAAAGAAAGTAAACGCATTCCTGGTGTATGTGATGGATTAGTAGATATTTTACAAACATGGGATAAATACCATGAACTTTACAAAGATTTATTGGGATTTGGAGTAAAGTTTTTTGATTCAAGAAATCAAATATGGAAATCTAAAATAAATGATTTAGAGATTACATCTGAAAACTTACTTTCTACAATTTCGTTTGAATCAAGATTATCTTTATTAAAAAAAGCAAATTTGTATATTGACTTTTCAAACAGAATAACATCAAGAACAGCTAGCGTGTGGAATGTGATGGAAGCAGCAGCTTGTCGTTTACCTGTCATAATATATGGAAAAGTAGAAGAAGATATTTTAAAAACATTTACTCATTATGAAGTTATTGATAATTTTTTCTTGATAGAGTTGATGAGACATCAAAAAGATGAACTTTATAGAGAAAGAGCAGCACAAAAAGCATGGAGGGAAGTAATAAGTAAACATACATTCTCTAATCGTATGCAAACCATTTGTCAAAAACTCAATATTGAACACGATTGGGTTGAATGGCCTTCTACAGTATTTATGATAACTTTAGAGTCTTTAGAGTCTTTTGAAAAAGTAAAGCAGGAGTTATTTAATGAATATTCTATTTCAATTGAAAGTTGTATCATTGATAGTGAAAATTATGGAGAATTTCAGTTGAAACAAATAAAACCTTTTGATCATTCTATATATATCCCAAAAGAATGTGAAAACAGTTTAAATATACAGAAATATTTAGATAAGTATTATAATGAACTAATACGTTATATGAAAAATGTAGATAATAAAAATATCATACTTGATGAGCTTTTACAACAAAGATTAAAAAAGGTAGTGAATGTATAAGATGGAAAAATTTTTATTTTTTTCAGGTAGACCATTAGGGACACAAGGAACTTTAGGTACATATAAACTGATTGATGCTGTGGCAAAAAGCCATCCTCACTTAGTAGTAGCTCAGCGTCCTCTAGATGGACAGCTTTGTGTGAAAGAACAATTTAACTTTCAATATTTAAAGCTTAATAAAGTAAATATTGATTCTATTTTGTCTTTAAGTCAGCAGTTTCAAGCTTTTAATCCTGATATAATCTGGATTTTTAATCATCCCAATTGGTTTGAATTTGCCAAAGTTTTGAGATTGATTTTTCCTCAGAAAAAAATCATTTTAGATATACAAACTCCTTTGTTAATCGAAGGGCAGCATCAAAAATATATTTTATCTGAAGGACAACAACAATCTATACATATAGATGCTATATTTACATTAGATAAAAATTCAGCACTTAGTTGGTTACCTAATTTTACTAAGCCAATTTTTGAATATCCATTAGGTATTGATACAGATGTATTTCTCAATAATATTGATAATAAAAATGTTCTTCAGGAATCAAAGAAATATGTTTATATTGGTGCTGTACATCCTAAAAGAAAAATTGATATTATGGTTCATGGATTTATTGACTATATTCAAGAGACTCGTTCTAAGGATACTTTAGATATTTATGGAGGAGGTCCGTTACTTGATGAAATTAAAAAAATCGTTAAAATAAGGGATGCTGAAAAGTTCGTAAATATTAGAGGTTTGGTTGAACATAGTAGGTTGGCTTTAGAAGTATCAAATTTTGATGTAGGAATAGCTTGGGTTCCAAAAGAAACATTTAATGATTCTCCATCTTTAAAAGTATTTGAATATTTTTTGGCAAACTTATCGGTTATAGCAACTAATACTAATGCTCATTTAAAATTAAAAAAAGAAGATAATTATAATTTGTTTTATAGTTCAGATACAAGAGAAGGGCTAAAGAATAGTTTAATAGACTTACAAGATAAGGAATTAGCTGAAAATGAGAAAAAAACAAACTATCAAATTGTTCTTAAAAGAAGTTATGAAAATATTTTTCAAACATCTATTTTACCATATATAAAAAAAATTAATGTAGTAAAAAAAGAATTGAAATTAAATATTGTGATTTTAATAAATAGTTTAGCAGTAGGAAAAGGTGGTGCTGAAAGAGTTGCAATGGAACTAGCTGATGAAATGTCTATACGAGGGCATAATGTCTCAATTCATTATTTAGGTAATATTAGAGAATTACCAGCTTATCGTTCAAAACATGGTGTAAAGGAATTAGCATATTCACAATTAAACTTGATGAAAAATAGATTACGATTTATAAATCCTGATGTATATTTTTGTTTTTATTTTAATAGGCAACTTATAAATTATTATAAACAATGTTATAACTTAAATGTACCATTTGGTATGCAAGAATGTACAAATCCTGACAGATTGATTAGTAATAATTGGCGTTTAGATGGGAAAATTGTTCAAAAGCCATTGGCTTTATGGGAACGAGAACTTATTGGAGCAAGAGCATCAAGAATAAGGCTCGTTATGCCAAGTTATAGGGATTCATTTAATGATTTTATAAAGCCACAAGTAAGAGCATTTTCTAATCCTTCACGAAAAATGGATACTTTGGATACGAATATTGTTAAAGAAAATGTTATTTTGTCAATAAATGGATTTAAAGCTAATAAAAATTTAATAACATTAGTAAAAGCTTTTGCTACTATTGCAGATACTTATCCGAATTGGAAAATTATCGATATAGGGAAACAACCAGATATGAATCAGAAGCATGTACGGGAAATATTTGATTGTATTGAGAAAGAAGGATTGTCTGATAGAGTATTAGTTTTAGGACCACAGGACAATGTAGATTCTTTTTTTGCAAAGTCCAGTATTCATGTTATTGCTTCTTTGAGTGAAGGATGTCCTACGGTAATTTTAGAAGCAATGGCTCATGGTGTTCCAAGTATAGGATTTGATGACTGTCCAGGAACAAATGAACTAATAAGTGATATGTTTAATGGGTTGCTAGCAAATTCTGAAGATCGAGTGGCAGGATTGGCAAAGGTGCTTGGCAAATTAATAGAAGATGAAGATTTAAGAACGCAGTTAGGTGAAGAGTGTTTAGTGGATTCCAAACGATTTGTCCCTGAAAATATTTACGATCAGTGGGAAAAATTGTTTTTTGATATGGCTGAATATAAAAATGATCCAGAACGTTTATTTAGAGAACAAATGGATATTGACCCAGAAAAAGCATTACATGCGAAAAATATGATAAAAACTTTAATTGGAGCTTAATATGAAAAAAAATATTTTAATTACAGGGGGATGTGGCTTTATTGGTACATCACTTATAAAAAAGTTGTTAGAAAAAGAACCAAATAGTGTTATACGGGTAGTAGATAACTTTGTAACAGGTACACCGGCAGATCTTGCAGAAGTAGCTGAGTTTAAACAATATTCAGTAGATAATATTACGGAACATCAAAGAGGTGTAGCTCTTATAGAAGGAGACATTCGTAATGCAAAGTTAATGGAACAAGTATGTCAAGGCATAGATGGCATAGTACATCTTGCTGCGAATACTGGTGTCGGACCATCTGTAGAAGACCCTAGGCTAGATATGGAATGTAATGTTATAGGTACTTTCAATATGCTCGAAGCAGCAAGATTAAACGGTATAAAAGGTTTTGTTTTCGCATCTTCAGGTGCGCCAGCAGGTGAGGTAGAACCTCCTATACATGAAGAATTACCACCACATCCTGTTTCACCTTACGGATCGAGTAAATTAGCAGGTGAAGGATATTGTTCTTCGTACTCAAAAACATTTGGAATAAATACAGTGTGTTTACGCTTTGGAAATGTATATGGTCCTGGTTCAAAACATAAAGCAAGTGTTGTGGCAAAGTTTATTAAACAAGCTTTAGATGGTGAAACTTGTATGATTTATGGTGATGGAACACAAACTCGTGATTTTATATATATAGACGATTTAGTAAATGCAATAATCCTAGGACTTGAAAAAGAAGTGGGTGGAGAAACTTTTCAAATAGCAACAGGTAGAGAATCTACAGTAGGCGAAGTAGCACAAATGATTGCTGATGAATTAAAGTCTAGAGGTGTAGATATGAAGATCGAAAATGATGCTCCTAGACTTGGAGATGTAGCTCGTAACTATTCAGATACGACAAAAGCAAAAAATATCTTAGGCTGGATTCCTCAAATGACATTGACTACAGGTATAGATAATACTATTGATTACTTTATAAACAAGGATAAGTAATGGAAAAAACTGAGTTGACTGAATTTTTAGCAACACTTGAAAATATAGAAAACAAATTGGATAAAAAAGCAAAAGTTGAGGAACGTTTAGGGGTTTTAACACTTGAACTTGAATTTGTAGAAAAATACGCTTTAGCAGATGATAAAAAAGTCGAAATATACGAACCGTTAGTACAAAAGCTGATCAAGGAAAATTCTTTACTTTTTGAGATGCAAAATGATGAGCTACTAGAAGATATTAAAGAACTTTTAGAATTAAATCAAGCCTATATCAGAAAAACAAAAGAACAGTTTGATGAGATCGAATCTTTAAGAGCAAAGTTAGCAAAACAACCACAAGGTAGTGTCAAGTTGAATACAAGTGCAGCTTCAAATGCTGAACTGAAAGAAACAAAACAAAAGTTACAACAAAGAAATAAGAGAGTAAAAGAACTTAATGATAAAGTAGATTGGCTACAAAAGAAAAGAAAAACTTCACGAGAACTCACTAAAGAAGAACAAAAAGTTTTAAAACTTTTCAATACTCCAAAAAAATATTTTTTAGATAGTAAAAAATGGTATGTTAAACCCCTTGGAATCTTTTTTAGCAAATAGTTTTTTGAAAAAGTCGAATACTAAAGTTCATGATTTGTTTAATCTTTATAATGTTTATAGAAACAACAATGACCAAAAAGCGATAGAGAATTTAAATGTCTATTTTAATAAAGTTAAACTTTTTGAAATTACAAAACAAATAAACTCTATCCCTTTATACATAGATAACTTATGTATTAAGGGCATGAGTTATAATGAAATAAAAGAGCAAAAACTTGTTTCTATAATCATGACAGCACATAATGAACAGACATTATTACCTTCTGCTCTTAGTTCTATTATAGACCAAACATATAAAAATATTGAAATAATTTTTGTAGATGATGCAAGTAGTGATAATACGACAGAAGTATTTGAAAATACTTGTAGGGAAAATAACTTTTCAAATTATAAAATAATTTCTATGAAAAAAAATAGTGGTCCTTTTATAACGCGAAATGTTGGTATAAAATATTCCACTGGTGAATATATTACTTTTCATGATGCTGATGATTGGGCTCATCCACAAAGAATTGAAGAACAAGTGAAAGTTTTAGAAGTAAGTGATAAGGTGGCTTCCATATCTCAACTTGTTCGAATTAAACCAAATGGGGAACTTTTTTCAAAACATATTTATCCATTAAATCGTATTGCTATGGTTTCTTTAATGATAACAAGAAAAGTTTTAGAAGAATTAGGTTGTTTTTATATAGATTTACTTGGTGCAGATACTGAATATTTTGAACGTATAAAATACTTTTACGGAACGGAAAAAGTAGAAAATATTAAAAAAGTACTTACATTTGCAGCACATAGACCAAACTCTCGTACAACTTCTGAACTAACTGGAACACCAGAATTTGGAAGAAATCCTTTAAGAGAAAGACATTGGCAGATTTTAGAAGATAGGCTTTTTGAAATGGTAAATGGTTATAAAAAGTATTATATAGGTTTTAATGAAAGTAAATATGAATATGATATTATTAAGTAAATTTTTAACATTAAAATAATTTTTAAAAATATAAAAAAATTAATAATAGTCTAATTTAAGTATATTAATAAAGGAAAGAATTGTAGTGAATATTTTAGTAACAGGAGGAGCTGGTTATATTGGCTCACATACTTGTTTTGAAATGCTTCAAGAAAATTATAATATTATTGTATATGATAACTTATCAAACAGTAGCTTAGAAGCATTAAAAAGAGTAGAAAAACTAACAGGTAAAAAAATAGAATTTATAGAAGGCGACTTACTTGATATAGAAAAGTTAGAAGAAGTTTTTCAAAATGAAAAATTTGATGCTGTTATTCATTTTGCAGGTTTAAAGGCTGTTGGAGAATCTGTTCAAAAACCACTGAAATATTACGATAATAATGTTACTGGCACATTAAATCTCTTAAAATTAATGCAAAACCACAATGTAAAAGAACTGGTTTTTTCATCATCTGCAACAGTATATGGAGTGCCTAAAGAACTCCCTTTAACTGAAAGTTCTCCACGTTCTACAACTAATCCGTATGGAACTAGTAAGTTGGTTATTGAATATATATTGGAAGATTTAGCAAAGTCTGATCCAGAATGGAAAATAATAAGTTTAAGATATTTTAACCCTATTGGAGCACATAAATCAGGAGAAATAGGAGAAGATCCAAATGGTATACCTAACAATCTTTTACCTTACATTTCTCAAGTTGCAGTAAAACTTAGAAAAAATGTGAATGTTTTTGGAAATGATTATGATACAAAAGATGGTACAGGTGTTCGTGATTATATTCATGTTGTTGACTTAGCAATGGGACATGTATTCGCCCTGAAATATTTGAAAGATAGTCAAGAACAAGGCTTTATACCAATCAACTTAGGAACAGGTAATGGTTATTCTGTTCTAGAAATGATAAAAGCTTTTGAAAAAGCTTCAAAGACAATTATACCTTATCAAATTGTCGAACGAAGAGACGGTGATATAGCAGAATGTTATGCAGACCCAATTTGTGCGTATAACAAACTAGGTTGGAAAGCTCAAAATAGCTTAGAAGATATGTGTCAAGATGCATGGAATTGGCAAAAAAATAATCCTACTGGATATAATAAGAAATAAATGATTAAGTTTTCAACATCAATCCAGCTCATAAAAAACACAAAAAACTTTTTAGAGATCAAGTACTACTCTTTTTTAGAACGCAGCTTTTCTAAAATAGGTGTTTTCTATGGTTGGGGTAGAAAGCGCTCGGGGCTTACAGCTATGGAACTGGCCAAAAAATCTACCACTTTTTATGTACTTTTAGAGGACGGATTCATCCGATCACTCGGTCTTGGAGTAGATGCTTCCCCATCATTTAGTCTTGTGGAAGATGATGTTGGAATTTATTATGATGCTACAGTACCTAGTAGACTTGAAAATCTTTTAAACAGCTATGACTTTTCTAGTGACCTTTTATTGTTGAAAGATGCTCGAAAAGCCATAGACCTTATAAAGCAGTACCATATCTCCAAGTATAACAACACTCCAGATATCTCTAAAGATTATTTTACACAAGACACCAAAAGAGTATTAGTAATTGCTCAAACTGCCGGAGATGCTTCATTAGAGTATGGGATGTTAGATTCTTTTACGACAGAAGATATGATCCTCTCAGCTATAGAAGAGAATCCAGATGCGCAAGTTTACATAAAGCTCCATCCTGATGTACTAAGCGGTAAAAAAAACTCTGACATAGATCCTGGTAATATAGATGAACGTTGTAGAATCATCACCGAAAATGTTAATCCAATTTCACTTTTAAAATATTTCGATAAGGTTTATACAAAAACATCTCAGATGGGTTTTGAAGCATTGTTAGTAGGGTGTGAATGTGTCTGTTTTGGTATGCCGTTTTATGCAGGGTGGGGGATAACCACAGATAAATCAAAATGTGAAAGACGTACAAGAACACTTAGTGTAGAAGAAGTATTTGCAGCAGCCTATATACTCTATACTCATTACCATAATCCATACACAAATAGACCAAGTGACATATTTGATACAATAGAAACAATAACAACTCTTAGAAAAGAGAATACAATGGATAAAAAAGTATACTTCTTTGGTTTTTCAAGATGGAAACACGGATTTGTTCGACCATTTTTTAGTGAATACGATCCGAAAAATCTTTACTTTATAAATCCGATCTTCTCAACGCACCTCAAACTTGCTCTTAAAAAAGGGCTTGATAAAGATGCCCATATATACTTTTGGGGAAGAAAGTCTTTTCCTGAGATCGAGAGGTTCGCCGAAGAGAAAGGTATGAAAATATATCGTGTTGAAGATGGATTTATACGCTCAGTCGGTCTGGGTTCTGATCTGACACAGCCATACTCTCAGGTGATAGATAAAAGGGGCATATACTTTGACCCCACGCAGGAGAGTGATCTGGAATATCTTCTGCAAAATTATGATTTTGATAATGATACAGAGCTATTACAAAGAGCTTCTGCGCTAAAAGAGGAGATTGTCAAAAACAAGATCTCTAAGTATAACTCCGATGCCGTAAAAGCGTTGAATTTTCCAAAAGATAAAACTGTCGCCCTTGTAACGGGACAAGTGGAAGATGATGCTTCGATTAGATTTGGTGCAAACGGGATGACAAACTTGGAACTTTTACAAACGGTGAAGAAAAAATATCCTGAGAGATATATAGTTTTTAAACCACATCCAGATGTTTTAAGCGGTAATAGGGTGGGAAACATTCCCCAAGAAGAAGCCTTGAACTATTGTGATGAGATAGTGATTGACGTTTCAATGGCAAGTGTACTTGAAGCTGTGGAAGAAGTACATACCCTTACATCACTTACAGGTTTTGAGGGGCTTGTATACGGCAAAAAAGTTTACACATACGGTATGCCGTTTTATGCGGGTTGGGGACTAACTATAGATGAGCGTACTTGTGAGCGAAGAAGAAGAATTTTGACGTTAGAGCAACTTATAGCCGCTACTTATTTACTCTATCCAAGGTATATCTCTCCTAAAACAAAAAAGTTATGTGAAGCTGAAGATGTGATAAAAGAGCTTAAAGAGCAAAAAGATGCGTTAGAAAGTTCTGTTTTCTTACGAATTAAATTCAAATTTTATAGTTATTTGAGTAGAATTTCTCAAAAATTACTCTCTTTGGTGGCATAGATTTGCAGATATTTGATATAGTCGGTGACGTAGCAGGAAAAAACATACTTTTATTTCAGGGGCCGATGGGTGATTTCTTTAATGTCCTTGATAAGAAGTTTGTAGCTCATGGTGCTACAACATTTCGCATAGGACTGAATGCCGGAGATCAGTTTTTTGCTGATGCACGACACTTTAGCCCTTATAAAGGGACATTACATGACTGGAAAAAGTACATTAAAGAGTATCTTCAATCTTATTGGATCGATATGATCTTTGTATTTGGCGATTGTCGCATCTATCAAAAACAAGCTATAGAGATCGCAAAAAAACTAGGGATAAAAGTATTTGTTTTTGAAGAGGGATATATTCGTCCAGATTTTATTACTCTGGAAGAAAATGGTGTTAACGATAACTCATCCCTTCCAAGAGAATGTCAGTTTTACGATGCTTTAGGGTATGATGAAACAAAGATCTGTAATAGTAAAAATGTAGTGCATATTGGGAATACATATAAAAAAATGGCTATACAAGCCATTATCTATTATATTGTCGCAAATCTTTTTTCTTTTCGATACCCACATTATCAACATCATAGAAACTTTTCTAGTTTGACTGAAGCTGTATATGGAATAAAAAACTATTTTCGAAAAAACCTCTTTAAAATTTTAGAATACGGTAAAGAAAAAATTTATCAAAAGAAACTTTCAAAGCAGTACTATTTTGTAGCACTACAAACTTTTGAAGATTTTCAGATCTCACACCATTCTGACTATAACTCGATCGAGGAGTTTATTTTAGAGGTGCTAGAGTCTTTTTGTATACATGCTCCAAAGGAGAGTTATATCGTTTTTAAACATCACCCTATGGACCGTGGTAAAAAGAATTACAAAAGACTAATACAAAACTATGCAGAGAAAAAAGGGTGTGCCCAGCGTGTAAAAGTAGTATATGACCTGCATCTGCCAACCTTACTCAAAAATGCGATTGCAACTGTCACGATCAATTCAACTGTCGGGATATCTTCTCTTTATCATCAAACACCAACGATCTGTATGGGAAGAAGTTTTTACGATATAGAGGGGCTTACTTCAAAAGGTGTAGCGCTAGATAAGTTTTGGAAAGAGTATAAAGAGGTTGATCAAGAGCTGTTTAATAAGTTTAGATGTTACCTGATCGAAAAGACTCAGATCAACGGAAGTTTTTATAAAACTTTATAAACCCTCCAAGAGTACATGCCACAATCTATCTACTTCCTTATCGCTTAAAAAGAGAGAACTTTTGTTTGTATAAAGTTCTTTGAGTGCTTTATGATTGATAGTCATGGTTTTGTTACAATGAAAATGGGTAGGAAGAAAAGCCCTAATAATCGACGGATCACTCTCAATTTTATTTGAACACAAAAAACAGATATCATCATGATGGAGTCTCCCCTCATACTCTAAAAGTTCCATATAAAGTTCTATAGCTATCCTTTTTGGATTTTGTTTATCCCATTGCTTCGAAGCTCTTTCTAAAAGCTCAAAATAAAATTCACTTAACTCCTCAGCTTCTTTGAGGTGTTGATGAAAAAGTGAGATGAACTGTTGCCATAGTTGCAGTTTTTTCGGATCATTAATCCATTTGTACCCAATATGGATCACATCTTTGAGTCTTGATATAGTCGATTTTGAAGAGGGCTCTATCTCGTAGTCGATTTTAAAACCTATGTTGATCGTACCGTGGCGTGATCCATAGAATCTGTAAAGGGTGTCTAAGCTTGATTTAGATATTATAGTAACAATTAAATCTTCCTCTTTAACACGATTGAGATTTATAATAAAACCTTGCACTTACTGCTTCCTAACGATACAATTTTTAAAATTATACAGAAAATATTCCTTTTATAATAATTTTTTAATCAATATTACTATACAATATTAGAAATCTAGAATCTTCTAAATAAGATAATTTATCTTAAAAAAAGATTAAATTTATACTTTTTTGTATAAAAATTATAAAATTTGGAGTGAAAATGGTAGAACATCATGATTTATTACGATCATTTAAAGATAACTGTGGATTTGGTCTTGTAGCAAATATCAAAAACAAACCATCTCGTAAAGTTTTAAATGATGCGATCACAGCATTAGAACGTATGATGCACCGCGGTGCAGTTGCTGCTGATGGAAAAACTGGGGACGGTAGTGGACTTTTACTTTCTATGCCTGAAGAGTTTATTAGAAAAGAAGCGGAAAAAAATGGTGTTGAGTTACCAAAACAGTTTGCAGTAGCATCTGTATTTACAAAAGATATTAAACATTTAGATGTAATTGAAGAAACTTGTTTAGCAAATGATTTAAAAGTTGTACTTCGTCGTGAAGTGCCGGTAAACACAAATGCATTAGGTGAACAAGCTCTCGAGTCTTTACCAAATATTGTACAGTTGTTTATCGTACCAAACTCTATTATGGCTACTAACAGATTCGATGCACTTTTATACCTTTCTCGTAAAGAGGTTGAACATCAACTGATCGATGATAGAAATTTCTACATCGCTTCTATGAGTTCAAGTGTTTTATCGTATAAAGGTCTTGTTATGCCTACGCATATTAAAGAGTTTTATAAAGATTTAACAGATGAAGCATTTAAAATTTCATTTTCACTTTTCCACCAAAGATTCTCGACAAATACACTTCCAGAGTGGCGTTTGGCTCAACCATTCCGTGCAGTGGCACACAATGGTGAGATCAACTCTGTAGAGGGTAACCGTATTAACGTAGAGATCAAATCTGAATCTATCAAGTCTGAAGTATTCAGTGATGAAGAGATCAAAAGACTTCTTCCGATCCTACAAAAAGGTGCATCGGATAGTGCTAGTGCAGATAACTTCTTAGAGTTTTTACTTGTAAACGGTATGGATTTCTTTAAAGCTGTTCGTGCAGTGATCCCTTCAGCATGGCAAAATGCTCCGCACATGGATCCTGAACTTCGTGCATTTTATGAGTACCACTCAACTGTATTTGAAGCATGGGACGGTCCGGCAGCATTCTCTGTAACAGACGGTAGATATATCGGTTGTGCACTAGATAGAAACGGTTTACGCCCTTCAAAATATATTGTTACAAAAGATGACAACCTTTTAATTGCATCTGAGTACGGTGTAATAGATATCGCTGAAGAAGATATCAAAGAGCGTGGACGTCTTCAATCTGGTCAAATGATCGGACTTGACCTGAAATATGGGAAACTTTTAAAAAGTGATGATATCGACAACTATTTAAAATCTTCTAACCCATACATGAAGTGGTTAAATGAGCACATGATCTATCTTCAAGAGCATGTAGAGGATCAGTATGCTGAGATCGATACTTTAGAGGGTGACGAGCTAATTAGAAGACAAAAATTCTTTAACATCACTCAAGAAGTTGTTGAGCAAGTAATTGAGCCTATGATTACTGAAGGTAAAGAGGCAGTTGGTTCTATGGGTGATGATACACCTCTAGCAGCTTTCTCAACAAAACAAAGAAACTTTACTGATTTCTTTAAACAAAAATTTGCGCAGGTAACAAACCCGCCAATCGATCCGATTCGTGAAAAAGTTGTTATGAGTTTAAATACAGGTTTTGGTGAAATTCACAATATCTTAAACGAGATCCCAACTCATGCACATAGATTAAAATCTATTTCACCGATCATTACGGCTGAGAAATTAAGAGTATTAAAATCTTTCGGTGACGAGAAGTCTCCAAGCTACCAAAGCTTTTATAAAAATAAGACATTCTCAACTGCATATAAAGGTGCGTTAAGAGCTGCTTTAGATACTTTAGTTGAGACTATTATAGACTCAGTTAAAAATGAGGGTACAAGAATCGTTATCTTAGACGATAAAGATTTTAGTGCGGATAATAAAGTTATCCCTATGGCTATGGCTGTTGGACGTGTTAACTTTGCACTACTAAAAGCAAAAATTCGTCACCTTGTATCTATCGTTTCAGTTACTGGAGAGGTGACAGATTCTCACTCTGCTGCAGTACTTCTTGGGTATGGTGCAAGTGCTGTATATCCAAACTTACTTTTTAGTACGGTTGCAGATCAATTAACTCGTGGTAAAAATAGTAACATCGAGCAATCAGAAGCACTAAAAGCAGCACACTCTGCGCTTAACGGTGGTCTTTTAAAAATTATGTCTAAAATGGGTATCGCGACAATCGCTTCATACAGAAACTCTGGACTATTTGACGTAATGGGACTTTCTCGTGAAATCGTACAAGATTGTTTTGAAACATCAAATGTAGCAGTTCCTGGTTTAACATATGAAGATATTGATGCAAGAATTGAAAAATTCCATAAATCAGCATTCAAAGATGATGGATTTAAAAAGATTTTCCCACTTAATATCGGTGGTTTCTATAAGTTCTATACTGAGCAAGAGCACCACGATTTCGGTCCGTCTGTTATTCATGCAATCCATGCAGCTGTTGACAGCGGAAAAACAGAAGATTTTGAAAAACTAAAAGCGATTGTAAATAAACGTGGCCTGAAATTTATTCGTGATTTCTTTGAACTAAAATCTGACAGAAAAGCTATCGATATCTCTGAAGTTGAGCCAAAAGAAGCTATTTTCAAACGTTTCGTTTCAGCTGCAATGAGTTTAGGTTCTATCTCTCCTGAAGCACATGAGACATTAGCGATCGCTATGAACACAATCGGCGGTCAATCTAACTCAGGTGAGGGTGGAGAAGACAAAGCTCGTTTTGGAACAAACAGAGTTTCTAAAATTAAACAGGTTGCATCTGGACGTTTCGGTGTTACTCCTGAGTACCTAAGAAGTGCAGAAGAGATCCAAATTAAAGTAGCTCAAGGTGCAAAACCTGGTGAAGGTGGACAATTACCGGGTCACAAAGTAACAGGTCTTATCGCTAAGTTACGTCATACGGTTCCTGGTGTTACACTAATTTCGCCTCCGCCACACCACGATATCTATTCGATCGAAGATTTAGCACAGCTGATTTTCGATCTGAAACAAGCAAATCCTAAAGCAAAAATTGCGGTAAAACTTGTTTCAACTATCGGTGTTGGTACAATTGCAGCGGGTGTTGCAAAAGCGTATGCAGATAAAATTATTATCTCTGGTGGTGACGGTGGTACAGGTGCTGCTCCACTTACATCTATCAAGTTTGCGGGTAACCCATGGGAATTAGGTCTTTCTGAAGCGCATAATGCTCTTAAAGCAAATAACTTACGTGGTTTAGTTGAAGTACAAACTGACGGTGGTCTTAAAACTGGTTTAGATGTTGTTAAAGCTGCACTTCTTGGTGCTGAGTCTTATGCCTTTGGTACTGGTGTTCTTGCAATTATCGGTTGTAAAATGCTTAGAATTTGTCACGTAAATAAATGTTCTGTAGGTATCGCTACACAAAACGAAAAACTTCGTCAAGAGTTCTTTAAAGGGAAAGTTGAACAAGTTATCAACTACTTTACACTTCTAGCTGAAGATGTAAGAGGAATCATGGCAGAGCTTGGTTTTAAAACTATGGAAGAGATGATCGGACGTGTTGACCTGCTTAAAGTTAAAGATGATGAATTTGCTCAAAAATTTGACTTCTCAGCAGTACTTCACCAAGAAGATGGTGTAAATACTTGTCAACAGCCTTTCAACCCGCCGTTTGATGACAATAGTTTTGAAAAGGGTATTTTACAACAAGCTCGTGAAGCTATTAAGTATCCTGACCATCCGGTGAAAATCAATGCTGAGATCACAAACTTACATAGAAGTTTCGGTACATTAATCTCTGGTGAGATTGCTGAGTACTACGGTGATGAGGGATTAAAACCAGACAGTATTAAGCTTAACCTTACAGGTGTTGCGGGACAAGCTCTTGGAGCATTCCTAAACAACGGTATCTCTATCTACCTTCAAGGTGTAGCGAATGACTATATCGGTAAAGGTATGCACGGTGGTAAAATCATCATCACTTCTAAAAATGAGGGTGAAGAGTTCAGTGCCGGCGGTAACACTTGTCTTTATGGTGCAACTGGCGGAAAACTTTACATCTCTGGAAGCGTTGGTGAGCGTTTTGCAGTAAGAAACTCTGGAGCGCTTGCTATCGTTGAAGGTACAGGAGATAACGCTTGTGAATATATGACAGGCGGTGTTGTTACTATCCTTGGTAAAACTGGTATCAACTTTGGTGCAGGTATGACAGGCGGTGTTGCATTCGTTTATGATGAAGAACACCACTTTATTGAAAATGTTAACCACGAGTTAGTTGAAGCAGTAAGAATCGATACTGATGAGGGTGACGAAGCTAGACATTACCTAAAACGTTTACTAAAAGACTATATTGTTGAAACTGGTAGTGAAAAAGCAAAAGAGATACTAGAAAACTTTAGAGTAGAGGTGAGAAATTTCTGGTTAGTAAAACCTAAAAACTTAACGAAATTACCTCTTAACTTAGAGAATGGAGATTAATAATGAGAGAATTTTTATCAGTAGAAAGAATCGATCCTACAAAAAGATTAGTAGTTGAGAGAACAAAAGATTTTAAAGAGATTTATGAAGTTTTCACTACGAATGATGCATCTACACAAAGTGACAGATGTATCCAATGTGGGGATCCTTATTGTTTAAATAAGTGTCCGCTTCATAACTACATTCCACAATGGCTAAAAGCTGTAAGTGAAAAAGATCTTGAATTCGCATTTAAACTTTCAAATGAGCCATCTCCATTTCCGGAAGTTATGGGAAGAGTTTGTCCACACGACAGACTTTGTGAAGGGGATTGTACTTTAAATGACGGACACGGTGCGATCACAATCGGTTCTGTTGAAACGTACATCAACGAAGAGGGGTTTAAAGCTGGATTAAAACCTGATTTCCCTGGAATTACGACAGATAAAAAAGTAGCAGTAATAGGAAGTGGTCCAGCTGGTCTTTCAGCGGCAACTTATTTATTACGTTCGGGAATTGCGGTAACTATGTATGAAAGAGCTGACCGTGCAGGTGGTCTTTTAACTTACGGTATCCCTAACTTCAAACTTGACAAAAAGATAGTTGATCGTCGTGTAAAACTTCTTCAAGAAGCTGGACTAGAGTTAGTTCTTAACTGTGAAGTAGGAAAAGATATCACTTTTGAAGAGATTGCAGACAAGCATGATGCTATGTTCATCGGTATCGGTGCTACAAAACCAAAATCAGCAGGTATTGCAGGTGAGAAAGCTCCTAATGTTTATGCAGCTATGGATTACCTTACAAATATTCAGAAAAAGAACTTTAGTACTGAATATGACAAAAAGTTTGACTTTAAAGACTTAAATGTTGTAGTTGTTGGTGGTGGTGATACTGCTATGGACTGTTTACGTACAGCGAAACGTGAAGGTGCTAAATCTGTTACATGTTTATACCGTCGTGATGAGCACAACATGCCGGGTTCTAAAAAAGAGTATAAAAATGCTATGGAAGAGGGTGTTGACTTTACTTTCTTAGTATCTCCAAAAGATATTATTCTAAATGAAAACGGGAATGCCGTAGCAGTTGAAGTTGTAAAAACAACTCTTGGTGCTAAAGATGAATCAGGTCGTCAAAGAATGGAAGAGGTAAAAGGTAGCGAGTACCGTGTTAACGCTGATGTTATTATTATGTCTTTAGGATTTGACCCTGTAGTTCCGTCATTCTTAGCAGAAAACGGAATCGAGACAAACGGTTGGGGTGGAATCATTATTAATGATGAAACTCATGAAACATCTACTTCTGGTGTATATGCCGGAGGGGACTGTTTCCGTGGAGCTGATCTTGTTGTAACTGCTGCATATGACGGTCGTGAAGCTGCTCGTAGTATTGTAGAATCTCTACTAAAATAAGTTATATCTCCACCTCGGAGATATAAACTTTTTAAATAAACCTTCTCTAAAAACTTCAATTATTAAGTATAAATTTGCTATAATTCCCCACTATTATTAATTAAGGATATTTTTTTGAATTTACTAAACCTTTTTACTAGATCATCACAAACTAAAGAACCTGAAAAAGTTGAAGCTTCTGCACAGTGGATAAAATGTAAATCTTGTCACTCTTTAATGTACTACAAAGAGGTTGAAAATCAAAATTATGTATGTCCTAAATGTGGATTTCATATCCGTATAGGTGTGAAAGAGCGTATCGCTTTACTTGCGGATGAAGGAACTTTTGTTGAACACGATGCATCTTTAGAACCTGTAGATCCACTTAAATTTGTTGACAAAAAACCGTATACTAAACGTGTAGAAGAGGGTTTTGCAAAAACTGGTAGAAAGTCTTCTGTAGTAAGCGGTAGTTGTACGATGAACGGCGTAGGTGTAGAAGTAGTTATCTTTGACTTCTCGTTTATGGGTGGATCACTCGGTTCTGTAGAGGGTGAAAAGATTGTTCGCGCGGTAAATCGTGCAATTGAGAACAAACACGGTCTTATCATCTTCTCAGCTTCAGGTGGAGCTAGAATGCAAGAGAGTACATTCTCACTTCTACAAATGTCTAAAACGTCTGCGGCTTTAGCAAAACTTGGTCAACACAACCTTCCGTATATTTCAGTACTTACTGACCCTACAATGGGTGGTGTATCTGCATCGTTTGCAACATTAGGTGATATCATCATCGCTGAGCCGGGTGCACTTATCGGTTTCGCAGGGCAAAGGGTTATTGAGCAAACTATCGGTTCTGAACTTCCAGACGGCTTCCAGAGAGCTGAGTTCTTACTTGAAAAAGGTTCTATTGATATGATCGTTAATAGAAATGAGTTAAAAAAGACACTTTCAGACCTCCTTACACTTCTTAAAAAAGATTAAAATGCGTTTATATGCACTTTGCGATCAAGAGATGCTCGATACTCGCGGCATCTCTGTAGAAAAGTATATAGAACTAGCAAAAGCAAAAAATGCTGAAATAATTCAGTACAGAAACAAATCTGCGGATATATCTCTTATTAAACAACAACTTATCAACATCAGAAAAATCTATGACGGTTTTCTAATCGTAAACGATGCTTATGAGCTTATAGAGTTTTGTGACGGTGTACACGTTGGACAAGAAGATCTTGCACAGATTGATACAGATACAAAAAAAGCTGTAAAGATTTTAAGAAATGTGATTGGAAAAGATAAAATTTTAGGTATCTCTACTCATAATAATGAAGAGGTTCTCGCTGCTAATGAGATGGACCTAAACTACATAGGTTTAGGTGCATACAGAGACACATCTACAAAGAAAGATATATCACATGTCTTAGGAGATGATTTAGATGCAATTGCCAGGCTTTCAAAACATTATGTTGCTGCAATCGGTGGAGTAAAAGAGGAAGATCGCTTTGCAAATGTTACATATCATGTGATAGGAAGTGGTCTGCTCATATGAATGTAGAGATTATTTCCATCGCAAAAAAAGAGAAATCTATATACGATCCCCTTTATAAAGACCTAACAAAGATGATTTCACGCTTTGCAAAAGTGAGTGATACCGAAATTTTTACAAAAGATGTAACAAAAGCACACACTATCTCACCAGAGGCCTCACAAAGGGCATATACAAAGGTTTTAGAACCTCATTTAGGGAGTGGATTTAGCGTAACTTTGCATCCTGATGGAAAATTAATCGACAGTTTTGAATTTAGTAAGCTTTTAAATGATAAAATGTCGGTGAAATTTTTCATCGGCGGAGCTTACGGCTTTGAAGATGAGTTTTTGAAAAAAAGTGATGCAGTTATAAGTTTAGGTAAAATCACTATGAGTCATAAAATAGCAAAAGTTGTTTTGCTAGAACAGATCTATAGAGGGTTTTCTATACTCAGCAATCATCCATATCACAAATAAGGGAAACAAGTAAGTGCAAGCAAGTGAATTAGAGTTTTTTAAAGAGATACTAGAGAGTCGTAAAGAACAGATTGAAAAAAATATCAATGGTGTTAACGACGAACTTAACGGGCTAAGTTCTCTAGAACTAAATGATGAAGGTGATCACGCTTCAGTAAATAATAATTCAATGGTAGAGAGTGCTATAGTAGAGCAACAACAAAAAGAATTGAATGAGATACTGGTTGCTCTAGGAAAGATATCTAAAGGTGGATATGGCATCTGCGAAATGTGTGAAGATGAGATAGGTTTTCAAAGACTGAAAGTAAAACCTCATGCTGTTTATTGTATAGATTGTAGAGAGATAGCAGAAAAGTCTAAAAAATAAAGGATTTTAATATGATGTACTTAAAAAGATACACAATAGCCTCGTTAATATGGATGGCATTAGTTGGTTGGTTTGTTTATGCATACGTAACGCCAGAAACTTTTGCAATCAACCTATTTGGTACGCAAATGCCAGCTTTATCGATCGCATTATTAGTTGTTATTCCTGTTTTTATATTGTACATCGCTAGTACTGCACACATGTGGTTCCATTCACTTATGCGCAGTTTTCAAGATCGTAAGTATCAAAAAGATTATGACAAAATTATCGATGCTACAGTAGATGCTTACTTAGGCAAAGCAAATAGACATTACGAATTTAGAACACCAAGATATAAACTTCTTGGAATGTTACTTGAGAATACTGCTATTGCACCTTTAAAAGATATTGCAGGTTCTACAAATAATGAAAAAATTGACAATATCCTAGAACTTATAAATAAAATTAAAGCAGGTGAAGTTGTTGATCTAAAACCTTATGGTCTTAGAGCTGAGAATGAACTTGTTATTGCAAATAAAAGAAACAAGTATAAAAGCGGTGGACTTACTGCAGAAGCTGTTTTAAATAATCCGGCAAAATATGCGGAAGTATTACGTAAAGAGGTGTATGTAGATTATGTACAAACAGCTTCTTTAGAAGGTATTGAAAAATATAAAGAGTGTATGAGTGAAGAGGCTTTAAGTACAATTTTTGCACGTATTAATGCTGATAAAAACCGTATTGAGATTCCAAACGAACAACTTATTGAATTGATGAATATGTTAGAGTTAGATAAAAAAAGCCTTATCAATATCTCTCGCACACTTTCAAAAAGCAGTATGATTCCAGAGCAGAGAATGAAACTGTTTGAGACACTTATTGAATCGAATGAAGATGCAATGGATGCTTACCTTTATACACTGTTCGATCTAGAAATGATTGCCCCTGCCGATGAGATTTTAGATATCACTTCTGCTGATGAGTATTTAAACTTTAGAGCATACCGTGCACTTAAAGAGTGTGGGAAAAACTTCCATATAGATATGTTTATATAGAGAATTATGTCACAAAAAATATCTTTTGAAAAACCTATTTATGTTTTAGCACCATTAGCCGGATTTACCGATCTCCCTTTTAGAAGTGTCGTAAAAAAGTTTGGAGCTGATCTTACTGTTAGTGAGATGTTAAGCTCTAACGCTTTAGCACACGGCTCTAAAAAAACACTTCACATGATTGAAAAGTCTCCACTTGAAGATCCTTACTCTGTTCAAATTGCAGGTGCCGATACAAACATAGTACGCCAGGCAGTTGAAGTGCTCAATGAGCAAGAGGGGATAGATATAATCGATCTTAACTGCGGTTGTCCTGTTCCAAAAGTAGTAGGGCACGGAAGCGGAAGTTCACTTCTGTTAGACCTGCCTTTAATGGGTGATATTATTAAAACTATCAAAGATACTTCGAACAAATCTATGACTTCGGTAAAAATAAGACTTGGATTTGAAGAGAAAAATCATGTGGATATCGCAAAAATCGTTGAAGACAGCGGAGCAGACTTTTTAGCAGTTCACGGTCGTACACGTGCAGGAAAGTTTAAAGCTCCGGTTGATTACGATGCAATAGCAGAGATCAAAAAAGCGGTTAACATTCCTGTAATAGCAAACGGTGATATCGATTCTTACGAAAAAGCAAAATGGGTGCTAGAGCACACAGGGGCTGACGGTGTAATGATCGGACGCGGTGCTGTCGGGGCTCCTTGGATCTTTCATCAACTCCGTACAGGAAGTGAAGATATAGCACTTGATCTTAAACATGAGATCATTATGGAGCATTACGATAAGATGATAGAGTTTTACGGTGCTCACGGTGTAGCAATGTTTAGAAAACATACACATACATACTCAAAAGGATATCGCGGTGCTTCAGCGCTTCGAAACCAAGTAAATACAATAGTTGACATTCAAGAGTTTAGAGATGTCATCGATGAGTTTTTCAAAAACTCTGAAATGGTATCTTGATGCTTGAGATTAGCGAATCGATCAAAAATCTAGAGAAAGAAGATATCGCTGATAACTTACTTCACTATGCGTATAATACAAAGCATTTACTCTCTCTAATAAAAAAGGGCGTTGATCAAGATGATCCTTCATACCTGAGTTCATACCGCTCTTTTGAAGGTGAAGTCTTTGAAAACTTTATCTACGAAAAGCTTCTTCGCTATGCCCAAGAGAATGACTATATTACAAAGTTTATTTTAAAAGGATTCCACCAAAATAAGCAAAAAGCGTATGCAAATACTCTTTCCATCAGTGAAAAAGAGCAAATCGTTTACAGAACAAAATCACGTGAGATTAGTGAATTTGATGCAATGTTCATTACGAAAAACAATGAGCTTTATTTTGTAGAGATGACGCTTGTAAAAAATGTGCTCAAACTCCGTAAACGTTTACGGAAGAAAAAAGCTCTTTTAGAAATCATATTTCCACATTACGAGATCAAAGCACTGATCATTTTAAACCACGGTGCTACAGGTTACAAACAGTTCCCTTCTTATTGTAAAGTTTGGTTTACAAAAGAGTTTTCAGCTACGGAAGTACTAGAGTACATCATGGATCTTGACAAGCAAAAACTCCAACCAAAAGATAGAGTGAAATCTTCTAAAATGGTTGAGGCACATACGCTGAAACTGCATCCTTTTAGATATTACAATACGATGAGCTGGATCACAAAAACTCTTCGAAGTCATAAAAAACACATTGTAGATATGGGCTTTTTATATAATCCTAAAATTCAGAGATATCATGACCTTTACAATAAGTTTTACATTGGATTTATCTCAACGCAAAGTGCGCAAAAGATTATAGGAATAGATCCAAAAGATTACAAAGAGGATCAAAGAGTTGTTGTTGCAATCGAGAAAAAACACTCAGATGAGATTGTACTTACATACTACATTCAAACTGCAAGAAAAAATCTTTATTTGTATAGTTTCAATGATGATGGTAAACTTGTAAAAGAGAAAAAAGATCCTTACGGTATTACGGTGACGGAAGTTTTCCATATAAATAAGATGATGGATGATGAATATAAACTAAGTGTTGCCAACTTAAATGTCATAAAAAAACTTCTTCTTGAGAGGTTTCAAAGAAAAAGATAATCGATTGTTTATTTTTTCAACAATGAAAAGGACGGTATGTAATAATAATATATTACACTACAACTATGAAAAAACTGATATTTACAGATTTAGACGGTACCTTGTTAAATCACGATGATTACTCTTTCGAACCGTCCCTTCAAGCCCTCAATAAAATCAAAGAAACACAAACTCCCCTTATATTTACAACGAGTAAAACAAAAGCCGAAGTTATACAACTACAAAAAAAAGTCGGTATAATAGAACCATTTATAACTGAAAACGGTGCAGCTTTGTTTATACCAAAAGGGTATCAAGGTCTGGCTTTAGAAGATCTAGAAGAGTACGATGGGTACAAAATGATTCTCTTTGGAAAGCGCTATAATGAAGTTGTGAGCTTTTATAATCAGTATAAAAAAGAGTTTTGTATGAAAGGGTTTAGTGAGATGAGTGTCGACGATATTATGCTTTTAACACAGCTTGATTATGAACATGCTTCTCTGGCCAAACAGAGAGATTTTACTGAACCTTTTGTTATTGAAGACCCTGCTAAAATACAAGAGCTAGAAGTTTTAGCCGAGAGTTACGATCTTAAAGTAACGCAAGGCGGGCGTTTTTACCATCTTATAGCAAAAGGTCAGGATAAAGGGGTGGCAGTTAAAGAAACAACCCGGCTATTTCGGAAACTTTTTGATGAAGATATAGAGACTTTCGGTTTTGGAGATAGTTACAATGACATACCGATGTTTAAAAATGTCGATAACCCCATTATTATTCAAAACCATTGCGGTAGATACATCACTACCGACATAAAGAACATTGAGAAATCCACTTATCAAGGAAGTGCCGGATTTAACGAAAAGGTGTTAAGCGATGTCTTCTAAAATACTCTTGCAAAAGATATTTTACAAAGCATTAAAAAGTGTACAGGCAGAAACGATTATTGGCAAAAGTATTGCACTAAAAGAAAACTCCCTACTGATAGTAGATCAAAACATCCCCC
This sequence comes from Sulfurimonas sp. hsl 1-7, assembly GCF_030577135.1. Taxonomy (NCBI): domain Bacteria; kingdom Pseudomonadati; phylum Campylobacterota; class Epsilonproteobacteria; order Campylobacterales; family Sulfurimonadaceae; genus Sulfurimonas; species Sulfurimonas microaerophilic. The sequence continues at coordinate 693,117 of NZ_JAUIRR010000001.1, read as the reverse complement.
TAAAATCTTTTAAAAATCTCTATATATTCAGTGTCGGAAAAGCGGGGTACGATATGGCCAAGGAATCTGAAAAGATCTTAGGAGGTCGTATCAAAGGGGGACTCTCAGTCTCTTTAAAAAATAAAAAACTCTCTTATATAAAAACATGTCAATCATCCCATCCTAAAGTATCAAATAAAAGCTTTCAGTGTGCAACTCAAATGATCAAAGAGATAAAGAAGCTTAAAAGTGATGATCTGTTTATTTTCTTTTTAAGCGGCGGTGCCTCGGCGATGATCGAAAAACCGATCAACAATCTCTCCTTGGATGAGTTTGAAAAAATATCTAATGCCTTATTGGTTTCCGGGGTAGATATTAAAGCGCTCAATACAGTTAGAAAATCTATCTCTGCTATTAAAGGTGGCAAGCTGGCTAAGATGTGTAAGGCCAAAGGGTTTGTATTGGTTTTGAGTGATGTAATAGGGGATGACCTTCAGACGATTGGTTCAGCCCCTATGCTAAGTAAAAAATTTCCCCACTATGTTATCGGCAACAACACTATAGCTTTAAAAAGTGCACAAAACTATATAAAAAATTATGTACAAAAAACAAAAATCTTAACAACAACCTTAGACACAAGCTCTAAAAAAGCGGCAAAGTACATCTGTAATGAAATTGAGCAATATGACCAAAGATATGATTCTTTTTGTCTTTTAATAGGAGGAGAAACAACCTTACGGGTAAAAGGTGATGGAATCGGCGGACGTAATAGTGAACTGGCATTACGGCTGTTAATGAGTAAATGTATAACGGAAGATATATCAATATTATGTGCCGGCAGTGATGGAGTTGACGGTAACTCTGATGCCAACGGTGCATTTGTTGAACACACTCTTTTAACAAAAAGTAAGAAGCAAGAACTTGATCCGAAACACTATCTTAAAACTAATGATAGTGCCACGTTCTTTCAAAAACTAGGAGCAGGGTTTATTACAGGTTTGACAGGGACAAATGTGATGGATTTTATAATTATTTTAAAACAAACAAAAAAGGGGTAGCAATGGCAGATTTTTTTCAAAACGGGATTATTACGACACTGCAAAATGTATCAGAGAGAAGTTTAGAAGATATTGAACATGAATTAGAGAAGTTTGCAAAACGACGTAATATGGTGTTATTGTTACCGGCACTCTATTCCGAATTTGAAACACCGGCAATGCAAACCATACTCAATGAACTAAAAGGTGTGAAGTATATCTATAAAATTATTCTGGGACTTGATGCGGCAACAAAAGAGCAGTATGAAAAAGTAAAAGAGATTATGTCTGTTCTTGATATCCCTGTAGATATTTTATGGAATGATGGACCTCAGATACAAGCACTGTATAAAGATATATCGGAGGTCGGTTTTGGGAGCCTAGATATAAAAGGGAAGGGGAGAAATGTGTGGACAATGATAGGTCACGCTCTCTCAGATCCAAATGCCCATGCTTTTGCTTTACATGACTGCGATATTGTAAATTATTCCCGTGAAATCCCTGCAAAATTGTTTTATCCTATTGTCCATCCGGCATTAAATTTTGAGTTTAACAAAGGCTACTATTCAAGAGTGACAAATAAACTTCACGGCAGGGCTACAAGACTCTTTTATTCACCGCTTATTACAGCCTTGCGTTTAACGTACGGAGATTGCAGGTACTTAGAGTATATGGGGAGTTTCCGTTATGCACTCTCGGGAGAGTTCTCGTTTATCAGAACATTAGCACGCAGTATCCGAATCTCGCCTACATGGGGACTGGAAGTCTCAACACTTAGTGAGGTGTTTGACAATACATCGGTCAGAAGAATTTGTCAGACGGAGATTATGCAGAGTTATGAGCATAAGCATCAAGAGTTAAAAAGTAAAGACAAAGAGAATGAGCTTGACGGCGGTATAGCAAAAATGGCTATAGATATTGCACAAACTATTTTTAGAATTATGTCGCAACAAGGGATCGTTTTTTCTGATGAGTCTTTAAAAACATTACGTGCTACATTCTTTCATGAAAGTAGAAAAGCGATTGGTAAGTTTGATGCCTTGGCAAAACTAAACGGTGTAACATACGATCGAAAAAAAGAGATCGATGTTGTGGAGAACTTTGAAAAAGCATTGGAAAGAGCTTGTGATGAGTTCTCAGCAGATCCTTTCGGTGTTCCGGCACTTTCTGCATGGACAAGTGTACGTTCCGTGTTCCCGGAAATATCGGAAGCTTTTATCAAGAGTGTACAATCTGAATCATAGGAGAATAAGATGTCGGAAATATCACACGATACGAAAGATAGATTACAACTTATCAAAGATGCATTAGTATTGATTTACGGCGGAAGTGACGCCGTAAAAGCGTATGAAAAGATCCTTGATCTAATAGAGAAGTATAAAAACGTAGTTGAAGCAGAACCGTATACTTTAACTCAAAAAGATGTAATACTCATTACATACGGGAATCAGATATTTCATGAAGAGGAAACGGCTCTTGCTACATTAAAACGGTTTTTGGATGAGTATGTCGAGGATTATATAAATACTGTACATATTTTGCCGTTTTATCCGTACTCAAGCGATGACGGCTTCTCAATCGTTAATTATAAAGGGGTATCACCCCTGATGGGTTCTTGGAGAGATATTAAGGCTTTGAGTAAGGACCACAGATTAATGTTTGACGGAGTTATCAATCATATTAGTCATTTGAGTGAATGGTTTAATAAGTATCTTGCAAACCATCCAAATTACCTCGATTTTTTTATAGAGCTAGACCCATCAACCGATCTCTCTGCGGTAGTAAGACCTAGAACGATTCCGCTGCTTAGTGAATATACCGATGATGAGGGGAAAAAGAGAAGTATTTGGACAACCTTTAGTCGCGATCAGGTTGACCTTAACTATGCCAACTATAAAGTACTTATAAAAATTTTGGATGTGTTGTTGTTTTATGTACAACACGGTGCATCTCTTTTACGTCTTGATGCTATAGCGTTTATCTGGAAAGAGGTGGGAACAAAATGTGTCCATCTGCCTCAAACACATGCACTGATTCAGTTAATGAGACAGGTTGTGCATACTGTTGCTCCTGAGGTATTAATCATTACAGAAACCAATGTACCCCATGATGAAAATATCTCCTATTTCGGTGAGGGGGATGATGAGGCACAAATGGTATATAACTTTGCACTCCCTCCGCTTCTTGCATTTTCGATCTTAAAAGGGGATACGACAAAACTGACACGATGGGCTAAAGAGTTGAAACTGCCGAGTGATAAAGTGTGTTTCTTTAACTTTACGGCAAGTCATGACGGAGTGGGATTACGTGCCGTGAGTGATATACTTACTGAAGAGGAGGTAAACTTTTTAGTTGAATCCTGTTTGGCACATAACGGTTTAGTTTCCTACAGAGCGATGAATGGAAATGCAGATGAAAAAGCACCTTATGAATTAAACAGCAGTTATATAGACATATTGACACATCCAGATTCCGAACAGAGTCTGCGTGTTAAAAGGATGATGCTCTCTCAAGCAGTAACCCTTACAATGCCAGGAGTTCCAGGGATATATTTTCACTCATTAGTAGGATCTGAAAGTTACTTTGAGGGTGCAAAAAAGACGAGAAGAAACAGAGCTATCAACAGAGAGAAGCTAAATTTCGATAATGTAAAAGAGGAACTAGAAGATGAGAATGGTTTACGTAACAGTATTTTTAAAAGATATAAACAGCTGATCTCTATCCGTATCAATGAAAAGGCCTTTGACCCTTATGCGACATTTGAGACATTAGATTTAGGTCCTGAACTCTTTGCTATTAAACATTTTTCTAAAGATAAAAGTGAAGCTATTATCACGGTGTATAACTTTTCAGATCGTACAATAGAGATAGATATATCCGATCACTGTGATGCAAATCTTTTAGAGATTATTACACACAAACCGTGTACGGAGAAGATGCTTACTATTGAAGCGTATGGGATGTTATGGTTAAAACAGGTCTAGCTTACTCTCCGTAAGCTAAACTTGCCGCTCTTTCTTTATAAGACTGTAGCGGTTCATTGAGATCTAAGTGATTAGTAGATTGAGGTGTCGGATTTTCTAAAAACTTCTCAAGTTCTGCATGTCTGTTTTGTAAAATAGTTTCAAACTCTTGTTGTGTTGTTGGTTTATCGTCAACAAATTTATCAAGTAAAATATTTCCGTTTCCAAGTAAAACGAGATAACTTTGGTTTAGAAAGTCAAGCATTACAACGTTATTATTAGCGTCTAAGCTCTTTTGAAAACGGATAGAAATTTCATTATTTTGAAGAGCATTTTCGTCACTTACAGGAGCCGCAGTCGGTTGTTGCATTGCTACATCTTGTTTAAATAACCAAGAGTTTTGCTTTTGTTGTGTCGGTGTTTGTTTCGCTTGTATCTTGTTTTTTAGGTAAAAAAGAATAATAATACCAACTATTAAGATAGCGATCACTACATAGTAACTCATCGATAAATCATCACCCTGTTTTGTCGGTAATGCTGAAAGATCTGGTGAGGAAGATGTTGTAGTTTGCTGCGTTGTTTTTGCTGCAGTTTGTTCCGTAAAACGTAATCTAAGACCATAACCGTCAGATGTTTTTGAAGCTACAAGTTTCACAGAACTCGGTGTAATAGCAACGATCTGAGTATAGTCTGCAAGCGGTGTAATAGCCAGAGATTTGAGATATTTTGAATTTACTTTTTTGATCTTTGAAGATTCTATAGAAGCATCTGAAAGTTTTAGAATAGTTTTTGACTGTCCTCTACTTTGTTTAATAACTCCGGAGTAGGGTGTATCAAAAGTGATCATCACATCTGCACGGTCAGTTCTTTCGTAGATATTGTAACTGAGTATCTTAGAAGCATAAAGTGAAAAAGGGAGTAAAAATAGAAGTAAATATTTGATCATAATCTCTCTTTAGATAAGTAGTATAAAACAGCAGAGGAATCTAATACTTCATTGATACGAATAGCAAGGTTTTTCTCATATACCATAACCTCACCTTTTCCTAAAATACGACCGTTTACATAAGACTCGACACTCTCACCTGCAGGCTTTTTAAGATCGATGATCGAACCTTTTTCAAGTTTGAGAACTTCTCTAAGTGAAAGATCTGTTTCGCCGAGGTCGGCTATAAATTCCACTTCCATATCGAGAATTCCGGAATAGTCCATCCATGATAGGTCTTCTTTAAGGTTAAAATCTTTTTTAGGCATTGAATTCCTTAAGTGCTATTGTGATTTCATCATCGCCGACTTGAATAGTTTTTGCATCGTCATATTCAAGATCAAACTCCCCGATTTTTTCAAAATACGGTGTATTTATCGTATACGGATTTTGACTTTTTTCTTCAGCTATAACTTTAGCACTACCGATGATAAGGTTAGCAGTTTCTAATGTCATATCTGTCAGTGTCTCTTCATCACTCTCATCCTCTTCAAGAAAAAGTTTTGAAACTCTTTGCATAAAGCCTGAATCTGATGCGATGTATGCTCTGTATTTTTTCCCGTCTTGAGCATCTAAATCTATATAAGCAATAAGTGTTCTCTTTTTTGTAATACCATCTTTTACCCCGTGATCTGCACGAATCTGATGGATACAAAAATTTATTGCCGCTTCTTCAATAGTATTTAACATTTTTAACCGCCATTATTTATTATAGGGATGATTATACTTTATGCAAACACAAATGAAAATTAAATCGTATTAGAATTCGCTATAATTGCACTTATGATTGAATTATTGACAGTTGGGCTTCTTACAGGGTTTTTATCCGGTTTTTTTGGTATTGGCGGTGGGACTATTTTGGTTCCTTTGCTTTTAATGCTCGGAATCGATACAAAAACAGCGATCGGTATCTCTGTTGTACAGATGGTGTTTGGCTCGATCTTTGGAAGCTATATAAACCATAAAAAAGGTACCCTTGATGTCGCTATGATTACATACATAGGACTCGGTGGCTTTGTAGGGGCTTCACTTAGCGGTTTTATAACGGCAGCATTTAGTAACAAAACTTTAGAAGTTTTTTTCCTACTTTTTGCTACATTTGCACTTGTTAGATTGTTTATGCCAGTAAAAGAAGCCGCAGAACCAAAAGAGGTAAAAAGAGGTATTCTTTTTGTTATCGGGATATTCATAGGTATGATGAGCATCACTATCGGAGTTGGCGGTAGTATCATGCTTGTACCTATCTTGGTAGGATTCTTGCATGTAGAATTAAAACGTGCGATTTCTGCCGGTTTGTTCTTTGTCGTATTTTCTTCAATAGCAGGGTTGATATCCCATACGCTTGAAGGACATGTCGATTTTCAAAGAGGCATAATTATAGGTGTTATATCCCTGTTGGGTGTATATATAGGGATACATTTTAAAGATAAAATAGAAGTAACGCTGCAAAAAAAACTGATAGTTGTATTTTATATATTTGTAGTGGTTTATTTAATAAAGAGAGTGTTTATAAATGGGTAAAAAAGATGTTATCAAAATAACAGGTGCAAAAGAGAATAATCTTAAAAATATAGATTTAACAATTCCGAAAAATGAACTGATAGTTATGACAGGACTTAGTGGAAGCGGTAAATCTACACTTGCTTTTGATACTTTGTATGCCGAAGGGCAACGTCGTTATATGGAATCGTTATCATCATACGCAAGACAGTTCTTAGATAGAGTAGGTAAGCCGGATGTTGATAAAATAGAGGGGCTTACGCCTGCGATTGCGATCGACCAAAAAACAACCTCTAAAAATCCCCGTTCTACTGTTGGAACGATCACTGAAATATATGATTATTTTAGACTTTTATATGCACGTGTAGGGGTGCAGCATTGTCATAAATGTGGCAAAGTGATCTCTCAGATGTCGGCTTCAGATATCATCGCTGAAGTTGCAAAGCTCCCAGAGGGTGCAAAACTTGTGCTTCTTGCTCCTTTAGTTCGTGAAAATAAAGGTTCGTATGCAGATCTTATCGAATCATTGGTACATAAAGGGTATGTGCGTGCAATGATCGACGGTGTAATGGTCAGACTCGATGATGAGATCGAGCTTTCAAAAACGAAAAAACATACGATCAAAGTTGTTGTGGATCGTGTAGTTGTCAAAGCGGAAAACAAAGAGCGTATAGCATCATCGGTAGAAAAAGCACTTAAAGAGAGTTACGGTGAACTTGAGATAGATGTTTTAAACCATGAAGAGGTAGGATCTAAAGAGCATATCCACTATTCTGAGCACAACGCTTGTTTTGATTGTAAGATCAGTTTTGACCCGTTAGAGCCGCTTAGTTTCTCTTTTAACTCTCCAAAGGGTGCTTGTAGTGAATGTGACGGTTTAGGGCTTCGTTATACTTTAGATATAGAGAAGATCATCGATCAAGATTTAAGTATTGAAAAGGGTGCTGTAAAGATCGTATACGGCTTTAACAAAGGGTACTACTTTACATTTTTAAAAGGGTTCTGCGAAGCAAATGAGATCGATATCACCGTTCCATATTCTGAACTCGAAACACACCAGCAAAAAGCTATCTTGCACGGCAACATCGGTGAGGTAGAATTTTTATGGAAGAAACATAAAGTAAAACGTATCTGGCCGGGGATCATCCGTATCGCTTACGATATGTTCAAAGATGAGAAAGAGCTTAATGACTATATGAGTGAGAAGGTGTGTGACGTTTGTGGCGGACACAGACTTAAACCTGAATCTCTTGCAGTAAGAGTCGGTGAGAAAAAGATACCGGAACTTTTAGATATGCCGATCACAAAGACTTATGAGTGGTTTGTGGCAGAGGATAATTTTTCTTACATGGATAAGCAAAACGAGATGGTTGCAGCACCGATCTTAAATGAGATTCGTGAACGTCTTTTCTTTTTACACGATGTAGGGCTTGGCTATATTACACTCGGGCGTGATGCACGTACGATCTCTGGTGGTGAGGCACAGCGTATCCGTATCGCTTCTCAGATCGGCTCAGGTCTTACAGGTGTTATGTATGTACTTGATGAGCCGAGTATCGGTCTGCACGAGCGTGACACGTTAAAACTTATCAAAACGCTTCGTAACCTTCAGGAAAAAGGGAACAGCGTGATCGTAGTTGAACACGATAAAGAGACGATCGAGCATGCCGACTTTATCGTAGATATCGGTGAAGGTGCAGGAAAATTCGGTGGAAACGTCGTATTTAGCGGGACACTTAAAGAGTTGAAAAAAGCAAAAACGACAACAGCTGATTACCTTTTTGGAAGAAAAAAGATTGAGTATTTTTATCGTAGAGAACAAGATAAGTTCATTGAGATAAAAAATGTAACTCTGAACAATATTCAAGATCTAAGTGTAAAGATACCGCTTAACAACTTTGTATGTATTACGGGTGTAAGTGGAAGCGGAAAAAGTTCCCTTATTCTTCAAACACTTTTACCGACTGCAAGAGAATTACTCAACCATGCAAGAAAAGTAAATAAAGTAGCGGGTGTTGAGATCAATGGGCTTGAGAATGTCGACAAGGTGATCTACCTTGATCAAAGCCCTATCGGTAGAACTCCAAGATCAAACCCTGCAACATATACGGGTGTAATGGATGAGATCAGAAACCTGTTTGCACAAACAAAAGAGTCACAGATCAGAGGTTATACATCTTCAAGATTCTCTTTTAACGTAAAAGGCGGACGTTGTGAGAAGTGTCAGGGTGAGGGTGAGATCAAAATCGAGATGCACTTTTTACCGGACATCATGGTGAAGTGTGACAGTTGTCAGGGACAGAGATATAACCAACAAACGTTAGAAGTATTGTATAAAGGGAAAACGATATCTGATGTACTGAATATGGCGGTTGATGAAGCATTTGAGTTCTTTAAACCGATTCCAAAAATTCATCAGAAACTTAAAACACTTGTAGATGTCGGGCTTGGGTACATTACACTTGGACAAAATGCGGTTACACTCTCAGGCGGTGAAGCGCAACGTATTAAGCTCTCTAAAGAGTTAAGTAGAAAAGATACGGGAAAAACACTTTATATCTTGGATGAACCGACAACGGGTCTGCATTTCGCCGATGTTGACAGACTGACAGGCGTACTCCATAAGTTTGTTGAGCTGGGAAATAGTGTACTGATAATTGAGCATAACCTAGATATGGTTAAAAATGCCGACTATATTGTAGATATGGGACCTGAAGGTGGTTCAGGCGGTGGTGAGATTATCGATGTGGGAACACCTGAAGAGTTGGCTGCCAATTATGAAAAGTCAGGTTCATATACGGGTAAATATTTAGAAAAAGAGTTGCTTTTACACAAGTAGATGGTATAATGGTTTCTACAAGACTAAAATAGATGAGTAGAAATTATGAGTAACAGAGATGAAATATTAATCGTAGATGACGTCATTGAACACACGAAGAACATCATTGAACTACTAAGAGATAATGGATATGGATTCTCTTATGCATTAAACTCTCAAGATGCTGTAGAAGTTTTAAAAACAAAGCATTTTGATCTGATTTTAGTAGCTATGAGGATGTCGGAAATTGATGGTCTGGAGTTGTGTCAAATCATCAGACGTTCTCCGGAACTACAAGATATCCCGATAGTTTTAATGGTTGAAGAGGGTGACTTTGATGATCTCGACGAAGGGTTTGAACTTGGTTGTGTCGATTACATAAGAACTCCGGTTCACAGAAGTGAACTGAAGGTTAAAGTAAGACATCATACGGAATTTCACCGTTATAGAAAATCGTTAAAACTCTCTAGTACACAAAATCGTCTTTTATCGGAAACCGAAGATGCACAAAAAGAGATGGTCTACATCCTCTCAGCTATGGTAGAAGAAAATACTATAGAAGCAGTAGGGCACATTAGAAGAGTTGCCGATTTTGCTAAACAGCTTGCTATTTTAGACGGAACTCTAACGGAAGAACAGATCAAAATGGTTTATTTGGCTGCACCGCTGTACGATATCGGTAAGATCTTTATCGAAGATGCTATCGTCAACAAGCCGGATCAACTTACTACTTACGAGTTTGAGGTGATGCAAAAACATCCAAAACTTGCTTTAAACGTTTTAAAAAATTCAAGTAAAAAACTGATCAATGCTGCTGCAATCATTGCGTATGAGCATCATGAAAATTTTGACGGGAGTGGATACCCTAGAGGATTAAAGGGTGATGAGATCCACATCTATGCAAGAATAGTTTCTATAGTAAGTGTACTTGATGCTCTTTTAGAGAAAAAAATCTATAAAGAGGCTTGGTCTTTTGAAGATGCGGCGAAGTACATTTTAGATGAGAAAGGGAAAAAGTTTGATCCTAGACTCGTAAACCTTTTTGCAGAACATATAGAAGTATTTAAAGAGTTAATTGACGGAGAATAAATTTGGTAGATATTGATCTTCCTATTGTAATAATACTGGTATTTTTTATCGTATTTAGTGTGATAGTCGTTCTTACTTTTTTACATAGTGCTTCTAAGAAAGATAAAGAGATAGAGCGTTTAAAAAATGAGATATTCAGCTTACATTACGAAGACACACATTTAAAAAAAGAGTATGCGTCTAAAAAATCGTATGAGGGGATGGAGACTAGTTTAATCTCTGAACAACTTAAAAAGATTGAACATCTGGAAAATGAGCTTGACAAACAAAGATATAAAGTTGAAAATGCCAAGCAGGTAGCACAAGAAGCTGTAAAAGTAAAATACGATTTTCTCTCAAATGTAAAAGAGGACCTTAAATCTCCGGTAAAAACCATTATCGCATATGCTACGATTTTGTCTAAAGACCTGCAAAATGAAAAACTCAACTCTCACGCAAAAGATATCTTGACATCGGGTAATCAGCTTTTAGAGTTGATCGATAGCATGATGGCACTTTCAAAGATTGATGCAGGAAGTTACGATATTAATGAAAATGCCGTTGAACTCTCTTTTTTATTTAATACTATTGTAGACGGCTATAAAAATATTGCTGCGAAAAAAGGGTTACAATTAACTCTGGATATAGATAAAACACTTCCGGAGTCGTTAATCTTTGATGCAAGTAAAGTAAAGTTGATTGTTGATAATCTGCTAAGTAACAGTCTCCGTGCTACAAAAAAAGGGTATGTTAACATTTACGTAAAACCTAACGGTGCCAATATCGCTCACAATACAATCAATCTTCAAGTGATTGTTGAAGATAGCGGTACGGGGATAAAAAAAGAGGATCAGCCAAAACTGTTTGAGATGTTTGAAGCTGACGGTTTAGGACTCTCTCTTAATAAAAAAATTGCTAACTTGATGAATGGAGACCTTACGTTTTACAGTGAATACGGCAAAGGTGCTACGTTTATCTTGTCACTTACAGATATTGAGATCGTACTTCCAAGCGCAGACCATGAGAATCACGAACTAGAGATAAACTTTGCACAAATATCTCCTGAGGGCGCGAGTATTTTGGTGATTGACAGTGACCCTGATGCAGCGCAAACTATTATTGAGTCATTTTTAGAGAGTCATGTGCGAGTGCTTCATTTTGAGACTCCAAGAGATGCGATAGAGGAGCTTAAACGTTCAAAGTATGAGATGATACTTATAGATATAGAAGTGCTTACAAGTGATGAGAATGCAATCTCTAAAGTGATAGCAAAGATTAGTGATGCACCTGTTGTGACACTGACTCATTCAAGTGTTAAAGATGCTCATGTCAGCGAGAATGGCGCAAGAGTTGTAGGACACCTGAAAAAACCGCTTTCAAAACGTGAGTTGTTCAAGATCTCTTTAAAAGTATTAAATTTTCCGGATTTGTTAAAGAATAGTGTATAATTCGAAAAAAATTTAAAGGCTTAGATTATGTCAGTATATGCATTTGGACACAAAAATCCAGATAGTGACTCTATTGTAGGTGCAATTTCACTATCATACCTAAAAAACCAAGTAGAAGATGAAGAGTATATTCCAGCTCGTCAAGGTGATATTTCTGCGGAAACACAGTTTATTTTAGACACATTCGGTTATGCAGACAAAGTTCCTATGTTAAAAACTTCTGTTGCAGGTGAGAAAGTATTTATTATCGACTCAACAGATAAGCCACATTTTCAAGATGATATCGATGAAGCTACAATCGTAGGTATCGCTGATCACCACAAACTAGGAGACCTTATCACAGATGCTCCACTAGAAGCTTGGATCAGACCAATCGGTTGTTCAAACACGGTAATCTACGAGATGTACAAATCTTACGGTGTAGTACCACCAAAAGATATTGCAGGGATGATGATGCTTGCTATTTTAAGCGACACTGTAATTTTCCGTTCACCGACTTGTACAAAAGTAGATACAAAAGCTGTAAAAGAGTTAAGCGAGATTTGTGGTGTTGAAGACTACAAAAAAATGGCTATGGATATGTTCATTGCTAAATCTGCAGTTGACGGTGCATCTGCTCGTAACTTAAATACACGTGACTACAAAGAGTTCGACATGAACGGTACTAAAGTTGGTATCGGTCAGCTTGAAATGGTAGATATCTCTGTATTAGAGCCAAGAGAAGACGAGATTATGGAAGATATGCAAAAGATGAAAGAAGAGGGTGGTCTTCACACTGTTTTAATTCTTTTAACTGATATCATCAAAGAGGGTTCTAAACTTTTCGTAGTTTCTGATGATGCAAGCAAAATAGAAGCTGCATTTGACATTAAACTAGAAAACAACAAAGCTTGGTTAGACGGTGTTCTTAGCCGTAAGAAACAAGTAGTACCTTTCGTTCAACCTCAATTTAAATAATATATTAAAACGCTACTCTGTATAGAGGTAGCGTTTTATCTTCTTCGTAGGCGTTTTTACAAACGGTTCAATCTGCTCAATAAATTTTGTAATCTTAGAAAACGATGCCATCTGAGTATTTACTTTAATTCTCATATTTTCCAAATACTCTGTAATCTTTTGTTTAACAACATCATCAGGTGTATGGTTTGCTTCAAACATTTTGTCAATTAACTCATAGTCAAGATGAATTCTCGCGACAAGTTTTCCGTCCTGCTGCATAACAAGTGCATCTAGAACCGCTTCGTCTTGATTGATAATAGATTCGATCTGTTCTGGATAAATGTTCTCTCCGCTAGGTCCGAGAATCATGTTTTTACTTCTACCGCTTATAAAGAGATATCCATCTTCATCTATGTAGCCGAGATCACCTGTAAGAAAGTATCCATCTTCATCAAACACCTCTTTTGTTTTCTCTTCATCTTTATAATAACCTAGCATAACACTAGGAGATTTGGCAACTATTTCCCCTTCACCGTCAAACGGATGGGGATTTTTGATTTTCAGCTCAACACCCGGCATCGCAAGACCTGTAGAACCTATTTTACGCTCCATCCCCATTCGAGTTCCGGCAAGAAGCGGTGCAGTTTCAGTAAGACCGTAACCTACAAGGTAAGGAAATTCGGAGTCTATCAGAAACTCTTCTACATAACCTGCAAGAGGTGCTCCTCCTACTGCAAACATTCTGAGTCTTCCGCCAAAAGTCTCTAGCAGTTTTTTCCCTGCCAGTTTATGCAGTTGTTTACGCATAAACGGAACTTTATAGATATGTTTCAGAGCAAAAGAGTGGTGGAATTTTGCAAGAATTTTATTTTTAAATATCTTCTCAATGATCAGCGGTACAGAGAGTATCATTGTCGGGCGAACTACTTCAAAAGCTTTTAAGAGCACTGTCGGAGTAGGTGTTTTGTCAACATAAACTACGCTTGCACCGTGAACCATCGGAATTAACATCCCAACCGTACATTCAAATGTATGAGCCAAAGGCAAGATAGATAAGAAGATATCATCAGGTGTGATCTCAATGTTTTTGTATGAAGTAAGTGCATTTGTAACCAAGTTTTTGTGTGTAAGCATTACCCCTTTAGAGTGTCCCGTCGTACCAGAAGTGTATAAAATGGCAGCAATACCGTCTTCATCAGGTTTAGGTAACTCTTTTTTTGGAGAAAACTTTTGTTTTATCAACTCCATGTAAGAATGGTTTGTGAGATGATCGACAAGTTTTAGTGTATCGAGCTCTATAACAAATTTGATTTCAGAGTTTCCGAGATCTTCGATCGTCTGGAGATGTTTTTGAGATACAAAAACAGCTTTGGCTTCGGAGTGTCTGATGATATGATGAACATCTGATGGATTAAAGTCGGGTAAAATAGGAACTACAATAGCCCCGAAATATGTAATAGCAAGGTAGGCAACAGCCCAGTTTGGCATATTTTCACTAAGAAGTGCTACTTTATCACCTTTTGTGATCCCTCTTTCACTCAGCAGTGTTACCATCGCTTTTACTTTTTCATCAAGTTCGCGATATTTTAACGGCTGTTTTCCTACAAACGAGAGTACATCTTTTTGCCCGAAAAGTGTATTTGAGCGATCTAGCAGTGCTTTAAGTGTAAAATTTTCTAAGTTTTCATAAGGATAATTCATTTTTAATCTTTGTGCATATTTTTCAAGTATTATACAAAAAAATTATATTCAAGGAACCATAAATGAGATTTTAAAGAGCTTTTAGACGGTTTGTAGTATGATTAAGTATCAAAACTAAGCAAGTGGGGTGAGAATGCTTTTACTGATTACGATTTTATTGTTGATAATATTGCTTTCCCGTTTGACTGAAGAGATGACAAAAATTCCTGCAACTTTAGCAACCATTTTTTATGCCTTTGTCCTTTCACTCTATTTTCCCCAACTTTTTTCTGTCAGCAAGCAGGAGTTTAACGAGGTTCTTTATCTGATGCTTCCTGTTATTTTACTTCCAGATATTTTAAACATATCGGTCAAAGAGCTGAAAAAATATGCAAAAGAGATATTTTACCTTGCCGTGGTATCTGTTATTTTCTCCATAGCTATTGCCGTTTTTGTTACACCTTATTTGCTCCCTGAATATGGATTTACAATCGGGATGCTTGTTGCACTCTATGCAATGTTAATGGCTACCGATGCGATTACCGTAAGTGCCATTATGTCGAGGTTTACTCTGCCGAAGCGTTTAAAGATCTATGCGGAATCGGAATCTCTTTTTAATGACGTAACAGCCTTGATCCTCTACTATTTTATAGCCTTGCCGCTTTTGCAAGGGAACTCAGTTGATGTTCTTTCTATCAACTATACAGTCTTAAAAGTTTTAGTGCTTTCAAGTTTCATAGGTGGCGCAAGTGCATTGTTCGGTTTTTTAGCTCTGAAGATGTTGCGCAATCCATTTGATCAGTTCCTTGTTATCTATCTGATCGTCATAAGTTCTTTTTTGCTGGCCGAACATTTTCATATTGCAGGGATCTTATCGATCGTAGTTTCGGTAATAGTATTTAAAATTTTGGTAGAGCGTGAAAATAGGCTCCACCCTAAAACTTTTGAAATTACGAGCAAAGTAAAAACTTACGATGCCTTTATTGATCTTCTCAAACACATCCCTGCTATTACTAAACATGAGTTTCGAGAATATAAAAAAGAGGCGATGTTTCTGGGAATCTTTGCCAATGCAGTTGTCTTTATCGTTATAGCAAATATTATAAATTTGTCATTATTGAGTCATTATATCTACGAAATTCTCATTGTATTTTTCATCACAACCGTGATCCGTTTTGGGAGTTTGAGTGCATTGGTTGTTAGTTCAAAACTCCCTTTTTACTGGACGTATGCACTTACGCTCTCGGGGATGAAAGGTGCATTGGCCATTATTATGGTGCACTCTTTGCCGGAAAAGTTTGTATATTATGACCTTTTTACTGCTATTGTTGTAGGAAATGTACTTATTAGCACCTTTCTTTATACCTTTACTTTGATGTTTCATATCAAAAGATTTGCAAAACTCTATGAGGGTGATTCCTCAACCAATGGGACAAAAGATCAGCAACTCTCTGAACTTTCAAAAGATATAGTAGAGGTGCTTGAAAAAGATCCTGTCTCTCAAGCTTACAACCGCATCTTTATTGAGGATGTACTCTCACGTGAGATAGCGAGGGTACAGCGCTATAAAGTGGAGCTTTCTGTTATAGGATTGAAGTTTGACTTTGCTACGATTTCTGAGGAACAACAGAGATACTTTCTTCAAAAAGCGGGTGAAATCATCCAAAAAGGTATTCGTCAGAATGACTACTTTGGAAAAGTGGAAGAGGGTCATTTTATAGTTTTGGCGAGTAATACCTCGTTAGGTGGCGCACACCTTTTAGCCCAAAAGATAGCAGAGCAGTTTGTAAAAGCGCTTGACGGAGATATTAAATACCATTTTGGTGTTACGGAACTCAGTGAAACAGATAGCGTTGAAACTCTCTTTGAAAAGCTCAAAGATGCGATAAATAAAAGTATTCAAAACAAGCAGACAATTGAAATAGAAGTGTAAAGCTGACTTGTTCAAACTAACGAAAGAATAATGCAATAATTAAAGCATTTACAATGTATGATACAAAAAAATTATATATCCGGGCATAAAATTGAGCAGACGTAATAAAAACCGCAATCAACACAATCAAAACAGAGATACAGTAACATTTAAAGAGAAAGATTTTTTACCGACAACCAGAGCTGAAATGGAGGCTCGCGGATGGGATCAGTGTGATGTGATCTTGGTAAGCGGGGATGCATATATTGACTCTCCGTTTATCGGTGTAGCGATGGTTGGACGTATGCTTGAGCGTATGGGTTACCGTGTTGGTATGATTGGTCAGCCAGATATTAAAAGCGATGCAGATATTAAACGTCTTGGAGAGCCACGTCTGTACTGGGGAGTAAGCGGCGGAAGCGTTGACTCTATGGTTTCAAACTATACGGCAACTAAAAAGTTCCGTAACTCAGATGACTATACACCCGGCGGTGTAAACAACAAGCGTCCTGATCGTGCGACACTTGTATATACTAACTTAATTAGACGCTATTTTAAAAATACGGTACCTATCGTACTTGGCGGGATCGAAGCGTCACTGCGCCGTATTACGCATTACGATTACTGGCAAAATAAACTAAAAAAGCCTATTTTATTTGATTCAAAAGCGGATGTTATGATCTACGGTATGGGTGAAATAGCTCTAGAGCAGCTTACTCGTGCGATCGATGAGGGACGTGACTATAGAGATATACGCGGAATTTGTTATATCTCAAAAGAGCCTGTACACGATTACATTCAACTCCCGTCACACCAAGAGTGTTTAGACAATAAAGAGAAGTACATAGATATGTTCGATATCTTTTACGATAACAACGATCCGATCTCTGCAAACGGTCTGTGTGAAGAGGTTGACGGCAGATACTTGATCCAAACCCCTCCGTGTGACTACTTAAACGAAGAGGAGATGGATGCAAACTCGAAGCTTCCATTTACAAGAGAACTTCACCCGTACCATAGAAAAGATGGAAAAGTAAAATGTTTGGAGACTATCAAGTTCTCGATCATGACTCATCACGGTTGTTGGGGTGAGTGTAACTTCTGTGCGATTGGTGTGCATCAGGGCAGAACGATTAGAACACGTTCAGAAGAGAGCATCCTAGGTGAAGCGAAAGACTTTAACAAGTACAAAGACTACAAGGGAATTATCTCAGACGTAGGTGGTCCAACGGCAAATATGTACGGTTATGAGTGTAACAAGAAGTTAAAACTCGGAACATGTGCACACCAAAGATGTGTCGATGCAAACCACCTGTGTAGCTCTATGAAAGTAGACCACAGCCGAAACATTAACCTTTTACGTCAGGTAAGAGAGGTTGAGGGTGTAAGAAAAGCGTTCGTAGCTTCGGGTGTTAGATACGACCTTATCAATGCCGATAAAAAACACGGATATTCTTACCTAAAAGAGATGGTAAAACACCACATCTCGGGTCAGATGAAAGTTGCCCCTGAGCATACACAACAACGTGTACTTGAACTTATGGGAAAACCTGGTAAGCAGGAGCTGATCGACTTTAAAAAGATGTATGACAAGCTCAATGCAGAAGAGGGGAAGAAGCAGTTCTTAACGTACTATCTCATTGCAGCACACCCTGGTTGTACAGACAAAGATATGCATGAGCTAAAACGTTTTACGACAGATGAGTTACAGATGAACCCTGAACAAGCACAGGTATTTACACCGACTCCGGGGACATACTCAGCCGTAATGTACTACACGGAAATGGACCCGGTAACTCGTAAGAAGATCTTTGTGGAAAAAGACACAAAAAGAAAAGAGAAGCAAAAAGAGATCGTTGTTAAGAAAGACAATTTTAGATCGGGGTTTGCTTCGTAAGTTTTTAGATATATAAGTGCCCATAAGGAATGGATACATAGCGTCCGAGATAACGACTGTCGTGAGCAATAATTTCCCCGCTAAGGTAAATTATTGGTCCCTCGTACTTGTTATGTGTCTTCTGTACTCTGTAAGTTATATGATATTTTTCATTTTCAAAGCATCCATTACAATTTGCTTTCTATATTTAAGTTTATCTTTCGTTACGTCTGCATTTAATGCAAAAAACCAAACTCCATTTTTTGTTTCTACATAGCCAACATACCAACCAATTTTTCCAGAAAATCCAGTTTTTGCTTTTATAATATAATTTTCTGTTTGTTCAACTGTTAAGATTTTTTTGGTGATATCAATATATCGTTGCTTAAATGGTAATTCATTTTTATATAACTTTTTTAAAAATTCTATTTGCTCTACAGCTGATATTTTTATATCGCCATCTAACCAAAATGTTGTCACATTGGAACCTGTTTTGTGATTACCATAGTTTATATTTTTAAGATAAGTTAAATACTTATCATTGCCTATCTCTTGTGCAAATTTTTGATAACACCAAATACATGAAACTGAAATAGCACTTTGCAAAGTTTGGTCTTTGTTCCAAGAGCTATATGAGCGAACTTTTCCATCCCATTTTATAATTTCATTTTCATCTTTTATAACTTTTTCTTCTAAGGCAATAAGTGTATTTATTATTTTAAATGTTGAAGCAGGAATATAGCCTTTTACAGCTCTTTGATTATTGTATATATATTTTATATCATTATTTAATGCAGATATAACTATTGTACCTTTTAATTTACTTTTATCAAAAATACTTGCTAAATCGTTGTCTTGAGCAACTGCTAGACTTAATATGGTGCTAATTAGTAAAATTACTCTTTTAAAGTTCATTGTTTTCTTTCATATAACGTTTGTGGTGAGCGATAATTTTCCCATTAGGGTAAATTATTACGTTCCTAGTTTTTGTTAGCTTTAAAATCACAGTTCAAAAAATCATGATAATTTGCATGTATTATATGCGAGTATTGACTTTTATTTCTTTGAATTATTATTCTTTGTCCCGAAAAGGTAACATAGAACTTTGAATTTGACACAACAATGTATGGTAGAATGGAAGCAAACTCATGAGACCATTCTCTATTATTCTCACTTAGGAAGTTTCTTATTTGGTAAAACTTTTCTGTTTTTGATTTAATTGTACATTCTTTCACTGTTACATTTTTATCATAAGAATAAATTTTTATATTTAAATCCTCATCTTGAGGAAATTCAAAATGTACAGTTTCTGAGCATCCAATTAACAAAATAGCAAATAAAATAAATATTGTTATATATTTCATGTTCAGCCCGCGCCCCCGTTATCTCGGATGCGTAGCGTCCGAGATAACGTTTGAGTTGAGAAATATTTTAGCCGCAGGGTCAAATATTTCTCTCCAATTATTTGTTAGCAAGAGGCCTCCTGTCGAGTAAAAGGCAAGTATGCAGCTTGAAAACCATCTTCTAAAGTAAAAATCTTATATATTAGATTCTTTTCTTTATTAGTTATTACATTCTCAATTACGGGAATAAACTTGTTGTGGCCACAAAGATTATTTTTGTAATCATAGTCAGCAAGCGTTGCAGCAATTAGATCTGGTATTCTATTGAATGAGTCATACCATAGATTACCTGTCTGTTCAGGCAATCCGAAAACGAATTTTTCCAAATAATCTTCATCTTTTGATGACATTAGAACATGAAATAAATTATAAGCTAAGTCAAAGATCACTGGCATAGAGAACTTTCCGTTCTTGTGATTTAGCATAGAGTCTCTATCGGAAAACCAACCAATAATATCAATCTTTGACGAAATGCAAACTTGAAATGTTATATACGCAACCAAATTTGAGACTATTTCAATATTCCTTATATTTCTCAAGTTTGCCCCACTCTTTGAAACCTCATCAAGCATAATGTTATAGGCTTTTTTTAAGCGTAAATAGTTTTCTTTTTGGCCCTCATTTTCTATCCAACAATCTACTTGATTGAGAGCCGTTTTGTAGCACGTTTTTAGAGCCTCGCGCTCACTAAACGGATCCAGTACCATATTTTTATCTAAGATTACCGATATATTCAAAATCTCACTTTTGTTGATAAATTTTAAAAACTCTGCATTTACCCTTTTTAATTTTTTTATATCTTTGAAGGATAATGTATTTATTTGATCTCCAAGCTTATCAAAATCACTTACATACGGAAGGATGGAAAATGTTATTACATCATTTGGCTTATTCTTATCATTGAGTACGTAGTCACTAAAAATCATCCATTTTGATATATCTCCATTCTTTTTGAAGAAGTCAGAAAATAAGACATAGCTAGATTTATTAAAAGTCTCATCGAAATGACTTAAAAAATTATGTATCACAATTCCAGCTTTGGATTCGCCATGGTGAACTTTTCCATGCTCTTCAGTTACTACTTTCATATCTGCTTTTCCTGCGTGATCTTAGCTTGCTAACTATTTATTCAATCACATTATATGTAAAATAACTTTAAATCACATAAATAACTTACATATTATTTGTGTGTTAAAAAGCTAAATTTTGTTCAATGTATGTCAATTTGTTATATTTTTGATGAAAAAGAGAAAAATTCCATAGAATTATTAAAGTTTGAGTGTTCGTTTAATACTGTATATTCAAATTAAATCACATTTTGTAAGTTAATTCGCAAATATTTTACATAACTTACAAAATGTTACTTAAGCGAAGGATTAAAAATGAAAGTTAAAAAAAGCTATTGGATTTAGTTCGGGATAAGATTAGGTTTAAACATTACAGTTATTCAACTGAAAGAACTTATGTGCATTGGATAAAGCACTATATATTTTTTCATAATAAAAAGCATCCCGTTGAGATGGGAAAGTATGAGATAGAGACCTTTTTAACTAAGTTAGCTACAAAAGACAAAGTTTCACCAACTACGAAGAACCAAGCTTTTAGTGCTTTGTTGTTTTTATATAAAGAAGTTCTAGGTGTTGATATGTCTCAGTGGAACATTCAGGCACTAAGAGCACAGGAAAGAAAGCATATACCTGTTGTTTTGACAAAAGAGGAGGTTAAAAGTGTATTGCAAAATATACCGATGGAGTATAGTTTAGTTGTTCACTTGATGTATGGTTGTGGACTTAGAATGTTGGGTTTGATAAGATATATGTTTGGGATTCAAAGTCGTTAAAAGACAGGACAATTCCATTACCTTTAAAATTAAAGCAACAGCTTATTTCTCAAATTGAGTTAGTTACAAATCTTCATAAACAAGATTTAGATAATGGTTATGGAAGTGTTTATATACCATATGCACTAGAGAGAAAATATCCAAAATCAAAATTTGAAACAAAATGGCAGTTTTTATTTCCTATGAAAAATATATCTACTGATCCAAGAACTAAAGAACAAAGACGCCATCATATACATCCACAAACATTAGGAAGAAATATAAAAGTAGCATCTCAAAAAGCAAATCTAAACAAAAGGGTAACTTCACATATTTTTAGACACTCTTATGCAACGCATCTACTTCAAGCGGGAATAGATTTAAGAAGTATACAAGAGCTGCTTGGGCATAAAAGTGTTGAAACGACGATGATATATACTCACGTCGTTGCAGAGATGAACAAGTCCAAGGTTGTTAGTCCAAAAATTATTAATCAAGGATTATTTCCTCTTTAAAAGAGACAATATGCGCATCAAGGTTTAGTTTCTCTTTGAGTGTCTCTTTAAAGGCTGTTTGGCTCTCTAGTTCCCCATGTACCAAAAATACTTTTTTTAGATTCTTGATATCAGCGATCCATTCTAAAATCCCGTCTCTATCTGCATGAGCAGAAAAGCCGTTGATCGTATGAACGGATGCTTGGACTATTATGTCTTCCCCTAAAACATTGATCCATTGTGCTCCGTCAACTATCTCACGTCCAAGAGTCCTTTCTGCCTGGAAGCCTACAAAAATAATTGCATTGTTTTTGTCCCAGATCCTGTGTTTAAAGTGGTGTACGATCCTACCACCGTTACACATACCTGCACCTGCGATTATAATGGCACGACTTTTGACGTCATTAATGCTTTTTGATGCTTCAGGCGTTTCTGTATATGAAAGGAGATCAAAATTAAAAACACTGCCGTTTTCTTTGATGTTTTCCTGACACTTTGGTATTAATTCTCTGGCAAATTGTTTATAGACCTGAGTTGCGCGTGTAGCCATCGGTGAGTCTAAAAATACTTTACACTTTGGCAGTTCACCTTTTTCATACATATCTCTTAATATACATAAGAGTTCCTGTGTGCGTTCTAAGGCAAAAGAGGGGATTAAAACATTTCCGCCTCTGTCTAAAGTTGCCAAAAGAGTCTCTTTAAACTCCTGTATTGTCGCTTCTATGGGCTGATGATCCCTCTCTCCGTAGGTTGTCTCAACATAAAGTGCATCTGTTTTTTTGCACTTTGCCAAGTGGGGGAGGACTAAGTCGTTGTTGTTCCCGATATCTCCCGAGAAAACTATAGAGCGGGAATCGTTATCTTCCATGTATGAGATCTCTATAAAAGCAGAACCTAAAATATGCCCGGCATTACGGTAGACAAAACTGATCCCTTCACACAGATCGTAGTATTGGTCATATTCAGGGTTCACCCATTCGACCATCTCAAATGTTTCTTGAACGTCAATAGGATCATACAAAGGCTTGTCAATCTTTTTGCTTTGACCTCTACGTTGCGCTTTTCTGTAGCGTGTTTGAAAATCTTCACTCATGATCTTAGCACTGTCTATAAGGATAATCTCCGCTAACTCCATAGTTGCGGCAGTTGCGTAGATCTTTCCGGTAAATCCCTCTTTTACAAGTTTAGGGATACGCCCGATATGGTCAAGGTGTGCGTGGGTAATTAAAATGTAGTCTATAGTGGAAGGTTCAAAATAAAAAGAATCTTTGTTTTTCTCTTCCTCTTCCCCCTGAAACATCCCGCAGTCTATCATGATTTTTACATCATCAATCTCAAGAACATGGCATGAACCAGTCACCTCTTTTGTAGCACCGTACGATCTTACCACTGCCATTGCAGATCCTTTATATATGATTTACTATATAGATTATACGCCCTCAATTCTTAAATTTGCAAAAGCCTATTGATAAGTTAGTTAAACAAGCGAAGAAATTTGTTATTTAAACTCTTTTTTTCTTAGATATAAGAGCCTTAACAAGAGCATCTCTTACAGTAGTAAATTTACTATCAACTTGAGAAAGAACTTGTTCTTGGTTTTTTTTATGTCTTACAAGAGAATCCATTTTAGATTTTAAAGTTATATATTTTTTGATTACATTTGCTTGAACAATCTTACTATTAAGCATTTCAATTTCTTTGTTAAGTTTTTTTATTTCTAATAATAAACTATTTTTTTCCCTGTTTTTTTGTAAACGTAAGGTTGTATTAGGTATTTTTTCAATGGAGTCATAACGTGATTTTAATTTTTTTGTTTTTGTACCTATTTTAACTTTAATATTTTCAATAGAGTTTAAAATATTAGTATTAAATGCTACGGGACTTTTATGTCCAATATAAAGCTTTTTAAGCTCAAGTGAAACTTTGTCTATCTCTTTTTGTAGTTCAACTATAGTGTGGTTTGCTTTAAAATATACCTTTATAATAGGTAAAATGGAAACTATTTTTAAGGTATTACCATTTTCAACTTCAATTGATGGAACCTTGTACTTGATACCGTCTAAAACAATAATTCCAGAAGTATAATAGTTTAAAAACTCAATTATTGAATTGTTAGATAAACTGACCGCTTCTAGTAATAAGTCTGCAATATGCTCAAATACAGTCTTAAAGTTTTGTCTAAAAAGATAACCTGAGAAACCTGTAAAGAATCCATCACTATTATCATAAAGCTTTACCAGATGTTCTAAAACTATGTTTTGAATATATTTAAACACGTTCTTTTCATAGTCAATATTATTAATTTTATTAGTATGGAAATAATTTTGAACAAACTCTTGGGAGATCATTAAAAAGAAGTCTTTACGCTCCTCATCTAAAAAGAACTCTTTATGAAATTCTTCTAATTCCTCTTCACTAATTCCGTTATACCGTTCGGCTCGTGTTCCTGTTTCTTGTTTGGTAATCTTCTTTCGTTTTTCCTCTTTTACAATTTTTATAAAAATAAACCCTTTTTTATAAAAAATAAGATCACTTTGTTTTAGCTCAAGATATTCTTTTAAAGTTGATTCAATTAAATTTTTATTTTTCGATAAAGAATATAATTTTAAAACAAGTGATTTATCGATTAAAAATTGATCCTGCTTATTATGATAGTTTTCTATTATAAGATCTTTATTTTTTTCAAGAAGATCTAATAAGCTACTAATATTTGTATCTATATTTACGTCCTTAGTAATTATTCGTTAATGATTATAGTTAAAATAGAATTATACTTCAGATATTAATTAACTATTTCATAAATGTCTTATTTTAAGTTTTATGCGTTAATTCAGTAAGCCTTCATCCAATAAAATTTCATGAAAACGTTCAGCCATCACTTTATAACCTTGATCGTTAGGGTGAATCCTGTCACTTTTTAGTTGGTTTGTCCCTAAAACATCACTTAGTACGTTTTTGGCAAACATAAGTTCATACTCATCTGCAAGAACTTCATATTGTGGCAGTGGAGAGAAGCCTAATAAACCAAAATTAGGAACAGCGACAAGCAGTACTTCAGCACCGTTGTTTTGAATTAGAATTATCATTTGACGAAGGTTCTCTTGTAGTTGGTGCATCGATTTTTTTCGCAACAGATCATTACCCCCGTGACAAAGTATGACCACTTGAGGCTTATACTGTTGAAGCAACTCTGGAAGCCGCTTTAAACCATCAGCAGAAACTTCTCCAGATATACCGGCGTTAATAACCTTTATGCCACTAAGACGTTGAAGTTGTGAAGGGTAGTCTTTACCTTTAGATGCTCCATATCCAGCGGTCAAGCTGTCACCAAAAGCAAGGATAATCGATTCTTTTGATAAAGGTTGTTTATCTGTATCATCTCCGCTTTTCACAAAGATCATCAGTATTGTTAGAAGCACTAATGGAAAAAAGAGAAGACGGATAATATTCATGTGATTTTAGAACCCTTTTTAATTGTATGAATAGACTGTTACCAATTTTATCCCAAAATGGATTATATAAGAATTAGTTGTTCTGCAGTTATTTCTTAATAATCCAGCTATAATTCCATATTCGTTTATCTCACTTGTAGAGATATTTTTTAAGGACATCCATGTTATCTTCCATTACCATTAAGCGCAACAATCACTGGCTATATCACTCTGAACCTTCACGCAAGCAAGAGATGCTGACACAGCTCATTTCACATTATGCCGATAAGTCTATTCTTATTGCAGTGTCACAGCAGGAGAACCTCTCGCTAGAAGAGGTTGAAAATATTACCGTCATGACCGATGATGAAATAATGGACGTAGATGCACAACAGTTTGATCTCATCATCCATGCTAATCTTCCTGAAAAACCATTGCAGTACATTAAGCGTTTGTCATGTGCTAAAGAGCTTTCTATTGGATTGCTGCTTGCAGAGGAATCACAGCTGCTTTACCAGATCGAAACAATGTTAGGTCGGACTATCCCGCAAAAATATTTAGAGGGGTTTGAGCCTGTTAAAACAGTTGAAGAAGAGTTTCCAAAGCGAACTGAACGTACTTTCAAAAACCACTCGGAACGTGATCAAAAACCACGCTATGAAAAGAAAAAATTTGGCAAATCGTCAGATCCCACCAAGCGTCGTCAGCGTAATCATCATAAAGACGGAACGGTCCGCACCGAAGAAGAACGTGCAGAGTATCAGTCTCGCCGTGCCGAATCTGCAAAGAGATACAAATCCGACTATGACAAAAAATCTTCGGATGAGAAAGGCAGCAGAAAACCTTTTGGCGATAAGAAAAAGTATGATAATAAAGAACGTTCTGAGAGTGAGCATAAAAAAAGAAAGCCGTTTGATAAAAAACGTGACTTTGACAGCAAGAAGAACGATCGTAATTCCGACAATAAATTTGCACAACCAAAGAGAAAGCCACGTACGTTCATGATAAAAGCCTCGAAAAAAGATGGTGAAAAATAAGAATGGACGGAAAAAGAAGAGCAGATATAAAATCAGGTTGTAATGTCAGTATTGTTTTAAAGCAGGACCAAAGAAGTGGTAAATTGACAGAAGGAGTTGTAAAAGATATCCTTACAAATTCTGCGACACACCCACATGGCATCAAAGTAAGATTAACCAGTGGACATATTGGAAGAGTTAAAATAATTCATTCATAAAGTTTTTTATTCTTAGTTTGGATTAACTAGCTTTTTTATATTGCGAGGAAGGTGTGCAAAAGGAAACTCTTGTATACCTTGTTTAATATTGTCTTCAAAAATCATCACATCCAATGTCATTTTTGCAGGGTAAAAGCGGATCACTTCGAAATCTCTGTTTTCAAGACTGAAAGTTATATTCTGATTTTTAAGTTCTACACTTTTTTGTTTTTTCTTTGCCATCTTTTATACCATTATGAAATTGTAAATTATACAAATTTAATCTATTGAGATAATTTTACTATATTTTTGCATCTATTTTCCACATTTGAAATACTTTACTGTTTTTATGTAGACTTGCTACAATATGTCATGTTAGAACTCAATATCAAGGAGTTGGAATGTCAATTACAGTTCAAGAGAGAGCAGTTGGAGCGATAATAGGAGCATTTATTGGTGATGCATTAGCTTTAGGACCTCATTGGTATTATGATCTAGAGCAACTCCATCAAGATTATGGAGAATGGATAGATTACTATACTGAACCTAAAAAAGGGAGATATCATGAAAATGAAAAAGCAGGTAATTTCTCTCAATCAGGCTATATACTAAAATTAATGATTCGCTCCATCATAGATCAAGGTGGATATGATCAAAAAGACTTTTGTAAAAAACTCGATGAAGATCTTCTTTCTAAAATAGATGGCACTCCTATTAGTGGTCCTGGAGGATATACATCTCAATCTATTAGAGAAATATACAGACAAAGGATTGAACAAAAGTTATCTTGGGATGAGGTTGGAAGTAGAGCAGATACTACTGAGGCAATTGAGCGGACATTAGCTTTAGCTGTACGATATGCTTTTGAGCCAAAAGAGCTTGCAAGATCAATTTCGAACAACACTTTTTTGACACAGGTCGATGATATAGTAGGATCTATTACAGTAGCCTACGGAGCAATTTTAGCACAGCTAATACAAGGAGAAAAGCTTGATAAAGATATCTCTACTAAACTAATGAGATTAGTAAAAAGTGGTGACCTTCCTTTTCATACTGTAACATCAAATAATCTACAGCCTCCTAAAACAGGAAGTAAAGACCCTTCCAATATTGGACTATTTGCATCTCCGGATGCTTTGCTTACTCCCTCTTGTATAGCACAAGCTGCAAATGATCCCGATATTACTATAGAGCCTGCATGGAAAGCATCTCTTGTGTATGGGATGCCTTGCGCTATATATCATATTGTACCTGCAAGTTATTATCTTGCATCTAGATTTCAAAATGATTTTGAATCTGCTATTTTACATGCTCTAAATGGCGGTGGTCAAAACCAAGCAAGATCAATTTTGACGGGTGCATTAGTTGGTGCTCAAGTGGGTATAAACGGTATTCCAAAAAAATTTATTGATGGTTTGAATGAGAAAGAAGAAGTATTAGCACTATCAAGCAAATTAGCTTTGTTAATTTAGTGTAGTTTATCTCTACATATTTTTCCTCAGAGCCCTTTAAGTGAAAAAAAACTATACTTCTTTTTAATTGACTGACGGTCAGTCATTTTTTAAATAGGAAAAAATATATGGCTAGAATTGTAGATAAAGAGCAAAAAAAGCGTGATATTGCCCTTGCATGTAAAGATATGGTTGTAAAAAACAATATCAATACATTAACGGTATCAAGCCTTGCAAAAGCTGCGAAAGTGGGCAAGGGGACTATATATGAGTATTTTCAAAGTAAAGAAGAGATAGTTTTTGAGATCATTACTATTATGATGGAAGAACACCGTATAGCTCTTACTAAAAAGCTTGAAAGTGTAGAGAGTACAAGAGATAAAGTTAAAAAGTTTTCAGAGTTCTTTTACAGTGAAGAGGATTATGAACTCAGAGAGATGTATAAAGAGTTTACAGCGATCTCTTTGATGACTCCGACTGAGGAGATGATAGAGTTTCAGAGTAATAGCATCTCTACCTATTATGAGTGGTTTGAATCTCTCATACAAGAGGGTATAGACAAAGGTGAGTTGTCTCCTGATGCGATCAACTTGTCTCGAGGTTTGTTTGTAGTTGGAAAAGGGATGTATGTTACTGATGTAGTGAGTACAACCATATATGATTTAGAAGAGGAGTTTAACCTCTTTATTGACTCTGTATTTAGCTTATTGGAGGTGAAGTAGATGAAAAAGACATTGTTATTGCTAAGTGTTCCTTTGTTTTTGTATAGCGAATCTTTAAAAGATTTGATCGTATATGCAAAACAAAACAACGACTTGCTGCAATCAAAATCTTTACAAAAAGATGCAAAATCTCAGGAGTTAGAGAGTAGTAAAAGCGCTTACTTTCCGACACTTGATTTAGGAGCGAACTATCAGAGAAATGATGACCCGCAACCGTTTTCACCCGGGACTACATACTCAGGTTATGCAAAGTTGTCACTTGACCTTTATAGCGGCGGGGCAAAATACTATACACAAAAACAAAAAGAGGATGAGTTAAGCTCAAGCAGTTCTATCTATGAAGCAAGTAAAAAGAGTCTAGCCCTGCAGATTGTACAAAATTTTTATACGCTTAAGAGTTTGGAAGCTACACTGATTGCACGTGAAGAAGCTGCAAAAGCGGTTAATGCTCAACTACAAAGAGTACAAAGATTTTTTGAAGCGGGACTCTCAACAAGCGATGATGTAGACAGACTGCAATCGGCATACGATAAAAACATCTATGCTATAGAGTCTTTAAAGTTTGAGATCCTTTCACTTAAAAAACAGTTGCAACTGCAAGTGGGAAAAGATATAAACGGTTTTGAAGCATCAAGTTTTAAAAAGTTGACTCAAGAGAGCGAACAGCTAGATAGTATCGAAGCACTGAAATACCAAAAAAGCTCTATTATAAACGGTTCTGAAACTATAGACAGTTACTACTATCCACAAGTAAAGTTGGAAGATACGTATAGTGTTTTCGGGTATCAGGATAAACCATTATTTAATGGACAGCCTATACCTCTTTTAGATAATCAAAACACGCTGATGTTAAGTGCAAATATCCGTTTGTTTGATTTTGGAACGTTAGCTGAGCAAAAAGAGGCACTGGTTTTACAGGCAAAAGCTTTAGAGAGTGAGATAGCGTACAAAACAAAAGAGCAAGAGATAAACATTGAGCTTTCACATGAGCGCATTAAAACGGCAAAGTTAAACATTGCCAGTGCTGCGAGTGCACTAAAAGCTTCAAAAAGTGCCCTAAAAACAATTACGGAAAAATATAACCACAAGATCGTAGATAATGTGGTGTATCTCGATGCACTGAGTTCACATACGGAAGCTGAAGCTACATATAACGAAGCGTTAAACAACTTAGAGGTTGCCTATGCTTTATATTACTTTTACAACGGAAAAAATTTAGAGGAGTTTTTAGATGAATAAGATATTTATAGGTTTAGTTGGTCTTGCTATGAGTTTATCGGCAGGCGAAGTGTATGCAACGTTTAATGTTTTGGCACAAAAAAGTGCATCACTGGCATTTGATGCAGGCGGAATAGTAGAGCGTGTCAACGTAGATATCTCAGACACTGTTAAAAAAGGAGAGGTTTTAGCTTCTTTAGAAAACAGAGATGCAAAAGCAAATCTTGAGAGTGCAAAGGTTGTTTATAAATATGCGCAAAAAGATTATGAAAGACAGCAAAAGGTTAAAAACCTGATCGATGCCTCTGAGTTTGATGCGTATGCTTTAAAGTATGAGAGTGCAAAAGCAAAGCTGGACTATACACAGTCACTATTTGATAAAACATATCTTCGTGCTCCGTTTGACGGGGTGATCTTTTTTAAAGAGATAGAAGTGGGTGATACGGTAAACGGGATGATGCTAAAAACCGTATTTAAGATCCAAAGCAAGCATGAGAGAAAACTTGTTTTAGAGTTTGA
Organism: Sulfurimonas sp. hsl 1-7; assembly: GCF_030577135.1. NCBI lineage: Bacteria > Pseudomonadati > Campylobacterota > Epsilonproteobacteria > Campylobacterales > Sulfurimonadaceae > Sulfurimonas > Sulfurimonas microaerophilic. The sequence continues at coordinate 662,642 of NZ_JAUIRR010000001.1, read as the reverse complement.
TCAAAAATATTACAAAGATGTAAAAGTGGGTAATAAATTTCAGTATAAGATAGATGGGGAAGATACAGTATATACGGGCGTTATCTCAAAAATATATCCACTGGCAAACAAGAACAACCGTAAAGTGCAGGCTGAGGTAAAAGCAAAAGATCTTATGGTTGGCCTTTTTGGTGACGGTACAATCATTACACAAAGTAAATAGGTAAAAAAATATGTATAAATTAGCGATTAAAAGACCTATAGCGACACTGATGTATGTAATTACATTGGTTATCTTCGGGTATATGAGTTTTAAATCTATGCCATCGGCACTCTTTCCGAATGTTGATTTCCCGTTGGTAACGATCAAAACGGCTTATCCAGGGGCTGAACCAAGTACGATCGAATCTCAGGTGACAGACAAGGTGGAAGAGGCGATCTCAAGAATCGGCGGTGTTGACAGTATCACTTCACAAAGTAGTGACGGGGTGAGTATTGTTACCGTAAAGTTCTTCTTAGAGCGTGACATTGATGAAGCAGCAAATGATGTAAGGGACAAAGTATCAGCAGTTGAACTGCCGCGTGATGCGAAAAAACCGCTTGTAAGTAAACTGGATATCGGCGGTGCAAGTGTTATCAATATCTTTTTAACGGCAAAAAGCGACACAATTCAAAACCTTATGGTGTTTGCAGATGAGAAAGCAAAACCTGCATTGCAAAAGATTATGGGTGTAGGTGCTATTAATATCATCGGATACAGAGACAGAGAGATCAAGATCTTTCCAAATATTCAAGCGCTTAACAAGTATGGTATTACGGTTTTAGAACTTAATGATGCTGTGCAGAAAGAGAATGTAAAGATTGGTGGGGGTAAAGTTATTACAAACACTAATGAGTTTATTTTAAAAACAAAAGCGGATGCTTTAAGTGTAGATGAACTTAAAAACATCATCATCAAAGATGACGTAAGACTTAAAGATATTGCAGAGGTAAAAGATACACTCAGCGATCCGAAAAGTTATGCATCTTTAAGCGGTGTACAGGGTGTTACTTTAGAGGTGCAAAAGATCTCCGGGACAAATACTCTGGATGTTGTAAAAAGTGTTAAAGAGGTAGTACCTGAGTTACAAAAACTTGCAGGGGAGCGTTTTGAAGTAAAGATGCTTCAAGATACAACTCCGTTTATTATCCATTCACTCGAAGATGTTGAGTTTGATCTTATCTACGGAGCTATTTTAGCGGCTATTATCGTATTTCTGTTTTTACGTAACTTTACGATTACGTTTGTTTCGGCTCTTGCGATTCCATCATCGATCTTCGGTACGTTTGCATTGATGAACTACATGGGGTATGAGCTCAATAAAATGACACTGATTGGACTTACTCTGGCGATTGGGATCATCATCGATGATGCTATCGTTGTCGTGGAAAATATATATAAGAAACTTGAATCGGGTATGGGTAAATTTGAAGCTGCATTTGAAGGTGCTAAAGAGATGGCATTTGCCGTTTTAGCGATCTCGGCTATGCTTTTAGCTGTATTTATCCCTGTGAGTAACATGACGGGTATTGTTGGAAAATTCTTTGAATCGTTTGCGATGACGGTTGGTTTTGCGATCATCATCTCATATACAATTGCTATGAGCTTTATCCCGAGTATAAGTGCAAGAGCTTTACATAAAGGGGAGAGTAAATTTTATGATCTTACTGAGCCGATATTTAGAGTGATTGACAAAGTATATGAAGTGCTTTTAAAAGGTGCACTAAGATTTAAATTTTTAACACTGATCGGTGTTGTAGGTATATTTATAGCATCACTGAGTCTTTTCCCTGCCATAGGAATGGATTTTATCCCTAAAGAGGATAAGAGCGAGTTTGAGATCAAGATAAAAGCAGATGCGGGAATCTCTTTAGAGGAGATGATCAAAAAAAGCAAAAAGATTGAGTCTATGGTTGAAGAAAATGAAAATGTAGAGTTTACTACTTTAAACGTGGGCTATACATCTTCACAAGAGATTAACAAAGCATTGATCTATGTAAAACTTGTAGAGATGCAAAAAAGAGAACTCAACCAAGAGCAGATCATTCAGAATTTCAGAGAGAAGCTTTCGGTATTTTCAAAAGACCTTTTCATCACTGCTGCAGCTATTCCAAATATTAAAGGAGCAGGTGCCAGTGTACCGTATCAGATTGTACTCAAATCTGATTCGTTTGAAGATTTGAGAGTGGCAAAAGAGAATCTTGTAGAGTATTTACGAGCAAAAGACGGTTTTAAAGATGTCGATACAAACCTTGATGATCCAAAGCCTGAGTACTCGGTGAGAATCTTGAGAGAGAATGCAAACCGTCAAGGGATTACCGCTTCACAAATAGCACAAGCTGTTTCGGTGGCATTTTCAAGTGATATGGAGATCTCATACTTTGAAGACAATGCAAAACAGTATAACATCACTTTACGCTTTAATGACGAAGATAGAAAAAGGATAGAGGATCTTAAAAAGATTCAGCTGCGTTCAAACAATGGAGAATTGGTGTACTTAGACGGGCTTGTAGAGATTGAAAAGTCAACATCACAGGCTACTATTTACCATTATGACAGACAAAGACAGGTAAGTATATATGCCGATCTTTTCGGTCTTGATCTAGGGGGTGCTATTAGTTATACTCAGGCAAAAATTGATGAGTTGATGCCAGAAAGCGTAACATACCGTTTTACTGGATTTGCCGAAGAGATGGGAAAAACAGGGCAGGCGTTTGCGACGGCGATAGGGCTGAGTATCATACTTATGTATATTATCTTGGCGATATTATACGAGTCGCTAATTCAACCGATCATCATTATGGTTTCTCTGCCGCTGAGTATTATCGGTGTGATGCTGGCACTTTACCTTAGCGGCTTACAGTTCTCGCTCTTTGTAATGATCGGTTTTATGCTGCTTATGGGTATGGTTGGGAAAAATGCCGTACTTCTTGTTGATTTTGCCAATGCTGCTATGCAAAAAGGTAAAAGTGCAGATGAGGCGCTTATTGAAGCGGGAGAAAAAAGACTCCGTCCGATACTTATGACGACATTTGCAATGATCTTTGCGATGATACCGTTGGCAATTGCAGATGGACTCGGAAGTGAAACAAAAGCACCGATGTCTATAGCGGTTATCGGCGGGCTTATCTCTTCAATGTTACTGACTCTTTTTGTAGTGCCAGTACTTTATAGACTTATCAACCCGATAGACTTATGGTTGAGAAAGTTTTATAAGAACGAAAATCTCGACTAGAAGGCGTCTAGTTAAGATTTTTCTTATTAATGATAATAACTTTTAGAATTATTATGTTATTATCATTATATGAGAACGTTATTAAAATTTATAATAGTTCTATTGCTCTCAAGCTCTCTGTTTGGAGCAAAAGAAAAGATATCTTTACAATTAGAGTGGTTGCACCAGTTTCAATTTGCCGGTTACTACATCGCTAAAGAGCGAGGATATTATGAGGCAATTGGATTAGATGTCACCATAAAAGAGATGACACCTAAGACTAATGTTGTAAAAGAGGTTGTCTCTCAAAAAGCACAATATGGGATAGGTCGTTCCTCTTTATTAGTCAATCGGGCAGAGGGTAGTCCTATAGTACTCTTAGGTGCTATCTTTCAACGCTCACCATCGGTACTCATCAGTACAAATCCTAAAATCAAAACTCTCAAAGACCTCAATCATAAAAACATAATGATAACCAACGATGTAGCTAACGGTGCTACAATTAAAGCGATGCTGCTTTCAAAAGGGTTATTGTATGACAATATCAATTTTCAACAGCACAGTTTTAAAATCAAAGACCTTATAAACGGTAAAACAGATGCAATGGCCTGTTATCTTTCGAATGAGCCTTTTTTTCTAGAACGTGCTGGGATACCATACAAAGTATTTGATCCGCGAGATTACGGTTTTGATTTTTATGAAGATATAATCTTTACATCTGAAGATGAACTAAAAAACCATCCGGAGCGTGCAGAAGCTTTTTATAAAGCGTCTATAGAAGGGTGGAAATGGGCTTTTGAACACATCGAAGAAACTGCAAAAATTATACACGATAAATACAACTCACAAAACAAATCTATAGAGAGTCTTATTTATGAAGGGAAAATTCTAAAAAAACTCGCACTTAATAAAAACGGCGATATTGGAACAATCAGTCTAAAGCAGATCGATAAGATTGTTAACTGGTACAGAGTGACAGGTCTTTTAGAACAAAAATTTGATTTTACACCATACATCGATCCTAGCGGTTATAACAAAAAACGCCTTAATATAGGTATTTTGGCAAAAAGAGGGGGTGCTAAAACTTTAGAGAGATGGGAGCCTTTGGCTACTTACCTAAACCGTAGTTTAGAAGAGTATCACGTTGTGATTCATCCGCTCTCTTTTGACGAGATAGAAGAACATCTAAAAAAGAAAAGTATCGACTTTTTACTCGTAAACAGTGTGAACTATGTACAACTCGAGAACCAATACGGGATCTCCCGAATAGCTACTTTGAAAAGCAAGTGTTTAAAAAAGAAAACATGTAGCTATTTTGGCGGTGTTATTTTTACAAGTAAAGAGTCTAAAGTTAAAAATATTGAAATGGTGAAGGGACGAAAGTTTGCTGCTGTGAATGAAGACTCTTTTGGTGGATGGATTATGGCATATGAACTTTTACACGATAGGGGCATGGATGTTGACGACATAAAGTTAAAGTTTTATGATACCCATGATGCCGTAGTTTATGCCGTTTTAAACTCTCAAGCAGAAATAGGGACAGTTAGAAGTGATACCTTGGAACATTTGGCAAAAGAAAAGCAGATTGATCTCGAAAATATAAGAATTTTAAACACTCAACAATATCAGGATTTCCCTTATGCAACGTCAACAAAGCTCTATCCTGAATGGCCGTTTGCAAAACTAAAGCATGTTCCTGAAAATACTGCAAAAGAGGTTATGACTGCTCTTATCAATATGCCGGAAAACTCCCCTGAAGCTATTGCGGCAGATATAGGAGGATGGACAGTTCCACTCGATTATTCATCGGTTCATGAGGTCTTAAAAAAGCTTCACTTACAACCTTATGACAAGGTTGAAATAACACCTTTTGATGTATTGAAGAAGTATGCTATTTGGATCTATGTTTTTATCTCTATTCTCATTGTTGGTATTATTCAGTTTTTACATATTCGAAGAGTAAACCTTGAACTTGATCGAAAAGTTCATGAAAGAACAGAGGAATTATATGAAGCGAATAATAGGTTAAAAGAGTTAGCACATACAGATGCGTTGACGGGTATACATAACCGTGGGTATTTTATGGAATTAGCAGAGCAGTTATTTAAAGTAGCCAAACGTAACAACTCTCCATTTCAATTACTCTCTCTTGATATCGATTATTTTAAAGACGTGAACGATACTTACGGTCATCAGGTGGGGGATGAAGTACTAAAACTTTTTGCCGATAAAATAGGTTCACTTTTAAGAGAGAGTGATATTTTCGGTCGTATCGGCGGGGAAGAGTTTGTCATATGTTTACAAAATACTACCCATGAAGGTGCTCTTTTATTTGCTGAAAAAATTTTAAAAGAGATAAGAGCTTTACAATACATAAACAATAAAGGGGAGAGTATCTCTTTTACAGTAAGTATTGGGGTTGCAGAACTGCAAGGAGATAAAACTCTATTACAACTATTAAGAGAGTCTGATGAAGCTCTTTACAGAGCAAAAGAAGCCGGACGTGATCGTGTTGAAAGTTAGAAGTTACACTAAATAATATATGCGATTTCGGCTTGAGAACCCAGACGCATAGGGGGACCCCAAAATCCTATGCCCGAATTTACATAGATCTTACCGCCGTAATCTAAAGTGTGTAACCCTTTAAGGTATGGCTGCTGCAACATCACCAGATGGTTAAAAGGCCAGATTTGTCCCCCATGGGTATGACCGCTTAGTATGAGTTTTGGTTTATGTGAACCAAGGAGCTCTAACGATTTTGGTTGGTGTGAGAGCAGGATAGATGGATAGTTTTTATCTACCTGACTAAATGCTTTGGCAAAGTTAGGTGCTAAAATACCTGTTCTATATCCAAAAAGATCATTTACACCCACTATATTTACTTTGAGTGCTTCGATTGTAACGGATTCGTTTAGGAGTAGTTTGACCTTTGTTCGTGTTTTGATGAAATCTATGATCTTATAAGGGTTGTGAAAATATTCGTGATTCCCTAAAACCATGTAGATTCCATACTTAGATTCGATGTTGTTTAACTCTACGATTATTTCTGCGATAGATTCTATCTCGGTATCGACCAGATCACCCGTGATCATAACGAGATCAGGGTTTAAAGTATTTATCTTTATAACACTCTCTTTTACATACTCTTTATCTATAAGTCCTCCGATATGCAGATCACTGATCTGAACTATAGAAAAATCAAAAAGATTTGCTTTTACTACATTGATAACAGGTTCTTTACTCCCCTCATATACCCCCGCAGTTACATAAGAAGTTGCAAGAGCGAGTAGGGCTCCGTCACCGGTTTTTTTAATAAACTCCCTTTTTGAGCGTTGCACCTTTTTGAGTGAGAAGTGAAAAATATTGAGCACTTCATGCAAGATGAGATACAAAAGTAAGACAAAAGTAACTCCTATTGATGTCGAAGAGAGATATAAAAGCTCATAAGGGAGCAGATCACTGTATCGTATGAAGAAGTAGGAGAGGTTGAGTAAAAAGTTTAGAACAAGCAGAGATGTCAGAGCCTTTTTAACTTGCGAACTTACAAGCAGTCTTCTGATCACTCTCAGGTAGAACAACGAGTGAAGCGATACAAATAAAATTGATAAGACAGAGAAAAACATATAACTTTTCATATCACTTCCTAATTGATGTAGCTGTTAAAAAGATATAATCCTTTCCCGTTATGGTAACACGAAATTTCTTTTGTTGGAGATACTTTTTACAAAACACTACATCTTTATAAAGATTTGACATCTCTGAGTAGTTATAGTTGCGCATCATAGCTCCGTATATCATCTCCCCGTCAATCCAGCGGCAGTTTGGAAACGCCAAGATAAGTGCACCCTCAGTGCTGAGCTGATTTTGCACGATCGACATAAACGTTTTGTTGAGATTGAGGTTTGAGCTTTGCAGTGTCCCTATGCTGATGATAAGGTCAAACTCTCCAAGTTCTAAAGAGTTCAGTTCATTGATGTCGGCCTGCATAAAACTGACATTGTTTTTCCCTTGAAACTTTTCTTTTGCATCCTCAATAGCAGATGCACAGTAATCAATTCCAAGAAGTTCAATATTTTCAAAGTTCGAGGAGAGTTTCTCTATCACCTCAAATTCATCACCGTTATTGACACCGAGATTTAAAACTCTTACTCTTTGATCGAGCTTTACATTTTTCAGCGCTTGGGCATAGTGGTAGATAAACGATGTTTCTTCATTTTTATTTATCTGTGCAAAGATAGAATCTGCTCCATACTTTTCCTCTTTATCTGCATCTACGGCATGAAAACTGTCACGTGAAAGTTTTTTATATCGGATTACAACGTAATCTTCATCTATAGCTTGGGGCGTTAACATCTTACATTTTAAAAGCTGAGCGAGATCAACCCATGTTTTATAAGAATGAATAATAGTTGTACTTGAGCTTTCTTTATCAGGATTATAGACTTCAAAAGCGATCGTATCATGCTCATTAATAGTATCTATTTGTTCTTTTAATATTTCGATAATTTCTAAAAGTGATTTTGAGTATAAACTTAACATAGACGGTAACATGCAAAAAACATTCCTGAATATAAAAGTGTATTGATAAAAATGTGATAGAATAAATATTAGTTATACATTGTGGAAAAAATTAATGAATGAAAATATAAGTTTTTATAAATTTATGCATCGACAAATTTTGGTTGTTATCGCACTTTTAGTTGGAACTTCTCCGGGTTATCTTATTACAGGATATATCTATACAGGTATGGTAGTGGAACTGTGGTGGTTTTTCTCAATTCTTATCGTTTCACTGTACGGATATATACTGTACGAACAATACAAAAAATGTGAGACAATTGAACAACAAGAGATATGGTTAGGCAAAGTACGCCGTTTTATGTTTCTTTATTTCTCTGCCTGGACTTTTATGTTCGCTTATTATGTCAAGCACACTATTATAGATATGCACTATATGGCAATAGCTACACAGCTTGGCTGTACCGTTGTTGCTGCTACGATCTTGGCATCGCAAAAGAAGTTGGTTATCTCGACGGTAATTACATTGATGCTGCCTATTACACTTTATTTTATACTTGTTGCATCTACATATAGTTATATCCTTGCATTTTTTACGGTAGTGTTGAGCATAGTGTTGCTTTATGCTGCGAAAAATACACACGAATACCTTACAAAAAGCAGGTTTCAAGCATATCATGATTATTTAACAGGGTTAGGTAATAGAAGATTTTTTATTGAGGTTTTAGAGAGTTCCGTAAAAGAGAATAAAGACCGTTTTACGTATCTTTTACTCATTGACCTTGACCACTTTAAGACGATTAACGATACTCTTGGACATGATATAGGTGATCAGCTTCTCATAGAAGTTTCAAAAAGAATGACGGGACTTGCAAGAGAGGGGAAACATTTCGTAGCACGTCTGGGTGGGGATGAGTTTTGTATCTTAAGTAGAGGATTCAATACGAATCAACAGTGTCTTGAAGATGCAAAAGAGTTTGCGCAAGAGTTGTTAGATATTATCAAATGCTCGTATATCATTGACAATAACCACCTTTTTATCAGTGCAAGTATCGGTATCAGTATTATTAACAATCCAAGACTTCAAGCAAACGAGTTCCTAAAAGAAGCCGACATTGCTATGTATGAAGCGAAAAATAACGGGCGCGACGGAATCATCATTTTTAATGATGAACTTTGTAAAATTATAGAGAAGAAACTTGAAATTGAAAGACATTTACATTTTGCAGTTGATAACAGTGAAGTAAAACTGCAGTACCAACCACAAGTAAACTCACAAGGCAAGATAATAGGGTGTGAAGTACTTGCAAGATGGCATAACGAACAGATAGGAGATGTATCTCCGGATGTTTTCATACCGATAGCTGAAAATACTGGGTATATCATCGAACTGGGAGAGTATATACTTGAACGTGCCTTACAAGCACTTGTAAAATGGGATCGAAGCGGGATAAGACTAGCACAGATTTCTATAAATATCAGTATGAGACAGTTTCTAGATAACGCTTTTATAGATATGGTGGAAAAACTTTTTGACCGCTATAATATCTATAGTTTCAAAACACAGGTTATTTTCGAGATCACGGAGACAAGTACATCAGATAATCTTAAAAAGATAGTAGATGTTATTAATAAACTCAAAAACTTCGGTATTAAGTTCTCAATGGATGACTTTGGGACTGGTTATTCATCTTTGAGTTATCTTCGTGAGATGCCGATTGATGAGTTGAAAATTGACAAGTCGTTTGTTTCAAAACTTGATGACGAACAACAAGCTTTACTTGTAAAAAGTATTATAGAGATCTCTAGAAATATGAACCTCTCTATTGTCGCTGAAGGGGTGGAAGAGAAATATCAAAAAGATTTCCTTGAAGAGTTAGACTGTGATCTCTATCAAGGATACCTGTTCTACAAACCTTTAAATCAAGAGGATTTTGAAGCTCTTTTTTAAGAGTTCAAAACCATTTAAAAAGAATAAGTCTGAAACAGCTTATTCAGTTCATCTGTACTGAAAACTCCTATGTGGCGATACACCTCTTTCCCGTTTTTATCAAAAATTATTTGAGTAGGTATCATTCTAACTTTTAACTTATAAGCAGCATCTCTCTCTTTTTGTACATTGATAAAATGGATATTGTATTCAGGGTGTTTTTGCGTGACTTTATAAAGCATCTTTCCCATAATTACACAACTGTGACAGCTCTCTGCACCAACTTCTAAAAAGAAGGGTTTCCCTTTTCCGATGCTCATTTCGACATATTTAAATTGACTCTCTTTGAGCATCTGCTCATCTGCCGTAGCATTCAGGCTCAATAGCAATAATAGTATTGAAAATAATTTCATTTTTTCTCCTAAAACTGTAAATAGGCCTGCCATGCAAAATAGATACCTATACCTATGAGCATAAGGGCAAAACCTTTGTTGATATAATTTGATATGTGTGACACAACTTTACTTGACGTAATACTCTGCGTAAAACCTACTGAAACCCCTGCTATTAAAAGGAGCATTGAATGCCCCAATGCAAATGTTAATATAAGTCCATAAGCATATATATACCCGCTGTTTGCCGCAACGCTGATAATAGCTACAAGGGGAGCAGAGGCACATGGAGTACTCACTAAACCAAAGATAATCCCTATTAAAAAACCGCCAAAAAGTCTGTATTTTATAAGGTGTGTCATGATTGATGATTTGTTCACTTGCCCAAAGAGACCCCATGCGTATAATCCAATTAATATACTAAGGAATCCGGCCAAGATATATGCCCATATTGGAGCTATTGAGAAAAAGCCGCCAAACTTTGCAACGATAAAACCTAAAATTGAAAAGCTTATCATAACACCGAGGGCAAACAGTGAGGCAAAAGCATAAGTATAAAGAACTTTCTTTTTACCCTCTAAATCTTTATTGAGAGCTACCGAACTACCTACTAGTAGAGGTACTGAGATAAGAGAGCAGGGTGCAATAGCCGTGATACTGCCCGCACCAAATGCACCGATAAATGCTAACAGTGTATTTGATTCAAGAAGGGCTAAAACAGCTTCTTGCAAGATTATGCTTCCATTAAAGCGAGAACTTCATCTACACTTAGAACTTTACCCGTACTTACCACTTTCCCATCTATTACAAGTCCCGGAGTACTTACTACCTGATACTCCATGATTTTCATGATGTCATCTACTTTTTCTATCTGAACAAACTTACCGCTCTTAGCAACGGCTTCTTTTACTACAGCTTCTAATTGGATACACTTTGAACATCCCGTTCCTAATACTTCTATTTTCATAATAAACACTCCTTCATCATTGGTTCTAACTCTTCGGCTTTTACATCACCCGTAATTGTAATGCTCGCTCCGTTTGCTTCACTTGAAACTTCAATATTTTCAATTTTTTCCATCATCTGCGGGTCACAATTACAACTGCAGTTTCCATCTTTACACTCTTGCACTTTTGCATTAACATCTTCGGCATTGAATCCGCCTAAAAATGCTTTAACACCGTTTTGTGTATTGTTTACTTTAAACATTCTTTTTCCTTTATAAAATGATATTAAATAGATACCCGATAGCAATGATCCCACTTCCTACAATGGCAAAAAAGATACCGATAAGTTTGAGTGAAATGATCTTTTTAAGTATCAATGCTTCCGGCAGGCTAAGGGCTGTTACTGCCATCATAAAACTTAGCGCTGTCCCGAGCAGCATCCCTTTGCTTGTGAGTACTTCAACCAATGGCATTACACCCGCTGCATTTGAATACATCGGTATCCCCATAAGTACAGCAACGATAACTGCAAATGGATTTCCTTCACCTGTGTATGTAGCTATAAAGTCTGTCGGGATATAACCGTGGATCCATGCACCTGCACCTACACCAAGCATTACATAGAGATAGATTTTTTTGAAAATATCTAATGTGTAATTCCACGCTTCTTTAGCTCTCTCTTTAAAAGAGAGTTTTACCAGTGTAGCTTCAAGTTCACCTTCGATCGGCTTGACATCCATCAGTACCTCTTTTTCCATTCCAAGTCTTCCTATGAGCCAACCGCCGAGTATTGCGACCGTTAAACCAAAAGCTATATAGATAGACGTAATCTGCCAGCCAAAGATACCAAAAAGCATAGCGATGGCAATCTCATTATTCATAGGTGCTGAGATCAGATAACTAAAAGTTACCCCGATAGGTATACGTGCTTGAATAAAACCTAAAAACAAAGGTATAGCAGAACAAGAACAAAACGGTGTTATGATTCCAAAAAGTGAAGCACCCACATGACCGTAAAGTGCAGATTTTCCTTGCAGGTGGGCACGTACATATTCGGTATTTACCCATGTACGCAAAAACGAAACTGCAAAAATGATTGTCAGAAGTAAGAACCAAATTTTTATCGTGTCATAGATAAAAAAGTGGGTAGCATCAGCTAATTTGCCTTCGAGCCCTACGACATTGTAAATAAATTCTTTTGAGAGCTCATACCACATTTAGCACAGCTCCTCTTTCACTACTGGTAAAAGTTCTTTCTCAATTAAATTGAGTGTTTTTTCATACTCTTCTACCGCTTTACCCGAAGGGTCATCAAAACCTACATGTATAGTCTTCACGGCTTTTGGAAACATAGGACAAGTCTCTTTTGCATGATCACATACAGTTACGACTAAATCAAACGGAGTATCTAAAACCGTCTCGATTACTTTTGAATGGTATTCATCTCTCCAGTATCCTTTTGACTCTAGTAGAGCTTGAGCATGTGGATTGACCGCACCACTTGCTTTTACACCCGAACTTTGCGCTTCTACGCACTCACCGAGTTTTGCATTTATCAATGCTTCTGCCATAATTGAGCGGCAACTGTTTCCTGTACAGAGTATTAAAACTTTTTTATTCAATTTCACAACCTTTTTTTAATTGAGGGATTTCAAGATCAAGACAAGCGATCTCGTTTAAAACATTTTCTCTAAATTTATCTATAGGAGAGCGGATAGAGTAGTATGCCCAGCGTCCTTCACGTCTGACTTTTAAAAAGCCGCCGTCTCTTAAAATTTTAAGATGTCTTGAGATGCGTGACTGAATCATATTAAAAGAGCTTTCTATGTCACAGACACACACTTCACCGTTTTCGTTGATAAACCTGAGTATTTTAATTCTCGTTTCATCATTAATAGAGCCGATTGTTTGTAAAAATATTTCCATGAAAGTAGTATAGCAGGAAACTATTTATATATCAAGATATATTGATATGTATTGTTATAGCAAAAAAAGTTCCAACTCTTACGAAACTTTTAGTTTTTTTTCCCTACAATAAGAAGGAAATAATAGCGACTTGTTTCAAGCTCTCTTGCGAAGGCAAATCCTCCCTACGGTCTGAGCTTCACAAGAAAGCTTGAAAAAGTTTATAGACGAAGAACTGGATAAATTAGATACATGAGAATAGATAAATTTTTAAATGCAGTAAATATTACAAAAAGACGATCAGTCGCTCAAGATATGATAGCAAACGGTGTTGTGCTTATAAATGACATCGTAGTAAAAGCGAGTAAAAATGTTGAAGTTGGAAATATTATTACAATCAACTATTTAAAAGAGCCGAAAAAATATAAAGTATTACAAATACCTACAACAAAATCAACACCAAAATCATTACAACATCAGTACGTAGAGGAGCTTTAGTATGACCTATGAAGAAGCAAAAATAAAATTCACCCAACTGTTTGAGCATCAAATGGATGATGTGCAGATGAAAGAATTTTTAGAAAGTATCGCTCTTGATGCAACTACACCTGTTGATGAGATCGCAGCGGCTACTGAAGTGATGCGAGCGCATGCTGTAAAACTTCCTATATCTGATGAGACAAGAGATAAGGCGATCGACATCGTTGGAACGGGCGGAGACAAGATAGGGAGTTTCAATATCTCCTCTACAACCTCAATACTTACAGCTGCATGCGGCGGTATGGTTGCAAAACACGGAAACCGCTCAATCACTTCAAAAAGCGGAAGTGCAGATGTTCTAGAGGCTTTAGGGGTAAATCTCTCTTTAGGTATAGAACAAAACGCAAGACTTTTAGAAGAAGCGGGCTGGTGTTTTATGTTTGCTCAAAACCATCATCCGGCAATGAAGTTTATTATGCCGATCAGAAAGTCGATCGATCATAAAACTATCTTTAATGTATTAGGACCGTTAACAAATCCGGCAGATATTAAGAAGTATATGCTTGGAGTATTCGATAAAAGCTTTACGACAAAGATGGCTGAAGCACTAAAGATGAACGGTGCTACTTCAGCGTTGGTTGTAAGCTCTAAAGAGGGGATGGATGAGATAGGTATTAGTGATATTACCTATGCAACGCGTTTAGAAAATGGTATGATAAAAGAGTTTGAAATAGACCCGCAAAACTATGGACTCTCTTTAGCACCTCTGGAGGCTATCAAAGGCGGTGAAGCTAAAGAAAATGCAAAGATTATGCTTGATATCTTCAATAATAATGGAACAACTGCACAAAGAGATATTGTACTTTTAAACACTGCAGCATCATTGATGGTTGAGGGGCTTGCGCGTGATATTCAAGATGGTTTGGAGATGGGTAGAGAAGCACTTGCAAATGCACGTGCCAAGAAGAAATTAAAACAGATTGTTGAGATATCAAATAAGCTGTGAAAGAGTAGGCTATGAAAGAGACAACATACACACTGGGATTATCGGAATTGGATGGGTTCGCGTCTGAGTTTTTAGACCGTTTTAGTGCAGGTGTCGTGATCTTAAAAGGTGACGTTGCAGCCGGAAAAACGACTTTAGTAAAAACTATAGCGAAACTCAAAGGACTTTGTGATGATGTAACATCACCTACATTCTCGCTCCAACAATGTTACGGAGATGATACGTACCATTACGACATCTACAACAAAGGGCTTGATCATTTTGTAGCTCTGGGGATGCTTGAAGAGCTTGAAAAGCCGGGACTGCACTTCATAGAGTGGGGTAATGACGAGCTAGAGAAGATACTCGATGCAGCGGGATTTGACGTAGTTTCGATCGAGATAGAAAAGATTTCAGATGATAAAAGAGAGTATACTGTATGCATACGCTAAAAGCGGTTGAATTAAAAAAAAGCATTAAAGACCTTAACATTGTTAAAGGGATTAGTTTAGAGGTAAAAAGCGGTGAAGTTGTCGGACTTCTTGGACCAAACGGAGCTGGAAAAACAACTACGTTTTATATGATCTGCGGACTTGTTGCTGCAAGTGACGGAAAAGTGTTTTTTGATGAGGATGAGTTGACGGGTCAACCGCTGCATCAAAGAGCTTTAAAGGGGATTGGGTACCTGCCTCAAGAGGCTTCGATCTTTAAAGACCTTAGTGTAGAGGACAATCTTATGATCGCTGCACAGGTCGGGATCAAAGACAAAGCTGCGCAGGAAGCGCGTATTTTAGAACTGCTTGATATGTTCAACATTGAGCCGATTCGTTATCGTAAAGGTATCTCACTTTCAGGTGGTGAGCGTCGTCGTGTCGAGATTGCTCGTGCGCTTGTAAATCATCCGAAGTTTTTACTTCTTGATGAACCTTTTGCGGGGGTTGATCCAATCGCGGTTATGGACATTCAAAAAGTTATCCATCAACTTGTTTCTTACGATATCGGTGTACTTATTACTGATCATAATGTTCGTGAAACGTTAGATGTATGTGATCGAGCGTATGTTATTAAATCGGGTGAACTGCTTGCAAGCGGAACGAGTGAGGAGATCGGACAAAACGAAGATGTTCGAACGCACTATCTCGGTGAAAACTTTAAATTGTAGGCTCGGCATTGGCAGTTCTTAGGCAATCGCAAAGTGTTGAAACCAAGCACAAACTCTCAAATACACTGAGAAACTGGCTTCCGATACTTCATTCTAGTCTTTCAGACTTGGGTGAGGCTATGGAGCCCTTTGTCAGTGCAAACCCTGTTGTAGAGGTAAAGTCGGGATATGAGGAGGATTTTGAAAAGAAGATCCCAAAAAAGATCGTATCTGGCAGCGGTGTAAACAACTCAAGAACTGAACAGATAGAAGCGCTTACTATTCAGAGTAAAAGTTTGTATGAGGTGTTGGATGAGCAGCTTGAAGCGCCTTTATTCCCTACACCTATCTCTCAAGCAATAGCACAGTTTGTAGTAGCAAACCTGGATGAAAACGGTTACTATGAGGGGGAGAGTGATGAGTTTTGTCAAGAGCATAACATAGATCTTGATGCTTTTGAAAAAGTTCGTCTGCGATTTGCCCATATCGAGCCTATGGGGATCGGTGCAAAAGATCTCTCAGAGTCATTTTTATTTCAGCTTGACAACTCCGAGATTTCAAATGAAGCCTATCCGCTGGCAGTAGAGATGATAAACGATCTGCAAAACATTCACAGCTATTCAAATCAGCCATATTTCTCAGAGGTGATGCACATTATCTCTACATTTAAAAACCCGCCGAACATTGAGTACCAAGAGGACTCAAGCCACGTAGTTCCCGATCTGATGATCTACTTTAACGATGAGCAGCAGATCGAAGTGAAGCTAAACGATGCTTACTATCCTGCTATCAACATAGATACATCTTACGGAGTTGAACACGACTTTATAAGCCAGAAGATAAAAGAAGCGAAATCTTTAGTAGATGCCCTTGAGATGAGAAAAGCGACACTCTATAAAGTGGGTCTTATGATCGTTGAGTATCAGTACGACTTTTTTATCGGCGGGCAGATTATGCCGCTCACTCTTAAAACTTTGGCAGACGAGTTTGGGCATAACCCCTCAACGATCTCGCGTGCCATTGCAAACAAGTATATCGCCTGTGATCGCGGTGTATTAGCAATGAAAGACTTTTTTACTACGGCAATTGACGAAGATGTAAGTAATGCGGCTATCAAAGAGTTCTTAATAGGGCTAGTAAAAGCGGAGAGTCGTGAAAAGCCTCTGAGCGATATGAAACTGCTTGATCTTATCCAAGAGAAGTTCAAAGTAAAAATGGTGCGCCGCACAATTGCAAAGTATCGTAAACAGCTCAATATCGCGGGTTCAAGTGAGAGAAAGAAACTCTACCAATTAGGTCTCTCTTGAATGTAAAAGAGCTGCTCGATCGTGAGGTTGCACTGCGTAACTCTTATGAAGAGGTGTGTGAAGAGAAGCTCGACCCCATTATAGTTGCACGAAAATACAATAGCGATGTAATAGCACTGATATGTTCCCTTTTTGCCTATGGAAACGTAAAGCAGATCGTGAATTTTTTAGACTCTTTAGATTTCTCACTTTTGCAAAAGAGCGATGAAGAGATCGAAGAGGGATTAAAAAAACACTACTACAGATTTCAAACAAACGCTGATGTGATCGCTTTGTTTATAGCACTCAAACGTTTAGAAGAGCACACCACTTTAGAGGATGTTTTTGTAAGCGGATATAAAGAGAACTCTAATGTCATAGAGGGGATTAATGTGCTCATAGAAAAACTGTATGAGCTCTACCCACACAGCTCAAGAGGCTACACTTTTTTAGTCGGAAAAGTAACAACAAAAACAAAGGGTGCCGGAGCACTAAAGCGTTGGATGATGTGGCTGAGATGGATGGTTCGCTCAGATGAGATAGACCTTGGGCTTTGGAGCAGGGTAGATAAGGCTCACCTTATTATGCCGCTAGATACACATACTTTTAACGTAAGTCGTAAACTGGGTCTGCTTAAGAGAAAAACGTATGATCTTCATGCTGCGATTGAGCTGACAGAGACACTTAAAGGGTTTGACAAAGAAGATCCCTTAAAATACGACTTCGCATTGTACCGCTTAGGGCAAGAAAAAATAGTTTAAATTTATATCTTTTCAACAATATTGTATAGATTTTTATTATATTATTATCACAAAAATTATCCCCATATATAAAAAAATAAAATAATCTTAATAAATATTACAATTTTCTATTTAGTATGATATATAATTTATTAAAATAATATATCACATTATTTATACTATATTGAAAGATAGTTTCATAATGTATGAGATGGACTATAGATGAGCGAATTAAAAAAAATTGGAAACTGGCTTGAACCTCAGTCGAATAAAATTGTTTATCAATGGCTTTCTCAGCCTCTTATCAAAGAACTATTTTTACGCTACAAGATTAGTTTAAATAGTTTTGCCGAGAAGTTTGCAAAGCCAATAGTCAGGTATAATATTAGAATTCTCATAGGGAAAAGAGAAGTTGGTACTTGCCCTATAATGGATAAGTTTGTCGAACTTATGATTAAGAAAAATATTAAATCGACAGATATCTTTTTAATATGCTCTTATTTACGTGATGCCGTTTTCAATAAATTAAATCAGTTCTCAAATGACCTTTCTGAATACAATATGTTTCAACAAAAAATCGGTGAGATCTTTGATCGTAATATTGCAAATGTATTAAAGAATTACGATATAAGATATACACTCTCTCTAGAACACAACAGTGAAGATGGTGATTGTGAGGAATACTATATAGAAAGAGTGCAACAGATTATAGATACACAAACAAATATTATTTTTAAATTTAGAGAAGAAAATATTTATTTGGCGAATCAGACCTTTTTTGCTGCTACGGGGATGAGTGGTTTGGATGGTTTCCAACAACGCTTTTCCCATCCTTTTAGTTTTATAAATCAAGTGGATGCTGATGAAGAATTATTTAGATCACAACAATATATAGATTGGCTAAATAATATACTTTTAGATAATAGAGGGAATTGTAAAGTTTCTATTTTTGATCATACTCTTGCAAAAGAGATTATGATGAAAATGTACATTATTA
Source organism: Sulfurimonas sp. hsl 1-7 (assembly GCF_030577135.1). Lineage (NCBI taxonomy): Bacteria > Pseudomonadati > Campylobacterota > Epsilonproteobacteria > Campylobacterales > Sulfurimonadaceae > Sulfurimonas > Sulfurimonas microaerophilic. Next base: position 644,088 of record NZ_JAUIRR010000001.1, on the reverse strand, counting down.
AAATGTATTCTGATGGTAGGTATCTAGTGAGTCTGGAAAGAATAGAAGAACGTGTAGATAATCCTTTGCAGCCAGAAGTGGAAGAACTTGCAGATACTCTTAGATGGCAAAGAGTGGATGAACTTGTACATACTCTCCGACAGCAAAGAGTCGCTCATGTATTGGAAAACAGTGTTGGAGAGAGTCTTGAAAAAGAAGAATGCTTATCGGAAGAAGAACTATTAACAGAAGAAGCGACAACGATCTTAGAAGTAATGAAAAGTCATCAAAAAGAGGATATAAAACTTTCATTGACTAACTACCATTTTGAACTTGCAATAAAGTCCGATGCAGAGATTTTACACATAAATAGAGATAGTTTAGTAGTAAAGATTCGTAAACTGGCACTGTACTCCATGAAGGTAAATGATAAAGTCTATCTTAAAATGAACGAAGGAAATAATATTCAGGCAGTTGTTAAAGATATTCAAACAAATGGCGACAGGCTACTAATACATGATTTTCAATATGTAGATGAATCTCCACTCGATCGAAGAAAGATTCGTGTGAAACTTGAACGACCATTGTTAGTTAGTGTAAAGACATCAAAAGGCAGGTTTAAGGCATATATTAAATCTTTATCTTCAGAAACCTGTGTCCTGGTATCTGAAAATTTACATGATTTAGAAGAGGGAAAGTTTGTGCTTATCTGGGCATCTTTTAATCAAAAAGAAAATAAATATGCAGGAACAGTTAAAAAAATCTCAGCTATAAAATCAGGTTTTAAAGTGATTGTAAATTTTGATGATGAGAAGAATATTGAAGAGGACTTAAATCATTATATATCTCAACAACAATTGAATATCATTAAAAAACTGCAAAAGAAAGTTAGAGACGACAACTAATTAAAGAGTTTGACAAAGAAGATCCGTTAAAATACAATTTTAGATTGTATAAGGGAAATATTTGGAGTTTTTAATACACTTTCACCTAATGGCCGCAATGGCTTGGATCGGCGGTTCGATCTTTATGTTTGTTTTGGGAGTATCGCTTCGAGATAAATCGAAACAAAAAGAGGTGTATCCAAATATTGGCCCGATTTTCGGCTATTTTGAGATTGTATCACTTGTAATCCTGCTTGTAAGCGGTATCTTGATGGCAGATGACAAAGGGCTAATATATGCACTCTTAGAGGGTGATACAAGCCCGCTTGGAACTGTCTTTTTCAATAAGATGATGCTTGTTGCATTTGTAATACTCTTTACTATCATACACTTTGTTGTGGCCTTTAAAACAAATGGCAAATGTCGTACAAAACTGCAAAACTTTCTTTCACGCAGTTCCTCTTTAATGGTTCTGTTTTTAAACCTCGTAGTATTGCATTATGCGATCATACTTAGAAGTATGTTGTAAACTATATACTATTTTAAATATTTAAGTTGGTATTTTTGGAGTGCTAAGGGGAGTAATGGGCTCAAGCGTGATTGCTTCATCGGTAGTGATCGTAGTACTTCCAAGTTCCAATACTCCATCGCTTAAAACTCTTATACGCAGACCGCCTCTCCCTTTCATCAACTTGTAAGTACCTTTTGCGATCACGGCATTCATCCAGGTACAGGGTGCACAATGAGCCACACCTTCGCAAAGCACATCACCCAGATAAAACTTTTTTCCGATCAAAGAATTAAGATGGATGCCACTAATAACTATGTTTCTACGGAACAGTTTCGGATCTACCTCAAAGCCTAATTCTTTAGAGGTCTCATCGATCACTTCGGCAGAGATGAGTGTGATCGGATATTTCGAAAACTCAAAGCGGTCACCCTCTAACCCTTTATCTTTATAAAGTTTTATATTTGAATGCTCTATGGTAGGTGCATCGCCTGCGTCAAATTTTTCTCTTGTAAAGTAGTTGTGTTTTGGAGAGGTGAAAATATAGTGGATAAAAACTGGATACGAATGGTTATACATCTTTGAAGTATAGCATATATCAGGTATAATCAAACCAATGAAAAAGAACTCTCAAAAACGATTAAGACTGGATATAGCAGGGGTGGTACAAGGTGTCGGATTTCGCCCGTTTGTATATCAGCTCTCACTTAAGCACTCATTGTCAGGATATGTATTAAACAGCGGCGAGGGTGTAGTTATAGAGGTTGAAGGGCTAAATAGCTCTATAGAGAGTTTTTTAGAAGAGCTAAAAGAGAAACACCCGCCATTGGCTCGCATAGACAGGATCGAGCTACAAACACTTGAACTCCAAAACACGCAAGAGTTTTCAATTCTTCGCTCAAATAATACCGATGTCACTACAATGCTCTCGCCAGATATCTCAATGTGCCAAGATTGCAGAGATGAGATGAACGACCCAGCAAACAGACGTTACAAATACCCTTTTATCAACTGTACAAACTGTGGACCGAGATACAGCATAGTTAAAGAGCTGCCCTATGATAGAAAAAACACCTCAATGCAAGAGTTTGAGATGTGCGAGGAGTGTCAAAAAGAGTATAGCGAGCCGACAGATCGCCGTTTTCATGCACAGCCAAGCTCGTGTTTTGATTGTGGACCTACACTGAACTTTTCCATAGAGGAGTTTGCCGGTTATATTAACGATGGCAAAATCTTGGCGCTCAAAGGGTTGGGCGGGTTTCATATAGTGTGTGATGCCACAAACGATCAAGCGGTGCAGGAGCTAAGAAAACATAAAAACCGTCCGACGAAACCTTTTGCGGTGATGTTTAAAGATATTGAAGAAATTAAAAAGGCAGCTTACTTGAGCGAGAAAGATGAGGAGCTGATCCTCTCAAAAGAGCGTCCCATAGTTATAGTGAGAAAAAAAGAGAACAGCTTTTTATCCTCTCTCATAGCACCAAATATTGACAGAGTAGGTGTGTTTTTACCTTATACCCCTCTGCATGAGCTGATCTTAGAAAAGCTTGAGCATCCTATAGTGGCAACAAGTGCAAACTTGGGTGATGAGCCTATCATTACCGATGAAGAGGAGTTGCATAAAAAGCTTCCGTTTCTTGAACACACTCTCTCACATAATAGAGAGATAGTTAATGCCTGTGATGACAGTGTGGTTTGCAGTGTTGCAGAGAAGCAGATCGTTTTAAGAAATGCCCGCGGATTTACACCACAAAGTTTTCATCAAAAGCACACATCTACTAAAAAGATACTCGCTCTCGGTGCGCATCAAAAAAGTACCATCACTTTGGCATTTGAAAACCATATGATCCTCTCTCCCCACATAGGCGACCTAAATTCACTCGAAGCCTTTGAGTATTTCTTACGCACACTTGATACTTTTAAACGGCTGTACAATTTTGAACCCGACATCATTGTATGCGATAAACATCCACACTATGAAACGAGTAAATGGGCAAAAAGCTACATTGCTGAGCATAAAGATGCAGAGCTTTTGGAAGTGCAACACCACTATGCACATGCACTGGCGTGTATGGCAGAGTATAACTTGGAAGATGAGGCTTTAGCATTTTGTTTTGACGGTACTGGTTACGGAGATGATGCCACTTTATGGGGCGGTGAAGTTTTACGTGTGAGTTCAAGTGAGTATAAACGATTGTATCATCTTCAACAGTTCTCTCTTTTAGGGGGAGAAAAGGCTGTAAAAGAACCTCGACGTGTAGCACTTTCATTGTTGTTTGAATCTTTTACTAAAGAGGAGATCTTAGAGATGGAGCATGAGCTAGTAAACTCCTTTTCCAAAGAAGAGATAGATAATTACCACCTCATGTACACAAAACAGCTAAACTCTCCAAAGAGCAGTTCGATCGGCAGATTGTTTGATGCCGTGTATGCTTTTGGCGGTAACCTAAATAACCTAAGTTATGAGGGGGAAAGCGGGCTGATCGTTGAGAAGTGTGCACAAGAGCATAAAAGTGATGCAAGTTATCCCTATAGAATCAACAATGAGATAATAGAGTTTAAAGAGATGATAGTAGAGATATTAAACGAAAAAGAAAAAGCATTGATCGCCTCAAAATTTATAAATACACTCAAAAATATAATGGTTGAGCTCGCACTTAAACATCCCGAACTGCCTGTGATTTTGAGCGGCGGTGTATTTCAAAACAAAACCTTGCTTGAAAAAACTATTGCAGCTTTTGAAAAGAATGGTATAGATTACTATTTCCAGAGTAAAACTGCGATCAATGACGGTGGTATATCTCTTGGTCAAGCCTACTATGCACTGCATATGAAAAAAGAGAAATAAGATGGGAAAAAACATAGCACTGGTGGGTTCGGGAAACGTTCTTTTTAAAGATGAAGGTATAGGCGTTTATGCCGTGCGTTATATAAAAGAGAACTACGATTTTTCTATCCCCTTTGAGATAATAGAGGGCGGGACTTTAGGACTAAAACTTATGGAGCTGTTACAAGCGTATGATAAACTCCTCATTGTCAATACCTCTTCGGAGCAAAACAGAGATGCAGGCGAGATAATCATAAAAAATACAGAGCAGTTCTTAGAGGGTGACATAGTCAAAAAGACAGCGAGCGAAGTTGAAATTGCCGAGATGTTGCAAGTATGTTCTTTGTCCGGAACTGTAGCTAAGACAACAGTTATAAGTATTGTCCCAAATGACATTATGAGTGTTGAGGTTGGAGTGAGTGACGTTTTAAGAAAAGAGTGGCAAATATATATTCAAAGTGTGCTATCTCAAATGAAATTGTTGGGAATTGAAGCCAAGCAAAGAGAAAATGTTATAGAATTGGATGAGATAGTAGCGAGTTACTTTAATTCTTGATACAATAAGAGCAAAGAAATGCTATATGAGGTGAGTCATGAGAGTTGTAATTATCGGTGCGGGGATTGCAGGTGCTTATATTGCAAATAAACTGATTCAAGAGGATATCTCTTTAGATATAGTTCTTTTAAGTGATGAAGAGTATCCCTCGTATGACAGAATCCACTTATGCCGTTTGGTAGACGACTCTGATGAAGTCGATGATATTGCCATCCCGCTCCACCCTAAGATAAAACTGGAACTGCGTCAAAAAATTACATCTATTGACAGAGAGCATAAGCGTGTATTAACCGAGGATGCAATGTACGGTTATGACAAGCTCATTATCGCTACAGGCTCTTTACCTATTACACTCTTTGATATACAAAACATTTCAAACGCTACCGTTTTTAGAAGTGCCCGTGATTGTAAAAAGATCCATGAGGGTGTTCAGGGCAGAGAGGTTGTGATCGTAGGTGCCGGACCGATAGCACTCGAACTGCTTGAAACATTGAGTGATATGGATGCGGTCAAGCATATTACACTCCTTGTACGCTCTAACGCTCTTTACAGTAAAGACCTCTCGATCGATGCTATTAAAACTATAGAAAACTCTTACACAGAAAATGGAAAAGTCTCGATCTCGTATGAGGATGAGATTATAGATAAAGAGGTAGTCAACTCCGAGATAACTTCCCTGCAAACCAAGAAGATGAAAATTGAAAACCCTTTTGTTGTATTTGGAGTGGGAATAAAACCAAATATAGAACTGTTTCGTGATGTTCTTAAGTCGAATAAAGGGCTTCTTACAAATAACTATATGCAAACCGAAGATGAAAATATCTATGCTATAGGTGAATGTGCTGAAGTGGAAGAGTTTAACTTTATAGCGGGGCATGTAAAAGCGTGTACACTTCAGGCTGATTGTGCCATTGCTCATATATTAAACCTGGAGAAAAAAGAGTTCACTCGTGAGATCGATGTAGATATGCTCAAAGTTGGGAACTTCGATCTTATAGAGGTGCGCTCTCCATCTTTTTCTTGTGAGTATGAAAAGGTTTTAATAACATCGAAAAAAGACAACAGAATAGATGAGTACTTTTTCAACGGGGATAAACTGACACGCTTTATCGGGATAAACTCAAATGTTGACGTAGGGTATTTAGAGACGCTTATGGATAGCGGACAAAAAGTAGATATTAACTACCTTTATGAGAACAGACTTGTAGGTGAGCGCGGAAGACTTGTATGTAGTTGTGAACATGTGTATCAGCAAGACCTTGTAGATATTGTAAAAGAGACGGGAATCGCTTCATTTTCTGAGTTGGCACCGTTTTCCCAGGCGGGTCGTGTATGTGGAAAATGTAAGGTGATGGTACAAGATATCATAAAAGACTCGCAAGATCTCATCGATCCAAATATGGTGAGAAAAACTCCTGAGGAGCTACAAAGAGAAAAAGAGATACAAGCTGTACAAAAACGTCTTGATAAATTCAACACTTTGCATCCTAGAAACAACCTCTCCGCAGAGAATTTGGAGAATGCTTTAGAGTCGATAGAGATCGAAAAGCATAAAGTCAACAGTTGGATCTCTATGGTAACTGCAAATATGCAACTGCACCCCAATTTTGAAGAGGTTGTAGAAAGAGGGATCAAAACACTCAACCGCGTACCTATTATTTGGCTGGAGCTGGCAGATTGTAGTGGGAACTCGGAAGCTTTTATAAAATCGGAAAACCCGGCAATAGAAGATCTGATATTTGATTATGTGTCGCTGGATTATCATGAGTTGTTAATGAGTCCAAGCGGTGATCAGAGTGAAACTGTTTTAGAAGATATCGTTAAAAATCAAAAAGGGGAGTATGTCCTCATAGTAGAGGGGGCTGTTCCGCTTGCAATGGATGGAAAGTACTTAAGAATCGGTCCAAAGGGTACAACGGGACTTGAACTTTTACAAAAAACAGCCAAAGATGCGGCACTTATTATGGCGGTTGGAAGTTGTGCATTTGACGGCGGAGTGGTAGCTGCTGCTCCAAACCCGACGGGAGCTGTAGGTGTAGCACAAGCGCTTGGGCGTGACGATGTTATAAACATACCGGGTTGTCCTACAAACCCGACAAATATTGTAGGCACACTTCTTTCGTACCTGATGTTCGAAGAGTTACCGCCATTGGATTCGTTCAACAGACCTCTGTGGGCTTACGAGGGGAGAATCCATGACAACTGTGAGAGACGCGGACACTATGAACTTGGTGAGTTTGTAAAAGAGTGGGGCGATGAGGGTGCCAAAAAAGGGTACTGCCTTTTTGAGATGGGATGTAAAGGTCCTTATGCAAATGCAAACTGCCCGACTATGAAGTTTAACGGTGGTACAAGTTGGCCTGTTCAAGCGGGTCATGGTTGTATGGGGTGTGTAGAGGCCGGTTTTTTTGATAAGTTTGCCAATGAGAGAAAGTATGAAGAGGAAGTAGAAGATGAGTCTTAAAAAAATTGTTATCGATCCAATCACGAGAATAGAGGGACATCTGCGTGTAGAGGTTGAGGTGGATGAGAACAATGTCGTTCAAGATGCCTGGGCAAGCGGACAGCTGTTTCGAGGAATAGAGACTATACTACAAGGTCGCGATCCAAGAGATGCGGGATTGATGGCGGGGCGTATTTGCGGCGTGTGTACAAACTCCCATTTTCGTGGAGCTATAACGTGTGTTGAAGATGCATACTCTCTTAAGATTCCTAAAAATGCCGAGATCATTCGTGATCTTATGGCTATGGCACTGTTTATTCAGGATCATGTGGTTCATTTTTATCATCTGCACTCTTTAGACTATGTGGATGTAACCAGTGCCCTAAATGCTGATCCGAAAATGACATCCAAAGAGGCACACAAGTACCATGAAAACCCTTTTAGAAACTCCCATTCTCACTATGAAGAGACATTGAAAAAACTGGATACTTTTGTAAAAAGTGGAAAGCTCGGCCCATTTGCCAACGGCTACTGGGGGCATAAAACATATAAACTCTCTCCTGAGCAAAACCTGCTGCTTATTTCTCACTATCTCGAAGCGCTCAAGTTTCAAACAAAGGTGAGTAAAGCGGTAGCGATTTTCGGTGCAAAAACTCCCCATCCCCAAACTCTGGTAGTTGGCGGAGTGACAAGTGTAGCAGATATGTTGAATCCTCAAAGGGTAAATGACTATCTTTTCATTATGAAAGAGGCACAGGAGTTTATCCAGCGGGCATACCTTCCGGATGCAAAACTCTTGGCGATGGTGTATCGTGATGAGATAAAAGCGGGCATCGGAAGAGCTAATGGGAACTACATGTCATCGGGCGGTTACAGCTTTGAAGGGGAGAGAAAACTCTTTAGCGACGGTGTAATCTACAAGCACGATTTTGAGAATGTGCAAGATTTTGATCCTGAAAAAATTACCGAAGAGGTTGATCGATCTTGGTATGACGGTAGTACGCCCGAGCAGGAAGTAAAATATACCGATCTAAACAGTGACGGCTCTTTAAAAACAGCAAAAAATGATGACAAGTACTCATGGATCAAAGCCCCGCGTTACGATAAACAGCCGATGGAGACGGGACCGCTCGCACGACTGCTCATAAGCTATTCTAAAAAGAATCCTCTCATCACTTCATTTGTAGATGAGTTCTTAAAAGAGACCAATTTGGAACTCATCGATATTTGTACATCTGTAGGGAGAAATGCAGCCCGCGCAATAGAGAGCATTTATGTATGTGAGTATATTTTCAAGATTGCTTCAGAGTTGCTGCAAAATATAAAATACTACGATACCGATACATGGACAAAGTACAGTTTTGAAGCTTTAGAGACACAAACGCAGGGAAGGGCATTTTTGGAAGTGCCAAGAGGGATGCTTTCTCACTTTATCAACATAAAAGATGCAAAGATACAAAACTATTCGGTAATAGCTCCGACAACTTGGAATGCCACACCGAAAAACTTTGACGGACTCAGAGGTGCATACGAAGAGGGCTTAATTGGTTTAAAGATAGAAGATAGAGAAAAGCCGTTAGAAGTATTGCGGGTTATCCACTCTTTTGATCCATGTTTGGCATGTGCGGTGCATGTTATAGATGCAAAAGGGAAAGAACTTGCAAAGTATAAAACTACTAATGTAGCTTTTTAAGCTTTTGGAGATGCATTTGTTATGTTTGCAATCTTATCAAGAAGTTCACCTGTTTTTTCAATAGAGATTTCAGCTGGATGTGAACTTTTTTTAGCAACTCCAAAAACATGTTCTAATTCCATAAATAATTCGGCAAGTTTTTTATTAATATCTTGTTTTAATTCTGAATTTTCTGATCCAATGATTTGTCCAATAAATGTTGCTCCACCACCTAAAAAACCTTGTAAGTGTGAGTAACGTAAGCAAATTATTTGATATAATTTATATTGAGAATACAAGAAATAAGAAAAAAATGCTAGTGAAATAGTTATACCGATCCTTAAAACATATAGTTCAGTTGTATTAATATTTTTAAAAATATCAAAATAATATGTAGATAAAACAAGCATTGGTAATAAAAATAATGTTATCATAAATCCTGACATAAAACGAAAGCGAAATTTCATAGAGGTTTTTAATTCTGTATCAATATTATCTTTAAAGTTTTTTTGTAATCCTAATTCAGCTTTTAAACCAACCAAATTATTGATGCCTCTTTCTATTTCGGAAGAAATATTTGCTTTCAAATCTAAAATATCTCTTTCAACATGTTGTAGTATTTCTGTTTTTAAACTTTCAATCTCTTCACTGTTCTGATTGGTATTTGATATGCTGAGTATAAATTCATCCATGTCGTTAAAAAAGACCAAAGCATTTTGAAAAGAAGTTAAAATGCTTTGGGGATTGTTTGTTCTTTGAATAGTAGCCCATTGTTGGTTCCATGGAGTGAAGTATTTAGTGTCAAAATCAATTATACGTTGGTTGAGTTCATTCCAGTTTTCAAAAAAAGTTTGTTGATTGCGTAAGTTATGATAATAACCTCTCTTTTGATCAAATCTTTGTTTGATTTGCTGTGTAGCTTGTTGGAGTTCTGTTCCAGTTTTACCTTCTATTTCATTGTCTTCAAAAATTCTACTCATTTAAATCCTTTTGTTAGGTAAACAATTTAATTAGATATATTATATGTATATTAACTTAAAAAAACAAAAATAACTTGTATTTTGGCAGAAATAAAAAAACTCTAATACAGCCCTCTAGGGTTATTAAACTTCTCGATCACATCATCAAGAAATACTTCAGCATCATTTTTTGTAGCCGTTATATTGAGATCGCTAAGAATGTTTAGAAGTGTTTGTATGTAGATCTCAAATTTTTCGTGGAGTGTTTCGCTTAGACCTATATGGGTATCTATTTTATGTGGTACGATCCCAAGAACACTAGACTTTGGTGCCTTTTTCCCCATCAGTTCCAAAAGCTCAAAGCATTGAAGTACTCCAATGTCGTGCGCACTTCCGGAATTCACTCCAAAACCTGTAAGCTCCTCTGAGGGGATATGGTAAATAGCTCCCGCTTCATCTTCTATATCTATAGCATCAAGAATGAGGATGTATTTGTACTCCATAAAAAAGTTGAGAAGGTTTATCCCCTCAACTCCGCCGTTTATAATATCTATGTCGGGTGAAAAAGTGTAGTTGTCGCTTATATACTGTGAGGCATATACTGCTATAGCGTCATCATGCTGTAAGATATTTCCGACACCTAAAACTACTAACTCTTTCACATCTTCCCTTTAAAATACTGTTTTGCTAAAAGTTTAACTACTTATACCTAAGAAATTGGCTTTTTTATGTTTGTTTTACGTAATGTAATATAAAATCTTTTAAAATTGAATATATACGCACGCGGTATAAGGACTCATATATGGAAACGGCTTATTTTCTCATGCTCTGGTATGGAATCTTACATGCATTTGGAGCTGATCATTTAACTGCTATAGCCGATTTTTCCATAGGAAAGTCCATCAAAAAAACGATGATGATTACGATCATGTTTGCTTTTGGTCACGGGATCACACTTTTTCTATTTGCAAAAATTTTACAGAGCTATAATTTACCCGAAAATGTTACTATGTACGGAGATATAATAGCTTCAAGCGTAATTATCGCTATGGGTGTATATCTTTTGTATATGGTTGCATCAAACAAAATACATCTCAACAAACACATCCATGATGACAAAGAGCATATGCACATCTATTTTGGAAAAGAGCATTCCCATAACAGTTCCTATGCATCGACATCGGCATGGACTATGGGCGCACTTATGGGGATAGGCGGAGTTCGCGGAATGCTTGTCACTCTGGGCGTTTTGGAAAATCAGGTGGTAGATTTTTCTATGGTACTTGCTTTTGTATTTGGTGTAAGTGTTGTTTTTCTAAGCTTCGGGGTAGTGATTTTATATATCAATAAAGAGTTTTTAACAAATCAGAGAAATGTAAGAAGAGTGTTTGCAGCTGCGGGAATCGTTTCCGTAGCAGTCGGATCAAACATGCTTTTGGCATAAATAATTAAAGGGATTAAAATATATGTGTGCAGATTGCGGATGTAGTATAACAGGAACAACTTTAGGAGATGGGCACGAGCATCATCACCATCATCATGAACATACTCATGATCACTCACACGAGCATCAGGCTGCGCATGAAACACTGCACCATAACCCGCAGTTAAACGATGCGAAAACTATAAGTGTCATTACAAAGATTTTAGATAAAAACAACCATGAAGCAGCGCATAACCGCAGCCACTTTGATAACCACAATGTACTGAGTATTAACCTTATGAGCTCACCGGGAAGCGGAAAAACTGCACTGCTTGAAGCTATGGCAGATTTGGCAGAGTTTAAATTTGGTGTTATCGAGGGGGATTTGGAGACTTCGCGTGATGCTGATAGAATTAAAGCAAAAGGAATCCCTGCCTATCAGATACAAACAGGCTCAGCGTGCCATTTGGATGCCTTTATGGTTCACAAGGGATTGCATGCGATGCCGCTTGATGAGATTGATCTGTGTTTTGTAGAAAATGTGGGCAATCTTGTGTGTCCCGCTTCGTATGATGTCGGAACCCATTTAAACATTGTTCTGGTTTCAGTTCCCGAGGGAAGTGACAAGATAGAAAAATACCCCGTAATGTTTCGACAGGCTGATCTGATCTTAATAACGAAGATGGACTTAATAGAGCACTTTGATTATGACCTCGAACATGAAAAAAAAGAGGCACGAAAAATCAAACCGGGTGTTGACATCTTAGAGGTAAGCGTAAAAGAGCCTGCCTCGATCCAAAGAGTTATAGAGTGGATCGAATTTAAACGCAAGATGAGAGCTTAGGATGTGCCTTTCAATTCCAAGCAAAGTTGTAAAGATAGATAAAGAGAGAAACGTAGCAACGGTAGATACTATGGGTATTACTCGTGAAGCAGGTTTGGATCTGATGGAAGAGGATGATGTAAAAATAGGGGATTATGTACTTTTACACATCGGTTTTATTATGAACAAGCTAGATGAAGCAGATGCTTTGGAGTCTTTAAAAGTATACAGCGAATTAGTTGAGAAGATGGATGAGCAAGAGCGGCAAAACTTGGTCGAAGAGGATGATAATTGTCCAAATAGAGGCAAATAATGGGTGAACTACAGCTCAAAGACCTCTATACCGGTTTTAGAGACCCGGAAGTGATTCAAGGGTATGCAAAGCTGATCGAAGAAGAGGCGAAAAAGCTCTCTTCTCCCATAAACATTATGGAGGTGTGCGGCGGTCATACACATACGATCATGAAGTATGGTTTGCAACAACTACTGCCTGAGAATATCAACTTTCTACACGGGCCGGGATGCCCTGTTTGTATCATGCCAAAAGAGCGGATAGACCATGCCTACATCTTAGCGATGCAAGAGGATGTGATCCTTGTAACCTTGGGTGATATGATAAAAGTCCCGGGTTCTAAGGGTTCTTTGCAAGATGCACGCGCACAAGGTGCTGATGTGCGTTTTGTATATTCGCCGCTCGATACCCTGAAAATTGCCAAAGAGAATCCCGAGAAAAAAATAATCTTCTTTGCGATCGGTTTTGAGACTACGACACCGATGAGCGCGGCACTTTTAGATGTTGTCGTGAAACAAAATATCTCAAATATCTTGTTTCATATAAACCATGTAACGGTTCCCGAAGCGATGGAGCTGCTTTTAGCTGATGATGAGTGTAAGATCGACGCATTTTTAGGACCGAGTCATGTGAGTGTCATCAGCGGAAGTCAGATCTATGATAAGTTCCCAAGTGAGTATAAAAAGCCCGTAGTTGTTGGAGGGTTTGAGCCTGTTGATGTAATGGAATCGATCTCTATGATTGTACGACAGTTTGCCCAGAAAAGATGTGAGCTTGAAGTGCAGTACAAACGTGCCGTAAATACAGAGGGGAACTTAAAAGCACAAACCTTAAATGAGAACTATTTTGAAAAAGCGCCACATTTTAGATTTAGAGGTTTGGGAGATATTCCAAACGGCGGACTCAAACTTCGGGATGAGTATAGTGCTTATAACGCAGAGGTACTCTACGAAGAACTTCTAAAAAGCGAGCTGATTGACGATCATAAACTTTGCATTTGCGGAGATATACTTAAAGGTAAGGCTACTCCGCCGCAGTGTTCTATCTTTGGAACTGCATGCAAACCGAGTACACCTATGGGAAGCTGTATGGTAAGTAGCGAGGGTGCTTGTGCAGCCTATTATAAATACGGGAATCTTTTATGAACAAACAAATTACTTTAGCTATGGGAAACGGCGGTGAAGAGAATAACGAGCTGATCTCGAAAGTGTTTTACAAAGCCTTTGCCAATGAGATCTTAGAAAAAAGTGAAGATGCAGCGGTGATCCATAACGGGGAGTTAGCGTTTTCAACAGACAGTTTTACGGTTTCTCCGATCTTTTTCCCCGGTGGAGATATAGGGAAACTGGCAATTTGCGGAACTTGTAACGATCTGGCAATGATGGGTGCAAAACCGAAATACCTTACCTGTTCGGTGATCATAGAGGAGGGTTTTTCTCTTGAAGAGCTTGAGAAGATTGTAGATTCTATGAAAAAAGAGTTGGCAATAAACAATGCCGTAATTGTAAGCGGCGATACCAAAGTGGTTCCCAAAGGGAGTGTCGATAAAATCTTTATAAACACGACGGGGATCGGTGAGATCGAGCAAAAAGGGGTGAGTGCAAATAAAATATCTGAAGATGACGTCATTTTACTCTCTCGCGATATAGGGTGTCACGGTGCGACAATTTTTGCAGCACGTGAGGGGATAGAACTCTCAAGTAATCTGCAAAGCGATTGTGCATCTCTTTATGTTCAAGTTGAAGCGCTTATAAAAGAGGGAATAAACATAACTGCGATGCGTGATGCAACGCGCGGAGGTGTAAGTGCCGTGCTAAATGAGTGGGCAAAACAGTCAAATATTTGTATAGAGGTGCAAGAGGAGAAGATCCCTGTATCGCAAGAGGTGTACGGTCTTTGTGAAATGCTCGGTTTTGAGGCTATGAATCTGGCAAATGAGGGGACTTTCATCTTAGCGATACCAAAAGCTGATGCAGCTAAAGCGATCAATGTTCTTCGAAGATTTGAAAACTCTGCAAACTCTGTTGAGATAGCACAGATAACACAGGAGTATCCCGCTAAAGTGATACTCAAAAGTGGACACGGTACAAAAAGATTTCTTGAGATGCCCACAGGTGAGTTGCTGCCTAGGATATGTTAGATGTTTAAAGGAAAATAGTTTGCATGAATATAGCGTAGTACAGGCATTGTTGGATCAAGTTGAAGATCTTGCAAAAGAGAATAAGGCCTCAAAAGTAACAAAAATAGTTACAAAAATAGGGGTGATGAGCGGTATTGAAATCCATCTGTTTGAAACTGCATTTAATAGTTTTAAAGAGAAAACTATATGCGAAGAGGCTGAATTTATCATACAGATACAACCTGTTGTAGTGCGGTGTCATGAATGCGGTGAAGAAAACAGCTTAGAAAAAAATCATTATTGTTGCCCTGAGTGCGAATCTATAAATGTAGAAGTGATAGACGGTGAAGAGATGTATTTGATGAGTTTAACAATGGAATAATGCAACAGTTCCTATAAAACTTGGAGATTTTTCGATATAATCACATTAAAAACATAATCAAAGGATAAAAATGGAGTGCGAATTTCCGACAGTAAATTCTAATATGGATGAAGTTAAAGAGATTTTTGATAGTGTAAAAACTATTGCAGTTTTAGGTTTGTCTCCAAATCCTGAAAAAGATTCTTACAGAGTAGCGGCATATATGCAAGCACAAGGGTACAAAATAGTACCTGTGTATCCAAAAGAGGATGAGATCCTTGGTGAGACGGTATATAGAAGTTTAAAAGAGATCCCTTTTAAAGTTGATATGGTAAACATTTTTAGAAAACCTGATGCGTTAGACCCGATTGCAGATGCATGTATCGAGCGTGGTGATATCGATGTGTTTTGGGCACAAAAAGGTATAGTAAACAATGCAGCGGCTGAAAAAGCGAAAAATGCCGGTATCAAAGTTGTACAAAATCAATGTGCAATGGTTGATCATAGAAATCTTTGCAGCTAGGCACATCTTTGGTAAATTTAGAAACTATAAAACAAGCTCAGAAGCGTATAGAGGGAGTTGTAGTAAAGACACCTCTGGCTTCTGCTCCATATTTAAGTGAACTTACAAACGCAAATATCTTTCTAAAAAAAGAAAATCTTCAAATTACGGGTGCTTTTAAAATTCGCGGCGCTTACAATAAGATAGCTTCTCTTTCTGACAATGAACGTGCAAAAGGTGTTATCGCTGCTAGTGCAGGAAATCATGCGCAGGGTGTAGCACTTTCAGCTAGTCGTTTTGGGATTAAAGCGGTAATCGTTATGCCTGAATCAACACCGCTGACAAAAGTAAACGGTGTGAAACACTACGGTGCCGAAGTTGTACTTCACGGTAGTAACTATGATGAAGCGTACGGGTATGCAAAAGAGTATGCGCAAAAGAATGATCTTACGTTTGTACACCCTTTTGAAGATGAAGCAGTTATCGCAGGGCAGGGAACAGTCGGTTTAGAGATCCTAGATATGTGTGACAAGTTAGATGCAGTGATCGTACCTATTGGTGGCGGTGGACTTATTGCAGGTATTGCAACTGCTGTTAAAGCGCTTTCTCCTGAGACGAAAGTTATAGGTGTCAGTGCAAGCGGTGCACCTGCATTTAAAAACTCGTATGAGTTGAAAACTGCCGTAGATACTACAAAAGTTCGTACAATTGCCGATGGTATAGCTGTTCGTGATACATCAAAGATCACACTTGATTATGCCCTGCAATATGTAGATGAAGTACTCAGTGTTGATGATGAAGAGATTGCAAGTGCAATTTTATACCTTTTAGAGAAACAAAAACTTGTTGTTGAAGGGGCTGGAGCAGTCGGTGTTGCAGCACTTTTACACGATAAAGTAAAAGATATAAAAGATAAAAATGTAGCAGTGGTTCTAAGCGGCGGTAACATGGATGTTACACTGCTTTCTGTGATCATTGAAAAAGGTCTTATAAAGTCACATCGTAAGATGAATCTTACGGTAACGCTGATTGATAAACCGGGTTCATTGATGCGTTTTACTGAGATACTAAGAGATCTCAATGCAAACATTGTTCATATTGCATATGACAGAACGTCGGTATCACTCGATTACGGTGATGCGAATGTAACTGTACATGTAGAAACAAAAGGTAAAGAGCATCAAGATGAGATCTATGCAGCTTTAAAATCAGAAGGGTATATCAGGTAGATTATGAAAGTTATCAAAAGTAAAAGTGTTGTCAAACCTATTGTGTTATTAAAACTGTATAAAGAAGGCAACACACTTTTAGTAATAGATAATGAAACTACCATCAGATTTTTTAATAACGATTCACTCTCTCTTATGGATGGATTTAAAGCGGGTATTGAGCATAAAGATTATAGGACAAATGTTGTTGACTTTAGTCAGGACCAGTACTATCTTGCATCTCTGTCTGCCGATGCCAAGGAGTCCAGACTTTACAATGCAAAAACAAAGAAACTTGTAGCTAAAGTTGACAGACATCACGGTGAGGCATCATGTGTAGCAATTGATCCTTTAAACAGATTTATGCTCTCAGGCGGAGATGACGGAAAAATCTTTGCCATCGATGTAAAAAGCGGCAAGCTAATGTTTACGCTTCCTTCCCATATAGATACTATTAACGATATTGCATTTTCAAAAAATGCCAATTGGGTAGCAACGGCTAGTTATGACAGAAAAATATCTGTTTATAACCTTGTTACAATGACTCCAAAAGAACGACTTAGAGCTCATGCTGCTCCGGTAATGAAGGTCAAGTTCTTTAATAAAAACAAGCTTGTTAGTATAGATAAAGATTCAAAAGCTATTATATGGAATATCCACACATCAAAAGTGATTACAAGATTGCAAGGTATCCATGACGATGTGCGTGAGATGGTTATCAGTGATGATGAAAGGTTCCTATTTTTAGGGACACATTTAGGGTATGTACTTGTGTATGATCTCAACACTTACGAGGCTATCTCTACTAGGTTTATTAAAATGACATCACCTATTACGGCGATGGAGTTTGACGGAGAAAAAAATGAGCTTATCATTGGTACGGAAGATGGTTTTTTAATCTATTATGATATTTTTGAGGGACTTGAACAAGTTAAAATACTCTTGAAAAACAAGCAGTTTGAAGCGATTCAAGAGGAGATAGAAAAAAACCCGATTTTGAGATACACAAGTATCTACGAATTAGTGTCAAACCTATGGGAAAAAACATTAGAAAAAGCAAAAATCGCACTTGAAAACGGAGATAGAAGCAGGGCACAACTGTTATTGAATCAGTTTAAAGATATCCCTTCAAAAAATAAGATAATCCAAAAGCTTTTTCTAGATTATGCACAGTATCCAAAGTTTGTAGATAATGCGAGAAACAATAAGTTAGCTCTTGCATACTCTTTGGCTAACTCTTTTCCTGTATATAAAGATACAAAAATCTATAGAGCTCTTGAGACAAAATGGAAAACTTCATTTGCAAAAGCACAAAAGATGATGCTCAATCCAAAAACTTTACAGAGTGCAAAAGATATGTTGATGCCGTATCGTGGGATTAGTGAAAAGACAAAGTTTATCCAGGAACTTTTTACAAAATCAGCTATCTATTTAAGATTTAGAGAGTCTATCTCTAAAAAAGATTTTAAAATGGCAATGCAGCTGATTAAACAGAATCCTTTTTTAACAGAGTTGCCTGAATATACGACACTGATGAGTTTTTCGGACAACCTTTATATGAAGGCGCATGATGCACTGGCACAAGATGACTTGCATACTGCTGGAAAACTTTTGAGTGTTTTAAAAGATTTTGATGACTTTAAAGAGGAATCGATAGAGATACTTAAAGATATTGAAGTAAAACAAAAATTTTATTTAGCTATAAAATCTAATAACATGGCAGAGGCTTACGATGCAATGGCTCAGCTTGAAGATATTCAAGAAACTCCTGAAGGAAAATGGCTTCAAGATCAATGGAATGAAGATGTAAGTATAGCTAATACCTATGCAGTTACAGGAGACGTAATAGGTGTTAAAAAGGTGCTTGAAAAGTATCTGAACATCAACTCTAAACATATGTCGCTAGCGACGATTTTTTCTTGGTGTTACATCTCTCAGCTAGAAAATTCCGTTAATAATAGAGTTGTGCAAAGCAGCATTGAAAAAGGTGTCAAAAACTACCTTTCTTTATTTGGTGAAACAGACCAGATAAATAACTTTTTCGAGACTTTTAAAGAGTATTATCCGGAAACAAAACTCAACCTTGAACTACTTCCAAAAGGTTCTCAATCACGTTGGAGACCTTCTATGATAATGAGATCTATTTTAGAGTAAAGTAGCTTATCTTTTTATCTTCTCTCATATCTTTCATATAGTTTTACAAGAAGTCTGAATTTTTAACTTAAAATATAGCTTCATTTAAGTATAATCCAAAACTTTTACATAAATATAAAAAAATTAGGAGACTTTTCATGCAAATTAGTGGCGCACAGATGGTAATCGAAGCACTAATCGCCGAAGGTGTAGACACAGTTTTTGGCTACCCTGGTGGAGCGATAATGAATGTCTATGACGAGATATATAAACAAGATGGTTTTCAGCACATTCTTACTCGTCATGAACAAGCAGCAGTACATGCTGCAGAAGGATATTCAAAAGCTAGTGGAAAAGTCGGCGTCGCTATGATTACAAGTGGACCTGGTTTTACGAATGCAGTTACAGGTTTAGCTGATGCGTATATGGATTCAATCCCTTTAGTTGTTATCTCTGGACAGGTTCCTATGAGTTTAATCGGAACAGATGCGTTTCAAGAGATCGATGCAGTTGGGATCAGCCGTTCTTGTACTAAACACAACTATTTAGTTACAGATGCAAAAGATTTACCACGTGTACTTAAAGAAGCGTTTTATAT
Organism: Sulfurimonas sp. hsl 1-7; assembly: GCF_030577135.1. NCBI lineage: Bacteria > Pseudomonadati > Campylobacterota > Epsilonproteobacteria > Campylobacterales > Sulfurimonadaceae > Sulfurimonas > Sulfurimonas microaerophilic. The sequence continues at coordinate 624,801 of NZ_JAUIRR010000001.1, read as the reverse complement.
CGCAGCTTCTGGTCGTCCTGGTCCGGTTCATGTTGATATTCCAAAAGATGTTACGGCTCAGATCGAAGAGTTTAACTATGATATTGAACTAGATTTAGAGACATACAAGCCAAACGTTAAGGGGAATCCTCGTCAAATTAAAAAAGCGATGGAAGCGATTGCTGAAGCAAAACGTCCTCTTTTCTACCTTGGTGGTGGTATTATCAACTCAAATGCAGCGTATGAAGTAAGAGACCTTATACATAAAACACAAATTCCTGCAGTTGAGACTTTTATGGCTCGTGGAACTTTATCACATGATGATAAGTATCTAATCGGTATGCTGGGTATGCACGGTTCTTACGCTTCAAATATGGCTATGAGTGAAACTGACCTTATTATCGCTCTTGGTGCTAGATTTGACGATCGTGTAACAGGAAAACTAAGCGAATTTGCTAAAAATGCAGGAGTTATCCATGTAGATATTGACCCTGCTAGTATCTCTAAGCTTGTAAATGCAGACTATCCGATCGTTGGTGATGTTAAAAATGTTGTTAATGAGATGTTAGCTCAGGCTGATAGTATTGATGGTTCAAGATATGAGTCTTGGAGAGAAACTATTGAGAATTTTAATGCGCTTCATCCTTTAACATTCCATGAGGATTCTGAAAGAATTAAACCGCAATGGGTTATTCAAAGAGTTGGAGAGATCCTAGGTGATGATGCAAATATCTCTACAGATGTTGGACAGCACCAAATGTGGTCGGCTCAATTCTATCCATTTACAAGACCTCGCCAGTTTATAAGTTCTGGTGGACTTGGAACAATGGGATTCGGTTTTCCGGCAGCTATGGGTGTAAAATCTGCATCGCCTGAAAAAGTAAGTGTAAACTTTACGGGTGACGGTTCAATTCTTATGAATGTTCAAGAGTTGATGACGGCAGTTGAGAAGAAACTTCCGGTTATCAATATTATTTTAAATAACAACTTCTTAGGGATGGTACGTCAGTGGCAAACGCTTTTCTATGACAAGCGTCACTCTGAAACTGACCTTTCTATGCAACCTGACTTTGTTAAGTTAGCAGAGGCTTTTGGCGGTGTAGGATATAGAGTAACTACAAAAGAGGAATTTGATGCGGCACTTAAAGATGCAGTTGAGAAAAATGTAGTTGCATTCATTGATGTTGTTGTTGAGAGATTTGAAAACGTACTTCCGATGGTTCCTGCCGGTGGAAGTTTATTTAACATGATGTTATTAGAGAAAAAGGAGGATAAGTAATGACGACTGATAATGCAAGGAGAGTAATCTCAGTTATCGTAGTTAATGAAGCGAGTGTATTATCTCGTATTACTGACCTTTTCTCTGGTCGCGGGTATAACATTACATCATTAACTGTTGCACCTATTCCTGATACTAAGTATTCTCGTTTAACGATTGCAACTTTAGGTTCTGTGAAAATTATGGAGCAGATCACAAAGCAGCTTCATAAGCTTATCCCTGTTCTACGTGTATATGAGCATGAAGATATGGTTGAAAAAGAGATGGCTCTTGTAAAGTTTGATATCACTGAAAATCTAAGTGATATCAATACTATCTGCGAAGCGTATAACGGAAAGATTGTAAACGCAGGTGAGAGTACGGTAATTGTAATGGTTGCTGATGAGCCTAAAAGAATTGATAACTTCTTAAACTCTATGAAGAGATACAATCCAAAAGAGATCGTAAGAAGTGGTGCAGTAGCACTAGAGAGATAGTATGAAACTTAGTGAAATAGCTTCTATTATCGGTGCTGATTTCTCTGGAGTTGATTGTGAAATCAACTCTATGAATACACTAAAAGATGCTTCTAGTGAGCAACTTTCATTCATATCAAATGCAAAATATGTAAAAGATATGGCAAGCACAAAAGCTGCTGCTATTATTGTTGATGGAAAAACAAAAGATTATGTACCTGAGGGTAGCGTAGCTTTAGTAGTTGAAGATACATACTGGCAGATGGCAGTTCTTTCAAAATACTTCTCTGCAGCTCTTGAAGACAAAGATGCTCCAAGTGCAGTTATCGGTGAAGGGTGTGATATCTCAGCCAAAGCAGAGATTGCAAACGGTGCAAAGATTGGTAAAAACTGTACAATCATGGCCGGAGTATATGTAGGTTCTGGCTCTGAGATTGGTGAGAATACTATCCTTTATCCAAATGTAGTTGTTTACAGAGATTGTAAGATAGGATCTGATTGTATCATCCATGCAGGGACTGTAATCGGAAGTGATGGATTTGGTTTTGCTTCAAACAGATTAGGTCAACATAAAAAGATCTACCATAACGGTAATGTTGTAATCGAAGATGATGTAGAGATTGGTTCAAATGTTTCTATCGACAGAGCAGTATTTGGTTCTACTCACATCAAAAAAGGTGCAAGACTCGATAACCTGATCCAAGTGGCACATAACTGTGTTATCGGTGAAGGAAGTGTATTTGCTGCACAAACAGGTATGGCAGGTTCTTCTATTATAGGAAGAAACAATGTATTTGGTGCACAAAGTGGAGTTGCCGGACATCTTAGTACTGGTGATTTTAATACCTTTGCAGCTAGAAGCGGTGTTACGAAAACTATTACGGAAAACGGAAAAGTTTTTGCAGGCTTTCCATTAATGGATCACAAAATGTGGTTAAAACTACAAGGGACACTTTCCAGACTTTTGAAAAAGTAAATAGATTATTAGATAAACTAATCCTATAATCAATTTAGGAGGTTTGTTATGTCTCAAACTATTGCTTTAAGTGGAACAAATAAGGGTGTTATATCAGTAACAAAAATTGAAGAGCCTTACGGTCCTAACAGTGCTACAGTTGCGAGTATCGGTATCTCTTTAGATGGAAACGCTGATAATCCGGAATGGAAAGTACATATTCCATTAGAAAATGTAGATGCAGTAATAGAAGCTTTAAAAGCTGTAAAGTAGGTGGGATTTAGAAGAGGGGAGTTAGTTCCCTCTTTTATCTGAAAAAACTACTTTTTAGATTTTTTCTCTTTTTTCTTTTTAGACTTTTTTTTGTCACGATTTTTTTTCTTATCTTTTTTTTCTGCTTTTACTTTTTTCTTAGCAGCAACTTTTTTCTTTTTGGCCTTTTTCTCTTTCTCTTTTTTCTCTGCTTTCTTTTTTGCTTTTTTAGCAGCTTTTTTCTTCGCTTTTTTAAGAGCTTCTTTTTCTTCCTCTTTTTTCTTCGCTTTAGCCATAATGTAACCTTTTTGTAATTTTATTACTAAAAGTAATATACATGAGTGTACATTTAATCAACTTACAGGGATATAAAAATGGGATTTTTTGTGAAAATAGGGGAAATAAAAATAGATAAGGGGTGATTACCCCTTATTTACAGAATGGTTACAGTTCTTTTACAAACTCTTCAATTCTTGCAATACCTTCTCTGATTGAGTTGATATCTGTTGCAAATGAGAATCTGAAATAACCCTCACTACCAAAACCTACACCCGGTACAACAGCAACATTTTTCTTTGCTAAAAGATCTTTTGCAAATGTAAGTGAATCATTACTTACCTCTTTGATATTTACAAATAGATAAAATGCACCGTCAGGTTTTAAAACACTTAGTCCATCAACTTCATTGAAAAGTTTTACAGCTTCATCACGACGTGCCGCAAACTCTTTTCTCATCATCTCAATATCAGCATCTGCAGAACCGTCAAGACCTGTAATAGCTGCCATTTGAGTGATTGAACAGATATTTGACGTACTTTGAGACTGTAGCTTTTTAGTTGCTTTGATAAGCTCTGCATCTGCTGCAGCCATGTAACCAAAACGCCATCCAGTCATTGCAACCGATTTTGATAAACCGTTGATAGTAATTGTACGTTTATACATATCATCACTGATACTTGCAGCTGATGTAAACTCTCCATCATATACAAGCTTCTCGTACATCTCATCCGATGCTACTAAAACGTCTGTCCCTTTTAATACTTCTGCAAGTGCTTCAAGTTCAGCTTTTGAATATACTGCACCTGTCGGATTTGACGGAGTAGTTAAAATTAACATTTTTGTTTTATCAGTGATCGCAGCTTTTAATTGCTCCGGAGTTATCTTAAAACCTGTAGAATCTTGAGTTTCAATCTCTACTACAGTACCGCCGCAGTATTTTACTAGCTCTGGATAAGTTACCCAATACGGAGCAGGGATAATAACTTCATCACCCTCTTGAATAGTTGCAGAAAAAAGATTGAAAAGTGAATGTTTCGCACCATTGTTTACAATTACTTGATTCGGCGCGTAAGTGATTCCGTTTTCTCTTTTAAGTTTATCAATTACAGCATTTTTAAGCGCTGGAATACCATCAACAGCAGTATATTTTGTAAAACCATCATTAATAGCTTTAATAGCAGCATCTTTAATAACTTGTGGTGTATCAAAGTCTGGCTCACCAGCAGAAAAACTAAGGATGTCTTTTCCTTCAGCTTTTAGTTCCTGAGCTAATGTTGAAATAGCTATAGTAATAGATTCAGATAGTGTATTTATGCGATTTGTTAGCATTACAACCCTTTAGGTGAAAATAATCAGCAATTATACAAATATATTGCTTAAGTGAGACTCTTTTTTCGAACAATTTTTACTAAAATAATTGGTAGATAATAATTATTTTCCTTTAAGGGGGAGTGTTATATAGTTTATGGATACAAACAATGAAAATTAGAAGGAGATCAGATGGCTGTACGTGGAAATTCGATAATCAAGGGTGTAGAAATTGATGAAGTTATAAGACTTTTAAACAAAGCCTATGCAGATGAATGGCTTGCATATTATCAGTACTTTATAGAAGCAAAAGTTGTCAAGGGGATTATGAAAGATGCAGCAATTGCTGAGTTGACACAACATGCTACTGATGAACTCCGACATGCCAACATGGTTGCAGATAGAATCTTGCAGCTAGGGGGCACTCCCATATTAAATCCAAAAGAGTGGTTTACTCAAACAAACTGCGGCTATGAAGAACCAAGTAACTTTGATGTTGTGTCTATTTTAGATGATTCGATCAAAGGGGAGCAGTGTGCGATAAGTACCTATTCAAGTATTGCAGAGATTGTAAAAGACAAAGATATTATCACTTACAATATGGTCAATGAGATTTTAGCCGATGAAGTGGAACATGAAGAGGACTTGCAAGCACTTCATGATGATATAGCTGATTTTATTGAGAGTATTAAATCAAATATGAATTAGTTAATGAGTTTTTCTCATTAACTTTTCATCGATTTAATAAAAGAGTCGTAGATATGTTCAAGCTCTAGGTCTTGATCGAGTAGCTCTTTATTATCTTCAACGAGAATATGTTCAAGTATTGCAACACGTTTAAGCAGGTACTCAAACATCTCTTTATTGATATCCGGAAGCATATTGTGCATAAACGGATCTTTACATCTTCCTTTTTCTATCACGTGTGCAGGGATACCGATAGCAGTTGAACAAGAAGGAACAGCTTTAACAACAACTGAGTTAGCACCTATCTTTGCATCTTGACCGATCTCTATATTTCCAAGAACTTTAGCACCGGCACCTATAACAACACCTTTTCTAATAGTAGGGTGGCGTTTACCGTGAGTCAGTGATACACCGCCAAGTGTTACCCCTTGGTAGATCAGTACATCATCTTCAATGATAGTTGTTTGACCGATAACTACGCCAGTACCGTGATCGATAAATACACGTCTACCAATCTGTGCACCCGGGTGGATGTCAATGTTTGTCATTATCTGAGCAAGCCCCATTAAAATTCTAGCTAACCCTTTAAAGTTTGATATGTAAAGTTTGTGTGCAACTCTATACCAAGCAATAGCCCAAACACCCGGATAATTAAATAAGAACTCGAGTTTAGAACTTAATGCCGGATCGTTCTTGTAAGCATTGGAAAAGTCTTCTTTAATTAGCGCGAAAATACCCATAAAATACCTTAGTTTGTAGTTCTTAAATAGCCGTTTTGATTTAAATATATCTCTAGCTTCGATAGTGTATCACTTTTTTCTTTTTCTGTAATAAAACTACTACTTTCTAGATCAGTTTTAAGTTTCTTTAAAATTTCTTCTTTGTCATAACCGATATCATCGAGGATATCAAGGATATTTTTTGATTCTATCTCATTAATAATTTTATATCCGTTATCATCAATCTCTACTGTGTATTCATTAGGTTTTGTAAAGAGATTATGTTGCATCCCTAAAGTCTCTTGATATGCCCCGACATTGAAAAATGCTAAAAAATAATCATCTTCATCTATATTAATATCATGAAGGTAGAGTGGACGCTCAGGATTAAACTCTATCTCACCGTCACTGTCACATGTAATGTCCCAAAGTGATGCAGCACGAAGCGGCGGAGTATTGAGATGATGGATCGGCATTACAGGAAAATATTGCCCCAGACCCCAATAATCCGGTAAAGATTGGAAGATAGATGCATTGATAAGGTAGCGTTCCTGAAGCTGGTTTTGTAGCTGCTCTAACTCGTTTGTAGGATTAGAAGATTTCAGATAAAGCGCTTTTTTGATAATGTTATGCACTAAAATCTCTGCATTTGATCTGTCTTGTAAGTCGATATAACCGAGATCAAAAAGTGTAAAAAGAGATTCCATATGATCAAGTGCATCGTGAAGATACTCTATACAGTTCGCATTAGTTAAAAGACGATTCAGCTCTATAAGCTCTTCAACAAGAGGTGGATTTAACTCTTTGAATTCTAAAGATTTTTCTTGATAATCTTGAGAAAAAAGTTCAAGTACAGGGGTAATTAAAACTGCATGGGAAGCTACAATGAAACGTCCGGATTCTGTGAAAATATCAGGGTGTTCAACCCCTTTAGAGTTCATGATTTCACCAATAAGAAATACAACAGAACTTGAGAATTCATCTATAGAATAGTTGCGTGTGCATGAAGTTTCATGTTGATCATATTCAACAGCAAGTCCACCACCAATATTGATGTTTTTTAAACCGTTAGCACCCATCATTTTCAGTTCGGCATATATATGTCCAGCTTCACGTAATGCTTTTTTCAATGGAGCGATATCTGCCATTTGTGAACCGATATGAAAGTGGATCATACTTAAACTATCAAGTAGATCGGCTTCTTTTAAAAGTTTGACAGCTTCCAAAATTTCAGTAGAAGTAAGACCAAATTTTGCATCCATACCGCCACTTTTTGCCCAGATGCCGCTGCCGGCACTGTGAAGACGTATACGAATACCGATATTTGGAACTTTAAGTGTTGATTTTTTAGCAACTTCTATGATCGTTTCAAGTTCATTCAGTCCTTCTATCGTAATAGTGATTTTGTGACCGCTTTGTGCAGCCATAAAACCTAGTGTGATCATCTCCTCATCTTTGAAACCGTTCACAGTGATATTGGCTTCTTTTGGAGTTTTTGCCATTGCTAGGATGAGTTCAGCCTTACTTCCCGCTTCAAGGCCGTAGTTGTACTCTTCGCCTTTAAGAGTAATAGCTTCTACAACAGCCGGAAACTGATTTACTTTGAGAGGAAAAACTGCTTGAAACTTTCCTTGATAGTTATTGTCCTTAATCGCTTTTTCAAAGTAATTATAAAGAGTTGTAATTTGCTTTTTAATAAGATGTGGGAACCTGAGTAATGTAGGTCCCTTAACATTTTTTTCACGAATATCATTTATGATTTCATACAATGAAGGCATAGATTTGTAGTTGAGTTTGATCTCACCGTTTTCGATTAAAAAGTTTTTATTTGACCAGATGTCAATACCGAAATTTTTCAATTAGAAGTCCTCTAGTTTAATTGTCTCTTCCGTTTTAGTTTCTAAATCTTTCACCCATATAGTACCGTTTTGCATCTCATCAGTACCGATTACACAACAAAATCTTGCATTTACTTTGTCTGCACCTTTGAGGTGGTTTTTCAGGTTTTTAGTTTTATATTCACAAGTAACTTGTTTTGTAGCTCTTTTCTTATGTGTAATGTTAAGTACAAGTTCAACAGCTTCATCATCCATAGCACCGATGTAGTAACCGCTGCGTTTTTCTTCTGGCATCTCGATGAGCTCTAAAAGTCTTTCGATCCCCATTGCAAAACCAACTGCAGGAGTAGGGCGCCCGTCTAAGAACTCTACAAGTCTGTCGTATCTACCACCACCTGCAATTGCACTCTGAGATCCGATATTGTCGCTTACAAACTCAAATGCTGTTTTAGAGTAGTAATCTAATCCGCGAACAAGGTTTGTATCGATCTCGTATTCGATGCCGCTTTTATCTAAGATCTTTTTGAGTTGTTCAAAGTCACTTTCACAAGTTTCACATAAAGAATCGATCAGTCTTGGAGCTTTGACATAAAGAGATTTACATTTATCGTTCTTACAGTCAAGTACACGAATAGGGTTTGTCGATTTTCTTCTTACACAATCTTCACAAATCTCATCTTCAACACTTTCAATAAAGCCTATCAGATTTTGACGGTATTCAGGCATACAGTTGTGATCACCTAAAGAGTTTAGTTGTAAGCGGTACCCGATACCGAGTTCTTTTAAAATATCACTTACCATCATAATGATCGTAGCATCTTCATAAACAGAGTCCACACCGAAGCTTTCACATCCAAACTGGTGGAATTGTCTTAAACGACCTTTTTGCGGTCTTTCATAACGAAACATTGGTCCATGGTAAAAATATCTGTGAATCCCGCCGGCACGATCAAGTTTATTTTGAATAAAAGCACGAACAACACCTGCAGTTCCTTCTGGACGCATACAAACATCGTTTTCACCTTTATCCGTAAACTGATACATCTCTTTACCGACAATGTCACTAGACTCACCAACAGAACGTTTAAAAAGTGCTGTTTCTTCTAATATCGGTGTTTCAATAAAATGAAATCCGTAACGAGTAGCAACTTGAGTTGCCGTTTTTAAAAAGTAAGTGTATCTTTTATACTCGTCATCATTTAAAATATCATTCATTCCACGAAGAGATTTAATCATTTTTTGCCTTGCTAATTGGTGTTATAAAAAAGTATGAAAGGATACCATTTTTATCTTTATAAAATATTTTATACTAATTGATATTAGTTAATATTTCTTCCGTAATACTCTCTATGCTTTGTGTCGCATCGATCGTAATGAGATCGATGTTTAAAAGTTCCGCCGCTTTTATGATCGCATCTTGGATTCCAAGAAGGTATTCACTGCCGCGAAGTTCTATACCGTCAAGCTCTTTTTGAGAGAGTCTGAACTCAAGCTCCTCTTTTGTGAGTTTGAGTAAAAAAACTTTTTGGGGGTAAGTGTTGTTTGTTGCAAAATTGTTTAGAGATACAAGTTCGTTTTCTGCTATCTCACCGTGAATCAATGCATATGCCACACCGCTGATTGCACTGCGATCGGAGATGATCATCTTTGTGTCTATATTTGGCTCGATCACCTCTTTTAAATGCTCCGCACGATCGGCTAAAAAGAGTAGAAATTCCGCTTTTTTGCTTTTTGCGCGAGCCGATAAAACAAGTTCTCTTATCTCTTTACCCAATTCTGTAGCACCGGGTTCTTTTGTGATTACGGCATCGGGAAAGTTATTTGCAAGAGCCGCTATCTGTGTGCTTTTTCCTGCAGTGTCGATCCCCTCTATGGCAATGTACATGAGTTCATACCCCCAATAATCTTTTGAACCTCAGGCGGTAAAAGATGTTCTGTTTTTCCGTTGAATTTTAAAAGGTTTCGCACAATTGAAGAACTTACAAATGCATGTTTGAGTTTAGGCATTAAGTACACCGTCTCGATTGTATCATCAAGAGAGTTGTTCAAATAACCTAATTGCAGTTCATACTCAAAGTCACTTACGGCTCTCAGCCCTCTAATAAGCACTTTTGCATTATGCTCGTTTGCAAGCTCAACTGTAAGATTGTCAAAACCTACAACGCGTACACCCTCTAAGTGTTTTGTAGCAGCTTCTGCCATCTCTATACGCTCTTCTAACGTAAACATCGGTTTTTTATCAACTGAAACTGCAACTGCAATGACTACTTCATCAAATAAGTTCTTAGCACGTTCGATAATATCATAGTGTCCATTTGTAATCGGATCAAATGTTCCAGGATATAGTGCAATTTTATTCATATATTATTCCCATCGTTTGTATAAGTTATTTTCAATGCCTAGGAGATCGAACCATTTTCCGATCACGAAGTTCTCCATATCATCTAAAGTTTGCTGTTCTGAGTAGTATGCCATTACAGGCGGTGCTATTATAATCCCCAAAGATGCAAGTTTATGCATATTTTCTAGTGCTATTGCCGAAAAAGGTATTTCGCGAGGTGCTAAAATGAGCTTTTTTTGCTCTTTAATCATAACTGCTGCACATCGTGTAATGAGGTTGTCACTGATCCCGCATGCAATTTTTGCCAATGTGTTCATACTGCAAGGCGCTATGATCATGGCATCTACCCCAAAAGAGCCCGAAGCAACACTTGCGGAGATATCTGCATTGTCATGGTAGGTAATGTTTTGCTCTTTTTGGAGTACGGTTTTTGAGTTTTCACTCATAATAAAATGTTTTTCAATTTCATCGGGAAGTAACTCTAGAGTTTTTAATCCGAGATTTACTCCGCTTGCTCCGCTTGTTGCGACTACTATTTTCATTTCACTTTTGCCTTGTTTTTTCCTACAACAACTACTTTGATCTTTTTCCCTTTGTCATTCTCAACAAAGATAAGATCACCTTTTCTGCCGTCTTGAAGTGCTCGGGCACTAAATGAGATCACAATGGAACCATTTTGCAAGGTGACATTAACAGAAGAATCCCGTTTGATCAAAGCAAGGGGCTCAACATCACGCAGAGTTAAGAGTTGCCCTTTTTTCATTGTATGTTTGAGCTCTAAGGTACCGTTTTCAATAGTTTGAACCGGCATCGCCCTAAATTTGTCTAGAATTATACTATTTTTTATCGTGTTTAGTGTAGATAACTCCCCATCTCTTTGAAGATCATTTTTTAATACAAAGATATTTACATACGCTTTGATTCTGTAATTGAAAAATATTTTTTTATTTTGATCCGTTTTAATTGCTACGACACCATCATTTGAAAGATGTTCCCGTGAACGCATCTCTACTAACGTATAGTTTTTAGGCATTTGCTCCATAAATGTACGAGGATATACCTGCACCTCTTTGATAAGAATACCGTTATACTTATTTTTATAGTGCTCTGTTACATACTCTTCGATTTTTGTCGTATCTATAGGGCTTATTTTATTAAACTGTATATACGGATATTTTGAGTGGATATCTTTATAGCCGAGTTTTTTCAAAGTGCTTATAAGTTTTTTGGCAGTTACTCTTTTGATGTGTCTGTCATTTAAGAGTGAAAAAAGTATACGGTCCTCAGACCCCTCTACACTGGTTATGATATGTGAGAGCTTTATATCGTCCTCTTTGATAAAGTAGTTTCTTTGCAGTTCCAATGCGGAGAGTTGTAGTGCAAAAAGTAATAGAAAAATGGTTTTAATATACATAGTTATTGAGTGAAACATCCTATTTTTAAAAAGATTTATAATATTCTAGCATCTTTTATAAATGATTGTGATAATATAGTGAAAAGAGAAGGAGAAATATATGAGAAAGTTTTTTGGTATTGTTGCTTTATGGTTTGGTTTTTCGTTCGTCATGTTTTTATGCCTAATGGCGTTAGAAAACTTATCGTTAGTCGATTTAACTACCAATGAATTGGCTATTGTTTCTTTAGTTGGCGGAGTATTAATCAATATTGCGTTTTATTTCGACAATGTAATTTCTCAGTAGTATATAAAGTACTATATACTATTTTATATTAATCCTTTGAGATATTTTTGTTGTATCTCTTTATCTAATTTCTCAATTGCGTAACGAAGTGTCGTTCTCGGCATAGTTTTGTAGCGCGGTTGTAGATACTTTATCATAACCTGCATATCTTCATTTCCAACATTTCTAATAGCCCAGCCGACTGCTTTATGGATGAGATCGTGAGTATCGTCTAAAAGTATATCTGCAATTTTCAATGTATCTTCATAAGCACCCCGTTTGATAAAATAAAAGGTACTGACGATAGCAACTCTTTTTTGCCAGAGATTATCTGAATTTGCAAAATTGTAAAGAGGTGATTTGTCTTTATCAAAAAGATAATCCCCGATGATGTGTGAAGTTGTAACATCAACCAAATCCCAATTGTTAACTTGCCCAATATTTTCGACATAAAAGTTATAGATCTGTTGTTGTGTTTTGACTGAACTGTTTTTGTGTTGATACTTGGCAACTAAAACCAAAAGAGCAAAAAGTCTGTACTCATGATAGGGGGAATACAAAAATTTTTTTATATCTTCAAATGAAAGTGTTTGAAAGTACTTTCTCACAGATTTGCGAAGTTCTGGGACTCTAATGCCCAAGAAAATATCCTCAGCACTATATTCACCTTTTTTAGTTTTGAAAAAACCTTTATAACTCTTTTGATATGTTTTATCGATATAGTGTTGAAGTTCTGAAGATATTTGTTCAAACATTTGAGCACCTAAAATTTGAAATAGTTATAACTTCTCATATTTTAGGGATTATTGACTAAAGAGTGGATTAATGGTTATTTATATATCATATACCCAAGTAATAAAATATATGGAGATCTTACGTGGGATTTTTTAGTAATTGTGATCAAGAAAAAATAAAAGTACAACAGCTGCAAAGCGAGAATGACAGACTTAAAGAAGAGGTGAGCGAACTTAAAGCTTTACTTGCACAAAAAGAGCAGACTGCAAGTACTCTAACAGTTTCAAAAGAGGGTGATGCTCGTAACGATATTATTCAAATGCTTTTACTTTCATATAAAAGCGGTGTCGGCTTTGTTAGAAATATTTTACAATCGTCTGTAGATGCACTTGATGAAGCGGGTGAACTAAACGGAAGAACAAGCCATAGAATAGAGACTGTGCAAAAAGAGGGGAACTCGATCAATGAGTCTATTGACCAAATTGCGCAAGAGGCTGTAAACTTAGACAACGGAGCATCATCGCTTAACAACAGTGTGACATCTATCGGCGAGATAATCAATCTGATCAAAGATATCTCTGATCAAACAAATCTACTTGCATTAAACGCTGCTATTGAAGCTGCACGTGCGGGTGAACATGGACGCGGTTTTGCCGTAGTTGCAGATGAAGTTAGAAAACTTGCCGAGCGTACACAAAAAGCGACGCAAGAGGTTGAGATAAGCATTAGCCAGCTCAAACAAAATACATCTGATATCCAAGATATCTCTGAACTATTCAGAGAAAATACAAATCAGATGACGGAAACACTCTCGGCATTTTTTGAAGAGCTCGATTTTGTTATCCGTAATTCACAAAGAATTTCTGAAATAACTTCTAACATCACTCATGAGATTGGTATCGGAAACGGTAAACTTGACCATATCCTGCTGAAACTTCTAGGGTACAATGCCTTTATTAACGGAGATACCCCAACTATAGGTGATGAACATAGTTGTGTATTTGGTAAATGGTTTGATGAAAACAAAGAACAGATCAAAAATGCACCAAATGTGATCAGCAGCGTATCGACGCATCATGCAAATGTTCATAACTCGATCAAAGAAGCTATAGGTTTATGGAAAGAGAAAAACTATGATAAAGCGGTAGAGACAATGAAATCTGTTGAACATTCTAGTGAAAAAGGTTTTGAAGAGCTTTACAGTGCATTTGTAAGTACTCATCAATAAACCTTTGTGCAGGCTCTTTAAAAACTCCTGCATTATATTAAAAAAAATTATTATCAATTTTTTATATTATGTGCTATCATACATAAAACTGTTATTTAGAGATACTTGTAAAATAAGGGATCTGATATGGATAGTACGTGGATTACAAAAGATATAGATTCGTTGCCTCTCAAGCCCAATCTTCTTGATTATGAACAAGAATATGCAAAGTTTGACTGGAGCGAGCTCGCAAAAGAGTTTGATTATTTTCCCGGCGGCGGATTGAATATAGCCTATGAAGCTATAGACCGACATGCCGAAGGTAAAAACAAAGATAAAACTGCACTGATATGGCTTTCTGAAGAGGGGGAGAGGAAAACTTTCTCCTATCTCGAGATAAAAAGATCCAGCGCAAAGTTTGCAAATGTTTTAAAAACTTTAGGTATAGCAAAAGGGGAGCGGGTATTTACACTCTCAACCCGAAAAAGCGAACTCTATATCTCAGCCATAGGGATACTGAAAAATCAAAACGTCATGTGTCCACTCTTTTCCCAGTTTGGCCCTGAACCGATACTCCAGCGTTTAAGCAGCGGTGATGCCAAACTAATTTTAACTACACAAAAACTCTACAAAAAGAAACTCATCCCTATTCTAGACAAACTTCCAGAACTTCAATATATAATCCTTTTCGATGCAAACGAGCATGAGAACGAGAAGGTATTGTCATATAACAAATTGATGGAGAGCGCATCTGAGGAGTTTGTAATTGCTGATACGGATGAAGAAGATATGTCAGTTCTCCATTTTACAAGCGGTACTACCGGAATGCCAAAGGGTGTTGTTCATGTTCACAAAGCTGTATATACCCACTACATGAGCGGAAAATATGCACTTGATCTACATGAAGATGATATTTACTGGTGTACAGCCGATCCGGGCTGGGTTACAGGAACCTCTTACGGAATTATTACTCCGTGGATACACGGGGTTACAAATATTGTAGATGAGGCGGAGTTTGATGCCACAAGATGGTATAAGATACTGCAAGATGAAAAGGTGAGTATATGGTACACGGCACCCACGGCAATCAGAAGACTTATGAGAATTGATAATGAGCCTTTAAAAGAGTACAACTTATCTCACCTTCGTTTGATTTTGAGTGTAGGTGAGCCTTTAAACCCTGAAGCAGTAGTGTGGGGGAATGAAAAACTCAATTTACCCATACACGATAACTGGTGGCAGAGTGAAACAGGTGGCATTATGATTTCAAACTATGCATCTCAGACTATCCGTCCCGGTTCCATGGGAAGACCGTTGCCCGGCATTACTGCCACAATTTTGCGTCAAAACGACGACGGAAGTGTTACAGAAGTTACAGAGCCGAATGTTGAGGGGGACTTGGCATTAAAAGCGGGCTGGCCTTCTATGTTTAGAATGTATCTGCATAATCAGGAAAAATACGATAAATGTTTTAAAGACGGTTGGTATATCTCCGGTGATTTAGCCTACAAAGATGAAGACGGCTACTTCTGGTTTGTCGGACGTGCTGATGATATCATAAAAACATCGGGGCATATGGTGGGACCTTTTGAGGTTGAGAGTGCTTTAATGGAGCATGAAGCCGTTGCCGAAGCGGGAGTTATAGGTAAGCCCGATGAGATGATAGGTCAGCTTGTAAAAGCGTTTGTATCTCTAAAATCGGGTTATGAGCCTAGTGAGGACCTTAAACGGGAACTTATAGGTTTCGGACGTAAAAAGCTGGGAGCTGCAGTAGCCCCTAAAGAGATAGAGTTTCAAGAGAATCTGCCAAAAACAAGAAGCGGTAAAATTATGAGACGCTTGCTTAAAGCCAGAGAGATGGGATTACCGGAGGGCGACACTTCCACTTTGGAAGTAGAGTAGTAGAAACTTCTTTGACGAGCATATTTTAGCGCTGCTAAAATATAGCCGGAGAAGAGACAAGTTTGCACTGTGTTACTAAAAGGAATTTATATGAACCTAACTATAGAAAAAGCAAAAGAGTTTTACTCAAAAATGTTGCTGATCCGCCGTTTTGAAGAGAAGTGTGTAGAGCTTTACTCAGCACAAAAGATACGAGGTTTTTTACATCTTTATATTGGAGAAGAAGCGGTCGCTGTCGGCCTTGCAGATGCCCTTAGTGAAGATGATGCAATTCTGGCAACATACAGAGAACACGGTCATGCATTGGTGCGTGGAATAAGCGCTAAGAGTGTGATGGCTGAACTTTATGGAAAAGTGGATGGATGTTCACGTGGACGCGGTGGTTCTATGCACCTTTTTGATGCTAAAAGCAGATTTTACGGTGGGAGTGCCATAGTTGGTGGCGGTCTTCCTTTAGCTGTCGGAATGGCACTGGCTGATAAGATGCAAAATAGAAAAAGAGTTACCGTAGCTATCTTTGGTGACGGTGCAGTTGCAGAGGGTGAGTTCCATGAATCGCTTAACCTTGCCGCTTTATGGGAGTTGCCTATACTCTTTGTATGTGAGAATAACCAATATGCTATGGGGACTGCTTTGCGATATACGGAATCTCAAACAGATATCTATAAAAAAGCCGAGTCTTACAACATCCATGCAAAACAGATTGACGGGATGGATGTTGTAAAGGTCGCTAAAGCTGCTACGCGTGCGGTAGAAGATATAAAAGAGACTTCCAAACCTGTTTTTTTGGAGTGTTTAACCTACCGTTTTCGTGCCCATTCTATGTTTGATGCAGAACTTTACCGTGAGAAAGCGGAAGTAAAAGAGTGGAAAGAAAAAGGTCCTTTGGTTGTTTTTGAAGAAAGATTAAAAGATGCAGGATTATGGTCTGACCTTGATCTTAAAGCGATAGAGGCAGATATACAAAACGTTATAGATGAAGCTGTAGAGTTTGCAGAAAACTCAGAATTGGAACCGATAGAGGATTTAGAGAAGTTTGTATACTCGGAGGTGAGTAATGGCTGAGACAACGTATCGCGAGGCTGTAAGAGCTGCTATAGATGATGCTATGAGTAGTGATGAGCGAGTATTTTTAATGGGTGAAGATGTCGGACATTACGGTGGATGTTATGCTGTAAGCATGGGGCTTCTAGAGAAGTTTGGTGAGCAAAGGATTATAGATACTCCGCTTAGTGAATCTACATTTACGGGTGCGGGAATCGGTGCAGCATTAAACGGCATGCGCCCGATTGTAGAGATTATGACAGTGAACTTCAGCCTTTTAGCACTTGATCAGATAATGAATAATGCTGCAACACTTTTACATATGTCGGGTGGACAGTTCAATGTTCCTTTAGTTATACGTATGGCAACAGGTGGGGGCAAACAGCTTGGAGCTCAGCATTCACACTCGCTTGAAGGCTGGTTCGCACATATTCCCGGTTTAAAGATCTTAACTCCGGCTACCGTTCAAGATGCATACGATATGGTCGGTTTAGCACTCAAAGACCCCAACCCTGTACTTGTATTTGAAAATGCACTCCTTTATAATGATAAGGGTGAGCTTGATACAAGTGCAAAACCGCTTCCTATAGGTAAAGCAAAAATAGAAAAAGAAGGCAAAGATGTAACTATCCTTACATATGGAATAAGCCTCTTTAAGTCACTTGAAGCTGCCCAAACTTTGGCAGAAGAGGGAATTAATGCAGAGGTGATAGATTTGCGTTCACTTCGTCCATTGGATGATGAGACTATTATGGCTTCAATCGCTAAGACACACAGAGTCGTTATAGTAGATGAGGGTTGGAAGAGCGGAAGTTTATCTGCCGAGATTATGGCTCGCATTAACGAGCAGGCTTTTTATGAACTTGATGCTCCTATGGCTAGAGTATGTACGGCAGAGGTACCGCTTCCTTATGCCAAACATTTAGAGGATGCGGCGTTGCCACAGGCGGACAAAATAGTTGAAACTGTTAAAAAAATGGTAGGTGTATCATGAGTGAATTTGTAATGCCGAGTCTCGGTGCCGATATGGAGTCCGCCATTTTAATGGAGTGGCATGTAAAAGAGGGTGACAAAGTTAGCAAAGGAGATGTGATAGCCGAAGTTGAAACCTCTAAAGGTGTTATAGAGATAGAGGTTTTTGAAGACGGCATAGTTGAAAAGCTTTTGGTGGAGGAGGAGACCGAATGTAAGGTTGGCACCCCATTAGCGATAATAGCTTCAGATGCAAATGAGAGTGTAGAGGTAAAAGTAGAAGAAAAAGTAGAGGTTGAACCGCCAAAAGAGGTGATACAACAAGAGGAGCTAGAGCCTAAAAAGGAAGTGAAGTTAGAACCTCAAGAGGAACCTGTTGTAAAGGTTCAAAGCAGAGAACTGAAAATCTCACCCGCAGCTAGAAAAAGAGCTGAGGAGTTAGGTATAGACATTTCAACGATAACGCCAATAGATGGTGTTATTCAGCTTGCTCAGTTAGAGGCTTTAAATCCACAAGAGGTAAAAGTGGTTGTTAAAGAGGAAAAACCTCAAGAGAAGAAAAAGAGTGAAACCAAAGATACTAAAGAGGGTATGCGTCAAGCTATAGCAGCAGCTATGAGCAAATCAAATGCCGAGATACCACACTACTATCTTTCAACTTCTATAAATATGACTCCTGCTTTAGAGTATTTGGAAGAGTTGAATAAGCAAAGAAGTATCAAAGAGAGAATACTCCCTATTGCTATGTTGATACGTGCAGTGGCATTGGCTTTACAAGAGGTGCCCGAGTTAAACGGTTTTTGGCATGAAGAGGAACTGCACATAAGTAAAGCGATCCATCCCGGAATTGCTATAGCTCTAAGAAAAGGCGGTTTGATAACACCGGCACTTTTAAATGCAGATATTATGAACTTGAATGATACTATGGATTCGCTGAGTAATTTAATAACAAGGACTCGTGCAGGTAAACTGCGTTCGAGTGAATTGATGGCTCAGACAATTACGATTACAAACTTAGGAGATTTGGGAGTTGACAGCGTATTTGGCGTAATATACCCGCCGCAAGTTGCAGTGATTGGATTTGGTATCATAAAAGATGCTCCTTGGGCCGAAGGGGATGCACTTTGTGTAAGAAAAGTGATGCAGGCGACACTAGCTGGGGATCACCGCGCAACAGACGGCAGAGTCGGTGCAAAGTTTTTAGATAAATTAAATAATGTTTTACAAAATCCAAAGGAGTTATTATGAATAAAGAAGAGTTACAAAATATGATCGTAAAAGAGATACTTGAGATTGCACCCGATGTTGAAGAGGATGAGATAGAGTTTAATGAAAATATACAACGCTCGCTAGAGATAGATTCTTTTGATTTTTTAAAGATCTTAACTGCTATGCATGAAAAGACAGGTGTTGAAGTTCCTGAAGCTGATTATGCAAAAGTGGGTTCAGTTGAAGATATGGCGAACTATTTTATAGATAACTTATAATCTCCGACACGCTTGGATGGGCATGAATTACATCTCTTAGCTCATCTATGGTGAGTTTTTTCTCTACGGCAAATACAAGCTCATGGATGATCTCCGTAGCTTCTACACCAATAATAGCCGCACCTAAAATGGTACCGTCTGTTTTGGAGAGTATAACTTTTGCAAAGCCGGAATCGTCGCCTAAGATTTTTGCTTTTGCATTTGCTTTGAAATATACTTTTTTTACCTCTATATCAACCGCTTCATTGTATGCATCGCTCTCTTTTAAACCGCAGCTTGCCACTTGCGGATTTGTATAGACAGTAGATGGTGATATGTGTATATTTGGTTTTGAATCAGAATTTATAATGTTGTAAGCGGTGATTTTCCCCTCTTTGTAAGCTGTATGTGCAAGTCCGGGTGTGTTTATGCAATCACCCACGGCGTAGATATTACTATTTGTCGTTTGAAATGCTTCATTTATCTCTATAAAACCTTTGGAATCAAGTTGAACCTCTGCATCTTCTAAATTTAACTCGGCAGTATTGGGTATTCGCCCGCTCACGCTTAAAACAAGATCACTCTTTAGTACCTGTTCATTCTCTTGCGCTCGAACAATAAGTTCAACGCCATCATCTTTTTTTATTACACTCTCTATTACAGCAGAGTCTATTAGATTAATCCCTTCTCTTTTAAATACACGTTTAAGAGCCTTGGCAACATCTATATCCTCTTTAGAGAGTATCATCTCACCTCTGCTTAGAAGTGTTACTTTTACACCAAATGCATTGAAAAAAGATGCCGCTTCACACCCTATGGCACCGCTTCCAACTATCGTAATAGACTTTGGAAGTGCTTCGAGGGTAAAGATATCGTTGCTTGAGATGATCTGTTTGGAGTCAAACGGTAAAAGTTTTAACTCTCTTGGTTTTGAACCAGTAGCTATAATACATTTTTCAAACTCTATTGTTTTGTCATCAACTTGGATGGTTTGATGATCGACAAATGTTGCTTCCCCGTAAAGCAGTGCAACACTTGCTTGGTCAAGCATCCATACCACACCGCCTCTAATCTCATCTATAAGTGCAGTGGTCTTTGTTTGCAAGCGTCCTAGATCGAGTCCTCCGTATTGAAGATCTACACCGGAGTCTATAAAATGCTCTATTTTAGATATAAATTCGGCATTATGAAGATAGTTTTTCGTAGGGATACATCCGACATTTAAGCAGGTTCCGCCGATCTTCTTTTTTTCTTTGTCGATCAGTAATACTTTTTTACCTGCTTTTCCAAGCTCTAATGCTGCCTGATAGCCTCCCGGGCCTGCTCCGATTATTACTACTTCATATCTATCCATTTTGCTGCTCCAGATATTGATGTGCCATATAACTACTTCTTGTATACGGAGAGCTTTGTATATATCTAAACCCCATATCAAGCCCAATGATCTTAAGTGCTTCAAACTCGTTTGGTTCTACATATTCTACTATATTTTCATGTTTTTGGCTTGGTTGGAGATACTGTCCGATGCTGAAGTATTGACATCCTACATCTAAGAGGTGTTGCATCAACTCTAAAATCTCCTCGCGTTTTTCACCGAGGCCAACCATGATCCCGCTTTTTGTAGCTATTTTTGGATTGTACTCTTTTAACATTTTTAGTACATCCAGTGAGCGGTTATATGAAGCACCTTTTCGAATGTGGTAGAGTCTGGAGATCGTTTCAATGTTATGAGCAATTATGTCTGCACCGCAGTTTGCAACTTTTTTAAGAGCTTCACTGTCACCTTGTAGATCGGGGATCAGTATCTCAACGACGATGGAGTTGTCCAGTTCTTTAATTGCCTGTACGGTTTTACAAAAGTGCAGTGCTCCCCCGTCGGAGAGATCATCACGGGTGGGGCTTGTAATCACTACGTGTTTTAAGCCCATAATCTTTACTGCTTGAGCAATGTTTTGAGGCTCGTTGCTATCTAGAGGTTTTGGATGCCCCTTATCGACTGCACAAAAACTGCATCGTCGCGTGCACTCCGTACCCATAATGAAAAAAGTGGCCTGCTTTTTTGAGAAACACTCACTAATATTGGGGCACATCGCTTCTTGACATACTGTACTTATGTTATGTTCCTCTAGAAGCGATTCCAACTCTTTATTGATACTAAAATTGATCTTTTTTCTCAGCCACTCCGGCTTTCTTTTAAACGTGTACTGCATCTATATTCCAACTATAAGTGTCATATTTTCTCTTTTGCAACTCATTTATTAGGTGTAGTTCTTGCTCACTAAATCGATCCGGTATAAGTTCCGAATTAAAACTTTCTATAAACGAGTGTATCATTAGTTTTTTTAATTCATCTTTACTTGAAAATATATCAAGCTTTTCCAATGTATTTATATCTCCTAGTTTCGGATCTTCTAAAAAGAGCTTTTCAAAAAGTTTCGTATCTATAGTGAGTGGAATTGAGCCGTGTTGAAAAAGAGTGTTTTTACTGTATCTTTGCGCGTTACCGCCAATCTTTTTTCCATCTATAGTGATATCGTAAGGCTCATTGGAAGCGGTGCAAATGTTGGACTTTGAGATACTTAGATTTGCATCTTGGGCAAACTTGGCATCCAAGCCTAATTTTTTATAAAAGTTAAGCAAAAAACTGCAAAGGTATCTGTAACTCTCCTTGACACCAAGAGCGCTTACTACGCTTTGCGGTATTATTAACGAATAAGATATATCCCCTCCGTGAACTAGCACCCCGCCACCCGTTAGGCGCCGTGCATAAGAGATATTTTTAGCCTCCACCATTTTAAGATTCAGAGTATCGTTTATATTGTTAAAACGTCCAAAACTCAATGCATTTTTCCACTCGTATATTCTTAAAACAGGAGTATTACTCTCTATGGAGCTTTGTAGTAGTGCCTCATCTACGGCCATATTGTATGAAGCATTTGCTGCAGTGGTATCTAATAAACGAATTTTTTGTATAATGGTTTTCATATTACCGAGTATTATAATGCATTAAGGTGAAAAATGGAAAATTCAAGTTATGATAATTCAATCGAAGAGCAATTAAACGAAAAAATTTTTGATCAACAAGAAGCTGTACAAGCACTTACAAAAAGTCTGCTGCAATCCAGTTTGCTAAAATCGAAACAAAAGGTAAGGGCACTTTTTACCTTTATAGGACTTGCAAACAGCGGGAAGCACTATCTTGCACAAACCCTCTTACATTCAGACAAAGAACTCCAACAGATAAAAACATTCAATATGGAACAATACAGCGGCAATGTCTCTATGGGGATGGAACAGTTTTCTCTGCCCTCTATCTCTGCTGAAGTGACAGAGTTCGTCAGAGAAAATCCAAAATCTATACTCTTTTTTGAAGATATTGAAAAAGGGGATTTTCAAACACAGCTGGCTTTATACTCGCTCTTTGGCGGCAACGAAAAGAATGAAGTGGACTTTTCCAAAGTGATTGTAATTATGAGTACGACAAAACTTGGGTCTATTGTACAGAGACAGGATTTTAAAGAGCTTTTACAATCAGATCCGCTTCAAGCACATACCTATCTTATGGAAAAGCTTGCCCAAGAGTTTGTAATGGTCGGTGGTGTAAAAGAGGAGGCATTTGATAAAAAACTGCTTTCACTTTTAAATGAACATACAGTGATCCCCTTTAACCGTCTTTCTCTTTCAGCGTTAATCAAAATTGCTGCAAGGACAATACATGAGATGTCGCAACATTTTGCAAAAGATTCCAAGCTTGAGATCGAGTATTCAAACTTTGACAAGTTTGCATCTTTGTTGACACTCTCACTCTCACCCTATATAAATGCAAGACATATCATACAAAAAGTGCCGGAGCTTATCTTTACACAGGTATATGAAGCACTCAAAATTACCCCTGATCTAGAACAGATCCATTTCGATGTCTTAGATGAGGCTATGGAGTTTGTAAACAATGTGCTGAAAGAGCAGCACCTTTTCATTAAGAAGATCTCTCAGCAGCATATGCGTATCACTTTGGATTGGGAGATCACAAAAGAGGGTAAAAGTGTAACGTGTAAGATCAAAAACGCTTTTTATGCAAAAGAGAAGCTCTCTATCTTAACTCCCGATGCTTTACATGTTTCGGACATCAAGTTTACTGATGTTGCAGGACAACAAAGGGTGAAAGATGAGCTGCTAGAAGTGCTTGCTCTTTTAAAAGAGCCTCAGCGCTTAAAGCAGTTCGATATGACACCTCCAAAGGGGATGTTCTTATACGGCCCTCACGGTATGGGGAAAAAGCTTTTAGCCCGTGCTTTTGCTAATGAGAGTGATATGCCGTACATTGTTGTAAGCGGTGCGGAACTTTTTGATGCAGCTAAGATACATAAAGCATATGCACAGGCTTTTGCCGCAGCTCCTGCGATCGTGCTTTTAGAAGATATAGATACACCGGGAGTAATGGGCGGAGTGATTTCGCTGATGAGTACCACTCCTGTTGCAGAGGAACTGGATATTTTAAACGGTAGTTTTGAATCACCAGTTTTTACGATAGCAACGCTTAGCAATGTTGAAAATATCCCTGAAGAGCTTAGCAAAGCGGGACGTTTAGACATACGCATAGAGGTACCGAAACTCGATATGGAAGCAAGACGCTTTTTCATTGAAGAGGTGCTCAAAAAACCGCATGACAAAAAGATAGATGTAGAGAAAGTTGTTCGCTACATATCCGGTCTTAGCGGAAACGAACTCCAGCGTATAGGGCAAGAAGCTGCCTTGCAGGCTGCGCGAAAAGGGCTTAAAGAACTCACGGAAGAGATCCTTTTAGAGCAAATTAATATTATAAAATATGGAACTAAATTAGAGAACAAACAGATACGAGATATTGAGAAGTCTATGGCAAAAACAGCGTACCATGAAGCGGGGCACGCAGTGCTCTCTTACTTCTTACTGCCGGATATAAAAATAGAGCAGGTGACGGTTGCACCAAGAAGCGAGACCTTGGGATTTGTCTCTTACCATAATGACGACTATGTCGATGCAACCTCAAAAGAAGAACTTTTTAATGATGTATGTGTGCTTTTAGCTGGGCGTATAGCGAAAATGGAAAAGTTTGGTGAAGAGGGGATGGAAACCGGAGCTATTAATGATCTAGAAGTTGCCAGCATGCAGGTGTATGCTGCCGTTGCTCTTTTTGGGATGGATGATGAGATCGGCTACCTCAATGTAAGCGGTGTTGAATCAGTCTATGATAGAAAACTTTTCTCAAGACGGATAGAAGAGCGTATGATAGCCTGGATCGAAGAAGCGAAACATAAAACCCAAAGAGAGGTAAAACGCTTATGGCCTGCCATTGAAGCGGTTGCAAAAAAACTCATTAAAAAAGAGGTGATCGACGGTGAGGAACTCAAAAAAATCATTAACAGAGCTATGAAAACAAAATAGAGCATGATGCAAAAAATGTTTATCAAACATAATCAGTCGTCAAAAGAAGAGGCAGAGGGGTTAACACTTCTGCAAAATGCACTGCAAGAGAACTCCTATATCTCAGTACCTGATTTTAACTTGGTGAATGAGAATGAACTCCACATAGAGTATATAAAGGAGGTGCAGCCAACTAAAGAACACTTTACAGCTCTTGGCAAAGGTCTTGCACTGCTGCATCAGAAGAGTTATGAATATTACGGTTATGAGAAAGATAATTACATTGGCCTTAACCCCCAAAAAAATACAGTTTCAAAAGATTGGGGAAGTTTTTTTGTGGAGTACAGGCTTGAGTACCAAATCTCACTTATTAAAAACTACGAGCTTCAAAAGAGTTTTTCAGAACTGCTACAAAGCAATAAAAACGAACTGCAAGATTTTCTAAATTTTCATACAAAACATCCAAGCCTTGTTCACGGAGATCTATGGAGTGGAAACGTACTTTATGGTAAAGATACTGTATGGCTGATTGATCCTGCTACTTATTTCGGTGACAGGGAAGTGGACATCGCTATGAGTGAGATGTTTGGAGGATTTTCTTCAGCTTTTTATGAAAGCTATGAGAAAGCCTATCCAAAGAGCAAAGCATATAATACAAAGAAAATTATCTATAACCTATACCACTATCTAAATCACTACAATCTCTTTGGCTCTGGATACCTAAGAGGATGTGAGGATGGTTTTNTTCTAAATTTTCATACAAAACATCCAAGCCTTGTTCACGGAGATCTATGGAGTGGAAACGTACTTTATGGTAAAGATACTGTATGGCTGATTGATCCTGCTACTTATTTCGGTGACAGGGAAGTGGACATCGCTATGAGTGAGATGTTTGGAGGATTTTCTTCAGCTTTTTATGAAAGCTATGAGAAAGCCTATCCAAAGAGCAAAGCATATAATACAAAGAAAATTATCTATAACCTATACCACTATCTAAATCACTACAATCTCTTTGGCTCTGGATACCTAAGAGGATGTGAGGATGGTGGGGAGGTGATTGGAAAAATTTAAAACTACTACTTATATATAGCTTGAATAGTATCGAAAAAGTAAAATTGATTAAATATTAATCATATTATTGCCTTATAGGTTTCCAATATCATATATAATACTTGGCATAGAACATGACTTGAGATATAAGGATATAATGCCTTATATCCTTATAAACTAATAGATTACTAGGGTTCCGGCAAATTTTTTGCGACTGGACCGAGAGTTATCGACCTTATTAAAAGGTTACACGGAGGGATAAAAGCCCGGGAGACTTCAAATCTCTTGCCGTGTTTTAAAATTTTAATAAGTCGAGGATACAGTATGAAATTAGGTAAAATAAGTTTAGCTGCAGCAGCACTCTTAAGTGCAAATCTATACGCAATTGACAATCTAGATGTAAGTGGAAGCGCAAGTCTTTTTTACGGTTCCGATGCAATAACTTATAAAGATTCTGCTAATCAAAAGATGTTTAACAACGAATCTAGTTATGCTGATTTAGGTATAAACGTTGGTGCAACTGTAGATCTAACAAAAGGAGTGACTGCAGGTGCAGCATTTCAAGGTGTTACTACACTTGGTGGATTAAACAATGTA
This sequence comes from Sulfurimonas sp. hsl 1-7, assembly GCF_030577135.1. NCBI lineage: Bacteria > Pseudomonadati > Campylobacterota > Epsilonproteobacteria > Campylobacterales > Sulfurimonadaceae > Sulfurimonas > Sulfurimonas microaerophilic. The sequence goes on along the minus strand of NZ_JAUIRR010000001.1, from coordinate 598,657 downwards.
TGGTCTGGTGCTCACCCGACAACAGGTTCGCAAGTAGACCCAGTAGGATTCTTTTCTGAAGCATGGATCGCTGCTACATATGGAAAAACTACAGCAAAAGTTGGACGTCAAGAACTGAATACTCCACTTGTATTTACTTCAACATGGAATATCACTACAAATACTTTTGAAGCAGCAGTAGTAACGAATGAAGATATCCCTAATACTACTTTAATGGGTGCTTGGATAGGTACATCAAACGGTTATGGTGATGATGTTAATCAGGCTGATAACATTGGTAACGTTACTTCAGTAAATGGAAAGTTCAATACTTTCGGTGAAGATAATGCTTATGTAGTTGGTGTTACAAATAACTCTTATGCTCCATTAACTGCACAGGCATGGTACTATGATATAAGAAAAGTAGCTAAGGCTTATTGGTTACAAGCTGACCTAGATATGGACGGTGTACTTGCGGGTGCACAGTATGTAAATGTTAATTCTGATACAGACGGTGATGCAACTGATTCTGCATACGGTTTAATGTTAGGTTATTCAATGAAAGATGTAGGTACTGTAAAAGTTGCATATTCATCTGTAGATGATGAGGGAACTTTTGGTGTAGCTAACTATGCAACACGTGATCAAGGTGCAGGTGCAGGTTCGTCACTTTATACTGAGATGTGGTGGTGGTTTGGAACTGTTAGTCAAGCGGGTGCAGACACTATAGCACTTTCAGCAGAAACAACTGTTTCAGATATCGATCTTTTCTTAGGATATTATAGTTGTGATATCAAACCTACAGGTAGTGTAGCCGGAGATAATAACAGTGTAGACGAGATAGCATTTACTGCTAGTAAATCTTTTGGTCCTGTAGATTCGACTGTAGCTCTTGTGCATGATAGATTCGGATATAAAGGTGGAACTTCTACTGGCGACATGGAAGACTATACGACATTCCAAGTTTATTTAACTTACAATTTCTAATCAAATTTCAATTTATATGCTTTCTTTGATATGAGAAAGCTACTCCTTTTTTAAACAAATTTCAATTTATAAGCCCTCTATATTAAGAGAGGGCTTTCCTTATTTCAAAAATCATCAAAAACAAAATTTTAATAGTTTTTACAGACTGATTAAAAATTAATCATAATGTTGTTATGCAGATGATTTGTTTCTGGTACAATTATCTCTAGAAAACATGACATGAGGTTGTAAAACCTTAATGTAAATAACAGATGACTAGGGTTCCGGCAAATTATTTTGTGACTGGTCCGAGAGTTATCGGCTTCTCGAATAATAGAAGTTACACGGAGGGATAAAAGCCCGGGAGGTTTAACACCTCTTGCCGTGTTTAATTTAAAATTTATTCAGGAGTCTCTAATGAAGCCTTTCTTTAAATCTACATCAAAACTATTAGTTGCCGCAACACTTGTAATGGGTTTAGGTACATCATCGCTTATGGCAGAAGTAAAAAACAAGTTTACAGTTTCTTGGACTATTTATGTTGGTTGGATGCCATGGGATTATGCTCAGCAAAAAGGCATAGTTGACAAATGGGCTAAAAAATACGGTATAGAAATTGATCTTGTTCAAGTAAACGATTATATTGAATCGATCAATCAATACACTAACGGAAAATTTGACGGTTGTCTTATGACAAATATGGATGCTTTAACTATTCCTGCTGCAGGTGGAGTTGATTCTACAGCAGTAATTATGGGTGACTTCTCAAACGGAAATGACGGAATCATCTTAAAAGGTAAAAAGAGTTTAGCTGAGATCAAAGGTCAAAATGTAAACCTTGTTGAACTTTCTGTTTCTCATTATCTTTTAGCACGTGGTTTAGAGAGTGTTGGTATGAGTGAGCGTGATGTTAAAGTTGTAAATACGTCTGATGCAGATATGGTTGCAGCTTATTCATCTTCAGATGTAACATCATTAGTTACATGGAATCCTCAATTAAGTGAAATTATGTCAATGAAAGATGCAAACCTTGTATTTGATTCAAGCAAAATTCCGGGTGAAATTATTGATATGTTAGTAGTAAACACTGAGACACTAAATGATAATCCAAAACTTGCTAAAGCTTTAACAGGTGCATGGTTTGAAGTGATGGCATTAATGAAAAAAGGCGATACTAAAGCTTTAACTTTCATGGCTGAAGCATCAGGTACAGATTTAGCAGGATATAAAAGTCAATTAAACTCTACAAAAATGTTCTACGATGCGAGTGAAGCTGTAGAGTTTGCAGATAGTGATGCATTACCAAAAACAATGAAAAAAGTGAGTGAATTCTCATATGATCATGGTCTTCTTGGAGAAGGTGCACCAAATGCAGAGTTTATAGGTGTTGAATTTCCAAACGGTAAAACGTTCGGTGATCCAAGCAACATTAAATTACGTTTTATAGATACATATGTAAAAATGGCTGCTGAAGGGAAACTGTAAGGAATTCTTATGAAACGATTTATGAACCTTAAGCCGTCAAAAGCAACGGCACTACTTTTAGGATTATTGCCGTTTTTAATTGCGGGACTGTTCTACATCGTGGCATCGGATCTGCGTTTAGCAGAGAACCCAAATGATAAGCTTTTGCCTTCAATGGCAAGCTTTTCAGAAGCTATTGATAGAATGGCTTTTACACCGAGCAAGCGTACAGGTGAGATTCTATTTTTAGAAGATACTTCTGCTTCGCTGCAACGTCTTGGACTCGGAATCCTCATAAGTGCTGTCTTGGCAATTCTTATCGGTATTCCTTTAGGATTTATTCCTTTTATAAGAGCAGGGTTCTCACCGTTTGTAGCAGCTTTTTCGATGGTGCCGCCAATGGCGATACTACCGATTTTGTTCATTATCTTTGGTATGGATGAGATATCGAAAGTTGCTTTAATCGTAATCGGTGTGACACCGCTTATTGTACGTGATTTACAACAGCGCGTATCTGAAATACCGGCTGAACAGCTTATTAAAGCTCAGACTTTAGGCGGTTCATCTTGGAGCATTGTTATCCGTGTGATATTACCGCAGATCTTTCCAAGACTGCTTGACTCTGTACGTTTAACACTGGGTACGGCATGGATTTTCCTTATCTCTGCAGAAGCGATTTCTGCAACTGAGGGGCTTGGATATCGTATCTTTTTGGTACGCCGTTATATGTCAATGGATGTTATTTTGCCGTATGTTGCATGGATAACTTTTCTAGCATTTTTATTTGATTATCTTTTAAAGAAGTTTACTTATAAGCTTTTCCCTTGGTACAAAGCTGGAAAGGATAACTCATGAGTTTAATTACCATCAAAAATCTTTGGAAAGAGTATGGTGACAACGTTGTTCTTGAGAAGATTAATTTAAATATAAAAGAGGGTGAGTTTTGTACCCTTGTAGGACCTTCTGGTTGTGGTAAGACAACTTTTTTAAAGATGCTTTTAGGAGAGGAGACACCGACCAAAGGAACTTTTTTACTTGACGGCAAGCCTTTTCCGGATGAGCCGAGTATAGAAAGAGGAATCGTGTTTCAACGCTATTCTGTTTTTGAGCATTTAAGTGTGCTTGGAAACGTACTGCTTTCATTAGAGTTAAAAGAATCCAAACTGTTTGGAAGACTTTTTGGAAAAAAACGTAAAGAAGCAAAAAAAATAGCAATGGAGATGCTCGAAGCTGTAGGTCTTGGAGATGCAGCTTATAAATATCCGAGTGAACTCTCAGGGGGTATGCAGCAACGTCTTTCAATTGCACAGTCTTTGGTCGTAAAGCCGAAGATACTGCTGCTGGATGAGCCTTTTGGAGCACTTGACCCGGGAATTCGTGCAGATATGCACACACTTATTCTCGATCTTTGGAGAAAAAATAACTTGACTGTAGTTATGGTAACGCATGACTTACATGAAAGTTTTTATCTTGGAAGCCGTTTGTTGGTTTTTGACAAGGTTCGTTACGATGAACAAGCACCTAACGCATATGGTGCCTGCATCACCTACGATATACCTTTAGGTAGTGAGCAAGAGACTCTAAAAGAAGATAAATCAATATAGAAAAGGAAATTAACAACTATGATAACTGAACATAAAAATTTAAAATCGGAAACTATTGTTTTGGATGAAGTTCTTCCAGGCGGAGGAAAATGGTCAAAGATCATTAAACGTGGTCAAAAAATACGTATAAGTACGGAAGATGGGTTAGGCTCTCTTTCTGCACTTTTTTACAATGCAGACAATACGGCTGAGCGTTTTAACTCTGCCGATACTGTAAAGATTCAGTACAACGCTTTTTTCGAAAAAGGGAAAGTGCTTTATTCGGAACTGGGACATATTCTGTTTTCAATTACCGAAGATACTACAGGGGGACTTATGGATGCGATCGCAGGGATGAGTAATCCTCGTATCGTTGAAAAGAACTTTGGAAATGGAACATTTGGAGAGATCCGTAACCGTTACTATAAAAGTGACAGAGAAAACTTTCTTGTAGAGCTCGGAAAATACGGTATGGGTAAACGTGACGTTATCCCTTGTATGAATTTTTTTAGAAAAGTGGATGTAAAAGAGGGAAGCAAGCTTGTTCTTTCACAAAAGCATCCAAAACCGGGAAGCTACATAGAGCTTCGTGCAGAGATGAACGTTCTTTTAGTACTTTCAAACACTCCGCACGTAATGGAATCAGGCGAGTACAATCCAAGTCCTGTGCAGCTTACAATCTATAATGCAGAACCTATGACGGCAGATGATTTTTGTATGCATTATACACCGCAAGCTAAACGCGGTTTTGAAAATAACGCAAGATATTTTGCATAAGGAGAAGAAGATGGCAAAAGATATTTCAAAAGCAATTTATAATGAAAAAATAGCGGCAGGTGTGCCTTGGTCTTATGTTGTGAAAAAAGGTCAGACGCTTCGTATTGTCGATCTTGAAGGGTGTCAGGCTGTAGATACGCTTTTTTATAATGCAAACGATCATGAAGAGCGTTACTCTGCTACCGATACGGTAAGAGAACAAGGGAGTATCTTTGTTACAACAGGGACTAAACTTATCTCAAGTGACGATAACGTTATGATGGAGATCACTGAAGACACGTGTGGAAATCACGATACTTTAGGCGGTCATTGTAGTGCTGAGAGTAATACGGTACGTTTCGGTCATGACAAAAAGTATATGCACAGTTGTAGAGACAACTATCTTTACGAGATAGGTGAGTTGGAGATGGATCCGCGTGATCTTACAAACAACATCAACTTCTTTATGAACGTGCCTGTTGAAGAAAACGGTCACTTGGCAATTGTTGACGGTATTTCAAAACCGGGTGATTATGTAGAGATGAAAGCGGAGATGGATACATTGGTACTGGTTTCAAACTGTCCTCAGTTAAACAATCCATGTAATGCCTATAATCCGACACCTATTCAGATGATTGTTTGGGACGACTAGGTTTTAAAGAATAAGCTATGACACAAGTAAAAAAGTTTTGGCCGATACTCACAGGTACTCATCGTTACGAGAAAACACTCTCTACTCGCGGACACGGTCAAGGTGTAATCATTGATGCACCGATATTGGCATATCTGATAGAGACATCAAATGGGCGTATTCTTTACGACATAGGATGCGATTACAATAAGATCGTAGACGAGCAAAAACGCAAAAAGTTTTATGAACATGAAGGGTTTCCGTTTGGACCGCCACAGATGACTGAAGAACAGCGTCTGCCAAACAGACTCTCTGAGCTTGGTCTTGCTAAAGAGGATGTAGATGTAGTATTTTGCGGACATTTACATTTTGACCATGCAGGTGGAGTTTGTGAGATGTGTCATGCAGAGGTGCATGTGCATAAAAAAGAACTAGAAGCTGCGAGAGCTTTAGCTGATGAAGCATATTTTGCAGAAGATTTGGACTGTCCGATTAACTGGAGAGTTTACGATAAAGAGTATGACCTTATTGAAGGTGTCCGTGCGATAGAGACACCGGGACATACGGCAGGGCATATGTCGATGCTTATAGAGTTGCCAAAAGGAAAACCTATTTTGCTTGCAGGCGATGCGGCAGATTTAAGTGAGAATCTAGAATATGAGATAGCTCCAGGACTCTGCTGGCAGGATAATGAGGCGATGGCGATAGAGAGCATCCGAAAACTTAAAGATCTTTCATATCGAACGGGTGCAGAGATTTGGCCCAATCATGATATGAAATATTTTGAGTCTAAAAACTGTTTTCCAAAGTTTTTATCATAAGGTCTGAGAAAACCAACTTTCTCCTTCTTACAAGACGGCTTGTAAGATGTACATAATCGGGACGGCCCGCAAATATAATTCTAAGGACATATAATGTTTACAAAAGTATTAATTGCAAATCGTGGAGAGATAGCTTGTCGTGTTATACGCACTCTTTCAAAAATGGGGATCAAGTCGGTTGTTGTTTATACGGCGGCAGATGCAGATTCACTCCATGTAAGTTTAGCTGACGAGGCGTATTTTATCGGTCAGGGTATTGCAAGCGAGAGCTATTTAGATACTAATAAAATTCTTGAAATTGCTAAGTCAAGCGGTGCAGAAGCAATTCATCCCGGATATGGATTTTTAAGTGAAAATGCAGCGTTTGCACAGGAGTGTGAAGCAGCAGGAATTAGTTTTATCGGACCGCGTACAGAGCATATGGAAAAGTTCGGTCTAAAGCATACTGCCCGTGCACTTGCTGAAGAAAATAACGTTCCTCTTCTTCCAGGTTCTTCTATCCTTGCAGACCTTGAAGAAGCGAAAAAAGAAGCAAAGCGTATCGTGTATCCTGTAATGTTAAAAAGTACTGCAGGCGGCGGCGGTATCGGTATGCAGCTATGTTATGATGAAGAGGAGTTATGCGGTGCATACGAATCGGTGAAACGTCTGAGTGAAAACAATTTCTCTGACGGTGGGATGTTCTTAGAAAAATATGTAGCTTCAGCTCGTCATATCGAAGTTCAGGTATTTGGAGACGGAAAAGGTTTTGTAGCAGCTCTTGGTGACAGGGACTGTTCTGTACAGCGTCGTAATCAAAAAGTGATCGAAGAGACTCCTGCACCAGGCTTATCTGATGAGACAAGAGAATCACTTTATAAAGCAGCCGTAGATTTAACATCATCTGTTAATTACCTTTCTGCGGGAACGGTTGAATTTGTTTACGATACGACAACGGATGAGTTTTATTTTCTTGAGGTAAATACACGTCTGCAGGTTGAGCACGGTATTACAGAAGAGGTAACGGGAGTTGACCTTGTAGAGTGGATGATTATTCAGGCATATGGTGAGAATCCTGCATTATATGAGTATAAACATGCACCTAAGGGACACTCTATTCAGGTACGTGTATATGCAGAAGATCCGTTTAAAAACTTCCAGCCGAGTTCTGGAGTACTGACAAACGTAAAGTTTGCAGAGGGGATTAGATGTGATACATTTATCGAAACAGGTTTAAATGTATCTGCGTTTTACGATCCTATGATCGCAAAACTAATTATCAAAGCACAAGACCGCGCGGAAGCACTTGTAAAAATAGCTAATGCAATCGATAATACTGAAGTAGACGGGATTGAAACAAACCTTCGTTATCTAGGGGCAATCGTAAAATCGGAAGTGTTTAAAAATGCAAAACAGACAACAAAATATCTAAACAGTTTCGAGTTTAGCACAACTAGTATAGATGTTCTTCGTCCGGGTACGCAGACAACTGTACAGGATTTCCCTGGACGTACAGGTTTTTGGGATATCGGTGTACCGCCTTCAGGTCCGTTTGATAACTTTAGTTTCCGTTATGCAAACAGAATTGTCGGAAATGATGAAGCAGCAGCTGGACTTGAGATCGCTATTGCAGGTCCTACTCTTCGTTTTAATGCAGATAGCGTTATTGCCTTATGTGGTGCGCAGATCGATGCTTACCTAGATGGTGAAGCAATCGAGATGAATGAAGCTGTAAACATTAAAGCAGGCAGTACATTAAAACTGAAAAAAGTAGAAGTACAAGGTTTTAGAACATACTTGGCTGTACGCGGTGGTTTTGACGTACCTGAGTATCTTGGAAGCCGCTCAACGTTTACACTTGGACAATTTGGCGGTCATGCAGGACGTACGCTGATTTCTGGTGATGTTCTTCATATCGGTAGTCTTACAAAAGGGGAAGCAGTAGAGAAGGCTGTAATCCCACATCAAAACTTTACAAACAGTTGGGAGATAGGTGTACTTTACGGACCTCACGGAGCTCCTGACTTTTTTACAGACAACGACATCAAAACTTTCTTTGAGACGGAATGGGAGATCCATTACAACTCAAACAGAACGGGTATCCGTTTAATCGGACCAAAACCTGAGTGGGCGAGAACTTCAGGGGGTGAAGCAGGACTTCACCCATCAAACATTCATGACAATGCTTATGCGATAGGTGCTGTAGATTTTACGGGAGATATGCCTGTAATTCTTGGACCTGACGGACCTAGTTTAGGTGGTTTTGTATGTCCTGTAACTATCATTAATGCAGAGTTATGGAAAATGGGTCAGCTTCGTGCGGGTGACAGAGTAAAATTTGTTCCTGTAGAACATGAGACTGCTGCTGAGATGATCAAAGCTCAGGATGATGCAATTGCAGAGCTGAAAACTTATGATGAAACAGGTTTTCTTACACCAAAACCGATTGGTTCACCAATCCTGTACAGTGATGATGGGGAGAAAGAGCTTCCGGCTATCGTTGTACGTCAATCAGGTGACAGTAACCTATTAGTTGAGTATGGGGAGATGGAGCTAGACATTAGTTTACGTTTCCGCGTACATGTACTTATGGAGGCATTAAAAGAGGCAAATATCGAAGGCGTTACAGATATTACACCGGGTATCCGCTCTTTACAGATCCATTTTGAACCGAGAGTGTGTGATCGCAGTGAACTTATTGAGAGACTAAAAGAGATCGAGTTGACACTTCCTTCTATTGATGATATCGAAGTGCCTGCTCGTATTGTCCATCTTCCGTTATCTTGGGATGATGAGTCTACTCGTATAGCGATTGATAAATATATGAGAACTGTACGTCCGGATGCACCATGGTGTCCAAGTAACATTGAGTTTATCAGACGTATTAACGGTTTAGAGAGCATAGATGAAGTTAAAAAGATCGTATTTGATGCGAACTATTTAGTTATGGGATTAGGGGATGTTTATCTTGGTGCACCTGTTGCAACACCGCTTGATCCAAGACACCGTCTTGTAACGACAAAATACAATCCAGCCCGTACATGGACACCTGAAAATGCCGTTGGTATCGGTGGAGCGTATATGTGTGTGTACGGTATGGAAGGTCCCGGCGGTTATCAGTTTGTAGGGCGTACTGTACAGATGTGGAATAGATACCGTCAGACACAAGATTTTACAGGGGGTAAACCTTGGCTGTTACGTTTCTTTGATCAGATCAAGTTCTATGAAGTAAGTGCAGATGAGTTGCATCAGATGCGTGAAGATTTCCCAAGAGGACGTTTTAACCTCAAAATTGAAGAGACAACGTTCAGCCTTAAAAAGTACAAAGAGTTCTTAGAAGAAAACGATGACTCGATCCAAACATTTAAAACGACACAGCAGGATGCTTTTGAAGAGGAGCGTCAGATGTGGGAACGTACAGGTCTGGCTAATTTTACAACTGAGAGTGCAGATGTTGAGAAGCAGACTATGGAGCATATTGAGATCGCAGAAAATGCTGAAGCGGTTGAATCTCCTATTCAGGGAAGTTTGTGGAAAGTGATGTGTAAACTCGGTGATGTGGTAGAGGAGGGTGAAGTGCTCGCTATTGCAGAATCGATGAAGATGGAAGTCGATATTGAAGCGCCTGAACACGGAAAAATTACACAGGTTCTTTGCCATGAAGGTGAAAATATCAAAGCAGGAAAAATGCTTTTTGTGATTGAACCGCTTTAGGAAAGAGATTATGCAACTAAAAAATTTTAAAACTCTGTGGGGCTTTGAAGGCGATTTTGAGATTGCTTGTATTCAGGCCAAAGAAGCAGGTTTTGAAGGGATTGAAGGGCAGGCTCCCAAAGAGTTGGAAGAGCAGCTTTATTGGAGGGAGTGCCTAGATAAGTATGAACTTGATTTTATCGGCGAAATTGTAACAGGAGGAGATTATGTCCCCGCACGCCATCATACAGTGCAAGAGCATATAAATGATGTTGAAGTCGGAATCAAGAACTCTTTGAAACTCTCTGCAAGTTTTGTAACATGTATCGGCGGGTGTGATGCATGGAGTGAAGAGGAAAGTATAGAGTTTTTTCAAAGAGCAATGGAAGTTGCACAAAGTTACGGTGTAAAGATATGTTTTGAAACACATCGAAGCCGTTGCTTATTTACCCCTTGGACTACAAGACGTATAGTACAAGAACTTCCATATATAAAACTAACACTCGATATGAGTCACTGGTGTGTCGTATGTGAGCGTTTAATGGATACGGAATTAGATACTATAAAAGCAATTGCTTCTAATGTGTATCATATTCATGCACGTGTCGGTTACGATCAGGGACCGCAAGTACCTCATCCAAGGGCACCTGAGTATGAGGCAGCTTTACTTTCTCATCAAAGGATTTGGGAACTTATCTGGAGTGTACAAAAAGAAAAAGGGATGCAAAACTCAACCATGACACCTGAGTTTGGACCTGATGGATATCTGCATACACTCCCTTTTACCAACGTCCCTGTTGCTGACCTATGGGAGATAAACTGTTGGATGGCAGAAACAGAGAAAAGTCATTTTTACGATTATTTTAAAAGAGAAGGTGCATTATGAAAGCACATTTACCTGTTTTAGTTTTGCTTGGAGCTTCCGTACTCTGGGGACTCACTTGGCTTCCTCTAAAGAGTATCAATGAGATGGGGATTGACGGGATCGGGCTGATATTTTTAGCTTACGGTATGTTGGCTTTTGTTTTGACTCCGCTGTTGGTGAAACAGTTTAAAGTGTGGAGAGAGCATAAAAAGATGATGTTGCTTATCGCCTTTTTCGGCGGTGGGGCAAATCTTGCCTTTACCTATGCGCTTATAAACGGTGAAGTGATCCGTGTTATGGTGCTTTTTTATTTACTTCCTGTATGGGGAGTTGCAGGGGGTCGTCTCTTTTTAAAAGAGGAAATAGACCGTTGGCGTTATTTAGGTGCATTTTTGGCAATCAGTGGTGCTTTTTTAATTCTTGGAGGTTTTGAAGTATTTAACACTTCACCTTCATGGATTGATCTAATAGCATTAATATCGGGCTTATTCTTTGCACTAAACAATTTAATGTTCCGTGCAGCCCAAGCTGTCCCTGTCAGTTCAAAGATAGGGAGTATGTTTTTTGGTTGTTTTGCCATGGCGGGAATTTTTTTACTCGCAGGAGTTGAACAATTACCAAGCGGAGTAAGTGAGAATGCTTGGCTGCTGCTTGTTGGATACGCTCTGTTTTGGCTTCTTGTGGCAAATATCGGCTCACAGTGGGGAGTTACCCATATGGAAGCGGGGCGCTCGTCAATTATAATTATTTTAGAACTTATAACTGCCGTTATCTCTGCAACGTTGATTGCAGGTGAGACTATGTCGGCTGTTGAATGGATGGGCGGTGCACTTATTATGACAGCGGCCTTTATAGAAGCATTTCGTACTAAAGATGACGATAAACCGTTAACAACGATCGATTAAAGGAAAAAAGATGAATATTACAAATTTAAAAAAATCATATATAGATAAAACACTTACGCCTAGAGATTTGATGGTACAAATAAAAGAACGTATAGAAAAGCACAGCACCAATCCAATCTGGATGCATATCTTGAGCGAGGATGAGCTTGAACCTTATTTGAAAAGACTTGAATCATGTGAGCCGTCATCTTTGCCTCTTTACGGCATCCCTTTTTCTATCAAAGACAACATCGACTTAGAAGGTGTGCCAACAACGGCGGGTTGTTTAGATTATAGTTATGTACCTGAGAAGTCTGCTTTTGTCGTGGAAGCGCTTATTGAAGCGGGTGCTATCCCTGTGGGAAAAACAGCACTAGATCAGTTTGCTACGGGACTTGTGGGGACACGCTCACCCATCGGGGCTTGTCAAAACAGTATAGACCCTAAGTATATCTCGGGCGGTTCAAGTTCGGGAAGTGCAGTGAGTGTCGCTTTAGAAATGGCAGCATTTTCACTCGGAACAGATACTGCAGGTTCGGGTCGCGTTCCTGCAGCTTTTAATAATCTTGTTGGACTCAAACCTTCTAAAGGAGTTCTCAGTACATCAGGTTTAGTACCTGCTTGTAGAAGCCTTGACTGTATCTCGATCTTTGCTAACACTACCGAAGATGCACAAAAGGTTTTTGACGTGGCGGCATCTTTTGACGAGAGCGATCCTTATAGCCGTAAAATGCCAGAGATCCAAAAAAGCATCCCATCTAGTTTTTGTTTTGCTATTCCAAAAGCAGAGCAGTTAAAGTTCTTCGGTGACACTCAAGCTGAGGAGCTGTTTTATGCAGCAGTTAAAAAATTTGAAGAGATGGGTGGAACTGCGGTTGAGAGTGATTTTTCACCTATGCTTGAAGCGGCAAATCTGCTTTACTACGGTCCATGGGTGGCAGAGCGCTACGTAGCGGTAAAGGATATGATCGAAAACAAGCCTGAGAGCTTTATAGAAGTAACTAGGACGATCATAGAATCGGGAAAAACGAAAACGGCAGAGGATTATTTTAATGCCGAATATAAACTCAAAGCTTTTAGACGCCAGGCGGATATGGTGATGAATGATGTTGATTTTGCACTTACTCCGACGACGGGTACTATCTATACGATCGAGGAAGTAAATGCCGATCCGATTCAGCTCAATACAAACCTCGGGTACTACACTAACTTTATGAATCTGCTTGACTTCTCAGCGTATGCAGTCCCTGCAGGTTTTAGAGATAATGGAATGCCGTTTGGTATTACGATGTTCGCAGAAGCTTTTGAAGACAGAAAACTGTTACAAATGGGAGAAAACTATATGCAAAGGGAGAGTGATGTCTAAAACAATTAAAATAGCAGTTTGCGGCGCACATATGAGCGGGCTACCGCTTAATCATCAACTAACTGAACTAGATGCTAAACTTGAGAAAAAGACAACTACAGCTAAAGGGTACAGACTTTTTAACGTACCTGAGAAAGTACCGCCACGTCCGGGAATGGTTCGTGATGAGACAAGCGATGCATCTTTAGAGCTTGAAGTATGGGAGATGCCACTGGAGAACTTCGGGGCATTTATGATCCAGATCGCATCACCGCTTTGTATAGGGACGGTATTTTTGGAAGATGGAAGCAGTGTTTACGGTTTCTTGTGTGAAAATAATGCTATTTTAGAAGCTGAAGAGATAACACAATTTGGTGGATGGATAAAATACATCTCTAAGTAGGAAATTTAATTGTAACTAAGTATAATTGCGAAAAAAAGTACCCTTTATGCAAAATCTTATTAATCTACTTAGTAAAAAAACAAATCTACAAAAAGAATATGTATCAAATATTTTAAAACTTCTTGAGGAAGGCTCTACTATCCCTTTTATCGCACGTTATCGTAAAGAGATGACTGGGGGAGCTGATGATGAAGTGCTTCGTGAGTTTGAAACAATATACAACGGAGTTAAAAATCTTCTGGAGAGAAAAGCTGAGATCTCACGTCTTATATCTGAGAGAGCAGTGCTGAGCGATGAGTTACAAAAAAGTATAGAAGATGCACAAAGTTTACGGGAACTAGAAGATATCTACCGCCCTTACAAAGAGAAGAAAAATTCCCGTGCGGCAACCGCGATCGCAAACGGACTCACACCTCTGGCAAATACACTTCAAAAAGCTAAACTCACAACAGAAGCCTTAAAAGTTGAAGCCAAAAAATTCATAAATGCAAAAGTAAAAAATGTTGATGAAGCTTTGCAAGGTGCGCAAGATATTTTGGCAGAACGCTACGCTGAAAACCCTAAAGAGAGGGAATACATAAGAAATACAATGCTTCGTCACGGAGTTTTAGAGGTTAAAAAAACAAAAACTCTTGATGAAAACGGTGTATATAAAAACTTTGTAGGCAGCAGCGAAAAAATTGCATATATCCCATCACACAGATATTTGGCGATAATGAGAGGAGTTAACGAAAAAGAGCTCTCAGCAAAAATCGGTATAGATATAGAAAGAATAGAAGAGAACATTAGACACTACAAAATTCCAAAATATGCCTCAAGCTCTAAAGAGTACTTAGAAAAGGCCTATACAGATGGACTCAAAAGACTTTTATTACCATCTATTGAGCGAGAGGTACACAGCGAACTAAAAGAGAAAGCCGATCTCGCAGCAATCGGGGTGTTTGGCAAAAATCTCGGTCAGCTTCTTATGACACCTCCTGTAAGTAAAAAAGTTCTTTTAGGGGTTGATCCTGCATATCGTACAGGGTGTAAACTAGCAGTCATTGATGAAAACGGAAACTATCTTGAGTCAGCTGTTATATACCCAACCGAACCGCAAAACGACTATGAAGCCTCAAAACATAAAGTACTGGAACTTCATAAAAAGTACACTATAGACGGTGTAGCTATCGGTAACGGTACAGCTTCAAGAGAGACTCAGGAGTTCTTCGCAAAACTCAACGCACAAGAGGGTGTAAAGCTTATCTATACAGTTGTTTCAGAAGCTGGTGCTTCGGTTTACTCTGCTTCAAAGATCGCAGCGCAGGAGTATCCTGATCTTGATGTAACGATTCGCGGCGCGATCTCCATTGCACAACGTCTGCGTGATCCTATGGCGGCACTTGTAAAGATTGATCCGAAATCTTTGGGAATAGGGCAGTATCAACACGACGTAAATCAAAAGCTTCTAGAGAAAAAACTGGGTGATGTTACAGAGGATCTGGTTAACCGCGTGGGTGTTGACATTAACTCTGCTTCACTCTCTTTACTCTCACATATAGCGGGCATAACTCCAAAATTAGCTCAGAACATCATTAGTTACAGAGATGAGAATGGCAACTTTACCTCTAAAGAACAGCTTTTAAATGTAAAAGGCTTAGGGAAAAAAGCTTATGAGCAAGCCGCAGGGTTTATCCGCATAAAAGATGGAAAAACTGTTTTTGACAACAGTGGGATCCACCCTGAGAGTTACGGTGTTGCCAAAAGATTAGAGGGGATTGATCTTAAAACTGCAGATGTAACAATGCTATCTAAAGAACTTGGTGTTGGGGAAGATACTCTAAAAGATATCATCAAAGAGTTGTTAAAACCTGGATTTGATCCAAGGGAAGAGTTACCGGCTATCCCGTTTAAAGAGGGGCTGCGTGACATTAAAATGTTAAAAGTAGGCAGTTTTGTCTCAGGTGTAGTGCGAAACATTGCCGATTTTGGAGCATTTGTAGATATAGGACTTAAAAACGACGGGATGATACATATCTCAAAGATGAGTGAAAAAAGGATCAAACATCCGCTTGAAGTGCTCTCACTCAATCAATATCTGCCAAAAATTGAAGTAGTAAGTGTCGATAACGAAAAAGGGAAGATTGGACTGAGTCTAGTCTAGAAAAAATGATAGGTGGAAAAAAGATGTTGAATTTAATTGAGATTGAGGATGTAAATATTCCTGAATTACAGCTCTATAAACAGTTACGAGACAATGCATTTACCCAAGATAATAGCTTTATTGCCGATTCACCAAAAGTGATAAATCTACTGCTCGAATCCGATCTAAAGATTAAAAGTATTTTATCGACAAAAGAGTACTATGAAGAGTTTGAGGATCTAATACGAAAAAAAGATATAGAAAAGTTATATGTCGCTACTAAAAAAGAACTTGAAAGTATTGTAGGTCATACTGTACACCATAATGCGATGATGCACGGCATTCGTCCCGAGCCTACACCCTTAGAGGCATTAGGCGATAAAATAATAATGCTAGATGAAATCTCATCTACACAAAATGTCGGTTCCATCGCCCGATCTGCTGCTGCTTTAGGGGTAAACTCTTATCTCCTTCCCAAACAAGGACCTCACCCTTATTCACGACGATCTCTCCGTGTGTCTATGGGGTATGTTTCTAAGTTGCAGATACATATCTATGAAAATATCATTGAAACCATTGAAGTTCTCAAACAAGCTGGTTATACTATTTTAGCAGCTGAAGTTACCAATGAGTCTATAGAGTTGGCAAAACTCGAAGTACCCGAAAAATGGGTCTTAATTATGGGACACGAGGGAAAAGGGATCTCTAAAGAGATACTTGATCTTTGCGATAAAACCGTAAAGATAGAAATGGTCGAGGGGATTAAAAGTTTTAATGTGAGTGTCGCAGCATCTATTATGATGTATAAACTTATACACTCTTAAATGTTTTTTATTTATGTAGCGAAATAATATTACTAGGTGATGAGTCATTTGATAAAAAATTCAAGTATTTATTGTATTAGAAATGATAGAATAAGAACAATAAAAATAGGAAAAATATGTTCGAACAAACTTTTAAAAATATAGATGATCTTTTATGGAAAGATTCAGGTGCCGATAGTGAGCTAGACTACATAGGACAAACTTCTTGGATAATGTTTTTACGCTATCTTGATGATTTAGAAAGAGAAAAAAAAGATATTAAAGAGCTCTCAGGCGAAGAGTACACATACATACTAGATGAAGAGTATCGTTGGAATGTTTGGGCTATGCCAAAAGATAAAAATGGTGAGCTAGATCACAATAAAGCTCTAACAGGTAAAGACTTGGTTGAATTTGTTGATTTGAAGCTTTTCCCATACCTCTCAAAGTTTAAACAAAAAACAGATAATCCTTTAACTATAGAGTATAAAATAGGTGAGATATTTTCAGAACTTAAAAATAAGATTCAAAGCGGATACAACCTAAGAGAGATACTTGAATACGCGGATGAACTTCCTTTTAAATCAAGCAAAGATAAACATGAGTTAAGCCATCTGTATGAGACCAAGATCAAAAACATGGGAAATGCAGGAAGAAATGGCGGACAGTACTACACTCCAAGACCTTTGATTCGTGCCATGATAAACGTGATAGACCCTCAAATAGGCGAGAAGGTCTATGATGGTGCGGTAGGTAGTGCAGGGTTCTTGTGTGAAGCGTATGACTATATGTATGATCGTATGAATAAAAACGTAGACAATCTAAAGATTTTACAAGAAAAAACATTTTACGGTAAAGAGAAGAAAAACCTTGCATATGTCATAGGTATTATGAACATGATCCTTCACGGCATAGAAGCACCAAACATCAAGCATACAAACACTTTGGCTGAATCTATAAGAGACATACAGGAAAAAGACAGATACCACGTAATACTTGCAAACCCACCTTTTGGCGGAAAAGAGCGCAAAGAGGTTCAACAAAACTTTGACATAAAAACCGGCGAGACTGCTTTTTTATTTATGCAACACTTTATCAAGTCACTAAAAGCAGGTGGTCGTGGTGCTGTGGTTATAAAAAATACCATTTTAAGCAACTCTGATAACGCTTCAGTAGCACTTCGCAAGCATATACTTGAATCTTGTAATCTTCACACCATACTCGATATGCCAAGCGGTACGTTTACGGGAGCGGGCGTTAAAACAGTAGTGTTGTTTTTTACTAAAGGCGAAGCCACTAAAAATATATGGTACTACCAACTAAACCCTGGTCGTAATATGGGTAAAACTAACCCTTTGAATGATTCTGATATGAAAGAGTTTATAGAGCTTCAAAAAACAAAGGCTGAGAGTGATAACTCTTGGAGTGTAAATATTCACGATATAGATGAAACGACTTATGATTTGAGTGTAAAGAATCCAAATGTAGTTGATGAAGTAGAACTAAGAACACCAAAACAGATACTTGAAGAGATTAAAAATTTGGACAGTGAAACAAATAAACTATTAGCTTCTATTAAAGAATTGGTATGAGTAAAGACATAGCACTATTAAAAGATTTATGTGATGATTTTAAAAAGGATATTGTGGATGGTCCTTTTGGTTCTAATCTTAAGAGAGAACACTTTGTCGAAGAAGGTATTCCTGTTATAAAAATACAAAACATCAAACCATTTTTGATAATACCAAAAAATTTAAGTTATGTAACATCTGAAAAATATGAAGAATTAAAAAGGCATTCATATAAACAAGGTGATATAGTTATGACAAAACTTGGTAATCCACTTGGTGCATCAGCAATTGTAGAAAACATTAATGATGGACTTATTGTTGCGGATACTGTTAGAATAAGAGCAGAAAAAATTAATACAAAATATTTGTGTTACCACTTAAATTCTCCAATTACACAAGATTTAATTAATTCCCAACAAAAGGGGGCAACAAGACCAAGGGTTAAAATTGCAAATGTTAGAGAACTGCCAATTTATGCTCCAAAAGAAGAACAACAAAAACAAATTGTAGAGATTCTAGATAAGGTTTTTGAATCTATAGATAAAGCTAAAGAGAATATTGAAAAAAATATAGAAAACTCTAAAGAGCTTTTTCAAAGCAGATTAAATGAGATATTTTCACAAAAAGGTGAAGACTGGGAAGAAAAGAAATTTAAAAATTGTCTTAAGCTTAAAAGTGGTGATGGACTAACATCAAAGAATATGATTCAAAGTGGTAGTTATCATGTCTATGGTGGAAATGGTGTCACAGGAAACCATAATAACTTTAATTTAGAAGGTGAACATATTATAATTGGTAGAGTAGGTGCTAATTGTGGGAATGTTAGATTGATAAAGGAAAAGATATGGTTAACAGATAATGCTTTTCAAGTTTCGGAAATGTATGTTGATTTTTATAAGCCATTTTTAGTTTATCTTTTAAATTATAAAAATTTAAGACAGTACGCTAGGCAAGCTGCTCAGCCAGTTGTTTCAAATTCATCAATTAAAGATGTAGTTCTGGTGTATCCTACGAATGCAACAATACAAAAACAAATTGTACATGAATTAGATTCTTTAAAAGAACAAACAAAACAATTAGAAAAGTATTACCAACAAAAACTTCAAAACCTAGAAGAGCTTAAAAAGTCCGTACTTCAAAAAGCTTTTAGCGGAGAACTTGTATGAATGAAGCACAAACAAGACTAGAACTTATAGACCCTAAACTGCGTGAAGCTGGATGGGGAGTTGTGGAAGATTCAAGGATTCAAGTAGAGTACCCAATAAGTCAAGGAAGATTAAAAGGATATAACGGAGAAAGAACAAACCCTATACGTGCTGATTATGTGCTTGTCTATAAAAACAGACGCTTAGCAGTTATAGAAGCTAAAAAAAGAGATCTTCACTACAGCGAGGGTGTAGCTCAGGCAAAAGAGTATGCAGATCGTTTACAGATTCGCTATGCCTATTCCACAAATGGACTGGCTATCTATGGTATAGATATGGATGAAGCAACAGAGGGTGATGTAAAAAACTTTCCAACGCCAAATGAGTTATGGCAAATGACCTATCCAAAAGAGGATAGTGTTTTAGATAGATTATTTGCAATACCTTTAGAAAGTAGCGGTGGGAAGTGGCAACTAAGATACTATCAGACAAATGCCATCAATAGAGTGCTTGAAGCCGTTGCAAATGAGCAAAAACACATTCTTTTAACTCTTGCAACTGGTACAGGTAAGACTGCCATCGCTTTTCAAATAGCTTGGAAACTATTTCACTCACGCTGGAATTTACAAAAAGATTTTAAAAGAACACCGCGTATCCTTTTTTTAGCAGATAGAAATATATTAGCCGATCAGGCTTTTAACTCATTTGGTGCATTTGAAGAGGATGCACTTGTAAGAATAAACCCAAGTGAGATAAGAAAGAAAAACAAAGTACCAAAAAACGGTTCTATATTTTTTACTATATTTCAAACTTTTATGACAGGAATCAATGACACTCCAAACTTTGGCGAGTACCCTAAGGACTACTTTGATTTTATTATTATAGATGAGTGTCACAGAGGCGGTGCGAATGATGAGAGTGAATGGAGAGCTATTTTAGAGTATTTTAGTCCTGCATATCAACTAGGACTTACTGCGACACCAAAAAGGGATGTAAACGGTGATACTTATGCTTACTTTGGAAAACCTGTCTATGAGTACTCACTAAAAGAGGGGATAAACGATGGATTCCTTACCCCTTTTAAAGTAAAAGATATCTCAACTACAGGTGATACTTATATTTATACAGATGAAGATGAGATTTTGGAAGGTGAAATAGAAGAGGGCAGAGAATACACTAAAGAGGAACAAAATAGAATTATTGAGATAATGGATATAGAAAAATATCGTGTAAAACTTTTTATGGATATGATAGACCAAACTCAAAAAACTCTTGTGTTCTGTGAGACTCAGGCTCATGCAGCGGCTATAAGAAACCTTATAAATCAGAGTGTAAAAGAAAAACATATAGATTATTGTCATAGGGTAGGTGCAGATGATGGAGCACGTGGGGAAAAACACTTACGTGATTTTCAAGATAATGAAAAAAGATACCCGACTATTCTTACGACTTCAAGAAAACTAAGTACCGGTGTAGATGCTCCGGAAATAAAAAATATAGTGCTCTTACGCAGTGTAAAATCTATGGTTGAGTTTAAACAAATAATAGGGCGTGGTACACGTCTTTTTGATGGTAAAGATTATTTTACAATTTATGATTTTTATGATGCTTATAAGCACTTTCACGATCCTAAATGGGATGGTGAACCGATAGATCCTGAAACACCTAAACCAAAACCGCCAAAAGAGCCTTGTAAAGTGTGTGGAGAAAGACCTTGTATATGTCCTCCTCCGGAAGAACAACCTTGTAAAGTGTGCGGTAATATTCCATGTGTGTGTGAAAAGCCTCCAAAACAGATAATAAAAATAAAACTATCAGACGGAAACTATAGAAATCTTGACTCAATGGTTAAAACTATGTTTTATTCACCTGAAGGCAAACCAATATCTGCTGGAGAATTTGTTAAAAGACTTTTTGATGATATGCCAAATTTTTTTGAAGATGAAGATGAATTAAGACGTATATGGAGTATACCGGATACAAGAAAAAGGCTTTTAGAAGAGCTTAGTGATGCTGGATATTCTGTAGAGCAACTTGAAGACTTAAAAGCTATTGTCCATGGTGAAGATAGTGATCTTTACGATGTGCTCTCCTATATAGCTTATCATAAAGATTTAATACCAAGATTAGATCGTGCTACTAAAGCAAAATTGAAAATTACACATTACGATAAAGCTAAACAAGATTTTTTAGATTTTGTACTTGAACAGTATGTGGATAATGGGGTAAAAGAGTTAGACGATAAAAGACTTGCAACTTTATTAGTTACCAAATATCACGCAATAGATGATGCAAAACAAGTATTAGGGGAAATACCTGAAATAAGAGAAACATTTATAGGGTTTCAAAAGTATTTATACGAAATGGAAATTGCATAAATGAAAAGAAAAATCATAATGAATTATAAGACAATTAAATAAAGGATGATTATTGTTTCCTATTAATATATTTAAATATAATAAAGGGCACTTGAAAGTTATGCCAATATCTGTTCCTATGGGATATGACCCTTATCAATTTGAAGTTACAAAAGAATTTTCTTTTGACTTACTATATCATGATATGGTTGTTTATACTCATAAAATGCTGCATAGATATGATATACATGAAACATTTTGTTTTTACTGTGGTAGTAAAACAGATAAGGTTATACCCGCTTTTTTACATGATAAGAGTGGTATAAACTTATGGATGTATTCAGATTGGAGGTGTAGCTATATAATTTGTGATACTTGTTGTAACTACGCAGGTAAGGTACAAATTAATTTTCGTAAGAAAATAACAGAAATGCAAGGAATAGCCAGAAAACATCCAAAAAAAGTATTAGATTTTGAACCAGATATATTACTACCCACACTCGAACCTGCCTTTTTACATTTCAATTATAAAAGTAATGGATACTTGGAAGGTATTACAAAACGTGCAATTAATACGATCAATAAATTTTCCTTAAATAGAAAAGAACTAGTTGAAAGAAGAGTAGAATTTTTAAATCTAATGAAAAATGTACGCTATACAGATATAAGTGATCTGTATGTAAATATTACGAATAAAGAACATTTTTTTGATACATTTTTTTTAACTTTTGAGAATGAAGTTGAATTCGAAAATGATAATAATTTTCTATCATTCGCAAAGCTATTTAAAAATTTAAATAACCTTTATTATCAAGATCGTGAAATACTTGCATTAACAAAAACTTTTCAAAGAGAGAAACATTTTTTCAATACAAAAATCCTTCGAGAATGCTATGAGATTGATTTACCAAGTATTACACATATAAAAATCAATGGTTTAAGAAATTTTGAACTTTCTCAAGAGATAACATTTCATGGTAAAAATAATTTAATCATACTTGGCGAAAATGGTGTAGGTAAATCTACACTCTTAGAATTATTCAAAATTATATTAAAAAGCAGAAATTATTTATTAGGAAATCTAATAGATAAAAATATGGATTTTATTTCATTTGAAATCGAATATAGTGATGGAGAAAAATATTCCCTTAGTCTGGATAAAAATATTCATCGATATCATAGAAATGGAACTAAAATAGTTTATAATCTTATAGAAATATCAGAATATAGAATTTCAAAAAAGCCTATTAGAGATTTTGAATCTTTACTTCAAGATTACCAAGATAATCATAATTTAATTGATTGGATTGTACGTCAACTAAAAATTTTATTAAGTTTACCACAAAATTATCTGCTTTATCTTTCACATAATAATGTTTATTGGTATACAAATAATTCTCATGAAGATAGAGTATATTTTGAGCATTTTAGTAGTGGATACACTTCTTTGATTACTATATTTTATAAAATATTAAAAAGTATTCTTTTAGAAGAAAATATCAATAATGATTATGATTTAAACTTTAGTAAGCTATCTTCAACTATAGTTCTTATAGATGAAATTGAGCTTCATCTTCATCCAAAATTTAAAAAAGAAATTATAAGTACTTTAAAAAAAGTTTTTCCAGAAATATTGTTTATTATTACAACTCATGATCCTTTAGTTCTAAAATCTATAGTAAATGATCAAGTTTTAGTCCTTAACAAAAAAGCTGACAAAACTTATATTGAAAATAACATACCTTCAGTTAAAAATTTGACTACTGAACAGATTCTTACAAGTCCTATATTCGGACTATCTACAATATCTGATAATGATGAAAATTTTAAAATTTATTATGATGCTTTAAATAATAAAGAATGGGAAACAGTAGAAAAACAAGTTGAAAAATTAGCTAATTCAGGTTTTTTTGGAAAATCATATAGGGAACTTATAGCTTTATCAACAGTAGATATGTTTTTAGCACGTAAAGAATTACCAAATAGAGAAAAAATTGAAGATATACTAAGAAAAATGGATCAAGAATATGAAAAAGATTAAATATTTAAGTCCAATTCCTGATAATCTTAATTTTACAAGTTCCATAAATCGTAGGTTTCGTTTTAATAATATGTTAAATATATTATCTTCAACTGGTTCCTTATCATTCAATGGTTATGCAAATGATGCAAATAAAAATTTTATAAGAAAATTAGCTAATGGTTGTTGTGCTTACTGTGGGGCAAGGATAGGAAATCAGACAATAACAGTTGAACACTATCGACCTAAAGCTAAATTAGAATTTTTAGATAATGATTGTTACAAATATCAATATATGAATATTCAGTCAAAATTCAAGCAAGATAGAGATATTTGCCATTATGGTTATTTTTTATGGGGAGATGATTCAAAAAACTTATTGCCATCATGTGAAGCTTGTAATACAGGTCAAGGAAAGAATGGAGTATATGTTTCAAATCAAATTTTATATAATATCCCTTATGGAAAAAAAAACTTTTTCCCTATTAGTTTAAAAAAACAACTTGATACAAGAAAAGGTTTATTATACATAAGCACAATTGATTCTGAAAAACCTTTACTATTTAATCCATTTCAGGATAATCCGGAAGAATTATTTATATATAAAGATTATGAAAAACCGGATTGTCATATTAAAATTAAAGTAAATCCTAATGCACCTAGAAGTACAAGACTTAAAGCAATGACAACTATTAACTTACTAGGGTTAAATAGAAGATACCTTTGTAATCAGAGATATAAAGTTTTTCAATCGTATAAAAATGTTACTCAATTATTAGTTGAAGGTAAAAAGAGTTCTAAAAATGAAAAATTCTGGAAAAATTTAGCATTTGAATATCTTAATCTTTTTGATAATGATAAAAGTGAATTTATAGGTTATGCAATGTTCTTAGAAAAAAAGTATAAAATAGGAAACTTAATTGAAGATTATATTATTACATACTTCAGTCCTACCAAGTTTCATAAATCTTCAGATACTTTATCTTTGATAAATCAATTAAAACAATATGCTAAAAAACAACATATATCTTTAGAGCAAATTTTAGGAACTTTATAAAATTTTACTAGTACTTAAGGTTCATTGAAATAACATGTCTAATAGCAGTTGTATTACTTTCACTTTTACATATAATTTTTCTTCGTGTACATCACACAAAATACCTCCTATAACTTTACAGATGTATGCTAAATATAGAAACAAAAATAGCTACATTTTTGATGGATATCTAAATAGATATGTTTTAGCACAATATAGACATACAAAGTAAAAATAATTGCTAGAAATTTGAGTATTTAGGGTGGATCCAGATACTGGATTTGAACTTGTAAGGCAGTTGATGTTGAATTTACTAACTTTTACATTTATTTAATGAATATAAAGTGTTACAAATAATAAAAAACTAAAAAAATTTAGAAAAAAAGGAACTGTTTGTAGTAAAATTTTTTTTAAGGGTTTCTTAAAGAAATAGGAAAGGCTCTAAAAGCACCTGTCTTACGAGTGGTACCAGCGGGGGGACTTGAACCCCCACATCCGAAGATAACGGATTTTGAATCCGTCGTGTCTACCATTCCACCACGCTGGCTTAATTCCCTGAAATAATAATCATATGTTACTTAAAAGTAAATAATTTTTGCCGATATAGTCCCATTATGGTACTTTTATTGCTAAGTAGCTATTATTATGAATAAATAAGTCGGAGGTCTGTTATGCGTGTAACACCAAGTATGTATTACAACAGTATATATCAAAAGAACAATTCAAACCTAAATAAAGAACTTTTTGATGTTAATAAACAGATATCATCCGGACTAAAGATCCAGTACGCACAAGAGGATGTACCAGTATTTGCTCAAACAATGCGTTTGGACAATGAGATCACGATCCTCTCGCAAGTGAAGCTCAGTACGGAAAACGGTTATAAAGTTGCAAACCAAACAGATTCAATTATGAATGAGTTTAGTGATCTTATGAATCGTTTTAGAACGCTACTGATCCAAGCATCAAACGATACCAACGATGAAACTGCAAGAAACTCGATCGCAAGTGAGTTAAGAGGTATTGAGAAGAACTTAAGAAGCTTGGCAAACACTTCGATCAACGGAAAGTATCTGTTCTCAGGCTCGGCACTTGATGTTCAGCCGATCGATGACAACGGTATCTATCAAGGAAACGGTGACAGACTTGATGCGTTTGTAGGCTCAAACAACAAGCAACAGTTCAATATGTCCGGGGTTGATCTGTTTTTAGGTGAAAATACCTCTGTAAACCGTCAAATAACGACAAATGTAGGAAATGCAAACCTTCTCATAAAATATCCGGCTTTACAAGCATCTGCCGCAGATGGTGAGACTTTATCAGCATCTAGTGATATGAGACAGTTTATGGGTGATACTGACAATAGCAGTGTCCCTGCAAATACATACTATTTTTATATGCGTGGGACAAAGAGTGACGGTACTAGTTTCAGTAGTAAAATCTCATTAACAGATAACGACAAGGTAAGTGATCTACTTGATGAGATCGGAAAACTGTACGGTAATACAGGTGCTAAACAAGTTGTTAGTGTTTCTTTAAACAGCACAGGCGAGATTGTTATTCAAGATAAAATAAACGGTTCGTCAAACATAGACTTTCATATGGTTGGTGCGGTAGATTTCAGTGGCGGTGTAGCAGCAGATGTTACGACTGTTGACGCTTTAGATAGTGGTGAAAGTAGTTTTGACAACATCATGAACGCTACATCAACAGCTGCAAATCCAAACCTTTTTGTAAAAGAGTTTACGAAGTCAGGATTTACTTCAGCGAGTGGTGCTCCGACAAATATTGAAGGTTTGGTTTATGATCGTACGTCTTTTAGCGTTGAAGGTTCAACGATCTCATCAAATGTACCGCAAATCATCAAAGATACAAATGCTTTTGCTGAACCTGCGACGAAACTATCGGAAGTGTTTGATCTTTCTAAAGGGACTGCAGGCACGCTTGACGGTACAAAGTTACGTTTAACTGGTACTATGATCGATGGTGTAAACCCTTATGATATCACGATCAATTTAGATAGTGCAGGATCAACGTTTGTAGACAATATTGGCGGTAACACTTACAGTATATTTAATATGGACACAGCAGGTAGAGCGGCAACGGATGCTGATGAAGTAACATACCAGCAACTGCTTGATGTTGTCAACATGGCGGTAACAAACAATCTTCCTGCAGGTGCTACCGATGCAGATTACGATACTGCAATAGCAGATTCACGTCTAAGCGGCGATTCGTACCTTTCATACGACGGTAAGATAGCCTTTAAAGACCTTACAAATGGTAATACGCAAGCAACAATGGCTTTACATGATGTAAATAGCGGGGACTTTACTGCTGATCCTTCTGTAATAACTTTTAACTCAAACAATACATTGACGGTTCGCGATCCGAAAAATGACTTTTTTAAATCGCTTGATGAGATGATACAGTCTGTTGAAGAGTATAAAATCAATCCGGATGCAACTACGGGGACAGAGAGAAATCTAGGGATGGAAAACTCGATAGCACGTATGGATGCTCTTCAAGACCATTTTTTCAGTATGCATGCAAGGGTAGGTGCACAATCTAACACGCTTGATCAGTCTTTACAGAGAGCTCAGGTTTTAGATGTTACGACACAGACATTGCGTTCATCAGTTATAGATACCGACTTGGCTGAAGCATCTTTAAGATTACAACAATTAACCATCAACTACCAAGCGATGCTCTCAACTGTAGGAAAAGTTTCGGAATTAAGTCTAGTTAACTATGTATAATTGGAACGTTTTTGGCTATACTTCTTTTAAAATTTTTATACATTTTAAAGGTTAGTTAGTTTGAGGGATACTTTTTTTATATTTGTATTTGGTGTTTTAGTTTATTTAGGTTTTGCTACTATTTTAGGAACTACGTCGTTGATGGGAAGTTTTGGTGTAAGTTTTGCATCATTTAACCATCAATATTTCGGTTACATATCGTATGTGTACCTTTTCGTTTTACTTTACCCGCTTTACAAGCTCTACAAAGATATTAGTTTTGATGTTCGCAAGGCTGAAATCAGCATAGCCTCTTTTTTGATCCTTTTTTCTACACTTTTAGCACAAGCTCTTTTGATCGAAGATGAATTTAGAGGAAAATTCGGCGGTGACTTTGTAGATTTTCTTTCTCCTTACATAGGTATCTTTGGTTTATGGGTTTTTTGGTTTGTAATTACACTTGTTGCCATAGTAATTGTTTTTGAAAAAGATACATCGGAGCTTTTATCTCATCTAATGGCATCTTTACGACGCAAACAAACCTCTCCACAATCATTTGAAGAGATCCCTGAGCAAAACAGTTTTGTAGAAGAGAGCACTATAGACAACACTGTAGAAGAAGCAGTAGTTGAAGATGAGACTGATACTACTGTTGAGAGTGTTGAAGAGGTTGTAGAAACACCGGTTAAAGAAAATACTATCCCACACTATGAGCTTGACGAAAATATAGAAGAAGAGATCGATAAACCGGCATTTTTAAGACAAGATACAAAAAATAAACAAAATATTTTAGAACTTGCAAATGAGATCAAAGAGCAAAAAAATACGGTAATTGTAGATGAACTAGAGGAAAATAAAAAGCTTTTAGCTGACATTGAGATCGGAAAAACTGAAAAGCCGAAAAACTTCAAGCTCCCTTTACTCGACTTTTTACAAAAACCTAAAAAATCTTCAAAAGCAGTTGACGAGAGTGAACTTGACGGGAAAATTAGTGATCTTATAGAAAAACTCGGACATTTTAAAATAGAAGGTGATGTTGTTCGTACCTATGCAGGGCCTGTAGTATCTACTTTTGAGTTTAAACCGGCTGCAAATGTAAAAGTAAGTAAGATTCTAAACCTACAAGATGACCTTGCTATGGCACTTTCAGCTGAGACGATCCGTATCCAGGCACCGATTCCGGGTAAAGATGTAGTGGGGATCGAGATACCTAACGATACTGTAGAGACTATCTATCTTCGCGAACTTTTAGATGATAAACTGTTTCAAAATTCATCTTCACCGCTTACTATTGCACTTGGAAAAGATATTGTCGGAAAACCGTTTGTAACTGACCTTAAAAAGCTTCCACACTTACTTATTGCAGGAACAACGGGAAGTGGTAAGTCTGTCGGTATCAATGCGATGATCCTTTCATTACTTTATAAAAACTCACCTGATCAGCTGCGTCTGCTTATGATTGACCCGAAAATGCTGGAGTTTTCGATCTACAATGATATTCCGCATCTTCTTACTCCTGTAATTACGAAACCGAAACAGGCGATTGCAGCGTTAAGTAACATGGTAAACGAGATGGAACGCCGTTATGCAGCAATGGCTGATACACGTACGAAAAACATTGAAAACTATAATGAAAAAGCGAAAAAAGGCGGATATGATCCTTTCCCTTACATCGTTGTAATCATCGATGAGTTGGCAGATCTTATGATGACAAGCGGAAAAGATGTTGAACACTCAATCGCAAGACTTGCACAAATGGCAAGAGCTTCGGGGATTCACTTAATTGTTGCAACGCAAAGACCTTCTGTTGATGTTGTAACGGGGCTTATTAAAGCGAACCTTCCATCACGTATCTCTTACAGAGTAGGGCAAAAAGTTGATTCTAAAATCATCCTAGATCAAATGGGTGCAGAATCTTTACTTGGACGCGGAGATATGCTCTTTACACCTCCTGGTGCTACCGGTTTAGTACGTCTTCATGCTCCATGGAGTACGGAAGAGGAGATCGAGGAGATTGTAGAGTTTATTAAGTCTCAAAGAGAACCAAACTACGATAAAAGCTTTTTAGTAGAAGACAGTTCTGATTCATCTGAAAGAAGTGAAGTATTTGAAGAGCTGGACCCACTTTTTGAAGAAGCAAAAAGCGTAGTGCTTAACGATCGTAAAACATCGATCTCTTACCTTCAAAGAAAGCTGCAAATCGGCTACAACAGATCGGCAAGAGTGATAGAACAGCTTGAACAAGAGGGGATATTGTCCGCTCCAAATGCAAAAGGGATAAGAGAGATAGTATAAGTGAAAGAGTTTACAAAGACTTTACATAAAGATGAAGAGATTCAGGTACAAGCCGAGATATCTAAGACATACTACAATGGAATAATATCTTTATATCTTTTAGGTGCTGTACTCTTGTTTATAGGTCAAGAACTCGAAATCGGTGTTATCGGCATCGTCCTTATTATCCGAACTTTTTACGTACATCTGCAAGAGATAAAAGAGAAAGCCTCTTACCACTGCCTCCTTACAAACGAACGCCTAGTGATCTTAAAAGGGAAAAAAACTCCGGAGATTTTTCCTATAAAACTTGATGAGATTCGTACTATATATATCAAACCGATTTCAAAATTTTTAGATGTGGGTACTTTAGAGGTTTTAACAACTTCAGGAGGGCGTTACGTGATCAGAAACATTAAACGACCGTATGAGTATCACAGAGCAATTATTGGTGATATTGTAAGCGCTACACACTATTCAAATAAAACAACAAAATAAAGGGACTAAGATGAAACCAGAAGAGATAGTTCAATCCTTAAAAGAGCAGTACAATAGAGATTTGCGTAAGCAGATCGTAAAAAACATTTTACAAAATGAAAAGAGCAATGATAAAGAAGCGATACAATCTTCTTACAATATTTTAAATCAGATATTTTCATACGTATTAAATCAACTTGGCTGGAATATTGCACAAGATTCTAGTGAGTGGGAAGATACGCCACTAAAAGTAATGTCAGATACATTTCCAAAGCTGGAAAGTACCAAATGGTATCAAGATCAGCTCCTGCAAGTGGAGCATTCCATCAAGTTAGAGAGCGATATGTTACAAAAATAAACATATTTTTCGAAAAGTAACATTTTTCTGTATCGATTGGTAACAGTGTGTAGTATGTTCTTTTTTTATTGGTTATAATTTTTTAAATTTAAACCAAAAACAGGAAATCGAAATGGGATTTAGAGAAGAATATGCTGCTCACGTAGCAGAAAGAGAAGCTTTAGGCGTTCCTCCACTACCACTTACTGTTAAACAAACAGAAGAAGTTATTGAATTTATCAAAACTGGTGAATATGTTGAAGAGATGTTAGAACTTCTTGAAAACCGTGTTTCTCCGGGTGTTGATGATGCTGCTTACGTAAAAGCTGGTTTCTTAAATGAACTTGCGATGGAAGAGCATCACGTAGCTTCAATTGCTCCTGAAAAAGCAGTTGAAATGTTAGGAACAATGCTTGGTGGTTACAATGTGAAACCATTAGTAAACTCATTAAGTTCAAAAAATGAAGCTGTTGTAAAAGCTGCTGTTAAAGCACTTTCTCATACTTTACTTGTTTATGATGCATTTAATGATGTAGAAGAGTTACACAAAGCTGGTAACGCTGCTGCTACTGAGGTTATGACTTCATGGGCAAATGCTGAATGGTTTACTTCAAAACCTGAATTAGCTGAGAAAATTACTGTTTCTGTATTTAAAGTTCCTGGTGAAACAAATACGGATGATTTATCTCCTGCATCTGAAGCGTTTACTCGTTCAGATATCCCTTTACATGCAAACTCTATGCTTGCTGCTAAGATGGATAACCCGATCGAAACTATTAAAGAGTTAAAAACTAAAGGTCACCCAGTTGCTTACGTTGGTGATGTTGTTGGTACTGGTTCTTCTAGAAAGTCTGGTGTTAACTCTGTTCAATGGCACATGGGTGAAGATATTCCGGGTGTTCCAAACAAAAGAACTGGCGGTGTAGTTCTTGGTGGTATCATCGCTCCGATTTTCTTCGCTACTTGTGAAGATTCTGGTGCATTACCATTAGAGTTAGATGTTACAAATATGGAAACAGGTGATGTTGTAGATATTTACCCATACAAAGGTGAAGCTCATAAAAACGGTGAGTGTATCGCAACTTTCAACCTTCGTCCAAACACTATTACTGACGAAGTTCGTGCTGGTGGTCGTATTCCATTAATCATCGGTCGTGGTTTAACTTCAAAAGCTCGTTCAGTACTTGGTATGGGTTCAACTGATATCTTCTTAACTGCTGAGCAACCGGCTGACAATGGTAAAGGTTACACTTTAGCACAAAAAATGGTTGGTAAAGCTTGTGGTATGGAAGGTGTTCGTCCAGGTATGTACTGTGAGCCTGAGATGAGTACAGTTGGTTCTCAGGATACAACTGGTCCAATGACTCGTGATGAGATTAAAGAGCTTGCTGCACTTGGATTCAATGCTGACCTTGTAATGCAATCTTTCTGTCACACTGCGGCATATCCAAAACCGTCAGATGTTACAATGCATAACACTTTACCAGACTTTATCGCTAACCGTTCAGGTGTTGCTTTACGTCCAGGTGACGGTGTTATCCACTCTTGGTTAAATAGAATGGTTCTTCCAGATACAGTTGGTACTGGTGCGGATTCACATACACGTTTCCCAATCGGTATCTCTTTCCCTGGTGGTTCTGGTATCGTTGCGTTTGCTGGTGTTACTGGTTCTATGCCACTTACTATGCCAGAGTCTGTACTTGTAAGATTCAAAGGTGAAATGCAACCGGGTATCACTTTACGTGACCTTGTAAATGCTATCCCTCACCAAGCTATTAAAGAGGGTCTTTTAACTGTTGAGAAAAAAGGTAAGAAAAACATTTTTGCTGGTCGTATCTTAGAGATCGAAGGTTTACCAACTCTAAAAGCTGAGCAAGCATTTGAGCTTTCTGATGCTTCTGCTGAGCGTTCAGCTGCTGCTTGTACTGTAAGACTAGACAAAGAGCCTGTAATTGAGTACTTAAAATCTAACATCGTTCTTCTTCAATCTATGATTGACGCTGGATATGAAGATCACAGAACTCTTGCTCGTCGTATTACGAAAATGGAAGAGTGGTTAGCAAATCCAACATTAATGGAGCCGGATGCTGATGCTGAATACGCTGCAGTAATCGAAATTGATTTAGATCAAATTACTGAGCCAATCTTAGCTTGTCCTAACGATCCGGATGATGTTGCTACATTAAGTGAAGTTCTTGCTTCTGATAGACCGACTAACATTGATGAAGTATTCGTTGGTTCTTGTATGACAAACATCGGTCACTACCGTGCACTTGGTGAGGTTCTTAAAGGTGAAGGTGCTGTTCCAGGTCGTCTATGGGTATGTCCTCCGACAAAAATGGATGAGAAACAATTAACTGAAGAGGGTTACTATGCTCTATTTGGTGCTGCTGGTGCTAGAACAGAGATCCCAGGATGTTCATTATGTATGGGTAACCAAGCGCGTGTTGCTGATAATGCTGTTGTATTCTCAACATCTACTCGTAACTTCGACAACCGTTTAGGTAAAGGTGCTCAAGTTTATCTTGGTTCTGCAGAGTTAGCGGCTGTATGTTCACTTCTTGGAAAAATTCCAACAAAAGAAGAGTACTTAAACTTAACGAAGAAAATTGTAGGTAAAGAAGCAGATATCTATAAGTATCTAAACTTCAACCTAATCCAAGACTACAAACTAGCATAGTTTGTAGCCTAAAGAATTAAGAGCTTTTTGCTCTTAATCTCTGATAATATCAAACCCCTGTGGAATATAGGGATTAAAGATATTTAAATCTATTTTTTCATTCACTTTCTGATTTTTAAACACAATATTTACTTCATTTTCAAACTCGTCAACATAAGCGATTGACTCAATTGTAAGACCTTTTGTATATATAGTGTATTTTATGTTGTTAAAAGTTGCCGTATATGTATCTTTTTTAATCTCTTTCGCATTTTTCATTAAAGCAAAAAAATCAAAATTACTATCGATTGTTTTTATGATTGCCTGCTCTAGATCAGGCTCTATCATGATCACTCTGTTTTTTAGAACATAAACAGTTTTTTCTATCGGATTGTTATATTGCCATAGTGCGTAATGTGGGTTAGAAGCTTTAATATCTCCTTTGTAAACAATCTTTTTATTTTTCTCATCGGTAATGCTTTGTTCAAAGTCAGCTTGAAAACTTGTCAAATCTGTAATATTTGCAAAAGTGTACGAACTCAAAAGGAGAAGCAAGAGGTTGAATTTCATTAGTATTCCTATATTTATATGATTTTTAATTATAGCAGAGAAGCTATTTATACTTTCTGTAAACTTTTCTGTGATAGAATTATAGCAATTTCAAATCACTATATAGCTTACTATATAGTGATTTATATAAGGTTGGAGATGCTACAAGCATTATTTGGTAAGATTATCGGTACAGCTAACGATAGAGAATTAAAAAAATATCTAAAACGTGTAAAAAATATAAACGAACTTGAAAAACAATATGAGGCTTTAGACGATGATGCTTTAAAGTCGGCATTTAACGATTTAAAAGATGCAGTATTAAGCGGTGAAAAAACTCTTGATGATGTTTTAAACGACTCTTTTGCTATCACTAGAGAGGCATCAAAGCGTGTCCTCGGTATGAGACACTTTGATGTACAGCTTGTCGGTGGTATGGTTTTACATGACGGTAAAATCTCTGAGATGAAAACAGGTGAGGGGAAAACACTTGTTGCAACTCTTCCGATTATTCTTAACGCTATGGAAGGTAAGGGTGTACACCTTGTAACAGTTAATGACTACCTTGCAAAACGGGATTCTTCTGAGATGTCTCCACTTTATAACTTCTTAGGTTACAGTGTCGGTACTATACTTGAAGATATGCACGATGCTACAGAGAAAAAAGCTGCATACGATGCCGATATCACTTACGGTACAAATAATGAGTTTGGATTTGACTATCTAAGAGACAACATGAGCTACTCTAAAGAGAATCAAGTTCAGCGTGAACATAACTTTGTCGTAATCGATGAAGTCGATTCTATCTTAATTGATGAAGCAAGAACACCTTTAATCATTTCAGGTCCAACTAACCACAAGATGCAAGACTATCTTCGTGCAAACTCTGTTGCCTTAAATATGGAAAAAGATACGCACTTTACTGTAGATGAAAAAGATAAAATTGTTTTAATTACTGAAGAGGGTATTACAAAAGCTGAAGAGCTTTTCGGTGTTGAAAACCTTTACAGTGTTGAGAACTCATCACTGTCTCACATCCTTGATCAGGCACTTAAATCAAACTATCTTTTTGAAAAAGATGTTGACTATGTTGTGAGAAACAATGAAGTAGTGATCGTAGATGAGTTTACAGGACGTTTAAGTGAAGGACGCCGTTTTTCTGAAGGCTTACACCAAGCGTTAGAAGCAAAAGAGGGTGTAGAGATTAAAGAAGAGACACAAACACTTGCAGACATCACTTTCCAAAACTACTTTAGAATGTACAACAAACTTGCAGGTATGACTGGTACTGCGGAAACTGAAGCGACTGAACTTGCTCAGATCTATTCTCTTGATGTTGTATCTATCCCGACAAATATCCCGGTTGCAAGAGAGGATTTAAACGACCTTATCTATAAAACAGAGATCGAAAAATTCAATGCCGTAATTGAAAAGATTAGAGAGTTACAAAAGGCAGGTCAACCAGTACTTATCGGTACTGCATCGATTGAAAAATCTGAAGTGTTACACCAACTCCTTAAAAATGAGAAGATTGCACACACTGTACTTAATGCTAAGAACCATGAACAAGAGGGTGAGATCATTAAAGATGCAGGTAAAAAGGGTGCTGTTACAATTGCAACAAACATGGCAGGACGTGGTGTTGACATTAAAGTAAGCGATGAAGTAAAAGCTCTTGGAGGTTTATATATCATCGGTACTGAAAGACATGAAAACCGCCGTATAGATAATCAGCTTCGCGGGCGTTCAGGTCGTCAGGGTGATCCTGGTAAGACTCAATTTTACCTTTCATTAGAAGATAGTTTACTTCGTATCTTCGGTAGTGACAAGATCAAGTCTATTATGGAGAGACTCGGTGTTGAAGACGGTGAGTTTATAGAGTCTAAAATGGTAACTCGTGCAGTTGAAAAAGCGCAGAAAAAAGTTGAAAATATGCACTACGAAGGTCGTAAGCATATTCTAGAGTATGATGATGTTGCAAATGAGCAGAGAAAAATTATCTACAGATTTAGAAATCAGCTTCTTGATAACGAGTACGACATCGCTTCAAAAGTGGATGAGATCAGAGAAGAATATATCGCATACTTACTTGGTGAGGCTGGCATCTATGAGGGACTTCCTGAAGAGGATTATAACCTTGAAACACTTGCTGAACTTCTACAAGAGGAGATCAATACTTTTGTTGATGCAGAATCTCTAAAATCTTTAGAGTATGAAAAACTCTATACTCATCTTTTAGAAGGTATAAAAGCATCGTATGATGAAAAGATGTCAATTTTAGATGAAGAGACAAGAAACGATGTTGCAAGAGAACTTTATCTAAGAGAGCTAGACAATGCGTGGAGAGATCATCTTTATGCTATGGATGGTATGAAAACAGGTATACGTTTACGTGCATACAACCAAAAAGATCCTTTAGTTGAGTATAAAAAAGAGGCGTATAACCTGTTTACGGAACTTACTCAAAGCCTGAAATTAAATGTAATCAAAACATTACAAATTATTCAGTTTAAAGTTGATTCTGCTGAAGAAGAGGCTGCAAGACTTGCAGAGGAGTTGGCTGAACGTCAGAAACAACAGGATGCATTAGCACAACTGAATCTTTCAAGCAGTGGTAGTGATGATGAAAGTGTAACGTCGAAAAAACCGGCAAGAAATGATCCGTGTCCATGTGGCAGCGGTAAAAAGTACAAACAGTGTTGTGGTAAAAGCGGTCCTAAAAAAGGTGTATTTGCATCTTGAAAAAGAATTTAGTTACATATCTAGTAAAAAAGTTCCTGCGCTTTGATAAAGAACAACCTTTTATCTTTATCTCTGCACTGCTTGCTTTTTTAGGTATCACTTTAGGTGTTATGGTACTACTTATTGCCATGGCACTTATGAATGGCTTCGATAATGAGTTTAAAAAGAAACTCACTATTATGAACTATCCTTTAACAGTCTTGCCAAAGTTCTACGGTTCTGTGAATCAAGATCTTCTCATTGAATTAGAATCAAAATTTCCAAACTTACATTTTAGTCCCTATGTACAATCGGCAGTGATCTCAAAAAGCGGTTCAAAGCTAGAGGGCGGCTATATATTCGGTGTTGATTTTCAAGATGAAGCAAATGTAAACAGTGTTCTTAAAAAAGCTATCGGAGAGCAAAAGTTTAACAAGTTTGATGTCATTGTCGGCAAATCGCTGCAAGAGGAGTATATGCTCTCTCAGGGTGATAAACTGATGTATATCTTTACAAACGTCGAACCGGGTGGTTTTAGCGTTACACCGAAACTCAAAAGATTTCGTGTAAAATCTACATTTGACTCAGGACTTTCAGCGTATGACAAAGCGTATCACTATACATCTTTAGCAGCACTGCAAACACTGTTGCATATGCCTTCAGACATGTACGACGGTATCCATATCTACTCTGATCATCCTAGAGAGGACATAGCACGTATTGCAGAGGAGTTACCGGTTAGTGTGAGCATAAAAGGGTGGTGGCAGGATAATGTGAACTTCTTTGCCGCTTTAGAGATGGAAAAAACATCTTTATTTATCGTATTGATGCTTATCATCCTGATCGCATCAATCAACATTATCTCATCACTCCTTATGACTGTAATGAACAGAAGAGGGGAGATAGCACTTTTACTTTCGCTCGGTACTACAACTGCAGAGATCAAAAAAGTGTTTTTATATTTAGGTATAGTGATAGGAATTAGTGGAATTATCGCAGGTGTAGTTTTAGGTCTTAGCGGTATATGGGTGCTTGGAACGTTTGATATTATCGATCTTCCAAAAGATGTCTATCCAACGGCAACACTTCCGCTTGATCTGAATATGAGCGACTTTTTTATGATCGTTTCCGGTGCGTTTGTAATTGTTGTATTATCTTCTTACTATCCTGCTAAAAAAGCGAGCGAGGTAGATATTTTAACTGTACTGCGTAACGAATAGGATTTTAAAACCTATTCAAATATCTTAAAAGGGAGTTTGAGTGTTCTTTTGATTATATTTAAAGGAGCAACAATCACCTCTTTTGCAAGCGCCGAATTGATTTTCGGATCACTTAACTTCCCTGTAATCTTCACACTTGTCGAAATTGCCTTACCGTCAAAAATAATATAACCTACAAGCGGTATCTGTGAGACGTCACTTGCAAGGTCTGTTTGCAGGTTCATCTCCATATCTACGCTGTCTTTTTTAATATTCACTTTTCCGTTTGCAGATATCTTGAGCTCTTTTGAGTCCATGTACATCTCATTAACCGTATATTCCCCGTTATCGTAGTCAAATTTCAAATATGAGTGGTTCATATATAAACCGTTTTGACTGTAACCGGGCACGGAAAAAGTGATCAGTGAAGGGACAGTGTTTATGAATGCCAGTACATTGTTTAGCAGTACATAATCAAGCAGGGTACTTTTCTCGATCAAAAAAACTCCGCTGTATTTATCTAAAGAACCATTTACATTAAAATCGAAAGTTCCATCTTTAAATTTTGAAAACGTAAAGAGTTTATCCATAAACTGATCGTTAAAACCTTCTCCATATAGATGAAACTGATTATTTTCGAGTTTGAATCCTGCTTTACCGTTTAGATGTTTGAGCTGGGCAGTTAAAATATGATCATGGTACTGAATCTTTAGATCGTCTGCTATAGCGTATCTGTTATCCCCAAGGTAGATATTGGAGTTTAATGCCGTAATATTAATGTGTGCAGGCTCATTAGAGTTGTTAGAGTCATTATTGTCTATACTTGAAAGAAACTCAATCGTCTGAGGTAAAGATATGTTACTCTTATCTATATTAATGTTGACATTCTCTTCAACTGCTATATCTACAGCGTTGTTTACTTGAATATAAACATTTTGATTAGTTGTCAAATTCCCTTCAATATTGTAAAGATCCACAGGTTTATTGTTTTCATATAGTAGTTTATACGGATAGTCAATCTGTGCTTTAAACCTTGTTATCTCCTCATTTAGCTTTTTATATATTTTTACACTACCGTTTGTAAGATGATACTTTTGCATAAGATCAGATTTTCTATAGAGATTTTCTAATGAGTGGAGTCTAAGTGACCACTGTTCGTTATCAAGATAAAACGTAGAGCGCAGTTCTGTTGAAGCTATGCGGATTTTGTCATCTTTGATCGAGGCATTGAGTAACACCTTGTTATTTTTATAGATCAGTTTATTGTTTTTAGGGTTTTTAATACTTAAGTCGTTTAAACTAAAATGTGCTTTGTTTGTTGTTAGATCGTACTTTGTATTTACCCTTGCTTGTGTAAATTTCCCAAAAGAGAGGAGGGGACTTTTTATATAAAGGTTCTGCTCATCTAGTTTCAAACTCAGTTTTGAGAGTTTTAGTTCACTGCTAACTGCCTGTAAAAAGATATCGTCAAGGGCATTTATCGTCAAAATGTTATTTTTGTACTGTAGTTTAAACGGCGTATTTGACTGTGTAGATTTGATACCGTTATATTGAAAGTTCAAAATATCGATCTCAAGATCAGCTATTATTTTTTTAAGATCGATATCTCCCGAAAAGAATCCGTCTGAAATATCTTTGACGCGGAAATAAGAGGTTGGTATATGGAGTTGAAAACTATTAAGATCTAAAGGCATATCTATCTTATCGATCTTGATCGGTGTATTGTTATAGAGCCAAGAGGAACTGTCTATAGAAAGTATGTCTTGTTTTTTATCTATATAGTATGTAGCATTAAGCGGCTTTTGTGCAAGTTTTAATTGCTTTTGCAGTTGTGCTTTAATGATTTTTAGTTGAACATCCCCTTTAGCCTCTTTTGCATTGTATGTAATATCTACTTTTGCATCTATGATATTTTTATAGCTTGCAGACATATCTTTTACTTTTATGTCGTAGTTATCAAGGGAGAGTTTTAGATCCTTTATATCGATATCTTGACCAAGATAATGAAAATTTCCTTTTTTATTGTAAAAAGTTCCCTTTGCATCCACATCTATAGATTTTAGCCCCACTGCCAAGGTTAAGTTTGTATCTACACCAGCACCGTAGTTTTGTTTCATAGGCAAAGAGATCTTGTATGTTTTTAATACTGTAAGAATATCATCATTGAGTTGCGGTGAAAACTTTAGAAAGAGCGTTAAGAGCTCCTCTTTCTTTGTAAAATCAATTTTAAGCCAACTCTCTTGCATATCGAAACTATAAGAGAGTGCTTCTTTGGGTCTGATGTATAAAACACCCTCTTTAAACTCTAAATCGGTGTGATCCGTATGTACAGCATCAAGTTTAGGATTGTATGTATAGTTGAGTTTATTTGCCGAGGCTGTTACATGTAACTTTTTGTAAGCGTTTGGCAGATCGCTAAAATCTATAAAACCGTTGAGGCTGTAGATCTCAAAGTTTTCAAGTTCAATAGCATCAAAAACCCAGTAGTGTACCTCTTTAGGAAGCGGAATTTGGTGGATTATTTTCTTTACGTCCTGAATTTTATTATGAGAAAAGAGTTTATACTTTAGTTGTGACGTATTTGCAGATGTATATAATGTAAGATTTGCATCATTATTTATATGAAGATCCATTTTTGAAAATGTATCTAATGTAAACATATTGAGATAAATATTTCCATTGGCTGTAAAGTTGTTTGATTGAAACTCTTTTACGCGTATATTTGCCAACTTTTCGTTAAAAGAGACATTGGCATTAAGATGCGTATTTGCAGAATCAAGCTTTATTTGTAATTGTTTGTTAAATTTGTACTGCAGTTCACCTTTGAACTCTTTATAGTGTAAGTGGCTGATAACAATAGAATCAAAAAGAGTGATAAGGTGGTAAAAGTTTTTTGTGTAGCGTGTCAACTCATCATTAGCAGTGAAATCTGTGTTTTGTTTCGTGCTTGGAGCTATCTGCAGTTGATCAACATAAAGATTTAATCTCTGATCCCATTTTATATAAAGCTTTTTTATATTAATATTTGACACCGAAACGTCTTCAAGGTATAAACCGTTTTGAAGAACTATAAAAACAAATATAAGAGTGAAAATGACAAAAGATAGAAAGCTTATGATCGCAGAATGGATTTTAGATATAGTATTAATTATTATTGTATCTTTCATTTATTACCTAAACAAGCCTATTCAAACGCCCAGAGTGCTATATATACCAAAGGGCTCTATAAACCAAATTATATCACATTTACACCAGAACACTTATGATATTTCAAAACTTGATTCATATATGTTACGAATCATAGGTTCACCTCAAAGCGGCTGGATCGATATGGGTGATACTATAAATACAAAAGCAGATTTTCTATATAAGTTAACAAAAGCAAAAGCGGCACTACAAAATGTAACACTCATACCGGGTGAGACTACATATATATTTCTACAACAACTCTCTGAGAATCTAGGATTGGATTTTAATACGCTTGAAGAGGAGTTTTTAAAACAATCTCCTATAGAGGAGGGTATATTGGTTCCAAATACTTATAAGATCCCTATAGGTATTACAGAAAAGGAGCTGATCTCTCTTTTATTGAAACTCTCAATTCAAAAGATGAAAGAGTATTCTTACAAAGTGTTTGGTACATATAATGAAAAAAAATGGTTTCATTATTTATCTATAGCATCAGTGATACAAAAAGAGTCGGCAAATAATGAAGAGATGCCTTTAGTAAGCTCTGTAGTATACAATAGATTAAAGAGGGGAATGAAGTTACAAATGGACGGTAGTTTAAACTACGGAAAGTACTCGCACCTAAAAGTAACACCGAGTAGAATTAGAAACGATACGTCTCTATACAACACTTATATACATAAAGGTGTTCCAAAAATTCCCATTTGCAATGTAAGCTTCGAAGCAATACGTGCAGCCATATTCCCTGCTAAAACTAACTATTTATACTTTATGAAGTCTAAAAACGGGGTTCATGACTTTAGTTGTAACTATTCTACACACATACGTAACATACATAATGCTACAAAATGAAACATTTTGAAAATAAACCGCAATGTTTTTTGAAGCTTTACACAAATTGCCAATCTTAGTGCTATCATTAAACTTGTAAAATCCATAAGATATGTGGATTAAAATAAACACAAGGACATGATATGTCAAAAATTATTTGGTCAAAAATTGATGAAGCTCCGGCTTTAGCTACTTATTCTCTATTACCAATAGTTAATGCTTTCACAAAAGAAGCTGGTGTAGAAGTAGTTACTAGTGATATTTCTCTTGCAGGTCGTGTGCTTGCTGCAATGGGTCTAGCAGAAGATGAATTATCTAAACTTGGTGAAGTTGTACTTCAAGATGATGCAAACATTATTAAACTTCCAAATGTTTCTGCTTCTGTAGGTCAGTTAAAAGATTGTATTGCTGAACTTCAAGGGCAAGGTTATGATATTCCTAACTACCCTGAAAATCCAGCAAATGCTGAAGAAGAAGAAATTCAAGCTAAATATAGTGTTTGTTTAGGTTCAGCTGTTAACCCTGTTTTACGTGAAGGTAACTCAGATCGTCGTGCGGCGAAAGCAGTTAAAAAATTCGCTCAAAACAATCCACATAGACTTAAAGCGTATGCTGAAAACTCTAAAGCTCGTGTAGCTCACATGGCTGGAAACGGTGACTTCTATGGTAATGAGAAATCTGTTACTATGGATAAAACACAAAAAGTTACTATCGCTTTAAATGGTAAAGAACTTAAAACTATCGATGCATTAGAGGGTGAAATCCTTGACGGTACTTTCATGTCTGTTGCAGCATTACGTGCATTCTATAGAAAAACTATCGATGAAGCAAAAGCTGAAGGTCTTATCTGGTCAGTTCACTTAAAAGCTACTATGATGAAAATCTCTGATCCAATTATGTTTGGTCACGGTTTTGAAATTTTCTTCGAAGAAGTTTTCACTAAATATGCTGATCTTT
Source organism: Sulfurimonas sp. hsl 1-7 (assembly GCF_030577135.1). Classification (NCBI taxonomy): domain Bacteria; kingdom Pseudomonadati; phylum Campylobacterota; class Epsilonproteobacteria; order Campylobacterales; family Sulfurimonadaceae; genus Sulfurimonas; species Sulfurimonas microaerophilic. Next base: position 556,303 of record NZ_JAUIRR010000001.1, on the reverse strand, counting down.
TCAAAGAATTAGGTGTAAATCCTAACCTTGGTATGTCAGACTTAGAGAAAAAAATCGCTGGTCATGCTCAAGAAGCTGAGATCAAAGCAGCTTTCCAAGCAGTTGTAGAAGCTGATGCTCCAAAAATTGCTATGGTTGACTCTGATAAAGGTACTACAAACTTCAACGCTTCAAACGACATCATTATCGATGCGTCTATGCCGGTTGTTGTTCGTGAAGGTGGTAAACAATGGGATCGTAACGGTGATGCTTTAGAAACTTTAGCTGTTATTCCAGATTCTACTTATGCAATGTTCCATGCTGAAATGGTAGCTGATTGTGTTAAAAACGGTCAATACGATGTAACAACTATGGGTACTATGCAAAATATCGGTCTTATGGCTCAAAAAGCTGAAGAATACGGTTCTCACCCAACAACTTTCGAACTTAAAGAAGCTGGTAAAGTAACTGTAACTGCTGAAGACGGTACAGAATTAATGAGCTTTGACTGTGAAGCTGGTGATATTTGGCGTATGTCTCGTGCTAAAGATATCCCAATCAAAGACTGGGTTCGTTTAACAGTTGAAAGAACTCGTATTGAAGGTTATCCAGCAGTATTCTGGTTAGATGAAAACCGTGCACACGATGCTGAAATGATCAAAAAAGTAAACAAATACCTTGCAGAGTTAGATACTGATGGTTTAGATATTCAAATTATGGATATCACATCTGCTACACGTTTTACAAATGAGCGTATCCGTAGAGGTGAAAATACTATCGCTGTAACTGGTAACGTTTTACGTGACCACTTAACTGATATGTATCCAATTTTAGAGCTTGGAACATCTGCAAAAATGTTATCAATCGTACCATTATTAGCTGGTGGTGGATTATATGAAACAGGTGCTGGTGGTTCTGCTCCAAAACACGTTGAACAATTCTTAAAAGAGGGTCACTTACGTTGGGATTCACTTGGTGAGTTCTTAGCACTTGCTGAGTCTTTAAGATTTATTGCTCAAAAACATAACTCTGATAAATTAGCTGCTGTTACTGCTGCATTAGATGTTGCAAATGACGGTTACCTTGGAAACAATAAAGCTCCAGGTAGAAAAGCTGGTGAGCCAGATAACAAAGCTTCTCACTTCTATGTAGCTCAATACTGGGCAGAAGCTCTTGCTAAATCTGACAACGCTGAATTAGCTGCTAAATTTGCTCCGGTTGCTGCTGCATTAACTGAAAATGAAGCAAAAATTATGGAAGAGCTTATGGCTGTTGAAGGTAAAGCTCAAGATATCGGTGGTTACTACCATCCAGATGATGCTAAAGCTGAAGCTGCAATGCGTCCATCTGCTACATTAAACGCTATTATTGACGCTATATAATATCGTTTGAGAAAACTACATGCTTTTTGCATGTAGCTTTCACTTTTTATATGAAACACCGAAGGTTGTTTTATATAAAAGGTGAAAAATAACCTCACCTTAATATGGCACGTAGTATACTTAAGTGTTGTGTGTTCGCACATATTGTTTAAGTGTATCTAAATGTGTGTCATAGTAAATAATATCAAGGAGCGTAAATGAATCAAGGTAAAAGAGTAGGAATAGTAGGAGCTGGTAATGTTGGAGCAACAGTAGCTTACTCTCTTGCAATGCTTGGATCTTGTCATGAAATAATCTTACGTGACAATAAGATTGAAGTAGCTAAAGGTAAAGCTCTAGATATGTCTCAAGCTGCATCGGCTGTAAGAAGTCATACAGTTGTTAGTGTTGCAGAAGAGATGTCAGATCTAGTTGATTGTGATGTAGTAGTTGTAACTGCAGGAAGCCCAAGACTTCCTGGAATGAGTAGAGATGATCTACTTATGATTAATGCAAATATCACAAAGGATGTTATTCAAGGAATAGCAAAATATTCTCCAAATGCAGTAATTATCATGGTATCTAATCCGTTAGATGCAATGACATATGTAGCATTAAAAGAGAGTGGTTTTGACAGAAGCCGCGTAATTGGAATGGCTGGTATTTTAGATAGTTCAAGAATGGCAGCGTTTATTCAAGAAAAACTTGGATACGGTGGAGGACAAATTCGTGCTTCAGTTATGGGTGGTCACGGTGATGACATGGTTCCGTTACCAAGATACTCAACTGTTGCTGGTGTACCTCTTTCAGATGTATTAAGTTCAGATGAGATTGATGAGATTGTAGATAGAACTCGTCACGGTGGTGCTGAGATCGTAGGTTATTTAAAAACTGGTTCAGCATACTATGCTCCGGCGAAATCTACAGCTATTATGGTAGAAGCAATTTTAAAAGATACAAAACAGATCCATCCATGTGCAGTGTATCTTGACGGTGAATACGGATATAACGATGTTGTATCTGGTGTGCCTGTTATGCTTGGAGCTAAAGGTGCAGAAAAAATTATTGAAGTAACTTTAGATGAAAAAGAGAAAGCAATGTTCAAAAAATCTTGCGATTCAGTACAAACGCTAATTGATACTTTAAATAAAAATAACTTTTTTGAAGGGAAATAATAACTAATGAGTACACGTATAGAAAAAGATACAATGGGTGAAATGCAAGTTCCGGTAGACGCTTACTGGGCTGCACAAACACAAAGATCTATTCAAAACTTTAAAATCGGCGAAGAAACAATGCCGTATGAGATTACAAGAGCATTCTCATATCTTAAAAAAGCAGTAGCTTTAGTAAACAAAGATCTTGGAAAACTTGATGCTGCAAAAGCTGATGCTATCGCACAAGCTGCTGATGATATGCTTGCTGGAAAACTTGATGGAAACTATCCTCTTGTTGTATGGCAAACAGGTTCAGGTACGCAATCAAACATGAACAATAATGAAGTTCTTGCAAACCGTGCTACTGAAATTTTAGGCGGTGACTTTAGAAAAGAGAAATTAGTACATCCAAATGATGATGTAAATAAATCTCAAAGTTCAAACGATACGTACCCGACAGCTTTACACGTAGCTTCTGTTATTGCAGTTGAAGAGAGACTTTTACCGGCTATCGCTAAATTAAAAGCAACATTACAAGCAAAATCTGAAGCGTTTAGCTCGATCGTAAAAATAGGTCGTACACACCTTCAAGATGCTACTCCACTTACACTTGGTCAAGAGATCAGCGGATGGGTAGAGATGCTTGCTAAGTCTGAAAAGATGGCTAAAGATTCATTAGAAGCAGTTCGTGAGCTAGCACTTGGCGGTACAGCTGTTGGTACAGGTCTTAATGCTCACCCTGAATTAGGTGAAAGAGTAGCTAAAAAACTTTCAGAGTTAACTGGTCATGATTTTATTACAGCTCCAAATAAATTTCATGCTTTAACTTCTCATGATGCACTTGTATTCGCTCACGGTGCATTAAAAGCTTTAGCTGCTGATATGATGAAAATTGCTAATGATGTTAGATGGTTAGCTTCAGGTCCTAGATGTGGTCTTGGTGAGATCTCTATTCCTGAAAATGAGCCTGGTTCGTCAATTATGCCTGGTAAAGTAAACCCGACTCAATCTGAAGCGGTAACTATGGTTACTTGTCAGGTAATGGGTAACGATGCAACTATCGGTTTTGCTGCATCTCAAGGGAACTTTGAGTTAAACGTATTTAAACCGGTAATCGCTTACAACTTCTTACAATCAGTAAGACTTTTAAGTGATTCTATCGTTTCATTTAATGACAATGCTGCAGTTGGAATTATGCCAAATGAAGCAAAAATTGATCATTTCTTACATGACTCACTTATGTTAGTTACTGCACTTAACCCATATATCGGTTATGAAAATGCAGCAAAAATTGCAAAAACTGCACACAAGAACAACTCAACTCTAAAAGCTACGGCTATTGAGCTTGGTCTTTTAACTGCAGAGCAGTTTGATGAATATGTAAAACCAGAAGAGATGATTGCGCCAAAAGCGTAGACGTCCACTTTAAAACAAGGAGAATAAATGAATATACATGAATATCAAGCAAAACAAATTTTTGCTAAATATGGTGTACCAACACCAAGAGGTATAGTGGCAAACACGCCTGAACAAGCTTTTTTAAATGCACAAGAACTTGGTGGAAATATTTGGGTTGTTAAGGCTCAAATTCACGCTGGTGGACGTGGTCTTGGCGGTGGTGTAAAACTTGCTAAGTCTTTAGAAGAAGTAAAAACTTTAGCTTCTGAAATTTTAGGTATGCAATTAGTAACTCACCAAACTGGACCAGAGGGTAAACTGGTTCAAAAAGTTTACATCGAAGAGGGTGCTGACATTAAAGATGAGTTATATCTTGGTGTAGTACTTGACCGTGCTAAAGAGATGCCTGTAATCATGGCTTCTACTGAAGGTGGTATGGAGATTGAAAAAGTAGCTGAAGAGACTCCGGAAAAAATTGTAAAAGTTGCAGTTGATCCAGCTATCGGTTTTCAAGGTTTCCATGGTAGAGAATTATTATTCGGTTTAGGTATCACTGACAGCGTTGAGCAAAAGAACTTTTTAAAATTTGCAAAAGCTTTATACAACGTGTATATGGACAATGATGCTGAGATGATCGAGATCAATCCACTTATTAAAACTGGTGCAGGTGAATTCTTAGCACTTGACGGTAAAATGGGATTTGATGACTCTGCTCTTGGACGTCACCCGGATATCGAAGATATGCGTGATATCTCTGAAGAGGATCCTGATGAGAGAGAAGCTAGCCGTTACGGTCTTTCTTATGTATCTCTTGATGGTGAAATCGGTTGTATGGTAAACGGTGCAGGTCTTGCTATGGGTACTATGGATACAATTAACTATATGGGTGGTACACCTGCAAACTTCCTTGACGTTGGTGGTTCGGCTAACGCTGAGACTGTTGCAAAAGGTTTTGAGATTATTCTTAAAAATCCAAATGTAAAAGCTATCTTTGTAAATATTTTCGGTGGTATCGTTAGATGTGACCGTATTGCAAACGGTATCTTAGAAGCTACTAAACTTACTGATGTACATGTACCGGTTATTGTTCGTCTTGACGGTACAAATGCAGCGGAAGCAGCAGAGATATTAAGAAATGCAAACATCGATAATGTTATTGCAGCTGATGATTTAGCAGATGGTGCTGCAAAAGCAGTAGCAGCAGCGAAAGGAGAATAATTTAAATGAGTATTTTAGTAAATAAAGATACAAAAGTAATTGTACAAGGTTTTACAGGAAAAGAGGGTTCTTTTCACGCTGAGCAATGTATGGCATACGGTACAAAAATCGTTGGTGGTGTTACACCAAACAAAGGTGGCCAAGAACATTTAGGTCAACCTGTATTTAATACAGTTAAAGAAGCAGTTGCATCAACTGGTGCTACTGTGTCTATGATTTTCGTTCCGCCTGCATTTGTTGCAGATGCTGTAATGGAAGCTGCTGATGCTGGTATTGAACTTGCAGTAGTTATTACTGAAGGTGCTCCGGTTCGTGACATGCAAGCTGCAAAAGCATATGCTACTAAACACAACATGAAAACTATCGGGCCAAACTGTCCTGGTATTATCACAGCTGAAGAGTGTAAGATAGGTATCATGCCTGGTATGATCTTCAAAAAAGGTAATGTAGGGCTTATCTCTAAGTCTGGTACATTAACTTACGAAGGTGCAAACCAAGTATGTAACGAAGGTTTTGGTATTACAACTGCAGTTGGTATTGGTGGAGACCCGATTATCGGTCTTTCTTACAAACAGCTTTTACCAATGTTTGAAGCAGATCCGGAAACTGAAGCGATCGTTATGATTGGTGAAATCGGTGGAGATCTTGAAATCCAAGCTGCTGCTTTCATTAAAGAAAACATCACAAAACCTGTTGTTGCATTCATCGCTGGTCAAACTGCTCCTAAAGGGAAACGTATGGGTCACGCTGGTGCAATCGTATCTGGTTCAGCTGGAACTGCAAAAGAGAAAATGGATGCTTTAGAGGCTGCTGGTGTTAAAGTTGTTGTTTCACCTGCTGAAATCGGTAAAGCTGTAGCGGAAGTATTAAGTAAGTAACATTTTCTTGTGTGAGCTCTATAATGTGTAACTATTTTATACATTAGAGAGCGATATGAGCACATTTAATAGAAACGTTAATAAAACTTAGATACTTTTAGATTACTAAGAGTAACATACGAATTAGATTTGTATTTTTATAATGAGGAGAATAAATGGCAACTGCTAGTATGACTGAAAATGTTAATAATGCACCAGTATGGGTAAATACTGCTAACTGTAAAGCATGTGATATTTGTGTATCTGTATGTCCATCAGGTGTATTAGGTATGAAATACGATTCAACTTCAACTTTAGGTGCGATGATCTCTATTGATCACCCTGAAGCTTGTATTGGATGTAATGAGTGTGAACTTACGTGTCCGGACTTTGCTATTTATGTAGCAAATAAAGCTGATTTAAAAGAAGCAGGCAAAAGTTTTGCTAAGTTAACTGATGAAGCTAAAGAACGTCAGGCAGCTATCGTGGCAAACAACTATATGTCTCTAGAACAAGGAGTTAAATAATGGCATTAAGAGAAGTAATTTCAACTGGTAATGACTTAGCTGCAATCGCAGCAGTTGATGCTGGATGTAGATTTTTCGGAGGGTATCCAATTACTCCTTCATCAGAAGTAATGCATACAATTTCTGATTTATTACCGGCTGTTGGTGGTACTGCAATTCAGATGGAAGATGAGATCGCTGGTGTTGCTGCGGCTGCTGGTGCTGGTATGGCTGGTGTTCGTACTATGACAGCTACTTCAGGTCCTGGTATTTCATTAAAAGCTGAAAACCTTGGTCTTGCGCAAATGGCTGAAGTTCCTTTAGTTGTTGTAAACGTTATGCGTGGTGGTCCATCAACTGGTCTTCCAACTCGTGTATCTCAAGGTGATGTTCGTCAAGCGAAAAACCCATCTCATGGTGACTACCGTTCAATCACTTTATGTGCTGGTAACTTAGCTGAATGTTATACTGAAACTGTTCGTGCATTCAACTTAGCTGACCGTTTCATGCAACCTGTATTTGTATTACTAGATGAAACAATCGGTCACATGCATGGTAAAGCTATGCTTCCAACTGTTGAAGATGTTCAAGCTGGAATCGTTCCTCGTAAAACTTTCGACGGTGCTCCGGAAGATTATAGACCATATGAGTGTGAAGCTGATCAACCAGCGGTTCTTAACCCAATGTTCCAAGGTTACAGATACCACTTTACAGGTCTTCACCATGATGCAATGGGATTCCCAACTGAAGAGATCGAAACTTGTCGTAAACTGATTCAAAGACTTGAAGACAAAGTTATGATGCATACAGATGAGATCGAACACAACGAAGAGTTTATGTTAGATGACTTAACTGGAGAAGAGGGTGAAGTACTTATCATCGCTTACGGTTCTGTTTCTCTTGCAGCAAAAGAAGCTATTCGTCACTTAAGAGCAGATGGAATCAAGGCTGGTTTATTCAGACCAATTACTTTATGGCCAAGTCCAGCTGATACTATGAAAAAGTATACAGACAAAATCAAAAATGTTCTTTGTGTTGAGTTAAATATCAGACAATATACTGAAGAAGTAGAGCGTGTATCTGGTAGACTTGACATTGAAGGTCTATACAAAGTTAATGGTAGAGCTATCTCTCCATATGAAATTGTAAACAAAGTAAAAGAGGTATTCTAAGATGGCATTTAATTATGATAAATATTTAAGACTTGAAAAAATGCCAACACTATGGTGTTGGGGTTGTGGTGACGGTGTTATCTTAAAGGCTTTTATCCGTGCAGTAGATAAGCTTGGTATTAGTCAAGATGACATTTGTGTAGTTTCTGGTATTGGTTGTTCTGGACGTTTCTCATCTTATGTAGATTTCAACACAGTACATACAACTCACGGTAGAACAGTTGCTTTTGCTACTGGTATTAAACTTGTTCACCCAGACAAATATGTTGTTTGTGTTGCTGGTGACGGTGATGCACTTGCTATCGGTGGTAACCATACTATTCACGGTGCTAGAAGAAACATTGATATTACATTAATTATTATCAATAACTTCATCTATGGTTTAACAAACTCACAAACATCTCCAACTACTCCTCAGGGTATGTGGACTGTTTCTCAAAAAGCTGGTAATATCGATCCAACTTTCAATGCTTGTGATCTTGGTATCGCTGCTGGTGCTTCTTTTGTTGCACGTGAGACTATGTTAGATCCTAAGAAACTTGAAAAAGTTTTCGTAAAAGCTTTAGAGCATAGAGGTTTCTCTTTCTTAGATATTATGTCTAACTGTCATATTAACCTTGGTCGTAAAAACAAAATGCAATCTGCTATGGAAAACCTAGAGTGGATTGATAGCATCACTATGCCTAAGAAAAAATATGATGCATTACCGGAAGAAGAAAAACTAAACATTTTCCCAACTGGTATCTTAAAAGAAGACAAAGAAGTTAGAGAATACTGTGATATGTATGCAGATATTATCGCTGTACATCAAGGTAAACGTAAAGTAATCACTCAAGACGACTTTGCTAAGAAAATATAATAAGGAGAACACACAATGGCTAGACAAATAATGAGATTTACAGGTGTTGGTGGACAGGGTGTTCTTCTTGCTGGAGAGATTTTTGCTGCTGCAAAAATTAAAGCTGGTGGACACGGACTAAAAACTGCTACGTATACTTCACAGGTACGTGGTGGTCCAACAGTTGTTGATATTACTTTAGATGATGATGAGATCTTCTACCCATATGCAAATGATGGTGAAATTGATTTTATGCTTTCTGTTGCACAAGCAAGTTATAACCTATTTAAAGATGGTGTAACTCCAGGTGGAACAATTGTTATCGATCCAAACCTTGTTCACCCAACTGAAGAAGATAGAAAAAAATGGAGAATCATTGAGATTCCTATTATTACTATTGCAAAAGAAGAGGTTGGTAATGTTATTACTCAATCTGTTGTTGCTCTTGCAATTGCTAATACTATCATTAAACCTTTAGATAGAAATCACTTAATTGATGTTATGCTTTCTAAAGTACCTGCTAAAGTTCATGAAGCAAATAAAAAAGCTTATGACCTAGGTGAAAAATACGCTCAAGAAGCAATAGCTAAATAATTCAATTTATTTAACTCAGCAGCTCTAGGAATAGGGCTGCTTTTTTTTATCCAAGTAACTAATATTATATAATATCTAATATTAGTTACTTTTAATACTTTCCCAGAAAAAGTCTACATGTCTTTCAAACTGAGTCGATAAAGAATCGACAGATTTAGAATCAAATCGAAGCAGGGTGATCTGAAATCTAATATAAAACAGTGTGGATAAGAACTCATAAGATATCATCATCGGATCGTTCGACTTGATTAGATTGTTTTGCATCATGATAAAGAATGCCTCTGAGAGCGTTTTAATGTTATTGTGGTGGAATTGAGTCATAAACTGCTCTCTAAGCTGCTCATTTTGCATTAGCTCTATGATGAGTAGTTTAAACATACTTTCGCTCTTTTTATCAAACGTAAGCATCTTATACTGCATGGCAAATTTTTGTAAGAATGGTTTTCCTCTTGTTGCAAGCTCTTTAATCTCATCATCACGAAATGAAAAAGGGGAGTTAAATATACTCTTTGCAACCTCTAAAAAGATAGCCTCTTTATTTTTAAAGTGATTATACAAAGCACTCTCTCTAATACCTACTTCTGCAGCAATTTTTCTAACACTTGTAGCCTTATAACCATGGTTAGAGAAGAGGGTATTTGCTACTTTGAGTATTTTTTCTTTTGTACCGCTTCTTTTTACTATATCCCTATTTTCAGGCATTTATAGCTCCTTTTTATTATGTGAACATTTGTTAATATTGTTAAAATTATATATGAACAATTGTTAATTTATGCTTAGTTTAAAAAGAACAACTGTTCATATAGATAAAATATAAAAAGAACAGTTGTTCATATTAAAAATAAGCGCATTTAAATTTAAATTTGAGTATCATTTTGCAAGCATAAGAAGATAGTGACTTGGGGTTAAACTCAAGAGGAAAGTCCGAGCTGCTGTAAGACAATGTTCCATTTAACGAATGGCCGTAGTAATACGAGGGAAAGTGCAACAGAAATATTACTTCCACTTAGTGGTAAAGGTGAAAAGGCGGTGTAAGAGACCACCAGTCTTTATGGCAACATAGAGAGCTTGTAAACCCAACATGGCAGCAAGAAGCAGATGGTTAGCGTCTTACAATTGCTATTGCTTCGCTAGAGACACGATGTAAATTGTGTAGTAGATTAATGCTATCGATACAAAACTCGGCTTATTCTTATGCTTTTAAAAGGATAATGCATACTATGTACGTTAAAACAGTTTTATTATCTATCTTCATATTCTTTACATCTTGCAGTTCATTTCATATAAACTCTCATAACAATCAAATACAACTATTGGACGATAAGAGCGTTGTTTTAGACTATTCAGCACAGTTACTTTACAAGGCTGAATTAAAATTAACTAATATTAGAATAGGGCAAAAGGTTTATAAACTAGATACTAAAGCTATTTTAACTACCGAAGAGTTATATGCAGCTACAGGTTATCAATTTGACGGTAGTGTTGCAAATATTGTCGGAACAGGTTTTAGTAACCATATATACACTAAAGAGTTTTCTAAAGGAGATATGAGCTTCTTTACTCTTAAAAGTAAAAACGGGAAACTCAGCAATTTGTACTTAATAGTAGAAAATCAAAACAAAAAGAGAATTAAATTGTTCTATGGAACAGATAAAGAGTTTTATTATAAAGTTTTAGATCTTATAAGTAACGGCACTTTAAATAGTAAACTATATAATAAACAGAGTTTAGCAGATGTGTATTCTAATCCAAAACTATATATAGATACGACATGGAGTGAGAAAAACATAATATTAGATCAATTGCTCAAAAATAGCAGTGGATATATCCCCAGACTGAGTAAATAATATTTTCAAGAGAATATACATTATGTTAACCAAAGTGTATAGTAATGTATCAACACTCCTTCCAACACAAATACAACACAAACAAATAGTATAATATCTCAAAACACAAACTCAAGGAGAAAGCTATGCATGGGTTTGATATGAACGAATGGGGGTTTATGATGGGATTTGGATGGATAGGACTAATACTTTTGGCGGTTGTATTGTTTTATTTTGTAAATAATATGCAAAATAAGAATCAAGAACCTTCAGCAAGAGATATTTTAGATAAACGATATGCTAACGGCGAAATAGATGATGAAGAGTATCAACGAATGAAAGAGAATCTAAAACACTGATTCTCTTTATATCTTTATGTTTTTTAAACGCAAAGCATTAACAATAACAGATACAGAACTAAAACTCATTGCCGTTGCTGCAATAATCGGTGAGAGTAAAACTCCAAAGAACGGATAAAGAACCCCTGCAGCAATCGGGACGCCTATACTATTGTAAACAAAAGCAAAGAAGAGATTTTGTTTAATGTTTTGCATCGTGGCACGGCTGAGTTTTAATACCTTTACTATGCCAAGCAGATCACCTTTGATTAATGTCACTCCGGCACTCTCTATAGCGACATCTGTCCCCGTACCCATAGCAATACCTATATCTGCTTGAGCAAGAGCAGGTGCATCGTTTATCCCATCACCCGCCATAGCGACAACCGCCCCCTCCTCTTGCAGCTTTTGGATCACTTTTGCTTTGCCATCAGGCATAATTTTCGCGTAAACTGTATCGATGTTTAGTTTTTTGGCTACTGCATTGGCCGTGGTCTCATTGTCTCCACTGAGCATGACAATCTTTATCCCCTCCTCTTTTAGCTGTTTAATAGCTGCTATAGATGTTTCTTTGATCGGATCTTCTATACCTATAATGGCACTAAATTGAAAATCTATAGCTAAAAACATGACACCTTTGCCCTCTTTTCGCAAGTTATCAGCTTGTTCTGTGAGCATTGTGGTTTCAATACCCAGAGAATTTAAGAACTCTTCACTCCCTAAAACAACCATTTTATTCTCAACTATACCTTGGATACCTTTACCGGCGATAGCTTGAAATTTATCTACACCAGAGAGGTTAATCGCTTTCTCTTTAGCATATTCGACAATCGCTTCTGCCAGCGGATGCTCACTCAAAAGCTCTATGCTGGCAGCAAACTTAAACAGATCGCTTTCATTAAATAGATCATTAGCCAGAATAAAACTGGTAACTTTAGGCTTTCCTTCTGTGAGTGTCCCTGTTTTATCTACAACTAATGTATCGATTTTCTCCATTGTTTCAAGGTTTTTTGCATCTTTGATCAGTATTCCGGAAAGGGCTGCCCTACCTGTTCCAACCATAATGGAGATAGGGGTTGCAAGACCCAGTGCACATGGACAGGCAATGATTAAAACCGAGACTGCCGATACAATAGCATAAGCTAAACGAGGTTCAGGACCGAAAAACCACCATCCAAAAAAAGCGAAAATTGCCACTGCTACAACCGTAGGTACAAAATAACCAGATACCGTGTCTGCTAATTTTTGAATAGGTGCACGTGAACGTTGGGCAAGAGCTACCATATGTATGATCTGTGCAAGCATAGTATCACTTCCTATACGTTCAGCTCTCATCACTAATGTGCTGTTTTTGTTTAGTGTAGCACCAATCAGGGGATCATTCATGCTTTTTGAAACCAGTATAGGTTCTCCGGTAATCATTGATTCGTCAACATTACTTTTCCCCTCTAGCACAACACCGTCTACAGGGATCTTTTCCCCGGGTTTAATTCTCAGCATATCATCTACTTGAATAAGATCAAGACTTATGGTCTCTTCATTACCTGCTTCATCGACTATACGATGAGCCTGTTTTGGTGCAAGGTTTAACAGGGTTTTAATAGCAGAGTTTGTTTTATTTCTAGCTCGTAGTTCTAAGACTTGTCCTAAAAGTACTAAGGTTGTAATAACCGCTGCCGCTTCAAAATAGACATGTACCAAGCCCTCTTTTGTTCTCATAAGAGGTGGAAAGAGTTCAGGAGAAAACAAAGCTACTATACTATAAAGATAGGCAGTAATGACACCGATTGCGATCAGGGTAAACATATTGAGGTTTAGTGTTTTTATAGATTCATACCCTCTTATTAAAAACGGCCATCCACCCCAAAGTATGACAGGAGAAGATAAAAGAAATAAAAACCATTGTATTTGATACATTGTAATGTTTTGCGGTAAGTACTTAGGAGCTAAATCATTGAGCATAGACACGGTAAAAACAGGTAAGGTGAAAAGTAAGCCGATCCAGAAGCGTTGTTCCATATAGTTTAATTCGCTGTTACTTTCATCTGTTGCTTCAACAATGATTGGCTCTAAAGCCATTCCGCATTTGGGACAACTGCCTGGATGGTCTTGTATGATCTCAGGATGCATAGGACAGGTATAGCTGTTGCCGTCTACATTTCTTTGCTCATTCATTACAAATCCTTACTTCGGTTTTTCTAAGATTCTTATTCCATTATAATAAGGAAATGTGCAGAGTTTGTGTATCTAATAGTTTTTTATGTAAAATACGAACAAATTATTAAAAGGGATTAATTTTATGACCAAAAGAAAGCAAGAGCTTATAAAAGATATACAAAATCTACTCAATACTTATGAAGGTGTATCACAAACATCGATCAATCCTGCTCTTTTAGAATTTATGGATGAAGAAACGCTTATCATGATTATAGATTCTCTCCTTGATCAGAAAGAGGATTCAAAAGAAGTTGACACAAAATGGTTAGAACAATTTAAAACAAAATAAAAAGTTGTTTCATTTTGTTAATAACATTTACCAATTTTTTGCTACAATAATAGAAATATTTTGTGAGGAATTGATTATGAACAATATGGATTTAATTAAATTAACGGAACAAACAAAAAAGTTAACTGCTTTAGTAGTTGAAGATGAGAAAGTTACAAACGAACTGTTAAGTTCAACATTTAAAAACTTTTTTTCAGGTGTTGAATCTTGCTTTGACGGTGAGAGTGCTTTAAAACTATATGAAAAACAACAACCGGATGTTGTATTTGTTGATATCATCATGCCTGGAATGGATGGTATAGAACTTTCTCGTAAAATCAGAGAGATGAATAAAGATCAAATCATCATCGTAATCTCTGCAAGTAACGATATGGAAAAAATCTCTGAGTCAATCGAAGTTGGTGTAAACAGCTTTATCCAAAAACCAATTGATACTAAGAAAATTATTGAGTTACTTGGAAATGTAGTAGCTATGATCGCTAAAAAGAAAAAAATTGAGACAAAAACTTTCTCAATTTCACTTCCTTTAGATCTATATGAAACTGTAAACGATAACGCTAAAGCTGAAAGTATCTCTAAAAATGCAGTGATTATTAGAGCTTTACGTAGTTTTTACGATTAATATTAAAAATAGTAGATATTTAAGAGTTTTTTAAGTATATTATCTATATAATTTCGGCTCAACAAAACAGTTGAGCCTTTTGGCCCCATCGTCTAGCGGTTAGGATCCATGGTTTTCATCCATGTTACCGGAGTTCGAGTCTCCGTGGGGTCACCAACATTCTCCTTTTAAAACAAATCAAATTTCAATTTATTTAAATAAAAAGTTTTGATAAAATTCCAAAATATTTAGGAAATTTTACATACTTAGATTTGCATCAAGTCAAATTGGCAATATGCATTTTGGTAACCTTAGGGTTACCTCTTTTTATAGACTAGATTTATACTAGTCTATATGTTAAGTTATTTTAACTTTTTTGCTACAAGCTCATTTACAACTTGTGGATTTGCTTTACCGCCTGTTGCTTTTAAAACCTGCCCTACAAAGAAGCCCAGTAGCTTATTGTTACCCGCTTTAAACTTCTCTACGTTATCTGGATTTTTCTCTATAATATCATCAATAATAGGCTCGATTACAGCAGGGTCACTGATCTGTACAAGTCCTTTAGATTCAACTATCTGAGCTGGATTTTCTCCGTTTTTAACCATCTCTTCAAAAACCTGTTTAGCAATCTTATTTGAGATAGTTTCATCATCAACCATTTTTGAGAGTTCAGCTATTTGTACAGGATTGAATTTTAATTCATCTTTTGATTTATCTTTTAATTCTCTGGCTACTTCATTCGTTACAATGTTAGCTAATCCAACCGGATTTGGATTTACTGTAGATAAACTTATTGCTTCAAGATAGAAGTTTGAAAGTTGTTTATCACGAGCTAAAATATCAGCAACCGTGCTATTGAGTTGAAGCTGAGATGTATACTTGTCAAAAAGTGCCTTCTCTGCTTCAGTCATAGGTTCAACTTCACCGTCAATTTGCACTTTTTTCTCTTGTGGTTTACGTTCAGCTCTTGGTGCTTTTTCTTTTTTTGCATAAGAGTCTTTAAGACCTACGATCTTATTAAATACCGGATTCTCATCTGTATAGTCAATTGGATCAGCGTAAAAATACCCTTGTCTCTCAAACTGAAATCTCTCATCAGGTTTCTCTGTGATTACAGCAGGCTCGATCAGAGCATTTTTAATAACTTTTAATGAATCAGGATTAAGATCTTCTAAACCTTCAGGTGCTTCATTTTTATATAGTCTGTCATATAGTCTTACTTCTACAGTTTTAGCACTATTAGCATCTACCCATTGGATAGCGCTTTTTACTTTAATACCGCTAGTGTCAGAACCGCTTTTAGACTCAGGATTGTACTCAGCAATGATCTCCGTGATGTTGCCCTCAGCATCTTTTATAACCTCTTTACAAGTAATGATGTAAGCATGCTTTAGACGTACCGGCTGATCCGGTGTTAGACGGAAGTAGCCTTTTGGAGGATTTTCTGAGAAGTCTTCACGCTCAATGTAGATAGTTTTAGAGAAAGGAATCTTTCTTGAACCCTCTTTTGGTACATCTTCCGGATAGTATGAAGCTTCAAGCTCTTCACTGCCTTCATAGTTATCGATTGTTACTTTGAGCGGATCAAGTACCGTCATTACACGAGGTACTTTAGTGTTAAGATCATCTCTAATGGCAAATTCAAGTTGTGCAACATCAACCGTAGAGTTCGCTTTTGCAATACCTATTGAATCACAGAAGTTTAAAATAGACTCAGGTGTATACCCTCTTCTTCTGTATCCTGCGATCGTAGGTAGACGTGGATCGTCCCAACCGTTTACGTAGTTCCCTTCAACTAACTCTAAAAGCTTTCTCTTACTCATAACCGTGTAGTTGATGCCAAGACGAGCAAACTCATGTTGGTATGGACGTGGCGGTTCAAGACCTAGAGTGTCAAGTACCCAGTCGTAAATATCACGGTTGTTTTCAAACTCCAGTGTACAGATCGAGTGAGTTACACCTTCGATGTAGTCAGACAGACAGTGACCAAAGTCATACATAGGGTAAATAGCCCACTTGTCCCCTGCTCTGTAGTGGTGAGCATGACGAATACGGTATAAAAGAGGATCTCGCATCTTCATATTTGCCGCAGACATATCGATCTTAGCACGTAGAACGTGTTCACCGTCTTTAAACTCACCGTTTTTCATTCTCTCTAAAAGATAGAGGTTCTCTTCAACAGAACGCTCGGCATATTTACTTCTTTTTCCCGGTTCTGTTACAGTACCGCGGTACTCACGTATAGTCTCTTCATCAAGTGAATCAACATAGGCTTTACCCATTTTAACAAGCTCTATTGCGTACTCGTACAGTTTATCAAAATAATCAGATGTATAACGTACATGGTTATCCCACTTAAATCCAAGCCACTCTACGGCATCTTGAAGTGCTTCAACGTATTTTGTATCTTCTGTAGTAGGATTTGTATCGTCCATTCTAAGGTTACAGCGGCCATTATAGTCACGTGCAATACCGAAGTTTATAGCGATAGATTTAGCATGTCCAATGTGAGGGAAGCCGTTTGGCTCTGGTGGAAATCTTGTAATAATCTCTTCATATTTGCCTGATTCTAAATCTTTTTCAACTATAGTACGTAAAAAATCTTTGTGTTCACTCATTCTTGTTAAACCTTTTGAAAATGATGCTTTTTTATAAGAGAAGTATTCTAGCAAAATGGAGCTTATAATATGCTAGGTATAAATTTGTTATAGTATTGTTATGAAGATAATCAATTTCGGATCTATTAACATAGACCATGTATATAGTGTAGATCATTTTGTTCGTCCCGGTGAAACGCTCAGCAGTAAGGATTACGCTGTTTTTAGCGGCGGTAAAGGGGCAAATCAGTCCATAGCCTTGGCACGTGCTAATGCAGATGTAGTGCATGTCGGCAAAATAGGATTAGACGGTATTTGGCTGCAAGAGAAGATGGAAAAAGAAGGTATAGATACACATCTTGTCAAAATAGTTAAAGCACCTACTGGACATGCCGTTATACAGGTAAACTCTGAAGGTGAAAATGCCATAATCATCCACGGCGGGGCTAATGAGACATTTAAATCTGCTGACATCAAAAAAGCACTCAAAACTGCAGAAGCAGGAGACATTGTACTTTTACAAAATGAGATAAACGCCGTCGATAAAATCCTAAAGCACACCAAAGATAAAGATCTTAAAGTTGTATTTAACCCTGCCCCGATGACAGACGCCGTGAAAGAGTATCCCCTTGAACTTGTAGATATATTCATCATAAACGAGACAGAAGGTGAAGCACTTAGCGGTGAGAGTAAGCCTGAGAAGATCATAAAAGCTATGGGTAAGCTTTATCCAAAAAGTGCCGTTGTTTTAACCCTTGGCAAAAAAGGTGTGCTCTACTCTGAAGGTAAAACAGTTATAAAAGTAGATGCTTTAAAAGTTAAAGCAGTAGATACTACGGGAGCCGGTGATACTTTTATAGGTTACTTTTTAGCTGAGCTTTCCCGCGGAATAAAAATAGAAAAATGTCTAAAAGCAGCTGTGAAAGCTGCAAGTATTTGTGTAACAAGAAAAGGAGCTGCGGATTCTATTCCTAGATTAGAGGTGTATATTTAATGTTTAAAGTGAGTCCATAAATTGCTCAAAGAGCAGTTCTTTGACTCCTCAAATTAGTTATATCATTTTAAGTTTCTGATGTCGATGGTCATAGTTTGATCTAATACGCTATTAATACATAACTTTTCAAATAATGATTTATGTTCCTGATTTTTAGAACTTTTAGTAATTATTGGACTTGCAACTAGATGGTACCGAGGGTCATTAAAATCTGTGATATACGTTTTATCATATGAGTAACAACCTCTTTGAGCATAAAAAATAAAATCCCTTAAATATAGTTCTCTCATTAAATCATTTTCAAATTGGATAATTTCATTTAGGTTTGGATTTATTTCTACTTCATATAAATTTTCTGTAGTTAACATACTTGAATGTATTTTTCTATTTTCTTTGTAGTTTTGAATTACTATTTCTGGTAATAATGTTCCTGCAGAGGCAAAATGAAATATATTGTTGTTCTTATCTAATATAAAATAATCAATATCTTTGGTTAATTGAGAGCTTAAAGGATAAGGCATATTAAAATGTCCTTGTACAATTTGAGCACGTAGGTATCATTTGCATTGTTCGTGGTCTATATGCATTTGAGAAATGGACTTGTTGAGTTCTTAAATGAGGATTATGATTAAGAATAGGATTAGAGGCTCTAACCTCTGAACACCTTCCTATGAAATTACCACTTGAATTTCGTTCTCCTATAGTGCCTAAAGTAGATAATTGAATTTTTAATTGATTAGCTAAATTTATAGGAACAGCCCCACTTTTATCAATCACAAACTCTCTATTATAATTAGCACAAATTACAGTTGCAGGATAAATTTTCTTTCTTTGATATCTTTTTGCAAAGTTGAATATCATTTTTTCACAAATATTCAATAATTTCCCTTTTACGGTTGTTGCAGGCTTAAATACCCGTACCGCCATTATATTGGATACATAACATTCAGAAGTAGCTATTTATTCAATGAACATTATATATAAATTGGCTTGATATTAGCTAAATAAAGTAACACTCAAAATATTATTTTTCAATCATATAAAAGCTATTTTAGAACTCTAACATTCTCCATTTATTACCCTATTAGGTAAAATTTGTTAAGATCGCGAAAAATTTATATAGGAATATAGATGTTAAGATTTGCTTTCAGCCCTACTCGCGATATGGAGCTTGGGGACTTAAGAGTTGCTCTCATAAACTTTATAGTTGCCCAGCAGCGTAAAGAAGACTTAATAGTAAGAGTTGACGACACAAGTACAAGAAACAATATAGAAGGGAAAGATAAAGAGTACCTAGACATTCTTGACCTTTTCGGGATCAGATACACACAAACGATCCATGAAAGCCAAAACTTCCGTTTTCACACTGCTATGGCTCTGCAACTTATGCACGAGAGAAAAGCGTTTAGCTGTTTCTGTTCACCGGACTGGATCCAAGGCAAGATGGATGAGGCAGAAGCTGCAAAGAAACCGTACCTTTATGACGATGCGTGTGCTAACTTGCCTGCTGAGCTGGTAATAGACAATACAAACCCATTTACTGTACGTATCCATAGACCTAAAAACGATGTTATAGTAAAAGATTATTTACAAGGTGATTTAACATTTAAAGCCGATACGATCGACAGTTTTATGATCCTAAAGCAGGACAAAACTCCTATGGCTGATTTTGCCAGTGCAATTGATGATATGCTAAACGACATCTCTTTAGTTATCCAAGATCAAGATCACATAGAATCTGCACCAAAACAGATCTACGTGAGAGATGCCCTGCAGTATGATAAAAAAGTAGAATACGCGCATATCCCGCCTCTTACAGGTGATGATATCCCAAGTGTAACATCACTTTTAGAGCAAGGTTACCTTCCCGAAGCGATTACAAACTATTTAATTTCAATGGATCTCGAAGATGCCGTAGAACAGTTTGATCTTGCAAAACTCTCGCCACTGCCTATAGTATTTGATCTTGAAAAACTGGGAGAGGTCAACAAAACACACCTTAAAAAGATGGATGCAAAAGAACTCTCACGTTATGTTGGTTTCGCAGATGCGGAGATCGGAGAACTTGCACGCCTTTATGTAGATGAAGTGGAAACTACTAGAGGGTTAAAAACAAAAATTGCACCTATTTTTGAAGAGAGAGTTGTACCAAAAGAGATTCAAGAAGAGTATAATTCTATAAAATCATGTATAAAAAATGCACCGCATTTTGAAGAGTTTGACTATTTACAAAACTATATAGTAGAACAAACAGGTTTAACAGAAGAAAAAATCCTTAAACCTTTAAGAGTTTTACTCTCAAATGCACAAGAAGGTCCGGAGTTAGCGGAGATATATAAGTATCTGAAAAATTATATTGGGGAGTTTGTACAATGATATTTGAAATAATTCAAGGTTTAGGCGGTATTTTAATATCGCTTATTAATGTTTATATATGGGTGATTATTATTGCGGCGTTACTTAGTTTTGTAAATCCTGATCCGTACAATCCGATTGTACAGTTCTTATATAGAATCACAAATCCTGCCTATGCGCTTGTAAGAAGATATATTCCTACAAATTTTAATGGGCTTGACTTAGCACCGCTAGTAATTATCATAGCACTACAAGTAGTAATAGTTATACTTAGTTCACTTTTAAGACATCTCTAAGAGGTGTCTTATTCATCTTTCTTAAAAGCCATCTTATTTGAAAACACTTTATCGTTTTTAACTTCTAAACTTAGTGTATCAACACCCTTTTGTTCTAAAAACCCTACCAGATAGTATTTATTCCATTTATTTGTACTGTTTGTAAACTTTTTAAACTCATCATTATTAGGCAGTTTTTCTTGATATATAGAGGGCTGATCGTTTAATGTAAAAGAGACCTCTTGAGAATCGTCTTTTAGATAAAGTGATATGTAAAAGTATTCACCCTCTTTATAAAGATTTGGCATTACTTTATTAAGATATACGGCAGTAACTGTCCCTTGTAGTTCTTTATCGTCATTGATTCTGGAATTTATCTGGTTATTTTCCCACTGCTCTTGAGCCGGGGTAAAATTAAAGTTGTCAAATCCGTTTTTATCGACACACGATGTAAATAAACTTATTACAATTAGGGAACTTACTATTATTTTCATGCCGAAATTATAGCTTATTTAAACTCATCTTCTGTATAATTACTAAAAATTTTAAAAAGTCGACAATGGAAAAAAGATTAGCAGTAGGTTTTACAGGACCTTCTAATAGCGGAAAAACTACATTAATACTTAAAGTTGCAAGAAAACTGATCCATGAACATGGTTTGGAAGTTGCAATTATCAAGCACGATCCAAAAGATAAAGCTAGGTTCGATGTTGAGGGAAAAGACAGTTACAAGTTCAGCGACACGGGTGCTGAAGTGATCGTAACCTCTTCAAACAGAACAACTTACTTTTCTCAAAGAGAATCTTCTTTGGATGAGATGATCAGACTTTTTAATCACTTCGATGTTTTACTCGTTGAAGGATTAAAAGGCTTACCACTCCCAAGGATAAGTGTCTTTAGAAACACTATTGATGAGGACTACTTCCCTTTCATGAATGCTTTGGCGATTGACGATAGTATTAATATTGTTGATTATAAAGTGCCTAGTGATGTAGATATGCTAAATCTTAATGATCCAGACGAAGTGATATCTTGGATATTTAAAAACGCAAAACAAGTTTAAACAAAGGAAAAAAGATGAATCAAGTATTTGATGCGATACAAAGAAGTGCAAAAAGAATTAAGAACGCTATAGATATTAAAGATATCGGGTACTCACAACAAGAGAACTCTTCAGGAGAAACTCAATTACAGCTGGATATTCAATGTGACATGATCATTGAAGAGGAATTTTCAAAAGTAGCTGCAGTACATACAATCTCTTCTGAAGAGAAAGAACACGCTGAAGAGTTACATGCAAACGGGAAATATTTCATCTCTTACGATCCGCTTGACGGTTCATCTTTAGTAGATGTAAACTTGAGTGTTGGTTCAATTTTCGGTATCTACGAAGGCGGTTTCGGTGCTGAGAACATGGTTGCATCTTGTTATGTAGTATACGGTCCTAGAGTTGAGATGGTATTTGCACAAAACAAAGTAAAACTTTACCTTCTTCAAGCTGGTGATTTTGAATATGTTAAAGAGATCAGACTTACAGAAAAAGGGAAACTTAACGCTCCGGGCGGTACACAGCAAAACTGGGAACCGTACCATAAAGAGATGGTAGATTCTTTCTTTCAAGAGGGTTACCGTCTTCGTTACTCAGGTGGAATGGTTCCAGACCTTCACCAGATCCTGCTTAAAGGTGGCGGACTATTCAGCTACCCGGGAACTAGCGATAAACCCGAAGGTAAACTTCGCCGTTTATTTGAAGTATTCCCTTTTGCTTTTGTGTATGAAAAAGCAGGCGGTGAAGCGATCGATGGAAAAGGCAGACTTTTAGAGTTAGGTTATAGACACCTACACGATACATCTCCATGTTTCTTTGGTTCAAAGTATGAGATAGCAAGAGTTAAAGAGGTTTATTCTCAAAATGGATAATCAAGAAAAAGATAGATTTGAGATCTATCTTGATGAGATGATCATAAAACTGCAAAACTGCCAAAACGATCACAATACCGAGAGTTGCAGCAAATGTGAGCACTATATAGGGTGTGAACTTAGAAAAGAATATGTAAATGCTGTATACAACTCTATGAGTAAAGGTGATACGGGCGGATTTGAGTTTTAAGACAAATTTGATAAAATATCAACAATAATTTTAACAGGATAACAAATTGAGTAAATATATAACAACACCGATCTACTACGTAAATGGAGAGGCTCACATCGGGCACGCATATACAACTTTTATAGCTGATTCATTAGCAAGATACTACAGACTGAAAAATGAGAAAACTTTCTTCTTAACAGGTACTGATGAACACGGTCAAAAAATAGAAGAATCTGCACAGAAAAACAATAAGCCGACACAACAGTTTGCAGACGAGATTAGTGCTACGTTTAAAAACCTTTGGGATGAGTTTGAGATCAGTTATGACAAGTTTATCCGTACAACTGATGCTGACCATAAAAAAGGTGTACAGCACGCATTTATGAAGATGTATGAAAAAGGTGATGTATATAAAGGGGAATATGAGGGTCACTACTGTGTAAGTTGTGAAGCTTTCTTCCCTGAAACTCAACTGATCGACGGAGAGTTCTGCCCGGATTGCGGTAGAAGTACAAACATCGTTAAAGAGGAAAGTTACTTCTTTAAACTATCAAAATATGAAGATGCACTTTTAAAACATTATGAAGAAAATCCTGACTTCATTATGCCAAAATCACGTGCAAACGAAGTTATTAACTTTGTAAAAAGCGGACTTAGAGACCTTTCTGTTACACGTACGTCGTTTACTTGGGGTGTTCAGATGCCAGAAGAGTTAAATGACGATAAACACGTTATGTATGTATGGTTAGATGCCTTACTCAACTACGTTACGGCTCTTGGATACGGTAACGGTGATGCTAAAATGGAAGATTTCTGGCCTGCAGACATCCAACTTGTAGGAAAAGACATCTTACGTTTCCATGCTATTTACTGGCCGGCATTCTTAATGAGTTTAGATCTCCCTCTTCCAAAACACATCGGTGCACACGGTTGGTGGACACGTGACGGTGAGAAGATGAGTAAATCTAAAGGAAATGTTGTTTCACCTAAAGAGGTAGCAGACGTTTATGGAGCTGAGAACCTAAGATATTTCATGCTTCGTGAAGTACCTTTCGGACAAGACGGGGATTACTCTCAAAGAGCTTTCATCGATCGTATCAATTCAGAGCTTAGCAACGATCTTGGGAACCTTTTAAACCGTATTATAGGTATGAGTGGAAAATACAGCGACTTTGAGATCGACAGTGTAGATGTTGAAAAATACCATGCTAAAGAGCTTGCTCAAATGAATGAGATTATCGATTCATTAGATACTTTTATGGAAAATCTACAACCGCACAGATACCTTGAAGAGTTATGGAGACTCTTTTCGATCGGAAACGGTGCAATTGCAGAGCATGAGCCGTGGGTAAAAATGAAAAATGATCAAAAAGATCAGGCCCTTGCAACTGTTGCACTTGTGGCAAATGTATTAGCAAAAGCAGCGGTTATGCTTCACCCTATTATGCCGAAAACGACTGCTACGATTGCAGATGCACTTGATTTTACGATCAATAACGAAAGCTATAATGAGCTAATTATCGATAAAAAACTGTTAAAAGTATTTAATATCAAAAAAGTTCCACCACTTTTCCCACGTATTGAAGAGCCTTTAATGCCGGAAGCTCCTAAAGCTGAACCAAATCCT
This sequence comes from Sulfurimonas sp. hsl 1-7, assembly GCF_030577135.1. NCBI lineage: Bacteria > Pseudomonadati > Campylobacterota > Epsilonproteobacteria > Campylobacterales > Sulfurimonadaceae > Sulfurimonas > Sulfurimonas microaerophilic. The sequence goes on along the minus strand of NZ_JAUIRR010000001.1, from coordinate 532,009 downwards.
CCAAAAGAGGCTAAAAAAGAGGAATCTAAAGCAGAAGAGGAAACAGACAACCTGATCGAAATTGGTCAATTCTTTGAAACAAAACTCAAAGTGGGTACTGTTGTAGAGGCTGAAGAGGTTCCAAAAAGTAAAAAACTTTTAAAACTTCAAGTAGATCTCGGTGAAGGGAGAAACCGTCAAGTAGTTGCCGGTATCAAAGAGTTCTACTCTCCAGAAGATCTGGTAAATACTCAAGTTTGTGTAGTAGCAAACCTAAAACCTGCAAAACTTATGGGTATGATGAGTGAGGGAATGCTTCTTGCTGCAAAAGATGAAGACGGATTATGTTTAGTAAGACCGGAAAAATCTAAAAAAGCAGGTACACCTATTGGATGAGACTTGAAAATATCTTAGCACTTACACACGGAGAGCTTATAAACTCCCCTTTTGTAAGTGAATTTAATCATATAGTTTTTGATGCAAAGCATGTAAAGAGAGGCGATCTTTTTATTGCATATGATGAAAACTCTATAGATGAAGCTATTTTTAACGGTGCTTACGGGATTATCTTTAACAAGCCTACACAAATCAGTGATACTGAGATCGCTTGGATCAAAGTTAAAGATTTAGATGAATCGTTAAAACGACTCCTACGTTTTAAACTAATCGATAAAAATATTATTGTTTATGAATCAAACGAGATTATCTTAAAGTTAGCACTGCAAGTTGTTACCGAAACAAAGTTTTTAGCACTTGATGGAGATATTAAGTCCATATTTCAATCACTAGACAACATAGAAGACGGCGGTGTCGTACTTTTTTGCCCGCAAATTACATCGGCAGATATTTTTACAAAGATCAAGCCTCTTCCGACGAATGTTGTAGAGCATATCAATATTGTTGAGCAGACACTGTTTGAAAGCTCTTTTATCTATGATGATATTTTTTATGAAAGACAGTTGATATCACCGTTCTTTCTCCCTTATTTGGAGCAGTTACTACATCTTTTTAAAAGTTTGAAGATCAACTTTCGACTACGAAAATTTACACCTATCGATCACTTTGAAGCAGTATTTACCAATAAAAACTTTGAAATTAAAGAATTTGGTACAAGTGATAAGGTTCTGATCTTTGAAACAAGCGAGAGTTTTGTAAAAAGCGAGATCGAGTATCTCCATAAACAGGCATATTGGGCGCGAGTACTCTATATCTTGCCACAAATCAAGTTTAATACTTTAGATGAAGCTTTTAGAGACACTTACAACATAGTGACATATAAAAATAAAAACGAGATACGAAATATCTTAAAAGAGCATAGTTTTCATTTTGCATTGATCATTGGAACCGATAAGTCGATATTATCGCAACCAATCAATTTGAGTCCGCAAACTACGCTTTTTGATTTTGCATAATTAGGATAGAGAGATGAATAGAAGAGATTTTTTAACAACAGCGGCAGTAACATCGGGTGCACTCGCTTTAAACGGTTGTAACGAGAGTAATCGTCAGGCAATAGACTACTCTAAACACCCTCAAAAAAGCATCGGTGATAAATCTGTTCATATCAACAGAGCCAAAAAAACCGTTTTAAAGTTAGCTACATCTTGGCCTGCGCATTTTCCGATCATGGGTACGGGTGTTGAGCACTTTGTTCAAAGAATAAAAGAGATCAGTGGGGGAAGTTTAGAGATTAAACTGTATCCGAAAAACACACTGATCCCTGCCCTGGCCGTATTTGATGCGTGCTCTAGCGGACAGATCGATGCTTTTCATTCAGGACCGTATTATTGGAAAGGAAAAAACTCAGCTTTTTCTCTTTTTAGCGGAATCCCTTTTGGTTTTACGGCTGAAGAGGTAAACTCTTGGATGACTTACGGCGGCGGACTTGAACTTTGGCGTGAGTATTATGCAAAGTACAATCTTTACCCTTTTTTAGGGGGTAATACAAACATCCAGATGGGTGGATGGTACAGAAAGCCGATCGAGTCTTTAGAAGACATGAAAGGTCTAAAGATGCGTATACCGGGTCTTGGTGGTGAAGTGTTTGCCAAGCTTGGGGTAAATCCTGTTTTATTACCTGCGGGTGAGATCTATACATCTTTAGAGCGTGGCGTGATCGATGCGACCGAATGGGTAGGCCCTGCGTTAGATATTAAGATGGGATTTTATAAAGTTGCTCCGTATTATTATTCTGGATGGCATGAGCCGGGTTCAGTTTTGGAGCTTACATTTAACAAACAGTCATGGGAAAAGCTTGCATCTGAACACAAATCTATGATCGAAGTAGCTTCTACTGAACTCAACTCAAATATGACGCATGAGTTTCATGCTGAGAATATAAAAGCATTACAGCAGTTAAAAGAGTTAGATGTAAAACTTTCTCAGTTTCCGCAAGATGTTATGGATGCCGGTAAAAAAGCCCTTAAAGAGGTACTTGCAGAACAAAGTGGAGCAAATAAAGATTTTGCAAGAGTTTATAGCTCTATAGATAACTACCTAAACCTTTCTAAAGCGTGGAGCGATGTAAGTTTAGGATATTTTTTAAATCAAAGATAAGTAGTACATGAAACGATTTTTTTTATTTTTTGCAGCAGCGGCAGCGCTGCATGGTTGGGATGGGACATTAATTGATCAAAATAGTTCCAATCCTGTTATTGATGCTATTGTCAGTGATTCAAAACACTCTGTAAGGAGTGACAGTAATGGAACTTTTTCGATCGATACAGATGAAAAAGTGCTCCATATAAAAGCATACGGGTATAGACCCGCAGCATTATCTCAAGATACAAACAATTCGATTGTTTCTCTCAAGTCTATACGTGTAAAGGCTTTGTATCTAACATTCTGGGGTGCTTCTAACAATTCGCCAAGATTTAAAAAAGCGTTAGAGCTTATAGAAAAAACAGATGTAAATGCCGTAGTTGTAGATGTAAAGAACGAATACGGCTCTACCCTCTTTTGGACAAAGTTCAAGCAGGCAAACAGCTACGGTGCACATCTTAAAAGAACAAACCGTGATATTGAAAAGTTTATGAAGCTATTGAAAGAGAAAAATATCTATACGATAGCAAGAGTTGTAACTTTTAAAGATGAACTCCAAGCTTCAAACAACTACGAGTATGCGATCAAAAAAAATGATGCAAATAAAACTATCTGGAGAAACCATGATGAGATGGCATGGGTTGATCCATACGATAAACGAAGTCATGAGTATGCTATAAGGATGGCTGAGGAAGCTGCAAAGGTAGGATTTGACGAGATCAATTTTGACTATGTACGTTTTCCGGCTAAAGCGGGACTTTGTTTATCTCAAAAAAATACTCAAGAAAACCGCATTAAAGCGATAGGGAACTTTCTCGATCTGGCACAAGAGAGACTTCGAAAGTATGGTGTTTTTATTTCGGTAGATATCTACGGTAACGTATGTTGGAGTAAAGATGATAACGGGATAGGTCAAACGATAGATTCTTTAGCAAAACACGCTGATTATATTGCTCCAATGCTTTATCCATCAGGCTTTGCAAGTGGATCATTTGGAAAAAAATATCCTGCAAAACACCCGTATATAGTAATATACAGAAGTATCAAGCACATAGAGTACAAGATATCGCCTAAGAGAGTTAGACCTTGGTTACAATACTTTAAAGATTATACTCATTCAAAAGTTTATTATCAAAAAGAGGAGATTCAAGCGCAGATCAAAGCTGCTGATGAGACTCACACAAACGGCTGGATGCTTTGGTCCCCTTCAAGCAAATACGATTTCGAGATTTTAAAATAGTTTATCCTATACGGATTGTTTGCAGTTCTCGTCTAAGAGTTTGTGAAGAGGGCAAATGCTTTTCAACTAAAGCATGAAACGCCTTTGAGTGGTTCATATGTGTTAAATGAGCCAGCTCATGTACAACTACATAGTCTACAAGCCTTTGTTCAAGCTTTAAAAGCTCTTTGTTAAGTGTTATAACCCTTTGAGAACTACAACTTCCCCATCTTCTTTTCATCTTTCTAAATTTAAGCTGTGAGTATTGCAGACCCATTAAAGCACTATAGTGCTCCACCCTACTTTGTAAAAACTCTAAACTATGTAAAGGTGCTTCATCTAAAAGCTTTATAGATTCTACTTGTTGTAGTTTTTTTGCGATCCAGGAGGCTTTCTCTTCTAAAATATTTGCAACATATTTTTGCGATCGAGAAGGTGTTTTTACAATAACCTTCTTATCTTTTGAGATAGATATATAGCTATGTTTTAGTTTCGGATTGATTATTAATTCTATCTCATATTGTTTAGTATTATGCATATTTTATGGGATCTGTTACTCCGGCTTTAAGAAATCCGTTTAGTCGTAATCTACAACTGTCACATACGCCACATGCTGCATCTTCATTTTTATAACAGCTCCAAGTAAGCTCTAACGCTACACCGAGATTTACCGCTTCTTGAACTATTTCAGATTTTTTAAGATGTACCAGAGGCATTTTGATCTCTATGTTTGTCTCATCTTTTGTTCCAAGATTAATGGCCTTTTGCATCGCTTCGATATAGTTCTCACGACAATCAGGATATCCGCTGCTGTCCTCTTCCACTACACCGATAGCTATTACACTCGCACCCTCTTTTTCCGCAATTGCTGCTGCCATTGAGAGAAAAATACCGTTTCTAAACGGAACGTAAGTTACAGGTACACCCTCTTCTATTCCTGAAGTGGGTACATCTATATTTTTATCTGTAAGCGCAGAAGCTCCTAATTTTGCAAAGAAATCAAGATCAAGTACATACTTTTCCTGTACATCAAGCTCTTTAGCGATTGCTTCAAAACACTCTAACTCTTTTGCCTGTGTTCTTTGATCGTAGTTGAAATGAACCCCTACGATCTCATAGCCCTCTTTTTTCATCATATAAGCGGCAAGGGTTGAATCCATCCCTCCGCTCATAATACATACTGCTTTTTTTATAGTTTCTTTCATGATGCAATCTTAACATATATTTTAATTTTTTTTAAATTTATCTAATGTTATACTACGTTATATATAAAATAAGGAGAGCTTTTATGTCAACAATCAGTTCTGGTTCTACTATGGGTTCTATTCAAGTAGATGTGATGAAAAAGTCACAAGATGCTGCTGCTAAAAGTATTTTAGGTGTTTTAGAGAGTTCTTCGCAACAAACAAAACAAACTTCATCATCTGCACTTGCAGGTATAGGAAAAAATCTAGATATCAAAGCGTAATTTGCTATAATTGCGTTTATGATAGATATAGAAAATAAAACAGATTTAGAGATAGATTTCTCAAAGTTAGAAACTATCTTAAAATCTCTCACAGAAAAAGAGATAGAGCTTATCATTACCGATAATGACGATATCCAAACAATCAACAAACAGTACAGAGATAAAGATTATCCCACTGATGTACTTAGTTTCCCCTACGAAGATATGCCTTTCTCCCCTCTTGGCAGTATAGTGATCTCCAAAAATTTTGTAGAAGAAAAATCAAATGAACTTGGCCATAGCATACAAGATGAATTTACACTTTTATTTATCCATGGATTATTACATATCCTAGGTTACGATCATGAAGTGGATAACGGAGAGATGAGAGAGATGGAAGAGAAGCTCATTAAAAAGTTTTCACTCCCCGCAAGTTTAATAGTTAGAACAGAAGGATAACAATGGATTATATAGTTTTTTTAGTTGCAATGGCAGCTTTAATATACGGTGCCGATTTTATTATCAAAGAATCGGAAAGAATAGCATTACACTATAAGATTTCACACTTCGTGATCGGTGCTACATTAGTGGCTTTTGGAACATCTTTACCGGAAATGGCAGCTTCTGTAATGGCTTCATATTACGGTAAAATCGATATGGCAGTCGCAAATGTTGTCGGTAGCGTTACCTTTAATATTACATTGGTTTTAGGTATTGTTTTTTTAATTGCCAAGGCTATGAAACCAAAACGTGATCTTTTCGCAATTGACAGTGCATGGGTTATTATCCCGGTTATAATCTTTATAGTTATGGTTCAAGACGGTGTAGTCGGTCGTTTTGACGGTATTTTATTTGTACTGATGATGGTTTCGTATCTATTCTTTTTATTTAAAACTTCTAAAGAGGATCTTGAAGGTGAGATCGATGAAGATTTAGAGAAAGAGAAGTTTGGATGGTTTAAATCTATTGTTCTTTTAGTTGTAGGTTTTACATTAACTATAGGTGGTGCTCATTTTGTTGTAGAGAGCGGAACAAATATCGCAAGAGCTTTAGATGTAAGTGAATGGATTATCGGTCTGTTTTTAATCTCTCTAGGAACATCTTTACCTGAATTAATGGTTTCTATAGTTGCTGTGAAAAAAGGTAATGCAGAGATGAGTATCGGTAATATTATCGGCTCAAACGTTGCAAATTTCTCTATGGTTTTAGGAACTGCTGCACTGGTAAATCCGCTAGTGATCGATATTGAAAAAACTTCTTTTGATCTTATTGTTTTAACAGCAGCTTCTCTTGTATTATTATTTATAATTGCAAATAAACTTTATAATAAAGCGGGTGGAATTTTTCTACTTACTGTCTTAGCACTTCTGCTGCAACACTACATAGTATAAAAACTATTTTTTAATATACCCAAGCTCTAAGAGCTTGTTGTATATCTTCGATGTAATACTTCCCGCTGCATATCCACCGTGTCCACCGTGTTCAATCATAACCATAACAACGTATTGAGGTTTTTTATAAGGGCCGTAAGTTGTAAACCATGCGTGAGAACGGTTGTAGTATGACATCTCATGCTCTAATTTACGCTTTTTAATGTCCTGTTTGATCCCGATAACCTGTGCAGTACCTGTTTTACCTGCTAGAGTTACCTTTGAATGAAGATACTGTGTAGCAGTACCGTGAGGATTGTTACACACTTGATACATCGCTTTACGGATAACAGGAAGTTTAGCCAACTCTTTTTGAGTAAGCACCTCTTGATACTCAGCTTTGATCTCTTGATCACCGATAAATTTTGCAAAGTGTGGCTTTGGCAGTTTTCCAGTAGCCATCAATGCCGTAACTTGTGCTATTTGCATAGGTGTAGTTAGAAAATCACCCTGTCCGATAGACATATTTAATGTTTCACCTACATTCCAAATTCTTTTATATTTATTGTATTTCCATTCACGAGAAGGGACTACACCGATAAACTCATTAGGGAGATCAACACCTGTCTTTGCCCCTAAATTGTAACGTTTGAGTCCTGCACTCATTTTTTGATTACCAAGGACTAAACTCCCTTTGTAAAAGTAATCATCACAACTCTCGCGTATCGCTTTGACAATCTCCGTATGTCCATGCCCTTGATGTTTCCAACATCTAAATATACGTCCTCCCAGTGGAAGTTTTGATTTACAGTCAACGCTCCAGCGCTCATTGAGATCATTTGTAATATATAAAAGTCCAAGCGCAGGTTTAATAGTAGAACCCGGTGGATAAAGTCCGTGAACAAGTTTGTTTGTAAAGGGGTGATCTAAACTTGATGAAAGGTCGTCATACATCTGATGAGACATTCCGTTTACAAAAATATTGAGATCATAGTTAGGGAAACTTCCTGCTGATAGAATAGCTCCGTCTACATGCATAACAACATATGTCCCAACCTTACCGTCAAAGAGTTTTGAGATGTATTGTTGGAGTTCCATATCGAGACTAAGCGTTAGTTTTCTGTTCTCATCTGCAGGTGTGAAGCTCAGTTGTTCTATCTCTTGATTGTTGGCATTTACTTTGATCTTTCTTTTTCCCGGTGTCCCTTGAAGGTACTCGTTATAGTACTTCTCTATCCCTGTTTTTCCCGTATAGCCTATGAGGTCTACCAAAGGATTTTCTTCAATATCTTTTTTATTTGCACGTGCAACGTAACCGATCATATGTGCAGCAATATTTTTATATGGATAAAAACGTTTTGGCGCGGCAGTAATTTTGATGTTTTTTCTTAAATTTAAAACAGAGTATACCGGTGTCATCTCCTCATAAGGGATAAAAGGAACAACCTCGATAAAGTTATGATTGTAAAATGAGTCTTTCTTTCTATAGTTTTTCTCAATTTTTTTACGATCAAGTGAAGGGAGAAGTTCTGTTATTAAGTCGATCTCCGCTTCAAAGTTTTTTTTCTGTTTTTTAGAAAGCAGATGGGGTGCAAGAGAGATCTTGAACCCTAGTTTATTAATCGCGACAGGGTTATTGTGCAGATCTAAGATCTCCCCTCTTACAGGTGCGATCTGTTCAACCTTTATGGTATTGTTTTGAGAAAGCTCACTATAATAATTATTTGACTGAATAGCGAGAAAAAATACACGAGTAATTAACATCAACCAAATAGAAGCAAATACAAAAATAATAAATTTTACTTTCATAATATACTCACTATAAAAAACTCGATTACTATATAGTAAATTATATAGTAATCTATATCAGGTAAAGGAAATAAAAAGATGTTCCCCAAAAATGATAAAAAGAAAAAATATCCAATGTACGATAAAAGTATGTAAGATACTTTTATACAGTTAGCACAGGAAAAGCTTGTGTAAATTTTCGGCATAACAAGTTTATAGAGTATATAAAAATAGGTAAGAGAGCTAAAAAGTATGTAGCTGTTGTTTGCTTCAAAGATTAATAAACAAAATGAAACCAGAACCAAATTTAAAAAGTTTTGCTCCTCCAATGCTTTTAAAAAAAGTACAAAAAGTACCGCAAACATCGGTGGTAAAAATGGGTATATAGTAGCTATAGAACTATAGAGAATATAGGCTACTACATACAAAAATGTAGTTAGAGAGTTTTGATAAGTGATACTTCGTTGCATATCGGAAAATGTTTACATTTAATACAGTCAGCCCAGATTTTATGCTCTGGGAGGGTCTCTTTTGGAATCTCTACAAAACCAAGTCTTTCAAAAAATGATTGTTTATACGTTAAACTCAGTACTTTTTGTAAACCGAGTGATTTTGCCTCGTCAAGAAGCTTTTTAATAAGCTCCTCACCTATTTTTTGTCCGCGGTATCCATCTTTTACGATAAGTGAACGTACCTCTGCTAGATACGATGTATGGATATGCAGTGCACAAAAACCGACAAGTTCATCTTCATGAAATGCCAAAGTGTAAGATCGGATATTTGTCGCAATCTCATCTTCACTTCTATCAAGAATAACACCGCTTTGCACTTCAGGCATTACCAATTCTCTCATTTTAGGGATATCGGCAAGTGTTGCTTTTCTAAAATCAATCTTCATTTACGTTCTCATTTAAAGTTTTATAAACAAGGTCTACTATTTTGTGAATCCCCCGTTTTTTTGAACTAGATACCATTAATGCATTTGGAAATTCGCGTCTGAGTGCATTTTGCTCTTTTTGGTTGAGTTTATCTATCTTTGTAAATATCTGTATAATGTACTGGTCTGCAGTAGCATTGGAAATAAGGAAATTACCTACATCTACATCTATGTCTAGATGGGGATGTCTTGAATCTATAAGATGAATAAAGATCTTGATATTCTCTCTTTGAGAAATATAGTCCGTAAGATTCTTTTCCCAATCGCTTTTCATAGACTTAGAAACTTTTGCATATCCAAAACCAGGGAGATCGACAAACTTTGCAATACTTTTTTCAGATGTATCTCTATCCATAAACGTAACGTCAAAATAGTTGATTAGCTTTGTTTTACCCGGTGTAGACGATACTTTCGCTAAACCTTTGTGGTTTGTTAATGCATTTAAAAGGGAACTTTTACCTACATTACTTCTTGCCATAAATACCACTTCATTTTGTTCATCTGAAGGTGGCGCTTCTTTTACCGTAGGTGCTGAAGTTATAAATTTTGCATCGACAATCTCTATCATTTTTCTTCTTCTTTCTTCTCTTCTTTAAACTCAAAGATCATAATTACAGGCTCTTTTTCAGCACCTTTTGCATAAGCTTTGTTGTCCGATATGTTTAGAACCACTTCATCACCCTGGATCTCTTTTTTATCTCCAAGCTGTTTTAAATGGACATTTTTATAAAAGTTATACTCTTTTTTACCCGGAAGATAAATAGCCTTTTGTGCTATCCCCTCGTACTTTACATCATCCTTCGTTTTTACTTTGAATGACACATCACCTTCAGCGATAAATTTTGTAGGTGTTTTTTCTTTATCGATATATACAGTCACTTTAGATGCATTAAGCTCATCGTACCCTTTTAAGATGTTTACAGAACCTTCAAATACAGATAGTCCGGCTTTTTCATCTGCATAAAAACTATTTGCCTTGATTTGTAACTCTTCAGCATTTAAAAATGTTTGTATTAAAATTGTAAAGAAAATTATATATCTCATTTTGCCTCTTTTATATGATATGTTGCATTTATATTTTTAGAATGTATTTTACCAGTTAAATTATTATGATCCAGATAACTCCCGCGAAGTATATTCTTTCCCTGGGAGAGAACATAATCAGTATCTGTAACAAAAAGTGCTTTATCTTTATAATAAAATGCCTTTTGTGTCTTGTAACTCAGACCGTCGTCACGTACTAAAGTAACATTGCCGTCTAGATCTAGTTTATTATCTTTATATACACCGAAATCTGCTCTGAGATTTGATATATGGTTTGTAGATTTATCGGTATGATCGATGTTATCTACGGTATACCTGTCATTATATCTAAAAGCTTCACTTCCAAGCATCAATGTCTTCACACCGGCCGGGTTAAGCTCATACATTGTGAAATCTTTAATGTGCAATAACGGTACATCATCAAATTTTTTTTGAGTCATCTTTTGAGGTTGAAAGAAAAAAAAGATTGACAATAATATAGTGATGACTAAGATAAAAAAAAGATTTATATTAATGGTTTATCCTTTAATCCATAAAGATAAAAATTGCTCTTTTTGATCATTTTGTTCTATGATCATATCTATCATCTCTCTTACAGCTGCATCTCCGCCTTTGCGAGAGAGTACAACATCAACAAGCGCTTGAATGTCTTTAGGTGCATCGTTAGGTGTAAAACTTCTGCCTACAAAGTTCAGCATCTCGTAATCGTTAAAGTCATCACCCACAGCAGCTACCTCAAAAGATTGCAGTTTAAGTTCTTCAAGCAGCTCTTTTAAAAGTGTAGCTTTATCTTTAACACCTTGAAAAAGATGCTGGATTCCAAGCTCTTTTGCTCTTCTTTCAACGATCGTAGAGTTACGCCCCGTGATTATTGCAACTTGGCCACCCATTCTGATCCAAGATGTGATAGCAAGACCGTCTTTTACATTGAAGTTCTTACTCTCTACACCGTCGCTAGAGTAGATGATCTTACCGTCTGTTAAACAACCGTCAACATCGAGAACTAAAAGTTTGATCATAGAACATCTTTTGTACTTGGTATACCGACTCTCTCATTTGTTGCAGTTGCACGACGAATCGCTACGGCAACAGATTTGAAAGCTGCTTCGATAATGTGGTGTTTGTTTTTACCACGAAGCTCGATGATGTGTGCACTGATTCTAGAGTTAAGTACAAACGCTCTAAAAAACTCTTCAACAAGTTCCGTATCAAAGTGCCCTACTTTACCCACTACGTCAAGCTCATATACTAAAAACGGGCGATTGCTAAGATCAAGGTCGCAAGATACACACGCTTCATCCATAACAATGTTCGCACTTCCAAAACGCTCCATGTTTTTTACAGGATAAATAGCTTCTGCAATAAGTGCACCAAGTACGATCCCTACATCTTCTACACTGTGGTGATCGTCAATATGAGTATCACCCTTACATCTTATCTCTAAGTCTATTAAAGAGTGTTTTGAAAAGCTCTCAAGCATATGGTCTAAGAACCCTACACCTGTATCTATTTTGCTTTTCCCTGTACCGTTTAACTCTAACGAGATAGTAATATCTGTCTCTTTTGTTGTTCTTGTTTTTGTAATCATCTAATCCTCTCTTAATATAAATGCATGTTCAAATTTCCCAAGGGCTTTATAGTCCCTTGCTTCTTGTTCACTTTTAAATCCGCTAAGTACTACTTTGAATATTCTGCCGTTTTGTGTATCTACATCTTTTATCAGTGTATGATAACCGTCCGTATTATCAAACTTCTCTTGTGTTTTGAGTGCACCGTCTATCTTTGAAAATGAGCCGATCTGTAACGAGAAATTATCCATATCCATTGTTTTTGGAGAGTTTTTCAACTCATAATCGAGCTCTTTTTTCGTTGCAGGAGTTCTTTTTGTACCCTTACCGGCAAAGCCTAAAACTTCAAGTTTTACAGGTGCAGTTCCTGTACCTATCATATCTAGCTTGTTTGCCGCTGCTTTTGAAAGATCTATGATTCTGTTATCTACAAAAGGTCCTCTGTCGTTTACTCTTACAACCGTCACTTTACCGTTACGTCTGTTTGTTACTTTTACAATCGTGTTCATCGGCAGTGTTTTATGTGCAGCCGTCATATCCCACATATTGTAAGTTTCACCGTTTGAAGTGAGTTTACCGTGAAAATTTGGCCCGTACCAGCTTGCAGTACCGATAAAGTCGTCACCTACACTTACAACGCTCGGATAGTATTTAATACCTCTAACAACATAGGGTCTCATTGTTGGGTGTGTATATGTTTTTTGACTAGGGTTTGCACTATAGCTGCTGCTGTTTGCCGAGTAGTTTTGTACCGGAGTGAAGTTTGTACTTCTGTAAGCACCCTTTCCTCTTGTACTACACCCTGCGAAAACTATACCCACAGATAATAAAAGATAAAGATATTTTTTATTCATACAATTTTAACCTATCGCCGATTTTGATTAGTGAACCGCTAATATTATTTTGAGAACGTATATTTTGGATACTAATCTTATGTGTTTTAGAGATTGACTCTAAAGAATCACCCTTTTTCACTATATAGTAGTGCTTTGTATCTATTTTTTGTTTAGAACTTCTTTTCGGTATTGGGATAATCAGTTTCTGGTTTATACGTAAACTAGAAGTTTTCAGATTGTTAAAATCTTTAATAACCTTATATGATACACCGTATTTTTTCCCAATGTATGAAAGGTTGTCGCCTTTTGTCACTTTGTGAACTTTATAGATGTTTTTAATCGGTTCAGATTGATACTTTTGTTTAAATTCCGAAAGTTTGATATACGGAATATAGATATCATACCCTTTTGCATAAGGGGGAACAAAGTCATACTTCAGGTGTCTGTTAAGCTTTTTTAACTCTGCTAAAGGGAGCCCTAAAAGTTTAGAAATACGCTCTAAAGACTCACCGCTAGAGAGTTTAATAGTAGCAAGAGAATAAGCATTTGCTCTGTTTAAAAGATACTCGTATTCACTTTTTAAAAGATAGTATTCATCACTCCCAATAAGTGATAAAGCAACAATCTTTCTAATGTAGTATCTACTCTCTTTAGGGATATATTTCTTCTCTTCATCAAGGAGTACATTAAGATCATCTGTCCCGGCATCTTTAATAGCACGGCTAAGTCTTCCTCCACCACAGTTGTATGCAATGGCAGCGAGATACCACTTACCGAAACGTTTGTGTAAAGATGAGAGATATTTTGCTGCCGCTTCAGTTGATTTTATCGGATCGCGTCTCTCATCCGTATATTCATCTATGTGAAGTTGAAAGTGCTTTGCAGTACCAGGCATAAACTGCCATAACCCTGCTGCTCTTTTGTTTGAGTAGGCTTTTGTTCTAAAATTTGACTCCGCCATTGCAAGATATAAAAACTCTTGAGGTACATTGTATTTTGAGAGTGTACTTTTAATCGCAGGGATAAAAAGATATGCATTCTCCATCGCTTTAAAGAAGTGCTTATCCTTTGCGAGAGTTCTGTTCTTCATGTTATTCATAATCGGATCATAAAGAAAAGAACCATCTATATCAAATGAGCTAAGAACATTAAGTTCTTTGTCATAATTTACATCATATGTTAAATTTGCAGATAAAAATATCGGTATTAAAAGAGATAAAAAATATTTGATCATAAACAACTTTTGTAATTAAATTTTTTTTATTTTATCCAAAAGTTGTTAAAAATTTCCATAGAGCCTTTTAAAAATTATTCATATTGTTAAATATGAAAGAGTTTTTGGGCATTATTTGTTGTAAGTTCTTCAATACTTTTTATATCTACTTCTAACAATTCCGCCATCTTTTGTGCTACAAAATTAGTATAAAGCGGTTCATTTCTCTCACCTCTATGTGGAGTTGGAGTAAGGTATGGACCGTCAGTCTCGATCACAAGTTTCTCTTGCGGAATCTTTGGTAAAACATTCACAAGCTTTTTGGCATTTTTAAAAGTAAGTACACCACCGATACCAAAATAGAAGTTCTCTTTTGCAAGGGATAGCAGCTGCTCGTCGGCATTAAAACAGTGTAGCACTCCACCAACTTCTCCGGCTTTGTTTTCTAAAAGAATTGTTTTTGAATCGTTAGAAGCATCACGAACGTGTACAATTAAAGGTTTTTTATACTCACGAGCGAGACGAATCTGGGCTACGAACACCTCTTTTTGCTTTTGTTTGATGAGATCTTTCTCCTCATCACTTCCCTCTAAACGGAAGTAATCCAATCCGCATTCACCGACAGCTACACACTTTTCATGACCTAGATAGTTATGAAAAATATCTTCGCTGAAGCTCTCCATATCGTAAGGATGTACACCAACCGAAAAATAAACATCTTCATATTTTTTTGTTATTTCTATCGCTTTGTCAAGTGTCGCAGGATCTGCACCAGGGATGATAAACTTCTTTACCCCACCCTCTCTGGCACGTGCTAAAACCTCTTCGAGATCTTCATCATAGCGTTCGTTGTCTAAATGTATATGTGTATCTATAATCATATATTTGCCTCTAGTAATTCTTGAGCAAAACTTTTTGCTTCGTTAGAGATAGTATCACCGCTTATGATACGAGCTATCTCATCAACTTTTTCTTCAAAGTTTAACTCTTTTGTTTTTGAAATATTACCATCTTTATAGACTAAAAAGTGCTGATCACCCATAGATGTAAGCTGCGGTTGGTGAGAAATAACAAATATTTGGAAGTTTTTTGTCAATTTTTTGAGTACTTTTGCCACACTCATAGACTCTTCTCCACTAAGGTTTGCATCTATCTCATCAAGCATCAACACTCCGCCTAAATTTTCTATACTTTCAGATTTAAGAGCAAGTACTGCCAAGCGAAGTCTATTAAACTCACCCGTACTGATTTTTGAAAGTTCAGTATTGTTGAGTCTTATACTCAGTATATCTTGTCCGTTTGGTGTCAATTTCTCTTTTGTTAAGCTGATCTCTGCATCTCTGAGGTAAAGCTGTTTCAAGTAGCTATTTAGCTCTTTTGTAAAGTTTTTAAGCGCTTTTTCCCTTAAACTACTTAATGTATCCGCAAGAGTATAGACCTGCTGTTCTAGCTTTTCAAACCGTTGTTGCAGATCCCCTTTTTGAACCTCTATATTTTCATATTTTTCCAGCTCTTGCAGTTTTTGCTCTTTATACTCCAAGGCTTCTTCTATAGAACCGTATCTGCGTTTAAGTTCACTTAGTTCTTCTATCCTGTTTAGAACATCCTCTACATCCACTTCATCAAGAGCAGAAAAACGCTCTTCAGCACTCTCTAATACTGATCGAAGCTCATTCATAGCATCATCAAAAAATGAGCTTTCAACATCTAAAGTATCAAGTGCCGAAGAAACTAAATGTTCGAAATTAAAGATCTCATTGGCATTTCCAATTACATCAAGTGCTTTCTCTTTTTTAGAGAGTTCTTTTTTGATCTCTAAAAGCTCTTCATCTTCGCCTGCTTTAGGGTTTACATTTACGATTTTGTCTATCTCAAACTGTGCAAACTCTTTAAGCTCAACAATCCGTTTCTCCTCATCTTCAATAACTTCGAGCTCTTTTTTTACACTTATATATTCACGGTAAGTTTCTTGATATTCCTCTTTACATTTTAAAGCTTTAGAGCCTATTTTATGATCGAGTATAGATAAAAGTCCCTCATTTTCAAAATCACTAAAATCTCGTAGGCTTAAGTGTTTCAGGTATTTACCTGTAAGGGAGTTGATAGATTTTTTAGAGATCGCCTGATTATTTATAAAGTATCGTGATTTCTCTTTTTTTGTATGTTTAAATACATTGATTTCATCATTTTCAAGTCCTGTTTCCTCCTCATCTATATCCCATGTTACACTGCTTTCACATATACTGGCATCACATGAGCTAAGACCCACAGAGGAGAGAATAGACTCCATTAATATAGATTTTCCGCTACCGCTCGGTCCAGAAAATACAATAAGTCCATGATTGAGATTCAGTTCTGTCTTTTTAAAACTAAGGTAGTCTTTTAAGTAAAATCTTTCTATCACAGTAATACCCTCTTACTAATTTTGAAAAATTCTAACTTATTTTTAGACAATGGTAAAAGAATATGACAAAATGTCATATTTCTTTATAAAGTTGTAAAATCGCTTGTGAGGTCACAAAGTCCTGCAGAGTAAAGTGAACTTGTAACAATGGCATTAATGCCTGTAGCAGCGTACTCTTTGGCATTTTTTTTATTAATGCCTCCGGCAGCAATAATTTTTGCCTGAGGATAATGTTCGTTTTTATGCTCCACTAGCTGCTGTAAGAGTTTCGGTGTAATTTTATCCATCTGAATTACGTCTGCACCTAAAGAGAGCATTTTTTGTGCATCTTCAAGCGAATCTGATTCGATCACCAGTTTTTTCTCTACACAACGCTCTTTGATCTTTGGAATTGCTGCTTCAAACTCATCAGGTGTATTGTAAAGTGCTCTATGATTATCAAAGATAAGAACAGACTCAGATAAACCCAATCTATGTGGTAAGACACCAGCACAAACCAATGAGCGCATCACAAAACGTTTTGCAAACGGAAAGCTTTTACGTGTAACAAATATTTCACAAGTGTCGTTTACTTCTCGAATATCTTGAACCATCTTATATGCAGCCGTAGCCATCCCACAAGAGTATTCTAAAAGTATCTGTGTTACTCTCCATGCTTGATGAAGTGTTTTTGCATCCCCTTGAAGTTCTAAAAAACTGCTCCCCTCTTTGATCAAAGTTCCAGAGTTTATGTTATAAGTTGCCGTGCATCCTAAAAGCTCCCCTATACGTGCAGCCTCTTCTATACAAGCTACTACAATATCTTCTCGTGTTTTGATCTTTAAAATGGCCTGCTTATTTTGAACTTCAGGATCAAGCAGATGAGTCGTTAGATCAAAATAGGGAATGTCTTCACGAATATATTCCCAAAGTTCATGGTCTGATAAGCGCATTATTACTCCACAATGTAACCGTAGGATTTGAAAATATCTTTTGCTTTTTTACTTAAGATAAAGTCATAAAATAGTTTGTATTCCGGGTTTTTAGCTCCATCTTTTAACAAAACGATTCCTTGTTTAATAGGTGTATAAAGTTTAGGATCAACAGCTACCCAGTTAACCCCTTTTTTATACTGCTTCATTTTACTGCTGAAAAGTGAAGATTTTGCGATTAAACCGATATCTGCAGCTGTAACGGCATATGTAACAGTTTGAGAAATCGATTCTGCAAAAACAAACTTTTGTTCTATCTTATCATATATATTTGCATTTTTCATAGCTTCTATAGCAGCTTTTCCGTATGGTGCCGTTTTAGGATTTGCTACGGCAACTTTTTTGATCTTTTTGTCTGCAAGTAGATCAATGCCTTTAGAAAAATCCTGTTTTGTATCACTTAAGTAAGCTAAAGCACCCTGTGCATATACTACAGGCTTTGTAATAGCAATCTTATCATTGTAAAGCGACTGAGGATATTTCATGTTTGCAGCCATAAAAAGACCGTAAGGTGCGCCGTTTTTTATTTGTGCCGTGAGTTTACCGCTACTACCAAGTGTCACTATCACTTTTGTATCCGGATGTAATTTAGCAAACTCTGATTTTAACTCATCAATAGCATAACTTACATTTGCTGCAACTGCAATATTTATCTGATCTGCACTCAGTGTTAAACAACCAAGCAAAAACGATAATAATAGTTTTTTCATTTTAATTTTCTCCCGATTTTCAATATATATTATTTTACATAACGACCGTAGTATATCTTTTTACATAACGATTTGTCAATTGTTATTTTAGAGAAAATAGTATAGAATAGTTCTATGAAAAAAGAAAAATCAAATAGCAGTATAGTTTTTACTATCTTACTTTATACAGTTATAATCTTTCCATTTTTTAGTATGTTATTATCATATATAACTACCAGATATTTTCTAAATATCCCTATTTTAAGTGATGCTATAGCACTATCCATGTTGTTTTTATCATTAAAATACTCCCTCTCTTATATAGATAAAAACTTAGAAGTAAAAGATCCTAAAAAGGTGTTTGATATTTCATGGAAAATATTTGGAGCAATTAATCTCATCTTATTATCTATTGCAATAAGTAATAATTTTACGTTCTATCATATAATATATATCTTTTTTTATTACTGGCTCAAATTTCTTATATTTTATGAAATGACAAGAAGATATTTTTATAGTTTACTCAAAGATACAAATATGCTAGAATACACAGAGATAGATAAAAAGGATGAAATCATGGTTTATTGTAGAGGTTGCGGTAAAGAGATTCATGAAAGTGCAGAATTCTGTCCCCATTGCGGTGCACCGCAAAATGTTTCATCAACGAAAACAAATTCGGTAACACTCTTTTTTGTAGGACTCGGTTGGTCTATAGTATTATGGTTTGTTTCATTATTTATGATTGGTTTTTTTATAGGTCTTGCAAATCCGGAAGATGGTGCTGAAATTGCAGGAAAGTTTGGTGAAGATTACGGACTTGTACTTTTATTGGTTTCTATAATTGCCTCTACAATACTTACAAAGCTTAGAATTCTTCCTGGAACTGGGAAAAAGGCTTAATCACCCCACCCTAGTTTTTGTTTTAATACGTCAAAATAGTTAAACTCTTCTCTGTGAAGCAGTTTAGCTGTTTGTGATGCTAACTTTATATGTATACTCTCGTTTTGTTCTAACTCATGCATATCTTGCCCATCTATAATGATTAAAGCACGTTTATCCGTAGACTTCATCTCTATTTGAAATTTTCCCGGCAGGACAACCGGTGTTTGTGTCAATGAATGGGGACAGATAGGTGTCAGGGTAAACACTTCAGTAAGCGGAAACAGTACCGGTCCGCCCGCTGAAAGATTGTATGCCGTTGAACCTGTAGGAGTTGAGACGATGACACCGTCACCATAATAGGTATTAAAAGCGTTTCCATCAACCAATGTCTCTATATGGATCATGTTTGAGATCGAAGGACGAGTTAAAACTATATCGTTAAATGCATACATTGTTACATCTTCACCGTTTTTAGTGACAGTAGCTTCTAGTACTGCACGCTCATCTATACGAAATTTGCCCTTCTCCAGATTTGCTACGAAAGTATCAAGCTCATCCATACCCACATCGGCTAAAAATCCAAGATTACCCGCATGGATACCGAAAACCGGTATATCGTAATCAAAACTGCGTCTTACAACAGAGATCAGTGTTCCATCACCCCCTAATGTAACGAGAACGTCACACTGCTTACATAATAGCTCAAAATCCATACCCATTACATCTATCATACCGGCACTTATACTTTCTATGTATACATCCATGTTATGTGACTCAAAAATAGACTTCAATTTAAAAAAGTCATCTTTAAGTTCTGGAGTAGACGGTCGTAAGATTACACCAACTTTTTTTATGATTTTTGTTTGCAAGGGGACTCTTTTTATAAATAATTTTGTATATTATACACTATTTCGATATAATCGCGAAAATATTTTTTAGATAGGACTCTATGTTGAGAACTCATTACTGTACAGATTTAAACGAAACAAATGTCGGTCAAGAGGTTACTGTTGTTGGTTGGGCAAACAGTTACCGTGACCACGGTGGTATTATATTTATAGATTTACGTGACAAGACTGGACTTATCCAGCTTACATGTGATCCAGAGGATAGCGCAGAAGCTCATAAAGTTGCTGATAGCGTAAGAGACGAGTATGTTTTAGTAGCTAAAGGTAAGGTACGTCTTCGTGGTGAAGGTTTAACAAACCCACGTCTTAAAACTGGTGCTATAGAGATAGTTGTTGATGAACTTATTATTGAAAACAAGTCAGCTCCACTTCCATTTGTGATCGGAGATAAAAAAGTTGGTGAAGAGACAACTCTTAAGTATCGTTACTTAGAATTAAGAGATCAATCTATGTATGAAGCGTTCCGTCTTCGTTCTAAAGCGGCGATCGCAGCAAGAAACATCTTAGATGAAAACGGTTTCTTAGAAGTTGAAACACCGATTCTTACAAAATCTACTCCGGAAGGTGCAAGAGATTATCTAGTACCGTCTCGTGTACACCATGGTGAATTTTATGCACTTCCACAATCACCGCAGCTTTTCAAACAGCTTCTAATGGTTGGTGGATTTGACAGATACTTCCAGATCGCTAAATGTTTCCGTGATGAAGATTTACGTGCTGATCGTCAACCTGAATTTACTCAAATAGACGTTGAGATGAGCTTCTGTGATCAAGAAGATGTTATTAAAGTTGCTGAAGACTTAATCGTTGCAATGTTCAAAGCGTGTGACATCGAAGTAAAAGCACCGTTTAACCGTATGCCACACAGTGAAGCTATGGAGAAATACGGTTCAGACAAACCGGATATGAGATATGGTCTTGAAATGGTTGACGTTATCGATATTTTCGAGAGATGTGATAATGAAATCTTTACAAACATCGCTAAAAAACCACATGTAAACCGTATTAAAGCGCTTAAAGTTCCTGGTGCTGATTTAGTATTCTCTAAACGTGAAATGAAATCATTTGAAGATTTCGTACGTAAATTCGGTGCTCAGGGTCTTGGATACTTCCAAATGAAAGAGGACGGTCTTAAAGGTCCGCTTATCAAATTCTTCAGCGAAGAGGATATTCAACTATTAATCGACAGATTAGGTATGGAAGTTGGTGACGTAGTATTCTTCGGTGCCGGTGAGAAAAAAGTTGTTTGGGACTATATGGGAAGACTAAGAATTTTCATCGCTGAACACGAAAAAATGAATCTTGTAGATCCTGATAAGTATGAATTCCTATGGGTAGTAGACTTCCCTATGTTTGAAGTTGAAGATGGACGTGTTAAAGCACTTCACCACCCATTTACAATGCCAAAAGACACTGATAAAGATGATGTTGAAGAGATTGAGTCTATCGCTTACGATATCGTACTTAACGGTGTTGAACTTGGTGGTGGTTCTATCCGTATCCATAAAGAGGAAGTACAAGCTGAGATCTTTAAACTTCTTGGTATCTCTGATGAAGAAGCAAGAGAGAAATTCGGTTTCTTACTAGATGCATTAAAATTCGGTGCACCTCCACACGGTGGTTTTGCAATCGGTTTTGACAGACTTATGATGCTTATTACTAAAAAATCATCTATTCGTGACGTTATTGCATTCCCTAAAACACAAAAAGCTTCTTGTATCTTAACTGAAGCTCCGTCTCAAGTTGACAACGATCAATTAAGAGACTTACATATCAGAATCCGCGAACAAGCTAAAGCGTAATGAAAAAACTGTTTCTAATTATCGGAGCTCCAGGCTCTGGTAAAACAACTGATGCTGAACTTATTGCAAAAAATAACGAGCAGATATCACACTACTCTACGGGAGATATGTTAAGAGCTGAAGTAGCACGTAATACTCCTAGAGGTCAAGAGATAAACAAATATATCTCTAAAGGTGAGATAGTTCCTATAAAAATCGTTATAGAAACTATCGTAAATGCTATTAAAGACTCTCAAAACGATCTTGTTATCATTGACGGATATCCTAGAAGTATTGAGCAGATGATGGAGTTAGATACATACCTGCAAAATACTCCTGATGTAAGATTGACAAGTGTGATCGAAGTTGAAGTAAGTGAAGAAACAGCTCGTGACAGGGTTTTAGGACGTGCTCGCGGTGAAGATGACAACAATGAAGTGTTTGACAACCGTATGAAAGTATACACTGAGCCTCTTGATGAGATTCGTACTTTCTACAAAGAAAAAGACTTACTAAAAGTGATTTCAGGCGAAGGAACTATAGAAGAGATAGTTTCTGAAATGGAAAGCTTTATAAAAGCGAGAATTTAGCAGATTGTGCTCCGTAATGGATCACCTCTTCTGCTTTATGAAACTCATAAAACTCACATAAATTTCCCGGTATAGAGATCGTTAAATCGGGTTCTACCTTTTCTAAATGTGCATCAGCAATTATTTTTTGCATTGTCTCTATTGAATCTTGAATAATTTGTACAGAATTTATTTTTTGACTTGCAACTTTTTTCGATTGAAAATAATCACGTATTTTTTTTACAAATTGGTTTTTATCACCGTTTGGCAGTTGAAATTCTTGGTTTATCCCCTCATCACCGCTTAGATCTACAGCAATAGTGTAAAGAGAACTGTCATTAGGTTCTACTATACCTAAAGGGTTACAAACTCCACCGTCAACAAGGATCATCTCCTCTTTCATAACAGGTGTAAAAAGTGTCGGGATTGCTACAGAAGCGCGTATAGCTTCAACGAGAGAACCTTTTGTAAAGTAGTAAGGTTGTTTTGATTTGATATCTGTTGCGATAGCAACATAAGGGATGGACAACTCTTCGATATTGGGCTTACCTATCATATCTGCTATGACATTAAAAACCTTCTCACCTTCGATGATACCACCCTTCTTGAAACTAAAGTCTACAAGTTTAAGAACATCAAGGGGATCAAGGTTTAAAACCCATTCTTCATATAGATCGAGTTTTCCTGAAGCATAAAGTCCACCTATGAGCGCACCCATAGATGAACCCGATATAAACTTTATATTGTAGCCTTGGCGTTCAAGTTCACGAATTACGCCTATATGTGCATATCCGCGTGCCCCGCCGCTACCAAGATAAAGAGCTATATCTTTTTTCATAAAAATATTTAGTTTGCTAAACCTGTTACAATAGCTTTTTCAACATCTGCGATATCTGCAGTACCGTCAACTGTGATGTATTTTATAGCTGCATTTTTGCTTGCTTGCTCTTTGTAGTAACCGATTAACGGTTCAGTTTGATCGTGGTAAACTTTAAGACGATCAAGAACTACTTCCTCTTTATCATCATCACGTTGTACAAGATCTTCACCTGTTACGTCATCTTTTCCTTCAACTTTCGGTGGATTGAAAACAACATGATATGTTCTACCACTTGCAAGGTGAGCACGACGTCCGCTCATTCTTTTTACGATCTCTTCGTCAGCTACATCAATCTCGATAACAGCATCTATAGAGATACCTGCATTAGTAACTGCATCAGCTTGTGCTAATGTACGTGGAAAACCATCTAAAAGGTAACCGTTTTTACAGTCATCTTCAGCAATTCTGTCTTTTACAAGACCGATGATGATCTCATCAGTTACAAGTTTACCTGCATCCATAGCTTCTTTAGCAAGTTTACCCATCTCAGTACCAGCTTTAATAGCTGCTCTTAACATATCTCCAGTAGAGATTTGAGGGATATTGTATTTTTTTGTAAGAAATTGAGCTTGTGTACCTTTACCGGCACCAGGAGCTCCAAGTAGTATAATTCTCATGTTTTTCGTCCTAATTTTTTTATAGTTGCAATTATATATAAATGAGTTTAAAAAAAGATATGATCGTTACTCTTCGTCATCATCTTCATAATGACTTTGTGCTTGTTGAATATCTTCGATAAGCTCTTTACACTCTTCTTCATCAATTTCACCCATATGGATCTCTTCTAATACATCTTCAAGGTCACTTTTAAATTCACGAAGCTCTTCAATCTCTTCTTTTGCTTCATCAGTCGCATCTTTTGTATCTGCAATCTCTTCAAATATCTCATCAAGTCTATCATTAATATCCGGAATTACACTTTGTGTAAGTAGCTCTTCTAGTTTTTGTGCGTATGACATATTATGCTCACTTTTGTTTGTTTTTGAAATTATACTTTTATTTCACTTAGAAAGTTACTTAGAAACATAATTGTTACTGATTTGTTTCCAAGGAAGTTTGCTATAATTGTTCTATGAATAAATATCTCTGGATACTCACCTACCTTACTGTGTTAATATGGTCTCTGATCAATCCTAAAGATCAATTTACCTGGGTACTTGAAGTCACCCCTGCCCTAATTGGCGGCTTAGTATTACTCCTTACATATAATTCTTTTCGTTTAACACCTATTTTATACTATTTAATATTAGCACACTGTATCATCTTAATGGTTGGGGGACACTATACCTATGCAGAGGTACCCTTGTTCGATACTATAAGAGATTTTTTTGGTGCGCAGAGAAACGATTATGACAAGATAGGACATATTTTTCAAGGTTTTGTCCCGGCTATGGTAGCCAGGGAGATACTGCTACGTAAAAATGTAGTGCAAAACGGGCTTTGGTTACATTTTATAGTACTCTCAATCATCCTGGCAATTAGTAGTTTTTATGAACTAGTTGAATGGTGGGTTGCATTAGCTACAGGGGAAAATGCCGAAGCCTTTTTAGGGACACAGGGGTATGTGTGGGATACACAGTCAGATATGGCCTATGCCCTTCTAGGTGGTATCCTAGCTCTTGTTACTCTTACCAAATTTCACAACAAACAGATCGATTCTTTGCAATAAAACCTCTTTTAGATTATAATTGCTCCATGAATTTTTATGCAGTTATAATTGGAACAGAGATCTTAAACGGTCGAAGAGTAGATAAACATTTCGAATTTTTAAAACAGGAACTCTCTCAGTTCGGACATGAACTGTTTGCCTCTTTGATTATTAAAGACGATGAGACATTAATCACAAACACATACAAAATGATTCAAGAAGATCCAAATGGGATTATGTTCTCTTTTGGAGGGATCGGCTCTACTCCCGATGATCTCACACGCAGTATCGCATCTAAAGTCTTTCGCGATGCACCGACACAAGCACATCAAAAGTTTTTAGCCGATATTATTGAAAGATTTGGTGATGAAGCGTATCCGCACCGTATTCACATGGCAGATCTTCCACCAAACTCTGATCTACTTTTCAATCCGGTAAATAATATGTCCGGTTTTTCACTAGATGATCGCTATTTCTTTGTACCAGGTTTTCCCTCTATGGCACACCCTATGCTAAGTGATGCGATCAAACAACATTTTTCAAATGTTCGAGAAAGATATAGAAAAACCCTCTATGCAGATACAAGTGAAAACACCCTAATTTCGGTTATGAAACAAGTTCCAAATCATATTGAACTCTCATCACTTCCCGTCTTTGTAGATAATAAACCAAATGTTGAACTTTCTTTAATCGGAGAGGAAGCAGTTGATGTCCAAAGATACTTTGAGATGTTTACACAGCTTTTAGAGGAACAAAATATAAACTATAAATTAATGTAAATCTGAGACTTACCGATATTAAAAGTATCATTAGTCAAGGAATTTTATCATGTTAGTTTGGTTATTGGTACTTTTTTTGCTATTCGCTTTCGCGTATGTTGTTTATAGAGTTGTTTTTTTATCTGATGAAGTTGAAGAACATAAGGATCATAAACATAATTATACTTTTAAAATATAAGAGAAGTAAATGGCAATAACGATGAACAATCATGTCTTTAAAGGGCATAGAACACTGCTTGGAAATAAGTTCGTCACATACGGTGAACTAGAACTTCCAACAAGGTATGAACAATACCAACAATCTAAAAATGGATTTGACTGGGGCAATCAAAGTAAAGGTGCAATGCAACTTTCCTTTTCTATACTGGCTCAGCTTAGCGATGAAAAATTAGCCGAGATGTATGCTCAACAATATACAAAAGATGTTGTAAAAAGTTTAAATACACGAGACTGGGTACTCAGTGCATCGCAAGTGTTACAATGGATCGAAAAAAATTGTACTGATTTTAAAAATTCTGATACTAAAACCAAAGAGACTAAACCTGTAAAAAAACCTATAAAAAACTTAACTAAAAAACAAACAAAACAAAAGTCAAATATTGTAAAGGACATATGTAAAGAGTTAAACATTACGCAAAAACAATTAGCTGAAATCCTTGAAGTACCGGAGGGGACAGTTTCAAGTTGGGCTGTAAAAAATGAGATCCCGCGACTTGGTAAAAAAGCAATAGAGTTTTATATTGCAAATCAAAAAAATCAAAAAATTGTAGATAGCTACAAAAACTTTATCAATCTATTACAAGAAATATAAAAGGAGTATTATTGAAACCAAAAGATGAAGTGACTCGAAGTCTGCTTATAGATAGAGAAACATGGGATGATGCCATGAAATATTCTCGTGTAAGATATAAAATGAGTCTAAGTAAAGTGATCGAATCACTTTTACAAGAGTGGCTAATCAAAGAGAAAAGAAAGCCCCTTGACAATGAAAAACAAGGAAAGTTTTTTGAGTAGTTTTATCTACTCAAACTTTTAAAAAAACAATTTATAAAGCAAAACTGCCAACACTATCCAGATAAGAACTACTACCAATGCAGCTATTTTTGAGCGAGGAAGAGATTTTAAAGTTGAGTGGTGTGCTTTTGTTTTACACTCACTCCAGATCTCTTCAGGTACCAACCTAATAGCAAGTGCTATCGCAAGCGGTAATAAAATAAAATCATCAAGATAACCTATAACGGGAATAAAATCGGGAATTAAGTCAATTGGGCTAAGTGCATATGAGACTACAATAATTATAATTATCTTTGCCAAAAGCGGGACATCTTTATGATGATATGCCAGATACAGTGCATAAAGATAGTGCTTTAAACTCTTAGCCCACTTCTTAATTTGTGCGAACACATTTTTCCCTTATTTATTACCTTGCGTAGTTAGTATTTTTCGGTGAGTTCTCATCATATTCCAGAACTTCTAAAACAGATTTTTTATTCATCTTACGCGCAAAATCAGCTGCCGTAAATCCTTTAGAATCTTTAGCATTTTGATCGACACCGTTTTGTACCAATATTTTTGCTATTTCTGCCCTTCCGTAACACGCAGCAGCCATCAACGGTGTAAAACCGCTTCTTCTGTTTGTCTGGTTTACATCTCGACCTTTTTCGATCAGATAATTCACCATCTCTTTGTTGTCGTAAGTGATAGCTATATCAAATACACTTACACCCTCATCGTCAAAGTCAAACGGGTCTGCTCCAAATTCGATCAAAAGCATGAGCGTGTCAAAATCACAGTGTGCACGAATGGCACATGCAAGAACACCCTCTCCTGAATCATTTACTTCGGTGATATCACCGTCTGTTTTTAGATATTTTTTTATACCAAGATAATCGTCATTATTTAATAATTCTGTCCATTTACTATTCATGCTAAAAGTATATATCAATTCTCATTAGTAATTTTTAATTATAATTGCACCAATAAATTAATTAAGCGAGAATTCATATGGAAGTTATTGAAACAACTGATGCTTTTAAAGCATTGATAGAGAACATTAAAAAGGATACAAAGGGGTATAAAGATCCTTTGGCATTTGGTATTGCAAGAGTAGATTTAGGGCAGTTAAATCCAGACAAAGCATTACAAGCAACATATCCGGTAGTAAACTGGAATGAGAACTTCGGTAGTGCTGCAATTTTTGTTCAAGCATTAGCTGATCAAGGTCTAAGTGTAGATTTTTCTCAAAACGAGCAAGTTTTTGACATCAACTTAGATTTCTTACAATCTTGTTTAAATGCATTTACACCATACAGCGACGAAGCTTACGGTGATGCACACAAAAACATTCAAGTAGTATCTGCACTTTATAACCAAATGATCAATGACGGTTATAAAGACGGTGAATTCAAAGTATGTTTTATCTACGAAGATGCTGCTTTAGAGAGTGTTGAAGCAACTTACCTAAAACTTTATGCAATGAGTTTAGCAAAAGTAGAACTTCGTAGCATCAACTTAAACGGAGCATTTGGTGCATTACCAAACGTTGCTTGGTCAAACGGTAAACCAATCGAACTTGACTACCTAAGAGAGTTTGAGATCGAATTAAAACTTGCAGGTGAATATCCACACGTAGATTTCGTAGATAAATTCCCAAGATTCTTACAACACATCATTCCAGCTGACAATACTCGTATCTTAGATACTTCAAAAGTAAGATTTGGTGCACAGCTTGCAGCAGGTACTACTGTAATGCCTGGTGCTTCATACATCAACTTCAATGCAGGTACAACTGGTGTATCTATGGTTGAAGGACGTATCTCATCTTCTGCTATCGTTGGTGACGGTTCTGACGTTGGTGGTGGTGCTTCTATCCTTGGTGTTCTTAGCGGAACTGATGGTAACCCAATCTCTGTTGGTAAAAACTGTCTTTTAGGTGCTAACTCTGTATGTGGTATCCCATTAGGTGATGCATGTATCATCGATGCAGGTATTGCTATTTTAGAAGGAACTAAAGTTGGTATCTATCCTGAACAACTTGCAAAAATCAATGAAGTTAACTCTGGTGTAACACTTGACGGTGAAGTTTTCAAAGGGAAACAACTAGCAGGTCTAAACGGTCTTCACTTCAGACAAAACTCTCTTACTGGAGAGATTACTGCATCTCGCTCAACAAGAGAGATCAAGCTTAACGCTGATCTTCACTAATATTTTCTTGTTAGATAACTTTTATCTTCTTAGTACTATAATTGTACTAAGAAGGAGTGTATCATGAATATTTCAAATAACATCTCATCAATTCAAACAAGTCAAACACTCTTAAATACAACTGCAAATAATGTTGCAAATGTAAATACGGATGGATTTGTTCCTAGCAGTACTATAGCAACGAATGATCAAAGCGGTAGTGTGACAGCGCAAACACGTCAAGCGGACAATACTGGTTCAGAGAAAAGTCAAACAGATCTCTCTCGTGAAATTCCAAATGAGATGGTGGCACAACGCTCAACAGAAGCAAATGTTGTAGCTATCAAAGCTCAAGACGATGTAATGGGAACTCTACTCGACATCAAAGCATAACCTACTCTACAAGGTGGTTGATGCTTTGAAGTTTGCTAAGCATTGAAGCATCGGGATCAAACTCTTTAAGATTTTTTCCAACTTCTAAAGTACTAAAAACCGGTTTTGCTATTAAAAATCTTCCTTCAGTTTCATCTTTTTTCGTTTTAACACCCCAAACATTTTGAAAAATAATAGCCTGATTGTTATATGTACCGACATACAATGCAATATGCCCTTTTTTGTATACTAGTGTTTCAAAAGGGACTGCTTGTTCTTTAATAAAAATCTCTTTTTCTTCATTAGAGAGTAAATCTAGTTTCTTTACATCTCCCATAGAGCTTTGAACAGAAGAGTTTCTAGGAAGCCATAGACCAAAAGGTGCGTAAAAATCCCTAAGTGTTGAAGAGCAGTCACGTTGTCCATATATACCACCCCATCCATATCTTCCTTTTTGTAGTTCATCCATAATGGTTACAACATTATCGCTATTAAAATCGAGTAGACCTTTATGCGCTATCTCTTTAGATAGTTTTGAATGTAAAAACAGAGGTTGATTCTCTTTTGATTTAGCTACAGTGAGAACTGTATAGCTCTCTTCATCCTCATCAATCAGCGGAAGTACCATCCCTACACGAGAACCAAAAAGATAATTACCGTTTTGATCGTAAATCGTTACATTGTCTTTAGTTAAAAATACTTGCTGGGCTTTTTGCCATAAGAGAGTGTATTTTTTGTCAATAAAGACTATATCTTCTGTTTTTACCCAGCCAAAACCAAAACTGGATTCTATAAAAACCCATTTTTTATCTTTAGAATAGTGTGAAACAAATATAGGTTTGTTTGGAGCTATAGAGGTATTTTGCAAGTAATCAAACGGATACCCCTCACCTGCTTTGCTAGGATCTAAAAATACAGGCTTATCTGTGGGAAGTGCTCTGACATTAAGAAGTTTTAGGGTAAGTGCGTATCTGTTTAAAGTCGAAAATGCTTCATAGTTTGAATTTTCATCTATCGTTTGAAAAAAATTTTGTGTTATCGGTTGGAGTGTATAGCCGTAGCTATTGTTGTTATCATATACATAAGCCCACTTTGCCTGATCTTGTGTTATAGAGATCTTCTCTATATTCCAAGCCCGAAAATATTTATTTACAAACTCTTCTATGTCTCCAAGCTTTTTTTCTTGAAGAGTGGAAGTATAAAAACCTGCATTTTGAGGAATCTCTACAAGCTCTTGAACTATCTCTTTTTGTTGTGTATTATCGACCTTTTTTTCTTGAATAACTTCCACTTTTTGTGCACAGGCACTGAGTAACATCACTGCAACAACAGAATAAATATAGTTCAAAGAAAATCTCCTAGTCAACATCCCC
The DNA here is from genome assembly GCF_030577135.1 of Sulfurimonas sp. hsl 1-7. Lineage (NCBI taxonomy): Bacteria > Pseudomonadati > Campylobacterota > Epsilonproteobacteria > Campylobacterales > Sulfurimonadaceae > Sulfurimonas > Sulfurimonas microaerophilic. The sequence goes on along the minus strand of NZ_JAUIRR010000001.1, from coordinate 501,628 downwards.
AAAACGGCTTACAACTCGCCCAATTACTTCAATCTCTTGAGGATCTAATGTTTGTGTATTGTAAACAGAATTATCTGAAATAACATCTATTTTCCCGTCAATTCTTTTTTGAATACGTTTAATAAATAATCCTGCTTCTGTTCTTATAGTAAAGATACCGCCACGATTAATATCTGTTTTGTTTCTATTAATAAATACTATATCATTATAGCTAAAAGTTGGCTCCATAGAATCACCGCTTACGTTAATTGCTTCTATATATTGCAGTTCTCTTTCTCCGCCAAGCATGAAAACAAACTGTTGTGGGATCTCTAACGATTCCACCTCTTCAAATTCGTTATCGCTACCACCACCGGCACTTGCATTTATATCTGTGAAGTACTTAATCATATAGTTATTTGTCGGCCCCACTAAACTTTCAGGTGATTGTCCGTAAAGCAACCAGTTAATAGAGATACTTCTTCTTGCACAAAAGTCCAGTAATTCACCAAAAGGTATTTTATTACGTCTTTTCATTGTTGCAAAGTTCATTTGAGAAATTCCTATAGATTCTGCAACATCTTTATCAAAAACTTTTTTTGGAGAGAATTCTGAAGATAATATACTTTTAATCTCTTCTACTATGTCAGAAAAACTATTCATAATGACTCCTTTTTGATTTATATAGGAGTAGTATATTGAATTTTTTCAAAAAAATCAATATTTTTATGACAAATTGACATATTTTTATATTTTTATTTCTCAGTGATGTAATATTTTTTTAATTCATATCAAAAAATAGAGTAAACATGATTTCTTTCCGGCTAAACATTCAAATGTTTGCTCGTCAAGAATGTTTACACCAAAAAGGGGGTTAAAATGTCTGTAATAATAAAAAGAGCAGAAAGTTTTTTTGAGCGTTTTGAAAATAAAATGGAAGTATGGGCAGAGAAGATATTTTAAGAATCTTTCTTTTTTTTCTCTTGTTCTTCTCTTTGTTTAAATTTTGTTTTGTGGTAACCGCCAAATATAAATACCATAAAGCCGATAAAAGCTATAACCATTATAGTATCTAAAATAGTCATCTCTTAAGCCTTAGGGAAAGTGTCGTATGTTTGTCTAATAGCATCGTATAAAACGATACCTGTGCTAATAGCAAGATTTAAACTTCTTCCATCTTTTGTCATAGGGATAGTTACACATTGAGTTTTGTATTTGTTTAATATATCTTCCGGTATACCTGCTGTTTCACTACCAAAAAAGATATAATCGCCATCTTTGAATGTTGCTTCAAAATACGGCTTATCTGTTTTTGTAGTTGCAAAGTAAGCATTATCCGTAATCTCATTATTTTCAAAAAAATGCTCTAATGATTCCCAAACATGCAGATCTAACTTATCCCAGTAATCAAGTCCTGCACGACGTACCGCTTTTTCATCAATATCAAAACCTATCGGTTTAATAAGATGCAGACTTGCACCGGCATTTACACAAAGACGACCGATTGCACCTGTATTGTTTGGGATCTGTGGATGAACGAGAACTAAATTAAAACCCATTAAAAGATAACCGTTCTGTTTGCGTAGATAAAGATACGATCTTCCAACGCTAATTTTAGTGCACGAGAAAGTACCACTTTTTCAACATCTCTACCGTTTTTTTGCATATCTCTCCAACTATGTGCATGGTTTACATGAATAGTATCTTGAGCGATGATCGGCCCTTCATCAAGATTGTTATTTACAAAGTGTGCCGTTGCACCAATAATTTTTACACCACGGTCATATGCTTGTTTATATGGGTTTGCACCGATAAATGCAGGTAAGAAAGAGTGGTGAATATTGATAATCTTGTCTTCAAATTCTTCTACAAATCTTGGAGTTAAAATTCTCATATATTTTGCTAAAACAATATAGTCAACATCTTCAAAACTATTGATAGCTTCAATGATCTTAGTCTCATGCTCGGCACGCTCTAATCCCTCGTGGGAAACAGTGATATACGGAATGTCAAATTTAGAAACAAAAGGCTCTAGTAAATCGTAGTTCGATACGACACCTAAAATATTTGCCTCTAACTCCCCTGCTTCATGGCGAACCAAAATATCACCAAGTGCATGCAACTCTTTTGTTGCCATGATGACAATGTTTTTCTTTTTCGGTTCAATTACTCTAACGCTTGCAGTTTCCGGTAAAACTTCCTTAACTGCACGAGAGAGCTCTTCTTTATTTACGTCACCGTCAACAACGCTACGCATAAAAAACTTGTTGCTCTCTTTGTCAACAAATTCGCTATTTGATAAAATATTTAAATCGTAATTGAAAAAGACACTCGATACTTTATGTACCAAACCTTTTTCATCATTTGCATCTATTAAAACGCGATATTTCATTTTATATTTTATCCTTTTCTAAAACTTTTACTCTCTCGTCTATAGTTGCAAGGGTATACTCTAAAAAGTTAAGCGTCATATCTATCTTTGCTTCTATATTGGCATTGTTTGGAGCCTGAAACCCTTCAAATAAAACTAACAGTCTCTCTCTAATAGATTTTAAAAAGAATAACTCATTATCTACAACATTCATCTTCGTAGAACTTGCTTCGTTCATCTCTTTAACAGAAGTTACATTTTCTGTCGGTTCAAAGGTTCTATAAGCAGTTTCCTCTTGTTTTAGAGCATCGATAGGTGAAACTTCTTCCTCTATCTCTTCTAAAGTTGATAATATCATATCTTTTAGTTCCATGCTTTTAGTAACCACCTTTCAAACTCTTTAAACTCAACATCAGTATCCATTTTTACAAAGAACTCTTTCATTTGAGTATTTACTTTTAAAAATTTTTTTCTTACACCAGACAATCTTCTTATAGCAATTTTTGCTTCAGAATTAGAGGGATCTTTTTTGAGTATCTCTTTATAGATCTCTAAAGCTTCCTCTTTTAAACCCTGCAATTCATAGATGTTTGCTAAAGTTAATGTCTGCATTTACTATTTACTTTACTATATAGTTAGCGATGATAGAACCCATCTCTGAAGTTGAACAAACCTCTTTTGCATCAAACTGAGCAAGGTCGCCAGTTCTGTACCCTTCGCTAAGAGCTCTTTTAATCGCTGCATCAACTTTATCCGCAGCATCATTTTCACCAAGAGCGTATCTTAACATCATAGATGCAGATGCGATTGTAGCGATTGGATTTGCGATCCCTTGACCTGCAATATCTGGAGCTGAACCGTGAATCGGCTCATATACACCGATTTTTGCACCAACAGAAGCTGAAGGTAAAAGACCGATAGAACCAGAAAGCATACTTGCTTCATCAGATAAGATATCTCCGAAGATATTTCCAGTTAACATTACGTCAAACTGTTTTGGATCACGGATAAGCTGCATAGCGGCATTATCTACGTACATGTGAGAAAGTTCTACCTCTGGGTACTCTTTTGCTACCTCTTCTACAGTCTCTCTCCAAAGTTGAGAAACATCAAGTACGTTTGCTTTATCGATTGAACAAACTCTTTTTTGTCTTGTCATAGCGATTTTAAATGCTTGATGAGCGATGCGAACGATCTCATCTTTCGTGTACACCATAGTGTTCCACCCTTTGTTCTCATCACGACCTTTAGGCTCACCGAAGTAGATACCGCCGATAAGTTCGCGAACAACCATAAGATCAACACCTTTTACGATCTCAGGTTTAAGTGAAGATGCATTTGCAAGTTCATCATATACAACTGCCGGACGTAAGTTAGCATATACACCAAGCTCTTTTCTAAAACGTAAAAGACCGCTTTCCGGGCGTTTTTCACGAGGAAGGCTGTCCCATTTTTCTCCACCGATTGCACCGAAAAGTACAGCATCAGAGTTTAATGAACCAGAGATAGTTTCTTGCGGTAAAGGATCACCTGTAATATCGTAAGCAATACCACCCATTAAAAGTTCATCATATGTTAAACTAAAACCTGAACATGAAGCTACTGCATCTAAAACTTTTACAGCTTCATCTACAATCTCAGGACCGATACCGTCACCTTTGATTAGTGCTATTTTGTAAGATTTCATTATTTTCCTTCCTCAATCTCTTTTTGTGCAAAACTCATAAGTCCACCTGCATCGATTAACTCTTGCATAAACGGTGGGATTGGAGTGAAGTTATATGTTTTGTTTGTTGTTTCATTTGTAATAGTCCCTTTATCCATATCGATAGAGATCTTATCACCTTCATTAATTTCACTTGCCTCAGGTAATTCAAATATAGGAAGTCCCATATTAAAAGCATTACGATAAAAAATTCTTGCAAATGTCGGTGCAACAACTGCAGCAACTCCAGCAGCTTTTAGTGCGATTGGTGCGTGTTCACGAGAACTTCCACAACCAAAGTTTTCATCAGCTACAATAACGTCGCCAACACTCATTTTATTTACAAATTCTGGATCTGCATCTTCCATAACATGTTTTGCAAGTTCTTTCGGATCTGAAGTATTTAGATAACGCGCAGCGATAATTAAATCTGTATCGATATCTTTACCAAATCTCCAAACTTTTCCATTTATGTTTGCTTTTTGCATATAAATTCCTACTATTTTAGTTAAATAATTTCGCGATTATACCGAAAATGTGATTGTAAGTTCTTTAAACTTTTGTATTAAATTTGTGCAAGGAGCATTGATATTAAAAAGTATCAATGCTATTTTAGGGGTTTATTAACGTTTTAAATTATTTACAGTTTGCAACATTTCATCACTAGTTGTGATGATTTTTGAGTTAGCATCGTACGCTCTTTGACCTGTAATTAGGTCTGTTAACTCAACTACAAGTTCAACATTACTCAGCTCTACAAAACCTTGACGAATCACACCCAGACCATTTTGTCCCGGAGTACCGTCAACCGGTTGACCTGATGCATCAGTTTCTACATAAAGGTTATCACCCATTGAGTGAAGACCCGCCGGATTAATAAAAGCGGTAGTATTGATCTGCCCTACTACAGTTGCCTGTGTTTGACCAGCTTGAACAACACTTACAGTTCCATCTGTACCGATACTGATATCTGTCGCATCTTCAGGGATAACGATCTCAGGGATAAGTTTATACCCGTCAGAGTTTACAATCGTACCGTTTTGATCACGTTTAAATGCACCGTTTCTTGAATATACTTCAGTTCCGTCAGGAAGTTCAAGCTTGAAAAAACCGTTTCCTGTGATCGAGATGTCAAGAGGATTGTCAGTTTGTTTTAACGAACCCTCTGTAAAGATCTTATTTACCGCAGTTGGACGAACACCAAGCCCCACTTCAATCCCTGTAGGACTTTGTGTCGTATCACTTGTAGCAGTTCCCGCGTACTCCATTGTACGATACATAAGATCAGCGAACTCTGCACGAGATTTTTTAAACCCTATCGTGTTTACATTGGCAATATTATTCGCTGTCGTATCTATCTGTAATTGCATCCCCAGCATTCCCGTAGAAGCTGTGTGTAATGATTGCATCATAATCTTTTTCCCCTTACCTTAAATTAAGCTCTTTTAGCAATTTTTTCAATTGCATCTTTGTTCATGTCATTCATTTGCGTGTCCATAGCTTTTTGATACATCCCAATAAGTCTGTTTGCTTCTATTAGCTCTGTCATCATCTGTACTGCATTAACATTACTTTTTTCAACAAATCCCTGTGCTACCGCACCACTGTTATCCACAACCTCTAAACCATCTAAATTCTCTAATTTATAAAGATTATCACCATCTTTTTTTAACTCTTTAATGTTGTCGGGTTGTACTACTAAAAGTTTTTGTCCTGCGACCATATTTAAAGCACCGGGAACATTTGTATAGATTTGCCCGTTTTTATCAGCTTTTATAACCGTATCTTCTTGAGCGAATGCAATCCCCTGATTTGAAGTTTTATAATCTTGCGCTAAAACTTCATATCCTTGTTTATTAACAAGTTTTCCCTCTTCATTTAAAAGGAATGAACCATCACGAGTAAGCCTGATCCCCTGAGGCGTTTTTACTGCAAAAAAGAGATCATCTTTAGAGAGTGCAAAATCAAGAGTATTGGAAGTTTTTGCAAGATCGCCCACAGAAAAGTCTGTAAAGCTGTCTACAACCTGTGGAGCTTTTGTAAGCGTTCGATTTAAAAAAGCTGCACCCTCTTTTGTTTGGTTTGCATTTGGCAATTCATCGCGTGCTTCTTTTAATACACGCATAAAATCACCAACTATTAAAGTATCTTCTTTAAAACCGGCTGTATTTACATTTGCTAAGTTATTTGCGATTGTATCTAGTCTGTTAAACTGTGTAACCATACCCGCAGCAGAACTGTAGTATCCTGTTTGCATACACTTTCCTCATGATTTATTCAATATTTTCCTGGTTAAAGCAAACAGTGTTCCAACAATAAAAAGTATATTTTTCGTAAAAGCGGAAAAAGCTTAGATTAATAAAATTTCGGTATAATCCACCTTTCAAAATCCTTAAACTAAAAAGATGTGGAGCACACTCCGATATGACGGCAAAAGAACTCAATCAAGCACTAGAAACCTTTTTTGAAGAGCATAAGTCAAAAGATTGTCTTACTTATGAGTCTATTATAGATTTATTTGACAAACAACCTACTGCAGCTCAAGCAAAAAACATATACAAGCTTTTAAACAAACACAACAGATGTATCTACACTTCAAGTGAACATGCAAAGAAACTAAACGATCAAGAAGCTGAGGCTCGTAGAGAAGCTCAACGTAAAATGATCGAAGATAGTGATGGCGATGAATTCGATATCTTAAAAGAACACGAACTTCTTGAATGGTCACGTTCAGATTCACCTGTACGTATGTACTTACGTGAAATGGGACAAATCCCGCTTTTAACTAAAGAGGAAGAGATAGATATCTCAAAACAGATAGAGACTGGTGAAAGCATTATCATCGATGCTATTTGTTCGGTTCCATATCTTATCAATTTCATTTTAGACTATAAAGAACCGCTTATTAACCGTGAACGTCGTGTTAAAGAGTTATTTAAAAGCTTTGAAGATGACAAAGATGATGATAGCGATGATAATGACAATGACGACGATGATGAAAATAATGAAAACAGTTTAAAAACATTATCTGCAAAAGACAAATCTCGTGTAGAAAAAGTTACAACCAGCTTTAAAGCTTTGGAAAAAGCGAAAAAAGAGTGGGTAAAACTGACAGAAAAAGCTCCTGAAGATTTAGATGCAGAGGTTACTGAAGAGATTGTAATGTATCAACTTTCAGTTACTTTCAAAAAAGCTGTTTTAAAAGAGAAACTTTTAGATTTAGGACCAACATCTAAGCTAATCAATGAACTTGTAAAAGCTATGGAGACTGCACTAAAATCTGATGAAGGGTACGATAAAGAACTAAAACGTCTTGAGTATAAACTTCCTCTATTCAATGCAACACTTCGTGCTAACCATAAAGTTCTTGTAGAGAAGATCCAAGACCTAAATAAAGAAGATATCATCAATATGGTTCCAGAAGCTACTATGGTTTCTACATATATGGAGATTAAAAAGCTTGTACAAACAAAAGAAGCGAGTAAAAACAGTTTCGATATGGAACCTGAAAAACTTGCAGATATTCTAGAGCAGATCAAACGTGGTAAAAATATCTCTGAAACTGCAAAAACAAAAATGGCGAAATCAAACCTTCGTCTAGTTGTTTCTATTGCAAAACGTTATACAAACAGAGGTTTACCTTTCCTAGATCTAATCCAAGAAGGGAATATCGGACTTATGAAAGCCGTTGATAAGTTCGAATATCAAAAAGGGTATAAATTTTCAACATACGCTACTTGGTGGATTCGTCAGGCTATTTCTCGTGCGATCGCTGATCAGGCAAGAACTATCCGTATCCCTATCCATATGATTGAAACGATTAACCGTATCAATAAAATTATGCGTAAACACCTCCAAGAAAACGGTAAAGAGCCGGATGTTGATACAATCGCAGCTGAAGTTGGTCTTTCTGTTGAGAAAGTTAAAAACGTTATTAAGATTACAAAAGAGCCTATCTCTCTTGAAGCACCAATCGGTAGTGAAGAGGATGGACGTTTCGGTGACTTTATTGAAGATAAAACTTCACTTTCACCTTCTGAAGCGATACTCAAAGATGACCTTAAAATTCAGATTGAGCAAGTTCTTGAACAACTCAACGAGCGTGAAAAAGCGGTTATCAAACTTCGTTTTGGTATTATGGATGATGAGAGTGACAGAACACTTGAAGAGATCGGTAAAGAGTTAAGTGTAACTCGTGAGCGTGTTCGTCAGATCGAATCAAGTGCGATCAAGAAACTCAAACACCCTAAAGTTGGTCGTAGACTGAAAAACTATATCGAAGAGTAAAAATAAATGACATTTGAGCAAAGTTGGATTGAATATGATTACAATCCATTTATACTATTTAATGCAAATGGTAAAATAATCTCTTTAAATGCAGAAGCTCAGTTTCTGCTCGGGATTGCAAACCCGAATGAACTTTTTGAATTAGCACAAACTTATGCAAGCATAAGTTTTGGCTTTAAAACTACATTTGTGCAGTTAGAGTACGGAAGATACAGATTTTTCGGTATCACTGTCGGGTATGAGGATGAGGAACAGATAGGTATAAAACTTTATCAGGCTCCATCGTATAAACTTGACGCAAAAAAACCGGATGGTCAGTTGACAAACATATATACTATTTTAGATTTATGTATCTCATCTAACTCTATAAACAGTAGTGTAAACTATACAAAAACGTACGACCCGACTATTCCGGAAGTTATCTTAGAATCAAACTCAATCATCAAACTTCTCAATAAAACATATGCATACTTTTCTGAAAGTGAAACTATAGATACAAAAGTATTTTATAGAATCGGTGAGCATATTAAATTTGACGGGAAAAAGTACAGTATCTTCTCTATCGAGATAACGGGAGATAATGTAAATCTTGCAAAAGAAGCAGAGTTAAAAGCAGTTGCCGAGAACTACAACTTCTATCTTGATGCAAGTAAAACTGCAATTACTATCAATATTCCTATGATAACATCATAAAAAAAATTTTATGATGTTTTATAGAGAATTTTCACTCGAATATACTTCTCCAATTCCAACAAACCGTACATTATAAACCCTACCAACATAATCAAAGAAAGTTCAGACAACGAGAGTGCCCTAGTGGTAAAAACTTTTTGAAAAAACGGGATATATGTCACAATTACCTGAGCGAGAACCACAACACTCACCGCTATCCATGCTACGGGAGTATTTACAATCTCTGTCAAACTTTTTGTAAGCGTATTCATATTCCTAACGTAGAACAGGTAAAATATCTCCATAAAAATAAGTGTATTAAAAGCCAATGTCTGAGCATACTCAATCTCTACACCCTTACTTATTGCATATGTATAAATTCCAAATATTGCTGTTAAGAACAATAGAGTCACATATAAAATCTGCCAGATAACGGTTTTGTTTAAAATAGCATCACTCAGTAAACGGGGAGCTCTTTTCATAATATTTTTATCCTCCTTTTCAAATGCTAATGCTATCCCTAAAGTTACGGCAGTTATCATGTTTGCCCAAAGTATTTGAATAGGTGTAATAGGCATCGCCATTCCAAACACTATTGCCATGATAATTACAGAGGCCTCAGAAGCATTTGTAGGAAGTGTCCAGCTGATAACCTTCTTGATGTTATCATATACTTTTCTCCCCTCTCTTACAGCATCGACAATTGAAGCAAAATTGTCATCTGTAAGAACAAATTCGCTTGATTCCTTCGCTGCTTCGGTGCCTTTTTTACCCATAGCAATACCGATATTAGCGCGTTTTAGTGCCGGAGCATCGTTTACACCGTCACCTGTCATTGCAACAATTTGATTATGTTCTTGGAGTGCTTTTACCAAACGCAACTTATGTTCGGGGGTTGTTCGTGCAAAAATATTTGTTGTTAAAACTGCTTTTTGTAAATCTTCATCGCTAAGATGCTCAATATCTTTTCCGCTTAGTACATTCTCCGAAGCTCTAAGCCCTATCGCTTTTCCTATAGCTGAAGCGGTTGTTGTATGATCGCCCGTAATCATTTTAACCTCTATATGGCCATTGTAACACTCTTTAATCGCTTCAATAGCTTCAACTCTAGGAGGATCTATGATCCCTGTAAAGCCTACTAATATAAGTCCATCATCCAAATCACCAAAACTTAATGAAGATTGTTCCTGTGGAACATTTTTATATGCTATGGCAATAATCCTTTGTCCTTTTTTTGCCATATCTTCCGCCATCTCTTCCCAAAAAGTTTCATCTAAATCTTTTTTGTGCAGATCATTTACATATTGAAACTTACACATCTTTAAAATAATTTCTGCCGCCCCTTTAACAACTATTAAAGAACCATTTTTATGACTATGGTTGAGTGTTGCCATAAACTTGTGCTTGGAATCAAAGGGTATAAAATCAGCTCTGAAATACTCTAAACGGATCTTATCGGCATCTAAACCTACTTTGTGGGAGAATGCAACCAATGCTCCTTCTGTCGGACTTCCATCCACGCTCCATTGTCCATTGTTGTTATATAAATTAGCGTCACTACAGAGTGCTGAACATTTCGCCATCATCTTGATAAAATAATCTTCTTGTAGGTCTATCTCTTCATTTTTATCCGTATGTATAACACCTGTCGGATCGTAACCTGAACCGCTTACGATATATTGTGCCGTTGCACTTTGAATCGTTTGTACCATCATCTCGTTTTGAGTCAGTGTACCCGTCTTATCAGAACATATCACAGAAACCGAACCTATTGTTTCAATTGCAGGTAACTGACGGACAATGGCATTTCTTTTTGCCATTGCCTGAACACCCACGGCTAAAGTTATTGTCAAAACTGCCGGTAAACCTTCGGGTATTGCGGCAACAAACAAACCGACAACGGCAATAAATATCTCATTAAACGGCATATCTTTTATATAGTAACCTATATATAATATGGTGATAGAAAAGAGTAATATAAACAAAGTCAGCCATTTTGCCAACTTATCCATCTGTTCAACTAAAGGTGTTGTAAGTACTTGTACACTGCTAAGCATCTTGTTTATTCGTCCGAGTTCCGTTTTATTTGCCGTGGCAACTACAACTCCGCGCCCTATTCCGCTGGTTATTGTAGTTCCTGCAAACACCATAGAGCTTCGATCGGCGATCATCACATCTTTGTCGACACTTTTTGGATTCTTTTCAACAGTATCGGATTCTCCGGTTAAGATAGCTTCCCCGGCACTAAGTCCATGTGCCTGGGTTATACGTATATCTGCTAACACTCTATCTCCTGCTTCAAGCTGAACGATATCACCAATAACCAGATCTTCGCTGTTGCATTTTTGTTTTTTTCCGTCACGAAATACAACTGCAGTGTATGCAAGCATTTTTCGAATCGACTCTAAAGCATTTTGCGCTCCGTTTTCTTGTACAAATCCTATTATTGCATTGATTATAACTACGCTTATAATAACAATGGAATCTATTGTATGATCGAGGAAAAATGTCAATATTGCGGCTAATATAAGTACATAGATAAGGAGATTATGAAATTGTAAAATAAACCGTACAAATACACTTTGTTTCTTTTGTTCTTGAAGCTTATTTGGTCCGTAAAGCTCCAATCTCGTTTGAGCTTCGGAACTACTCAAGCCGTTTTCAGTTGTATTTATCTTTGTATAAACAGCATCAAGTTCCATGCTATGCCATAGATTCTTTTCCATACTAACCTCCAAAACAGTTAGAGTTATTATGCAATCTAACTTAGTTCCTCTTAGTATATTATTAAAAGAATTAATATGAGATAGAATCTGCTCCATTGTTATGGAGCATTATAATTTTTTAGAGAATTATTTAGCTACCGTCTCTTTGGAGATTAAAGAGGCGATAACTATACCAAATGCAAGTGCAGGAAGGTAAAAGGCGAGATTTAGTATCTCATTGTTTTTCAAGGCAATAAAGCCTAGTATTAAAAATATATACGGTACAAGTCTTAAAAGGGAAAAGCCCCCTTTTGTACCGTACTTCATAGAGCTCAGGCTAAAAGTTTTGATCTTAGCTTTCTCCTCTTTTACGATCTCTTTAAGATCCAGCTCTTCAGCAGGAGCTTCATTGATCGGTTCATCATCGTAGAGTTCATACTTGTCATCGATCTCATCAAGTAGATCACGCTTCTCTTCGTACTTACCCGATGCAAGATCTTTTTTTACCATATTTTTATATGCTAATGATGAGCCTATAATAATTAAAAAAGAGCTAAAAAATGCTACTTCTACGTTTATAAAAGCTTCGTAAGAAAATAAAAACGTAAGTAAAATAAGACCTTGAGCAATCAGAAAAAGACTAATAGTTTTTCTCACCATAGTCCTCATCATCTTCATCTTTGTCAAAATGAGGCTTCATACGCTCACTTCTCTCTTTTGCAAGCTCTTCATACTCTTTGTATTGTTTTGAATACGCTTTATATACGTTAAGAATTGCCGCAGCTATACCGATAAATACACCGATAAACATTGTCCAAGCTACACCTGTCCAACGTTGTAGCAGCCATCCTATACCTACACCCATAAGTACGGCAACTACGATCGAGATCCCTAAAGAGAGATGATCCGCTGCTTCTATAAGGGGTTTAAAACGAGGTTGTTCTTCTTGATTTTTATTATCCATTTGTAATCTCTTTTAGTACTTTTGCACTTGCTTTAATTGTGTCTTCAATCATCTCATCCGTTACGGCAGTTGAGATGAAACCTGTTTCATACAGTGAACAAGCGAAGTAATACCCCTCTGCTAACATTCCTGCATGAAATTTTGCGAAAAGTTCAGCGTCCGTTTTCGTAGCATCGTTAAAGTTTTTAACAGGGTTTTCATTAAAGAAAAAGCCGAACATACTTCCACGCGTGTCGATCTGCATTGTTATACCGCATTCGCGTGCAGCTGCTTGCATACCCTCAACAAGTCTTTTTGCTCTAGTGTTAAGAACATCGATCACTCTTGCATTTTGTTTTAGTTTTGAAAGTGCCGCATATCCTGCTGCCATAGCAACAGGGTTACCGCTTAGTGTTCCTGCTTGATATACAGGACCTTCAGGTGAAAGTTGTGCCATAATCTCAGCTCTTGCACCAAAAGCACCAACAGGCATACCGCCACCGATCACTTTTCCAAGTGTTACGATGTCAGGTTTTACACCCGTAATTGACTCTGCACCGTTTACTGTAGCACGGAATCCTGACATAACTTCATCGAAAATCAGAAGTGCACCATTTTCATCACATAACTTTCTTAGTTCATGTAAAAACTCTTTATCAGCAGGTACAAGTCCCATATTTCCAGCGATTGGTTCAATGATCACACATGCGATATTGTCAGAGTCTGCAAAACATTTTTTTACACTCTCTATGTTGTTGTACTCAGCTAAAAGTGTATGTTTTGTAAAGTCAGCAGGTACACCCGGAGAACTTGGAGAACCGAAAGTTGCCGCACCGCTTCCCGCTTCAACTAAAAGTGAGTCACTGTGCCCGTGATAACAACCCGTAAATTTTACGATGTCGTCTCTGTTTGTATATCCACGCGCTAAACGGATAGCACTCATAACCGCTTCCGTACCGCTGCTAACAAATCTTACTTTATCGATCGAATCAAAAAGACCTACCACAAGTTTTGCTAGTTCAGTCTCTGCTTGAGTAGGAGCTCCGAAACTTAGTCCGTGTTTTACCGCTTCAATTACAGCACTCTCAATACTCTCATCTCTATGACCGAAAATTAACGGCCCCCAGCTTTGTACATAATCAACATACTTATTACCATCTACATCTTTAAGATACGCACCCTCACCTTCAGTGATAAAGATTGGAGTCCCTCCAACACTTTTAAATGCACGCACGGGAGAATTTACACCGCCAGGTATAAGTTCTTGTGCTTCCTCAAATGCTTGTTTAGATGTTTGTGTACCCATTTACAATCGCCTTCTATAAATATTTTTCTTATTATATCGAAGTTGTATTAATATTGATTTGTTATAATCCTGCAATAAATAAACAACTATAGGATTTTCTTGAACAGGTCTACTTTTGCACTTTTCGTTGCTATTTTAGTGCATCTTCTTATACTATTGCTTTTTTGGTTACTCTCCCTATACTCTCCTGAGCTTAAAAAAACAAAACCTGTAGAAGAAAACAAGATCAAGATCTCTTTAAAAGAGCTACCTAAAAAACATAAAGACTCAGGGCTTACAAAAAAGAAACTGCCTGATCCTAAAGAGGCTCCGCCGATGCCAAAAGGTTCACAGTTAGAGAAAATCGTTAAACAGCCCCCTGTAAAGTTTGAACCGAAACAACCTCTCAAAAAACCTGTTTTAAACAAGCCTAAAAAAGTGGAAAAAGCACCGGAGGTACAAAAGCCGAAAATTGAGCTTTTACCACCGAAAAAACCCTATATTCCCCTTTTAGCAAAACAGGAAGATCGTAACCAGACAAAAGAGACTCAAAAACCTAAAGAATCGATGGCTTGGCTCTATGAAGACAAATCTAAAGAGGAATCAAAACAGAAGAAAAAAAGCTATGCAAACGGCGGAAATATCTCTCAAAACATTAAAGAGCTTTACGGTGAAGAGTTTGGAAAACTCACTCCCGGACAACAGCAATATATCTTAGATAATCAAGAGATTATGAGACGTATCACGCAACAGGTACTTAACCGTGTAGCACGTGTAAACATCAAACGCAATCTCAATGTAAACAGAAACAATGTTGTGCAGTTTTATCTCCATCCAAACGGAGATATAAGCGACTTTAAATTTTTAAGCAAGAGTGGTTATTATATTTTAGATGATACGACTAAAGAGACGATCGAGTACGCATATAGTAAGTATCCTCGCCCGAAAGAGAAGACTCTTATCCGTTACAATGTTTACTATCATTTAGCCCATTATTAAAAGATAGAGAGTCCTGTTTTTGTCGTAAAAAGCTCCAAGGCTTTTGTCCCCACCAGAGAATTACCTTGAGCATTTAATCCCGGTGACCAAACAGCAATACCCATCACATCAGGTATTACAGCAACAATACCCCCTCCGACACCACTTTTCCCGGGAAGTCCAACATGAAAAGCAAAATCACCCGAAGCATCATAATGACCGCAGGTAAGCATCACGGCATTAACCCTTTTAACCTGTTGCGGAGTTATATAGGTTTTTCCATTGATCGGGTCTTTTCCATAGTTTGATAGAAAAAGCATAGCACGTGAGAGCATATCGGTATTCATCTCAATAGCACAATGTTTAAAATATGTTTTTACAACCTCTTCGACACAATTATCAAAATTATTAAAACTTTTCATCAAGTTCGCTAAAGCCATGTTTCTAAACCCATGCTCCATCTCTGAAGCAGCTACCCTCTCACTAAAGCCGATACTATTGTCATCTGCTATAGAGCGGATAAACTCTAGTACCTCTGAAATTGTTATTTCGCAGCTGCCGTAGTGACTTACAAGAGCATCTGTAACATTTACGGCACCCGCATTGATAAAAGGATTACGAGGCTTGCCATGTTCATACTCAAGCTGTACCAGTGAATTAAACGGATTACCTGAGGGCTCAACTCCTATACGATCATACATATGTGTACCGTAAGCCTTCAAGGAAAGAATAAAAGTAAAAACCTTGGAGATACTTTGTATAGAAAAAAGGGTTTGCGAGTCTCCTACATGATACTGAGTCCCGTCAGAGAGTGTTATAGAAAATGCAAAATGTTCAGGATTTACTTCTGAGAGCGCCGGGATATAATCAGCCACTTTACCTTTATGCAACAGTGGTTTTACCTCCGCGGCTATCTCCTCTAATATTTTTTGATAATCCATCATCTAATCCTCAGCCAATTTTGAATACTTTTTAAATAGGTCTTGTGCATGTTGTTCTGCTGCATTTAAGAACTCTTGCGCTGTTTGAGCATCTGCCTGATGTACCATAGAGAATCGTGTTTCGTTGTACATATAATCTTTTACAGGAATTTTCGGCCCCTTATAATCTAAATGCATAGGATTTTTTCCCTCTTTTAAGAGCTCTGGGTTATATCTGAACATCGGCCACAGCCCGCAATCAACTGCAAGTTTTTGCTGATCCATTCCATATTTCAGATCGTAGCCGTGAGCTATACAGTGGGAATAGGCAATGATTATCGAAACCCCTTCGTACGCTTCCGCTTCGGCAAACGCTTTTACTGTTTGAGAATAGTTGGCACCCATCGCTACACGACTTACATATACATTCTCATATGACATAGCCATAAGAGCTAAATCTTTTGCATTTGAAGGCTTCCCGCTGGCTGCAAATTTCGCCACTGCACCCTCAGGTGTTGCTTTAGATTGTTGTCCCCCGGTATTTGAATACACCTGTGTATCAAGAACCAAGATATTAACATTTTTCCCGCTTGCCAGAACATGATCAAGCCCGCCGTAACCGATATCATATGCCCAGCCGTCACCGCCTATAATCCAAACCGATTTTTTTACCAGATAATCGGCTAAACTAATGAGATTACACGCATCTTCACTATCTAGTTTTTCAATCTTGCTTTTAAGCTCTTTTACACGCTCTCTTTGTGCAAAAATATCTGCTTCAAGCGTTTGTGTAGCACCTAAAATTGCATCGCTGAGATCTTCGCCTATCTCCTTACGAAGTTCATTTACAAGCTCTTTAGCTTGAACCTCATGTTTGTCTATTGTCAGACGAAATCCAAGCCCAAACTCCGCATTGTCCTCAAAAAGTGAGTTAGACCAGGCAGGTCCTAGTCCGTCTTTGTTTGTTGCCCAAGGGGTTGTAGGGAGATTTCCTCCGTAGATCGATGAACATCCTGTTGCATTTGCCACAATCATGCGATCACCGAAAAGCTGCGTTGCAAGTTTTATGTAAGGTGTCTCACCACATCCCGGACACGCTCCCGAGAACTCAAAAAGAGGCTGTAAAAACTGTGAGTCTTTTACTTTTGCATGGTTGAGTTGCCCGCGATCAAATTCGGGAATCTCTAAAAAGTATTCCCAAATTTTTTCCTCTTTGTCTTTGTCTATTTGAGAAGTCGGTGTCATATTGATAGCTTTTAACTCTTCGCTCTCTTTATTGAGCCCTATACACACCTCTGTACAAAGTG
The DNA here is from genome assembly GCF_030577135.1 of Sulfurimonas sp. hsl 1-7. NCBI lineage: Bacteria > Pseudomonadati > Campylobacterota > Epsilonproteobacteria > Campylobacterales > Sulfurimonadaceae > Sulfurimonas > Sulfurimonas microaerophilic. The sequence goes on along the minus strand of NZ_JAUIRR010000001.1, from coordinate 484,476 downwards.
AGCATCCCGTACAATCCTCAGCCGAGATCTGGAGTGTAAAATTACCGTTTTCGAGATAACTTTTCCCTTTTGTTTTCACTGCTTTAAAACCTTCAGGTGCATCTTGCAAGTGTGCATCGTCAACTAATTTTGAGCGGATTACCGCATGTGGACAGACAAGTACACACTCGTTACACTGTACACAACTGCTTGGATCCCAAACCGGAATCTCTAAAGCAATATTTCTTTTTTCAAACTGTGTCGTAGAGGTTGGCCAGGTTCCGTCTGAAGGTATCATACTCACAGGAATAGCATCTCCGTGACCTTCTATAATGTTTGCCGTTACATCGGCGACGAACTTGCTTATTTTCCCTTTTACAGGAGAGATAAATTCCCTTTTTCCTGTTGCTTCTTTAGGGAGTTGCACTTCAAAAAGATGGGAGAGTGCACTGTCAACTGCTTTGAAGTTCAGCTCCACCAACTCCTGACTCTTTTTCCCGTATGTTTTTTCTATATACTTTTTGATCTGTGCTATCGCTTCATCAGGTTCGAGTACTCCAGATATTGCAAAGAAGCAGGTTTGCATCACCGTATTGATGCGTCGCTTCATCCCGCTCTCTTTTGCTACCCTGTATCCGTCAACCACATAAAATTTGATACGCTTTTGGATCATCTCCTCTTGGATCGAGCGAGGGAGATGATCCCATACATGTTCTTTATCAAACGGAGAGTTCAATAAAAAGACCGCCCCCTCTTTAGCATGTTGCAGGATGTCAAACTTCTCCATAAATACACTTTGATGACACGCTACAAAATCAGCTTTTTCTATCAAGTATGTTGAATGGATCGGGTTTGGACCAAAACGCAGATGCGATGTTGTCATAGAACCGGACTTTTTAGAATCGTATACAAAATAGCCTTGGGCATAATTATCTGTCTGTGTCCCAATGATTTTGATCGAGTTTTTATTTGCCCCCACCGTACCGTCAGATCCGAGACCAAAAAAGATAGCTTCAAAAGTGCCGTTTTTCGGCAATGCAAAGTCTGGATCGTACTCTAGTGACGTATGTGTCACATCATCGTTAATCCCGATCGTAAAATGGATCTTCGGTTTTTCTTTGCTTATTTCATCATAGATAGCTTTGATCATAGCAGGTGTAAACTCTTTTGAAGAGAGCCCGTAACGTCCACCTATGATAAATGGAGTCTCGTAGGTTAAACTTCCATCCTCTTTGGCTTCGTTAAATGCACCAACCACATCAAGATAAAGTGGCTCACCCACTGAACCCGCCTCTTTGGTACGATCGAGCACGGCAATCGATTTCACTGTATTTGGCAAAGCATCTATAAAGTGTTTGATTGAAAACGGTCGGTAAAGTCTTACTTTAAGCACACCCACTTTCTCGCCAGTCTTAGTTAAATACTCTACCGTTTCATGTACAGCTTCAGCACCTGAACCCATTAAGATGATCACACGCTCGGCATCCTCTGCACCTACATAATCAAAGAGATGATACTCTCTTCCTGTAAGCGTTTTAAACTCCTCCATACACTCTTGAACAATCTCGGGAGTTATCTCATAGTAGCTGTTAACACTCTCGCGCCCTTGAAAGTAAACATCAGGGTTTTGCGAAGTACCGCGGATAAAAGGGTGGTCAGGGGTAAGTGCTCTTTCTCTATGAGCCTGAATAAGAGTATCATCAAGCATATATTTGATAGTTGCATCGTCAAGCAACTCTATTTTATCCACTTCGTGAGAGGTTCTAAAACCGTCAAAAAAGTGTAAGAAAGGGATGCGCGATTTAAGGGTTGCGGATTGGGAGATCAAAGTCATGTCATGCGCTTCTTGAACGGAATTGGAGCAAAGCATCGCAAAACCGGTTTGACGAACACTCATAACATCACTATGATCACCGAAAATAGAGAGAGCCTGTGCAGCGATCGAGCGTGCCGCTATATGAAAAACAGTAGGTGTCAATTCCCCTGCTATTTTGTACATATTTGGCATCATTAAAAGTAACCCTTGAGAGGCCGTAAATGTAGTTGTAAGTGCCCCGCTTTGAAGAGCGCCGTGAACTGCACCGCTGGCCCCCCCTTCACTTTGCATCTCTATAACATCGGGGACTGTGCCTAAGATGTTCTTTTCTTGATGAGAAGCATAAAGATCACACAACTCTCCCATAACAGATGCAGGAGTGATCGGATAAATTGCGATAACTTCGTTTATCTTATAAGCAACTTGTGCCACCGCCTCATTTGCATCTATGGTGTCATTGTGATGTTTCATAGTAAAACTCCTTAGAGTTTATTTTGAAGTAAAGTTCCTTAAAGTATACAAAAATTCATCTTTATTGTTATAACCTGCGATCATTTTTTCACTTTTTAATGTTTTGTAATTAATAAAGTGTGTAATAGGTGTAAAAGAGATGTCTAACTCTTTTGGAAAGCCGCCTTTTTCTTTATTTATAATCAACGGAACATATTTACTTTGAATCAGTTCGTTTACATCTTTTTTACGAAGTACGTTCTCTTCAAATTTTCTACACCATGGGCAGTAATTTGCCACAAGTACAAGCAAGATAGGCTTTTTTAACTTTTGTGCTTTTTTAACGGCTGCATTATAATCTGTTTCATATCCAAGTTTAGAAAAGTCGTCATTTTTAAGATCTACTTTTACGATCTTTTTATTCTCTTCAATATACTGCTCGCTAAATCTGTCTAAAAGTACCATTAAACCGTCTTCTAGTTGATCTGCTATCTCCTCTTTATCACGTACAGGTATACTCTCTGCACTCTCATAAGTGATAGCAAATGTTTTTTGTTTTGAATCTACTCTTAGAACCTGCTCACCTATCTCAAGTTTCATAGTAATTAACAAAGTATTTTCAATATATCTAGAACTTATTAAAAGTGCTAAAGCTCTTTGATCGTACCCTTTATAACTGATACCGAGTTCATCAAGAATAGTTCTAATCTCCTCTTGTGCAGTTGCTTTAAACTCTTTTGGCAGATCTTTACCGCTTATCTCTACAACAGGATATACTTTTTTAATACCACTGAGGGTAAACATCGTGCTGGCACTTAAACCACTTACTAAAATCAATATTACAAATAGTTTTTTCAATTTTCTTCCTCTAATAATTTTAATGCACCTTTATATATCGGTTCATCTATAAAACCGTATTCTTCATCTACAAAGCCAGTAATACCTTCTTCTTGGTGCATCTCAAAAAGTTTTACGATCACTTTGGCACGTTTGATCTCCTCTTCTTTATCGACAAACATTTTATTTGCAAGTTGTACCTGATTTGGAGATATACACCCTTTTGCATCATACCCCATCGATTTTTCAAGCTCGATCCATTTTGAAAATGTATCAAGATCTCTAAAATCCTGGAACACAAAACTCACCGGTTTTACTCTGATAGATTTACAAGTAATGAGAAAATGACTTAACATATAATGCATAGTAGGATTATTCAGATCAATGAGACCTTGAGAAAGCCCCATATCTGCAAAGAGATCCAGTATTCCAAGATAAAAAGTATTTACCCTCTCATTAACTGAAAGCTGCGCTAAATTAGCCCATGCTTCGGCTGTTTCGATCGAGAGGTGCAGTTCGATCTCATCTTTTAAAAGAGCATGTACGGCTTTAACCTCTTCAGGTGTTTTTATCTTCGGCACGCGAATAGCATCGGGCATAAACTGATTAAGATAAGTGATCTCTTCGTACCCACCCTCATCCAAAGCATTAACACGTACGACAAGTTTTTTATCGCACTTTTGCAGACGTGATAAGAAAATAGCACACAGCGCAAGTGCAAAAGGTTTCTCCTCTTTACTCACTCCATCTTCAAGATTAAGCATAATACAATCAGCTTCAAGCGATTCAATCTTTGAGAGGTGCTTGATATTGTTACATGAAAGCATAAGTGCTGAGCGGAACTTCTTTGTTTTGTTTAACTCTCTGTATCTCGGTACGGCTAAACGGTCTAAAGCTTCCAAATCTCTTTGTTCATAACTCTTTATTATTTCATCTATCATATTCTATGGTTTCCTAAACGGTTGAAGTATATATTTTACTATTTATTATATCCAATAATAAAATTGTAAAGTTATACTTAACGTTTTGAATTATATGGAAAAATACTTAACAAAATGTTAAGAGAATTTTTTCACTAAAGTTTATTTAATAAGGCACTTTTATAAGAAATTCATTATTATAATTTTCTTCTTCTGTAATCATGTTTCCATCAAGAGCTTCCTCAACTATTCCCATAAGATATATATTATTTTTTGTATCTATAGCCATATTTTTTAAAAAATCCCAACTTACAGAACCGTATTGTTTTGATTCTATCATATTACCATCCGTATCTGTAGAAATAAGAAAAAAATCACTTCTTTCATCAGTTATTAGATAAGGGGTTTTATTATAATTCCCATATAAACTTCCTAATGTTAGTCCTCCTAAATACAAAATATTATTAGAAGAAATAGTAAGCGTATTTGCTTCATCATAACTCTTCGATCCATAAAGCTTATCCCAAACAATTACACCGTTGTTATCCAATTTTATAAAACGTATATCATTATCATATATATCCCCTTTTTTCTCTTCTTGTTGTGCTGCAATATATATATTATCTTCGCTATCAAATACAAAGTCATAACAATAAAACCAATAATTTTCATATAATGAATATAATCGTTTTTTCCAATATATATCCCCATTTGTTTGATCGATTTCCATCAATTCACTATCTGTTAAAAAATATAACTTATTTTGTGAATTTAATCTTAAATTTCCTACATAATTATAATCAACTGAACCGTATTGTTTTTTCCATAATATGTCTCCCATATTTGAAATTTTCATTAAAAATGTATCTTGACGCCCATTATTGGCAAATCCAGATAAAGCACCATTTGTTTCTCCAGCTACAACAATATTATTACTATTGTCTAAAATGATTTTTTTAAAGCTATAATTATCGGATGAACTTAAACCTACTTCTGTAGACCATAGTAATTCTGAGGAGGACAATGCCACAAGTACAGCAGAAGATCTATTACGTGTACAAGCCAAATAAATTGTTGCATTTACATCAACTATCATGGAATTTACAGATAAATTGTCGAGACCTAAATACTCTTTTTCCCATAACATTTCACCATTAGTATTAAATTTATAAATTTTCACACCATCATCTATCTCTTTTACTGTATATATATTATTCTGTCCATCAATAAACATTCTTAAGCCAAATTTATTACTTTGTTTTGTCCATTCGTTAATATATATCGTAACATTTGCCTCTTCACTCTCTCCAGCACTATTTTTTGCAACTGCTGTTAAGTCATACCTCTTCCGTTTTGTATGATCTAATTGGGCATTACCTGAAACAGTAATATATCCAGATGAGTTTATATCAAAATGTTCAGCATCTTCTCCAAAAAGTTCAACATTAATATTTTCTTTAAGATCTGAATAGATATAAAGCTGACCAACCACTTTTCCAACAGAAGCTTCTTCATCCATACTGCCTGTAAAAGGATAGATTTGTGGCACTGCTTCATAAGTATCATTTACATATATTTTGATCCGAGCAGTTCCTCCATAAATACTTGTACTATTTTTAGCCCTGACAGTTAAAAACATATATTGATTTTGCCGTTCATAATCTAGTGTTTCCTCTGTATAGATATTCCCCTTGTTATCAATCCTAAAAGCATTACTGTTTATCGAAAACTCTGTTATATTTCCATCACCGTAATCAATAACAGTTACACTTCCAACATAAGTACCTATTGGCACATTCTCATCAATAAACATCTCTGTAGATTCTAAAACAGGCTCTTCTACAAGATTTGTAACTACTATTTGAATAGTTTGTGTTGTGATGTTTTCAAAACTATCTGCAATACTAATATTTAATTCATATATATTGTCTTGATTATGATCTAGAGGATTTTCATAATTTGGAGGATTTTTAAAAGAAAACTGACCTTCTGCATCCAAAGAGTTAAAAAAAGTTTTATCCAATCCGTCATTAATAGTGTATTTTAATGGAGAACTTGGATCAAAGATATTTAACTTTAGATTTTTGTTATTTTCAAGTAAATATATAGTATTCTCAATGATCTTAGGCGGTGTAGTATCTGGAACTGCAAAAATATATTCTTGTTGATCAATATAAACATCTCCATTCATATTTTCAACCTCTAATTTATATGAAAGTGTATATTCTTTACCCTCAATAAATTCTTCTAGAGGAGAAATAACAAGCTTTTCACCTATAATATTAAAGGTAAATTCTAAATTTATACCATTATTGTCAGTAAGGGTAAACTCACTCTTTTGCAGTTTTTCAATATCTGTAGTAGGAGTAAGAGAGATTTCAATATTATTTGTGCTTTTTAGATAGTCTATTTCAATGATACTGTCTTCACGTAATAACTTATATACATCAAAATATATATCTTCATTTTTATAGATTTTTTCAACGATCGGTTGCAGTTTCTGCTCATAGTCAAAAACCAGTTTATCTTTATCACCTATCGGTACCCATGCCAAAAGATCATCATAATCTATCTCTGTATCACCGTTAACATCTTCTTTAAGAAGTTTTGTGGCTATATTATCAAGTTTATTTTGAAGTGCTGTACTATTTAGATCTTCATTTAACATCTCTTGTGTGAGTTGAAAAGCGATTTCGGTAAGAATATTGACTTTAAAGTTCTCATTAGCAATTATGTCTGTATTAACTATAGCGTGAAGAGTTCCTGTGTTAAGTGTCGGAATAGCATCTAATTCTCCATCATCATTGGCATCTATATCATCTCCGCCTATAATACTTGTTACATAATAAGTATTAGACTCTAAAGTACCTATCACTTCATTTGTAAAGTAAAATACTCCACTTGTCGTCAGTGAATTACCTCCACTCGTAGAACTCTCATAAAACGATATATTGTTCATGAAGTTTTCTGCTTTTGTAAGAGTAACATTTGCATCACTAAGAGGACCTAAGAGGGCTTGTTTTAATTTTGATTGTATCTCATAAAGATACTCTTGATAAGTTCCGCTTGCATATTCTGAATTTTTACAATCACCATAACATTTTATTTTGACATTACCCACATTATTACTAATCCCAGTTTTGGGGATAACTGTAGGTTGTTTGTTTTCGGTAATGACAATATCCGCAACATGCCCAAGATTGAGCATATCTGCTGCTGTAATATTAAAATCAAATACTGTTACTGCTCCGGGTGCGTGGATATTTAAGTTGACACTTTGCGGCAAATAAATCTCGTCAACCCCTTCTGTGTTAGATACATAAACACCGTATCTACCAGGCTCTACATCCTCTTCACTTTTTACATAGTAATGCTCAAAAGGCCTGCACTCTGAAGAGGAGATATCTTTTGTTCCGATTTCAGAGCTAAGATTCATGTGTATGCTAGGATTTCCCCAAGATAGCTTAATATCTATGATTCCTCCTATAGGTACAGATATATGAGGATTGTTTTCATTATAATGACTGATAGCATACTCTGGAAATGTATCTATTTTAGATTGTGTAACATTGTTATTGTATCGATAGTAATCAAATAAATGATACTTTTGAAGTTTTAAACTATACCCTTCAATGACAAAGGTATCATCATTTATAATATTGGGACCCATACTAGTCGGTACAAAAGTAATAGGGTCATTATCTAAAGTAGCTAAAGCACCTCTTCCTTCATCCATCCCACTTACATGATTAGCAGGATTTGCAGTCCCCAGCATATAAAATGACTTTTGTTCACATGGACTTAGTGCATTGTAAGCCTCGTTTGTAAAAAAGTTTCCTTGTGAATGAGCAATGACTATTACCTGATTACCTGCATTGATACTTGTTCTATAGTTTTTAATCTGTTCAGTCAAATCAACATCATGGTTTTCACTCACCCCACTAAAATAGTCTATATAGTGTTAGGTTAATCTGTTGTGTGTCAAAGTTATAAAACTGTCCCAATAAATACTCCAACCATTTTGTTCAAAGAGTTGTGCCGCTGATTCTATAAAATCCCAAAAACCGTGAGTGGTGTTGTAGGCAGATTTGAAAGGTTCACTACCGTAGATCTCTGGGTTAAATTTTTTAAGGTCTATTTCTAGTTGAGTTCTTGCACCATCTGTATCTTTTTCAGTAGTCAGAACTCCAGTTGCAAGATAAATATCTGCTTTTCCATAAAGAGTAGTTATACTGAAGAAACAAAGAAGAAAAACTGAAAGTAGCTTTCTCATTCCCATTCTCCGCTTAGAACCTTAGTTTCATTAAAATCGCAGCTATTTTTGAAAGTATCCCATGGACGACCAGGATACACTCCTCCACTTAAGGCTAGATTATATTCATAATAAGCACGATTGCGCTCTTTTGTATTTAGTATAAGTGGTCTAGACTCTTTATAAAGATTTGTACTTCTTGAAATAACTAAAGTTTCATTATAGTCTTCAGCTAGTCTTTGATAATAAAGTTCACAATCTGTCTGATTATGCATAAACTTTACCGTCTCCCTAGCCTTGGAAGGGTCTACCAGAATTATTTGAAATGCTCTGGCATTTTGCATAGCAACAGCTTGTACTATCGGGTGATCATACTCTGCAAATATCCATCTTTCCACATCATCTCTAACACCATTGTTATTTGTATCTATTCCCAGCAATGTTGAGTTGTTGAGTGTTTCGTCTGGTTCAGGTGGTAATCTATGTCCGTTTATTACTTTATAGATCTCTAGACTTACTGAATTTGAAGTAAATTTTTTGTATTTTGCCTGCAAGATTATATTTGTCTCTTTTTTTGTTTGCAGAATATTTCCCGTAATCTGAACTGCATCATTATCACTCACTATCAATTCAACTTGCTCTGTAACATCCCTTTCTTTATTATTGCCGTGTTTTAGAGTTACATGAAGTGTTGTATTGGTATCTACATTTAAAGAAGTATTATCTAATGTAAGTTTTAAAGTTGTTTTTTCTTTTAGTTGATCTACTACTTTTGGTCTAACTGTGACTGTAGCCTGTGCCTTAACTACTTTATCATCTTTTATAGCTTCTAATTCAAATGTCAGGATCTCTTCTGAAGCCACTACAGGAGCTATAAATTTTGCATGTTTTGAATGAGAATTCACTAGAAGAACTTGTATGCCGGAAACTTGTTTCCAACTATATGCCGCACTACCTTTAGCTTTTAGTACTACTTGTTCTTCACTTACAGCTGATATGTTATTATCTACAATTAATGACTCTTCATCACATGCAGTAAATGTCATTAAGAATGTTAGAAGTAAAATATTTATTGCAAAACCAAAATATTTCATAATATACCTTTTTGTTATAAAGTAACCCATATTATGATAAAAATTCTTATATTTTGTTTAATAATATTATTTTTTTAGTATCATAATTTTTTTCATTCCCAATCCCCTAGAAGGATTTTACTCTCATTAAAATCACATCTTGTTTTATGAGTATTTCTATCTCTACCAGGATACACTCCTCCACTTAAGGCTTGATTATATTCATAATAAGCACGATTACGTTCTTTTGTATTTAGTATAAGTGGTCTAGACTCCTTATAAAGATCCATATCTCGTGTAATCAATTTTCTTGGATCTTGAAAGATATAATATAGTTCACAATCTGTTTGATTTTCCATAAACTTAGTAGTCTCCCTCGCCTTAGAAGGATCCGCTAGTATTATTTGAAATGCTCTGGTATTTTGCATAGCAACAGCTTGTACTATCGGGTGATCATACTCTACAAATATCCATCTTTCCACATCATCTCTAACACCATTGTTATTTGAGTCTATTCCTAGTAGTGTTGAGTTGTTGAGTGTTTCGTCTGGTTCAGGTGGTAATCTATGTCCGTTTATTACTTTATAGATCTCTATAGTTACAGGATTTGAAAGAGTGTTTTTATATTTTGCTTGGATAGTTATAAGTTTATCTTTTTTTGTGTGAAGTATGTGTTTTTTTATCTCTAAAGCATCTTTATCGTTTATAATCCATTCTACTTTATCTGTTACATCTTCTGTAGAACTATTAATATCTGAAGCTTTACTCATAAGTTCTTGATCGTAAGTAGCTACAACTTTTAGAGTTGTATTTGTATCTACTTCAAGAGCATTAGTATCTACGGTAAGTTTTAGTGTAACTCCTGTTGACGGTTGTTCAGGTGTTGATGTTTCATCTTCACTGCTGCATCCTGAGATCATAAGAGTAAAAATAACTACTAAAATTGAAAAGAGTTTTAAAAGAGACATATATAATCTTTATTGTTTTTTATAGTTTATATATGTATTCTATTTAACTATTTGTTAATTTAGTGTTAATAGAGATTTTTTAGTGCAAACCTATAATCTCATTTAACATTTTTCTTCTCTTTTTTATCGTTTCTATGAAGATAAAGGTAGAGTGCTTCGATCTCGTTATCTGTTAAAAAATATCTCGGCATCCCTTTTTTTCTTTTGTTAAGTGCTTTATAAAATTTTGCATACGCCACAGTATTGATTACTGGACCCTCAAAGGACTTTTTCTTCCCCTTATGAATATAGTTCGCAATTAACTTTCCCTCGCCGTTTTCCCCGTGACACTTGTTACATCCGATCCCTCTTGGATTTTTATATAAAGATGATGCATACTCCATAGGAGTGATAAAATTACTCTCAGAAAATAGAGAAACTGCAAGAATTAAAAAGAGTATATATTTCATTATTAGCCTAATATTATTTTAAAAAGGTATAATAACAAAAAATTTATTTATGGGGTTTAAATGCAATTATTAGATGGTAGAGCTCTCTCAAAAAAAATAGAACAAAAAGTTAGTGATGAAGTAAAAGAATTAAAATCTACATGTGGATGTACGCCAGGCTTGGCTGTTGTACTTGTTGGACAAGACCCTGCTAGTGCAGCGTATGTTAATATGAAGAAAAAAGCTTGTGATAGAGTTGGTTTCTACTCTATTACGCATGAAATGCCTGAAACTATCTCTCAAGAAGCAATTGAAAAAACTATAATTGGACTAAATAACGATTCAAATGTAGATGGAATCTTAATTCAGCTTCCGCTTCCTAGCCATATAGATACTACTAAACTTCTAGAGCTTGTTGATCCAGCAAAAGATGTTGATGGTTTCCATCCATACAATGTTGGCCGTTTAGTAACAAACCTTGATGGTTTTGTACCATGTACACCCCTTGGAGTTATGGAACTCCTAAAAGAATATGATATCGATGTTAAAGGGAAAAACTGTTGTGTAGTAGGAGCTTCAAACATCGTTGGAAAACCTATGGCAGCTCTTCTTTTAAATGCAGATGCTACCGTTGAAATTTGTCATATATTTACAGATGATCTTAAAAAACACACTTTAAATGCAGACATTGTCTTATGTGGAGTTGGTGTTATCAACCTTATCACAGAAGATATGGTTAAAGATGACGTAGTTATCATCGACATCGGTGTAAGTAGAACTAAAGAGGGAAAACTTGTCGGCGATGTTGACTTTGAAAATGTTAGCAAAAAAAGCTCATACATTACACCAAGTCCAGGCGGAGTTGGACCGATGACTATTGCAATGCTTCTTAGTAATACTCTAAAAGCAGCAAAAATAAATGCTAAAAATTTGGCTGAGACAAAAGAGTCTTAATGAAAAACGCCTTATATAAAGCATATAAATTTTCAAATTCATGGACCGGAACGATTATTATCGTTCTGTTTGTGATCTTTTTTATTGCACAAGCATTTAGAATCCCAAGCGGGAGTATGAAAGATTCTCTTTTAGTAGGTGATCACTTATTTGGTAAAAAATTTGCCTACGGTATCCCTATGCCGCATATCCCTTTTTTAGAGCTTTCTATCATGCCTTGGAGTGATGATCTTAAACTGATCGATGGAGATACTCCAAAACGCGGAGATATTGTAATCTTCCGTCCACCGCATAAACCGGAAACACACTTTGTAAAACGTTGTGTAGGTTTACCGGGCGATATGCTGTTTGTAAAAGATAAAGACCTTTATCTTCACCCTAGCGAAGGGAATGCTTGGATTCAAGAGAACTATAAAGGGTATGAGATAGTTGAACTTGATGGAAAACTATGGGTAGTAAATCCATATATGAAAGATCATAAAGGGATCCATCACGATGATAAAATGGCTTTCGATTCTTTAACTATTGTTGATCTAAACGGTCAGATTAAAAAGTCTGTAAAATCAAATGAACTTTCAACACTGCAACTAAAATCGGATGAGAGAATAGCACCGACACATCTTCTAATACCGCCTGTTTTCAATACAGAGCTTATTACGGTTGAAGATGACCATTACTTTATGATGGGTGATAATCGTGACCACTCAAATGACAGCCGTTTTTGGGGAAGCGTACCGTATGAAAATTTAGAGGGTACACCTTGGTTTATCTACTTCTCGATCGATAAAAACTGGCAAATTAGATGGGATCGTATAGGTAAAACTCCAACTGACTTAGAGCAATCTCCTTATATTGACAGAGCAATTAAAGAGAGAGAAGAACAAGACAAAGACTATTATGGAATTACTTGATTTTTTAAAAATCGGTGCTGCTGTCGTAGCCTTAGCTATCGCTATTATCGGTCATGAAATCATGCACGGTTGGGTTGCCTATATGTACGGTGACACAACTGCAAAAAATGCAGGTCGTCTTACAATCAACCCTATAGCTCATGTTGATTTAGTTGGAACTATTTTAGTGCCGTTAATGATGTATTTTTTACCTGTACTAATGGGCGCTGATAGTGGATTTTTATTCGGTTGGGCAAAACCGGTACCTATCAACACTTTAACAGTTATCAGTCGCGGCGGATACAATGCGGCTATGCAGGTAGACCTTGCGGGGATTGTTTATAACTTTACATTAGCAGCTTTCGCAGCGATCGCACTTACAGCGATGGATTCACCGACAACGGCAGACGGTGTTGTATATATTTTTACATATCTGCTTGTTTTTCAACTACTTGTTATCAATGTGGTTTTAGGAGTATTTAATATCCTCCCTATTCCACAGTTTGACGGTGCACATTTTATTGCACACTTGGCACTGAAGTTGAGAAAAAACGAGATCGCAGAATTTTTTTATAAAAATGAAAGATATGGCATAATTGTGGTACTTATTATTTTAATGACACCGCTAAGTCACTATCTTATACTTTTACCGGTACAAACTATTATCGGTTTATTATTATCTTAAAGGAGAAGAAACATATGAAATTTTACGTAGCAACAGACCACGCTGGAATAGATCTAAAAAACTGGACAGTTGAATTTTTAAAAGAGAAAGGTCATGAAGTTGTTGACCTTGGTCCATTTTCAAAAGAGAGAGTGGATTACCCTGATTATGCTCATAAAGTAGCTACAAGTGTTTTAGAAGATGCAGGGAGTCAAGGTATCCTTATCTGTGGCAGCGGGATCGGTATGAGTATGGCTGCAAACCGTCACGAAGGTATCCGTGCAGCACTTTGTCACGATGCTTATACAGCTATGGTTGCTCGTGGTCATAACGATGCAAACGTACTATGTTTTGGAGAAAGAATTGTTGGTCTTGGTGTTGCAGAGTCTATCATCAACTCTTGGCTAGAAAGTGGTTTTGACGGTGGTAGACACTGCCAACGTGTTGAAAAAATAGAGCTATAAGCTAAAATTTAATACGTTAAGCAGAAAAATTGCACAAGTGCAATTGAGCTTCCCGCTAAGGGAAACCTAGCGTTAGCGTAGGAGATGGAATTACTTCCAGCTCCGTCATAAATGAGAGGGAAAAGGTTCCCTTAAATTTATGAAATAAATTAAAGGAATTGTGTTATGTTTTGGGAATGGTCACTTTTAACTATACTTTCGTTAGTTTCAATATATCTTTTTGTTAAGATGTTTTACTTCAAAAGTATTACAAATAAAGAGCAACGTAGTAACGATTTAATGAAGTTAACACTTCAAGAAGCGGAGATATTGATCAGAAAATATCAGATCCAACTACAACGTGCTTTGGGAAATGTAGATATTTTAACGGAAGAGTTATCGAAACTAAGAAACGAGTTAAAAGTGCTCAAAACAAGAAACTCAAAACATAGACAAGAAGTCGATCGCCTCAACTCTAAAATTAAAGCCCTTGAGGGTCGTATAGATGCATTACTATAAGGACTAAGATATGATTACACTCTCTCAAACAGAAAGAAAGATTATTGAAAGCTCGATCAGAGACATTAAAGATTTTCCACAACCTGGAATTGTTTTTAAAGATATCACTACCCTCTTAAACGATAAAGAAGCTTACGGTGTTTTAATGAATCATCTCTATCATAGATATAAAGAATATAATCTTGATTATATCGCCGGGATAGATGCTCGTGGGTTTATTTTCGGTGCAGCACTTGCACAGATGTTAGGGATCGGCTTTGTTCCAATTCGTAAAAAAGGGAAACTTCCATATACGACTATCTCTGAAAAGTATTCTTTAGAGTATGGTGTAGATGAGATTGAGGTACATATAGATGCTTTTGGCGACCAAAAAGGTGCTAAGGTACTTGTTATTGATGATCTGATTGCAACCGGTGGTACTGCAGGTGCAGCAGCTACTCTTGTAAATCAGTCAGGTGCACAATGTGTAGAATGTTGTTTTATTATAGGGTTGACATTTTTAGACGGTATGAAAAATCTAAAAGAGAAAACTCAAGTTTATAGTGTAATAGAGGTTAATTAATGTATATACCAACTGCTTCAAAATTTGATCCAGATGAGAATGGTCACTTCGGTATCTTCGGTGGAAGATATGTTCCAGAAACGCTTATGCCGGCACTTTTAAAGCTGCGCGAAGAGTATGATGAAATTCGTTTCGATAAAGATTTTTGGGCGGAAGTTGATTACTATTTAAAAGATTATGTAGGTCGCCCTTCTCCACTTTATTTTGCAGAGAATATCTCTAATGAGCTTGGTGCAAAGGTTTACTTTAAACGTGAAGATTTAAATCATACGGGTGCGCATAAAGTAAACAATGTTATCGCACAAGGACTTATGGCTAAACGTCTTGGATATAAGAAAGTTATTGCTGAAACGGGTGCAGGACAACATGGTGTGGCAACTGCTACGATCGCAGCCCTTCTCGGTTTAGAGTGTGAGATCTTTATGGGTGCAAAAGATGTTGAGCGTCAAGAGCTAAATGTTTTTCGTATGAAACTTCTCGGTGCTAAGGTTCATGCCGTTGAGAGCGGAAGCCGTACACTTAAAGATGCGATGAATGATGCTATCCGTCACTGGGTTACAAATGCAAGAGATACTTTCTACATCATCGGTACTGTTGCAGGCCCTCACCCGTATCCGTTAATGGTACGTGATTTTCAAGCGATCATCGGCTGGGAAGCTCGTGCTCAAATATTAGAGAAAGAGAACCGTTTACCTGATCACGTAATCGCATGTATCGGCGGCGGTAGTAATGCTATCGGTATGTTTCAACACTTTTTAGAAGATGAAGAGGTACAGTGTATAGGTATCGAAGCAGGTGGTCTTGGAATCGATGATAAAAATGGATGTTCTTTGAAAAAAGGTCGTCCGGGAGTACTTCACGGTCAAATGTCTTACCTGCTTCAAGATGAAGATGGTCAAATACTAGAGGCTCATTCGATCTCTGCGGGACTAGATTATCCGGGTATCGGACCTGAACACGCTTTTCATAACGACAATGAGAGTGTAAAATATGACTATATTACAGATGAAGAGGCACTAGATGCCTTCGTATGGTTAAGTCGTAAAGAGGGAATCATCCCGGCATTTGAATCATCACATGCTGTAGCATATCTGAAAAAACTGCCGGATATTAAAGACAAACTTATCATCGTTAACCTTTCAGGTCGTGGTGATAAAGATATGATCCAGGCAAAAGATTTACTTCATTTTGACTAAGGATCAAAAAAACTAGGATATATTGATGTTGGAAAACCTCTTACACGCACCATGGGTTGAGCTTATTTTTGTTGTGATCGCAGGATTTTTAATAGGTCTTGAGATCAAAGCTCATAGGATACATACCGAATCTCACAGAGAGATAGGAAGTGTAAGAACCTTTGCATTTATATCACTTATTGGCTACATCTTTGCAAAGATGAATCTTTACCTCTATATGGTAGGTTATATAGCAATACTCACCCATCTTTCCCTCTTTTACTTTTTTAAACTCAAAAGTAACCGCAGTGGAATGATCCTTTTTCTTCTATCCACCCTTGTATATAGTTTCGGAATAGTAGTCGTAACCTATAACATCTGGTTCTTACTTATCATTTTTGTTGCCGTTGTATTTATCTCAAATTTAGATAAAAGACTCCAGCATTTTTATACAATCTTTGATGAAAGAGAGATAGAGACATTTGCAAAACTACTCCTTTTAAGCGGCGTTATCTTACCTCTGCTCCCTCAAGAACAGATATCTGAGATAATCCCTGTCTCATACTTTAAAGTATGGCTGGCAGTGGTTATCGTATCACTGTTTTCTTATGTCGGTTATGTGCTTAAAAAATATATCTTTAACGACAAAGGCTACCTTGTAACAGGGATACTCGGAGGAATATATTCAAGTACTGCGACAACATTGGTACTGGCAAAAAAAGCATCTTCAAATGCAACACCGTATCTCTTTGCCTCATCCATCGTTGTTGCGACTACTTTAATGTACTTAAGACTTTTAGGGATTGCATTTGCTTTTAATACAGAAATAGCATATAAACTTCTTATTCCCTTTATAATACTTACTCTCATAAGTGGTGTTATTGTACTAGTATTGTATAATAAGTCTAAACATGAAAAAGCGGATACTTTAGGGGAGAACGAGGATAAAAACCCTCTTGAACTCGGTACTGCATTTTTATTTGCATTTTTATTCATTGTGATGGCGATACTAACCCATTTTGTACTGAGTCAATATGGAGATTTAGGTCTAAACATCTTATCGTTCATTGTCGGTTTTACAGACATTGATCCATTCGTTTTATCGCTTCTCTCTTCTAAGTTTGGAGTGAGTGTCGAGAGTGTGGCAACAGCTATCTTAATAGCTACGGGAAGTAACAATATCTTAAAAGCACTCTATGCCTATCTGTTTTCAAAAAACAAAGCGGGTATGCTCAGCGGTGTTTTTCTTTTAGTATTAGGAATCTTGACTATAACAGCTGGATTTATAGCTTAAAAATAAAATTTTAAAAAGGATAAAAATTATGAAAATAGAATTAGTAAAAGATACAAAAACTGATGTTACTGTTTCATTTATAACAAAAGATGAAATTGCTAAACATCCTTACAAAAAAACACTTAAAAAAGCTGCTTTTGAAGCTGCACAAGACACTACTTGTTTTTTATACGGCAAAGATCTACTTGCAGTAGGTATTGAAGATGAGAGTAATGAAAACATCAGAACTGCTGCTGCAAGTGCTATCAAAGCACTCAAAGCTTCAAATGCTAAATCTGCTTCTTTTGATGTAAAAAAAGAGACGATTAAAGCTGTTATTGAAGGTCTTATTTTAGGCGGTTACGAGTTTAACAGATATAAGTCAGAACCGAAAAAATCTACTCTTAAAAGAATTGATCTGAAATGTGATGATATCAAAGCACTAATGAAAGATTTTGAAGAGGCGGTTATCGTAGCTGAAGCGACTTGTTTTACACGTGATATCGTTAACACTATCCCTGAAGATATCCACCCTGAAACGTTAGCAAAACTTGCACGTAATCTTGCAAAAGAGAATGAGTTAGAGTGTAATATTCTAGGTGAAAAAGCACTGAAAAAAGAGAAGTGTGGAGCGATGCTGGCAGTTGGGCGTGCATCTCGTCACGAATCACAACTGATCCACCTTGCGTATAAACCGAAGAAAAAACCTAAAAAAGTGATTACACTAGTAGGTAAAGGTTTAACATACGACTCTGGTGGACTAAGTCTTAAACCTGGTGCTTCTATGGTAACTATGAAGATGGATAAAGCAGGAGCTTGTGCCGTTTTAGGTATTATCAAAGCGGTAAGCGAGCTAAAACTTGATGTTGAAGTACACGCTTTTGTAGGTGCAGTTGAGAATATGATCGGCGGAGATGCTTATAAACCTGATGATGTACTCGTAAGTAGAAGCGGTAAAACAATCGAAGTACGTAATACTGATGCAGAGGGTCGTTTAGTTCTCGTTGACGTTTTAGACTATGCTCAAGAGAAAGTAAAAGCAGACTACATCTTTGACTTTGCAACACTAACAGGAGCTTGTATGGTAGCTCTTGGTCAATACACTACTGGTGTAATGGGAAATTCTCATGCGCTTAAACACGCTTTTTATGATGCTGCAAACAATTCAGGGGAATTAATAGGATCTCTTCCATTTAACAAACACCTGAGAAAACAGCTCAAAAGTGAGATCGCAGATATTTGTAATATCTCAAACAAACCATACGGCGGTGCTATTACAGCCGGGCTTTTCTTAGATAACTTCATCAAAGAGGAAAACAAAGATAAGTGGCTGCATTTTGACATTGCAGGAAGTGCATATACTGAGTCTCCATGGGATGTTAACCCTCACGGTGGAACAGGTGCAGGTGTAAGAATGATGAGTGAGTTTATTAAATCACTTTCATAAAAAACGTGATGGAACTTTTATAGTTCCATCTTTTGAATTATATTATTAGCATGTTCCACGGCCCGTGGAAATGTTTTATGCATGCTATTCTCCCCTATCATCTCTACGACATTATGTTTTGAGAGGTCTTTAAACACTTCATCGTTTGTACCAGAAGTGATGATTACCGTACCGTTTTCCCGCAACATCCTTATCGCTTCTTTAAAGTTATGTAGTGCCGTTGCATCTATAAAACTAACATATCGCATACGGATGATTAAAACACTGCAAGCGATTCCGCTTTCTTGAATTTGTTGAGCATACTGTTTTGCAGAAGCGAAAAAAAGCGGCCCCCCTATCTCATATACCGATACGCATGCAGGAAGCTTTTCATAGTTGTCTATGTCATCTATATCTTCACTTTTCTCAAACGAATTCCCCTCAACTCTTGCCATCCTTTTCATAAAAAGAAGTGAAGAGAGTACTATTCCCACTTCAATAGCGACAGTCAGGTCTACCACAACAGTTAAAATAAATGTAGAGAGTAAAACGATGTAGTCGTAGTACGAACCTTTAAGTATAGAGATAAAGGCCTTATACTCACTCATATTAAATGAAACTACTATAAGTATTCCCGCCAACACTGACATAGGGATAAGTTTTGCATAGTCTATAAAAAAGAGCATTATAAACAGGAGTACAACCGCATGCATCATCCCTGCTATTGGTGTACGTCCACCGTTTTTTACGTTTGTTGCAGTTCTTGCGATCGCACCCGTTGCGGCAATCCCGCCGAAAAACGGTGTCACTATATTTGCCGCACCCTGAGCTATGAGTTCCGTGTTTGATCTGTGTTTACTCCCTATCATACCGTCTGCTACAACGGCTGAGAGTAAAGACTCTACACCGCCTAAAAGAGCAATGATAAATGCAGGGACTATATAGGTACTTAGATTATTCCATTCAAAATGAGGTAAAGAGAACTCTATCGTACCGTTTATCTCACCGAAAAAAGTCTCGATCGTAGTTACAGGAAGTTCAAAAAAAGCCACAACAAAAGTAAGTACTACAATGGCTATGAAAGAACCCGGTATCTTTGTAGTGATATGTTTTGCATAGATAGTAATGAGTATAGTGGCAAGGGTGAGTGCTACTGCATAGATATTAACAGTTCCCAGACTTTCAAAATAGAGTGTCCATTTTTCGAAAAAATCTGATGGCATATTTTGAATATCTAGCCCCAGAGCATCTTTAATCTGTGTAGAAAAGATAACAACGGCTATACCACTTGTAAACCCGACAATCAAAGGTTGCGGAAAGTAGCGTAAGAGTCCTCCAAACTGTAAAAGTCCGAAAATAATTAAGATAATCCCCGCCATAATAGTTGAGATCAGAAGACCATCATATCCATACTCCTGCACAATTGCATAGAGTATAACGATAAATGCTCCCGTAGGACCGCCGATCTGTACCCTGCTTCCACCTAAAAAGGAGATGATAAATCCGGCAACAACTGCCGTTATAATCCCTTTTTCAGGTGAAACACCAGAAGCTACTGCAAAAGCTATGGCAAGCGGCAAGGCAACAATACCGACAATGATACCTGCCATAATATCTGCAAATATCTGCTCTTTAGAGATACCTTGTTTTAAAAGTGAAAAGAACTTGGGTGCAAAAAGGTTTGACACTATATAATTCTCCTATAAAAAATTAATGGAATTATATAGCATTAAATATTAAAAGTTATTATTTTTTAACTTCTCTGTCTAAATGTGTTTCAACCGATTTGATCTTCGTCTT
Organism: Sulfurimonas sp. hsl 1-7; assembly: GCF_030577135.1. Classification (NCBI taxonomy): domain Bacteria; kingdom Pseudomonadati; phylum Campylobacterota; class Epsilonproteobacteria; order Campylobacterales; family Sulfurimonadaceae; genus Sulfurimonas; species Sulfurimonas microaerophilic. The sequence goes on along the minus strand of NZ_JAUIRR010000001.1, from coordinate 464,047 downwards.
GAGTCTGTCATCACTATCGTGTCGAATATCAAACTTTAAAGAGCTGTATACACGCTCACAATCTTTTACCTGCTCATATGCAAGTTCTATAACATCTAACGCTTCACGCATCGTTTGTGTCTCCACAATCGTTCCCATCGGCGTGAGTTTATATATCACTCCGCTCTTGTCGATAGCATCTATGATCTTTGCGACCTGTTTTGAAACAGATGAACCCTCACGGCAGTTATCGCTTGTCGGGAACATTGCAAACTCTAAAAGTACGCTCATACTATTCCTTATATTTTTAAATTTTCGTCACTATATCAAAAGAGATATAAAATATTTTTCAAAAAAAGATACTACTAAACTTTTTTAATTGTAGTAAAGCAACCTTCTTTATTATTGAGTAGTTTTGTAAACTCCTCACCGTTCACTGCTTTTGAACAATAATACCCTTGAAAGAAGTCACACTCTTTTTCTGATAAGAAGAGAGACTGCTCATACGTTTCTACCCCTTCTGCAACCACTTCTAGTTTAAATCTTTTTGCAATATTTAAGATTGTTTCAATTAACTCATTATCTTCTACATCTATATTTATATCTTTAACAAAAGATTTATCAATTTTCAATGTTGTAAACGGTAACTGCTTTAAATATGATAATGAAGAGTAACCTGTACCGAAATCATCTATAGAGAGTTTTATACCTAATGAACGAAGCTCCTGCATCTTCTCTTTTGCTATTTTTACGTCATCTATAATAATTGATTCGACAATTTCAATCTCCACATTTTCAGGAGCAATTGTAGTAGCCTCTATCGATCTCTTAATATTTGCAATAAAATCGATTCTATTAAACTGACGTACACTTATGTTGATCGCAATTTTTTGTAATGACTCTGCACCTTTAGACTCTTTTTTCCATTTTACAAACTGCTCAAAAGCTTTTGTCATCACAAAGTCTCCGATTTGTACAATCAAACCGCTCTCTTCTGCTACGGGGATAAACTCTTCGGGAGAAACAGGACCAAACTCATTTGAATTCCATCGCAGTAACGCTTCAGCACCAATAATTTTTCCACTTTTAAACTCTACTATAGGTTGAAAATAAACTTGCAGTTCACCATTAAATAAACTATCTCTCAAACCATTTTCAAGTTCCAATCTTCGTTTGATCCAGATGTCCATCTGTTGTTGATAAAAACGGCTCACGCCCCTTCCATCTTTTTTTGCCTGATACATCGCTATATCTGCATGTTTTAAGATATCATCTGCATTATTATTTTCAGAGTTTACTAAAGTGATCCCTATACTCGTAGAGATATTAAGCGTGTGTCCATCAAGTATAATAGGTTTTGCCAAACTCTCATATATCTTTTTAGAGACATGCTCAGCTTTATTTGCAGCACTTTTTTGTTCTAATGACAAATCAGGCAACAATATAACAAATTCATCACCACCCAACCGAGCTACAATATCTTCATCACGAATGATTTCTCTTAATCTATGAGCAATTTCGATTAACAGTTTATCACCTATGGCATGTCCGAGAGAATCATTAATATTTTTAAAATGATCAAGATCTAAAAAAAGTACTGCAAAAATAATTCGATGTCGTTTATAACGGATAATTTCATGTTCTATTTGTTCATTTAGTGTTAGACGGTTTGGTATATCGGTTAAAATATCATACTTCGCTTGTCTTTCTATCTTTTTTTGATCCTGCATCTTTTCTGTTATATCGTTTACAATCCCTATAGCCCCTATAACTTTTCCTGTGTTATCGCGGATCGGGGATGTTTGCATAGAGATGAACATATCTTTATTTTTATATTTTGTAATATATTTGCCGTCATACGTTCCATTTTTATTAGCAAGAGCATTTTTTAGTGCCGGAATTATTCTTTGATCGGGAATACTATGCAGGTCAAGTCCAATTAAGAACTCTCTTGGTGCTTCTAAAAAATCTACAAGTTTTTGATTAACTTCTCTAATGACCAAGTTTTTATCGTAAAATACAAATCCGACCGGTGCACCTTGAAAAATGATTTCAAAACGTTCTTTTGATACACTGAATTTTTCTTTTTCATGTTCATACATCATACTGATTTTAAAGATCTCTTTGTAGTTTTGATGAAACTTATTCCCAATTACTATTAAAAGTCCCAGATACAAACTTACTAAAAATGCCATGGCAGTATGAAGTTGTGTTTGTTGTAAAAAGAGTACTATGATAAGAGGGAGTAAAAACAGAACCAAGAAGATATGTAGTGTTTTAGTAAGAGAAGAAAGCGAGCTTATAGCACCTGCACTCAGTCCTGCATAGACTATTATGATTGCAGCTTGCACCATATAATTATCTTCCATGAAAAACAAGAACGGAGGAACAGCCCATAAAAGAGTTGCTATAATCAATGTCTCTACAAAACGTTTTTTCCATTTTTGTACTGAATGTTTTTGTGGATTGTTTTGATAACTCTTTGCCATAAAATATCTATATAGCGAGATAGCAAAAACAAACTCAAACCAAAGCCCAAGATATACGCCATTGACATAAGGGTAGAGGATAAAACTAAGTACCGCAGCATTTATGATACTTGCAAAAGAAGAAAACTTCAATTGTTTATAAGCGATATCTACTAATTGAGTATAAAACATTTGCGTAAAATTTAACATTTTATATCCTCCATTTCCTAGTTATGACTTTAGATGAAGTGCTAATGTATTGTACCCTATTTAAATTTTTTTATAACCTTTTCTAATTAAATTGGACATAAAAGATATAATTATTTAGTCAAATTCACTAAAATGTATTTCAACTCCAAGCTCGCCCCAATATTCTGTTGCGTCTGCATCTCCTCTGCCCTCTAGCTCTGGTTGAATACCAAAAAGCATTTTATACTTGAAAGTATCACTATACTCGTAACTAAGGCCATATTCCTGACTCAATGAAGGAACGTCAATATCAAACTGTGTCCCTGAATAAAAGTTAGTAAATATATTATAATCATCAACCATATTAGCTTCTACAAATATGCCCCAATGTAAACGATTAATATCTTTTTCATCTTTTACATCAATATAACGATGTCCTAGTTGTGCTTCTAAAGCAACTCTGTCGTTAAAAAGTTTCATAGGGAACATTGCAATAGCCAGATAGGCTCTATTTGGAGAACTTAAAAAATTATGCCCTGTTGGAAAAACACCTCCGGCCATCAATGAAAAGCCGGGCATTCCATTTTGCTTTGGATCAAAAAAATCATATTTTGGATAAATTGCTAAATCTTTTGCAGTTGATTTTTTTTCGCCACTACTCTCTTCAATTTGCATCCCTGCTGCACTTGCCGCTACTAAAGAAAACTTCTTAGTCCATTCAAGTTCCATAATAAGGCCTTGCATCACAACATCGAACTCTGAACCGTTTGAGTACTCCGACCAGGTATCTATCGTAATTTCTTCAATTGCCAAAAGGTTTGAAGTTGTAAAAAGTGTCGCTGCACCAATAACCATCCGAGATAAAATTTTTTTCATATATTGTCCATTTTGTTTTTAGGCGAAATTCTAACAAATGAAAACAAAGATGAGCTTAAACTTCTAGTTTACTCAAAGCGTGCTATAACTTCCTCTAACAAAATAGGACGTGAGAAAAGATATCCTTGACCGATATCACAGTTTATATCTGCTAAAAATTGCTCTTGAGCTCCTGTTTCTATCCCCTCAGCTACGATAGAGTAGTTTAATGTTTTTGAAAGTGCGATGATCGCTTCTATAATTGCATTATCTGAACTGTTTTCACCTATATCGTCAACAAAAGACTTATCTATCTTGATCGTATCGATCGGAAGTTGCTTAAGATAAGACATAGAGGAATACCCGGTACCGAAATCATCAATAGATATCTTAAAACCGTAATCCCTGAAACTTTGTAATGTTCTTATATTTTTGGTTGTATTTTCCATTAAAAAGCGTTCGGTGATCTCTATCTCAATCTCTGAAGGATCCAGTTCATGTCTATTGACAATTGAAAGTAGTGCTTCAATAAGATTAGGCTCTTTAAACTGAATACTAGAAACATTGATAGCAATTCTTTGCAATTCTAAACCGGCAGTTTTCATCTTCTTGAGTGCTTTACACGATTCTTCAAAAATAAAGTAGCCCAGTTCAACGATAAAGCCGTTATCTTCCGCAATCGGTATAAACTTATCCGGTGGTACAAAACCTAATGTCTCGTTTTCCCATCGTACTAATGCTTCTACAGATACAATTTGTTTCGTCGCTAAATTGTACTGTGGTTGAAACACTACATAAATCTCATTTTTTTCTAAAGCACTATGTAATGCAATATCGATGTTAAGTCTCTCTTCCGTTTCCAAAGAGAGCTCTGTAGTATAGAAACGGAAACTGTTTTTGCCGTTCTCTTTTGCAAGGTACATAGCACTGTCTGCATATTTTATTAAGGTTTTAGCATCATCAGCGTTATTAGGATATAAAGAGATACCTATACTTGCAGTGATATTAAAGTTATGATACCCGATATGGATCGGTTCTTTAATGCTGTCAATGATTTTTCTAGCAACAGTTGCAACAAGTGTATCGGACATTACATCTTGAAGAATAACGACAAACTCATCGCCGCCCCATCTTGATATGTAATCACTTTCTCTGAGGATATGTTTCAATCTTTTTGTAACACTTATAAGTACTTCATCTCCGATATCATGCCCTAAAGTATCGTTAATGATCTTAAACCTATCAAGGTCTATAAAGAGTATTGCTAACTTTTTCTCTTGTCTTTTTACTACGGTTAATGTTTGCGTTAAATACTCTTCAAAACTAACTCTGTTGTACAAACCTGTTAACGGATCGTGATAAGCCAAGTACTCTGCTTTTGCTTCAGAGTTTTCTATAGCTCTTAAATCTGTTTGTACAGCAGTATAATTAATAATTTGCCCCGATTTATCTCTAATAGCTTTTATAGTAACCCATACAGGTATCTCTTCTCCGCTTTTTGTCTTATTGATGATTTTTCCACGGTAGAAATCATAATGAAGAATTTTGTCCCACATATGCAGATAAAAGTTTTTGTCTTGAGCACCTGAATGCAGCACACTAAGATTAGTACCTTTTATCTCATCTATAGTATATCCGTAGATATCTGTAAAGGCTTTATTTACAGTTACCACTTCAGCATTTTTATCTGCAATGATGATAACTTCTTCGGTATTTTCAAAAACACTTGCAGCTTGCTGCAGTCTCATGTTTTGTTCTATATATTCAGTGATGTCCAGTTTTATTGCAAGGTAGTTAATCAACTTCTCATTTGAGAAAATAGGGATAATAGAAGCTCTTTCATACAATAGAGTTCCATCTTTTCTTTTGTTTATAAGCTCACCCTCCCAACTTTTTCCGCTTGCCAATCTTTCTTTCATATCAACATAGGTTTGTTCATCTTGTTGATTCGATTTTAATATACGAGGATTTTCTCCCATCACCTCTTCACTGCTATAACCGGTAGTTTTTTCAAAAACTTCGTTTACAAAAATTATATTTTTATCCGGGTCTGTCATCACTATTGCATTATCACTGTGTTGTACCGCATAATTAAATGCCAACAGCTCTTTTTTTGTTTTTAATGAACGTATGTAGAAAAAGATGAGTGATACTAAAATAACAATTGTAAAAATAAAAAAGAAAGACACGATCACTTGTTGTTCAACTAGATAATATTCGTACTTCTCATCAAGGTTGTTCTCTAGTTCATCTAAAAGTGAACCGAGTTCATTAGCTCGGATATCACTAGAGATATTTCTATATGAAGTAAGCGTATCAAGTAATACTGTGGATTGATTATAAAAATTCGCTACTAAAACTATCTTTTTCTTATCAAGTTGTTGTTGCACCTTTGAAAGCTTGTTTGAAACATAGGACTTGTCTATATAGTCACTCTTGGTAAATTGAAATAGATAAAAGAGTGCTTCATTAACTAAACTTTTCGTATCACCTGAGATCTCTTTTGACTCAGAGATACTTCTTTGAAGGTCGAAAAGAAAATGTGAACCGCTTATTAAAGCTGAGTTGAGTGATTTAAAGTACTCAATATCTTCTGCTTTTTTTTCAAACTGCGTTTGAATCACTGCTATTTTTTGAGCTAAAACTTTATCTTCTGGATAATTTAGATCTATGTTGTTTTTCAACTCTATAAACAGCCTGGTGAAATTCTCAATTTCATCATTCACTAGATTATAGTTACTCAATTCACTTGAGCTTAATGAAAAATCATCAAACCCTTTGTTTAACAGTTGCATATCTATCAGTTTATTGTGATTCTTGTTATAGTTTTCTACATTTTGTTCTATCATATAGAGATAATAAAATAGAAATGAGAGTAAAAAGATAAAAAGCATTAACAATGCACTTACAGAATCTATATTTTTTATTTTTTTCATCTATGGCTCGATATCTTGCGGTAGTTCACCGTTAAGAGACTTTAAAAAAGCAACAATTTTCTTTAACTCATCTTTGGTGATTTTACGACCAAGCTGATACTTTGCCATTAAAAGAACTGCCTCATCCAAATCATCTGTACGACCGTCATGAAAGTACGGTGCCGTTTTTTCGATGTTTCTTAAAGAAGGCACTTTAAAGTAAAATTTGTCACGCTCTCTGTGTGTCACATTATAACGCCCTAAATCAGAACTGTTACTATCACTAAAAATACCAAATTTATTATAGGAATTTCCACCGATATTGATCCCGTGGTGACATGCAATACACCCTTTTGCTTTAAAGAGTTTATATCCCTCTTTTTCCTCTTGGTTTAATGCAGTGACGTCCCCCTTGAGATAGAGGTCAAACGGAGCATTTGGAGTGATCAATGTTTTTTCAAATTCGGCTATTGCATCGGCAATATTATCTCTTGTAATCCCATCTTCATAAAGTGCATCAAACTTTGTTTTATAATCACTTTGATTAAGTTCCGGGATTAATGCTTCAAAATCATGCCCCATCTCTATAGGATTTTCAATAGGGCCCAAAGCTTGGTCTTTTAATGTTTTTGCCCTGCCATCCCAAAACTGACGAAAATTAAAAACGGCATTATAAACCGTAGGTGCATTTATAGAACCTTTTGCACCGTTTATTCCTTGAGAAACAACTAAATCATCATCTCCACCGCTATATAATTGATGACAATTAGCACAACTGACCGTATTGTTTTTAGAAAGTTTTGTTTCATAAAACAACTCTTTACCTAATGTCGCTTTTGCTTGATCTACATCTACATTTGTGGGTATAGGAGTAATAAGTTCTGCTGAAAAAAGAAATTCTGAAAATAATAATGTATATAATATAAACTTATTCATAAAACGGATTATATCAAAATCTGTTTAATAAACACTTATGAATAGTATTACAAAAGCTCTAAATATAGACAATTAGAGCTCTGTTTTTATATATCCATTACCTCATCAGCTACTTTATTTATCGTTTGTTAAAAAAAGCTATTTTACTTTCTGAGTTTCTCCTCCAACTCTGCAACATTTTGACGAGTTTTTATCACGCTGTCGGGGTTTAAACTGATAGAATCTATTCCAAGACGTACCAAAAATTCTGCCATCTCAGGATAATCCGAAGGGGCCTGACCACATATACCGCTATGGCGATTATTTCTCTTCGCACCCTCTACGGCCATCTCGATCATCTTCAGCACACCCTCGTCTCTCTCATCATAATCAAAAGCGACAATCTCGGAATCACGATCGACCCCTAGGGTAAGTTGCGTTAAATCATTACTCCCTATGCTAAAACCGTCAAAACTTTTACTAAAACCGTCTATACTTATCACATTATTAGGGATCTCACACATCACATAGATCTCAAGTCCGTTCTCTCCACGTTTAAGTCCGTACTTCTCCATGGTAGCTATAACTCTTTCACCCTCTTCTACTCGTCTACAAAAAGGGATCATAAGTATGACGTTTGTAAAGCCCATCTCATCACGTACGCGCTTCATCGCTTTACACTCCAGGGCAAAACCCTCTTCATATGCAGGATGCGAATATCGTGCCGCACCACGGAAACCTATCATAGGGTTTGCATCTACAGGTTCAAAGAACGCTCCCCCTAGAAGATCTGCATATTCATTTGTTTTAAAATCACTCATACGTACTACACAAGGCTTTGGATATACACTTGATGCGATGGTAGCAACACCCTCACTCAAATGACGGATAAAAAACTCTTCTCCATTTTCATCACCTTTGAGTTTATTGACCGCTTCTGTTGTAGCTTGATCCAATCTTTCAGGATGGATAAGTGCCATAGGGTGTACCTTGATAGCCTGGTTAATAATAAACTCCATTCTGGCAAGTCCTATCCCGTCTACCGGTAAGGCAGAGAGTGAAAATGCGAGATCGGGGTTACCCAGATTCATCATAATTTTTGTTTTTGTCTCTTTAACGTCACTAAGGTCACTCTCTTCAACCTCAAAATCAAGTAGCCCTTTATAGACAAAGCCAACTTCACCCTCTGCACAGCTTACCGTCACCAAATCTCCATCTTGAAGTACCTCGGTAGCATTGTCACACCCTACAACAGCAGGAATACCAAGCTCACGTGAGATAATAGCAGCATGACATGTTCGCCCCCCTCTGTTTGTTACAATGGCAGCAGCTATCTTCATAACAGGTTCCCAGTCAGGTGTAGTGGTTTCAGCTACAAGTACATCTCCAGCTTCAAATGTTGTCAGCTCAGAGAGCTCTTTTACACGTCTTACTTTTCCCGAGGCTATCTTTCTTCCAACTGCACTACCGCTTACCAGTAACTCCCCGCTCTCTTTTAGTTTATAACTCTCGTATGTAAGTTTATTGTGATGTGATTCTACCGTTTCAGGGCGGGCCTGCACTATATAGATCTCACCGTCGTCACCATCTTTTGCCCACTCTATATCCATAGGCTTTTTATATCCCGCTTTAGCAGAGTAATGTTCCTCGATCTTAATAGCATAATCAGTCAGCTGTAATATATCTTCATCACTTACACAATAGCGTTTACGATCCTCCTCTGGGACATCAACATTCTCTGAGTGTCGATTCATCTTAATCTTCTTGCTTCCGAGTGTTCTTTGTAATACAGCCCGAAAACCTTTTAAATATGTAGGTTTATGCACATAGAAGTTATCCGGATCGACACTCCCCTGCACTACATTCTCACCTAGTCCGTATGCACCGTTTATAAGAACTACGTCTTCAAAACCGCTCTCTGTATCTATACTAAACATTACACCGCTGGCGCTCAAATCGCTGCGAACCATTTTCATAACCGTTACACTCAGGTATACCTTTAAGTACTCAAAACCGTTATCGTACTTATAGTGGATCGATCTGTCTGTAAAGTTTGATGCTATACACTGTTTGTATGCATTTAGGAGTTCTTCGTTATTGGAGATATTTAAAAAGGTTTCGTTCTGTCCTGCAAAAGAGGCTTCAGGTGAGTCTTCGGCCGTAGCGGATGATCGTACAGCTAAAGTGATAGAGGTGTCATATCTTTGTTGAAGTGTTTTATACCCTTGAAGTATCTCAGCTTGAAGCTCATCGGGAATAGAGGCATTTAAAATAAGCTCCCGACATATTTTTGCTCTCTCTTGCAGTTGGGCCACATTATCGGGCTCTAGGGTATCTAACTGTTCATGAAGCTTATCCAGCAAGCCGTTTGCATCTAAAAAATAGTTATAGGCATCAACTGTAATAGCAAAACCGTACGGAATTTTCACTCCGCTGTTTGAGAGGTTTTGATACATCTCTCCTAGTGAGGCATTCTTCCCGCCTACACTCTCTACATCGTCTATCCCTATCTGGTCAAAATACTTAATATACTGCATAACAAGTCACTCCTATACACGGAAATAGTAACCTATTATACTACGAATTTAATAAGAGTTGCTTACATATGCAAGTGAGCTTGGATACTCCCTCTCTTTACAAGTCAGTTCGGCATAACGATCTACGTCCTCTTTTTTAAGAGTTTGGGCTGTCGTAAAGTCTCTTTGCCCGTAAAACTCCCTATCGACAAAACCAAGTCCTATCAGTTTTTTTACAATCGCATCAGCCATAGTAAGGATAGAGGACGCTTTTACGATCTCGCATCTTGCATATCTCTCCCCTTCAAATGAAACTTCAGAAGCTCTAAGGTCTGCATCATCTCCGGGTATCTGCTGCGCACCGTAAAGAGGTTTTGAAGCAACCTTTGCATCTTTAAATGCCGGTATATACTGAGCAAGGTGTTCAATAGCTGCTTGCGTACGGCTCTGTGTTACCGTAAAACACCACCCTTGATCGATCTTTTTTATAAACATATCATCGAGTTTCGGCTGGGCACTTAATGCATTACTACGAACAAGTCCATTATCAAAAAGGGTAATATCTTTTGTCATTCCATGGAGTTGAAAATAACCGTCAGGATAAGGAGTAAACTGAGCCATCCCTTGAGGTGTTCCACGCTTGCCGTGAAAGATAACCTCAGGCCACAGAGTATCGTACTTATTACACTTTGTTACATATGCCGCTTTAAATTCTACTAAACGATCGCGCTTGATTCCAAGCATATCATCGATCTCACCGCTTCTAAAACCTGCAGCATTGATGAGGTAGTCAAAATCCTCTGTAACTACTTCATCATCGTGCTTGTAAGTGATTTTAAATGAAGTTTCATATTTCTTAATATCAAGAACTTCAGTCTCAGTTTTCAACCCTACGTTTTCTTGTTTTTCTAAACCGAGCGTTACACTTGCCGAGATACGAAAAACATTGAGTCCATACTCTTGAACCATGATAAGCGGATACTTTATTTTTTCAAGCTCTATGTTTTTTGCAACGGGGATCATCCATTCATCTAAGGTTTGAGGATGTTGTACACTCTCTTTTTCTTTAAGTAAGAGCATCTCCTCTTTTGAAAAACATTTAAAATACTCTTCGCTTTTACCCAGTACTTCATTATTGGGGTCAAGCTCTATTAGATGCCGGTACTCAGCTTGTAACATCTTTAATCGTGGGAAAAGATCACTAGGCTCAGACTCATCAGTGGTAGGAGTTGCTATTACCGTCGGGCGAAAGTCGATCGCATAAGGATAAAACCGCAACAACTCAATCGATTGCTGTAAAAGCATTTTACACTGATTGTCATCTATCTCTCTGTAAAGGTTCCCCCCTGCATGCAAGTGACACATAGGCGGACCGCTTACAAGAGACTTCTCCTTATCAAAAAGTGTAATGCTAAGACCTGTTTTTGCCAAATAAAGTGCAACGGAAGCTCCTGCTATTCCACCACCTACGATCGCTATCTTCTTAGTTGTATCCATTACACTTCCAGGTGTTTTATAATATCTGCAAAATTTTCGATAATAATACTCGGCTGATGTACTGAGATATCCTCACCGTAGTTATATCCGTAACTAACAGCGATACTATGCATATTTGCATTGTTTGCAGCGATAATATCGTTTTTAGAATCCCCTACCATTACACACTCTTTCTCATTACATTCAAAGTGATTCATTGCATGCAATAACGGTTCCGCTGAGGGTTTTTTACTAGCCAGTGAATCAGCTCCGAGTAATAACTCAAAATACCCTTCAATCTCCAGTGCTTCTAAGATGGGCAATATAAACTTATAAGGCTTATTTGTCACTATCGCCATTTTATACCCTCTTTGTTTGAGATCTTCTAACGTCTCTTTTACACCTTCATAGAGATAAGTATGTTCACAAAGTTTCTCTTCATAGCTTTCAAGAAAAATAGGCAGACCCTGCTTATAAAGATTTTTATTGACTTCCTCTTCTTGGAAATCTTTTTTCCCAGTCAAAGCACGCTTTACAAGTGTTTGTGCACCGTTGCCGACCCACTCCCTTATCTCATCTATACTATATAGTTTTTTATTTAATTTTCTCAACATAAAATTTACTGAAGCTGCCAGATCAGGCACACTGTCAATGAGTGTTCCGTCAAAATCAAATATTATAAGTTTCTTCTCACTAAATTTCAAAATATACCTTATCTAATTTTTGATGCAATTCTAGCATGTATAATTTTAGCTTTTCTTAGATATAATTCCACAAAAAGTTTTTTAAAGGTAAGATATGGGATTAGCAATAGGCTTAGTAGGACTTCCAAACGTAGGTAAATCAACAACATTCAACGCTTTAACAAAAGCACAAAACGCAGAAGCGGCAAATTATCCGTTTTGTACTATAGAACCAAATAAAGCAGTTGTGCCGGTACCTGACAAACGTTTAGGGGAACTTGCAAAGATTGTTAATCCTGAGAGAATTCAGTACTCGACATTAGACTTCGTAGATATTGCAGGTCTTGTAAAAGGTGCGAGTAAGGGTGAAGGTCTAGGAAATAAGTTCCTATCAAACATCCGTGAAACAGAAGTTATCTTACAAATTGTGAGATGTTTTGAAGATGAAAACATTGTTCATAATGAAGGAAGCATCGATCCGCTTCGTGACGTTGAGATCATTGAAGGTGAGCTTATTTTAGCTGACATTGAAGTACTTTCAAACAGAATCGACAGACTTAAAAAACAAGCAAAAGCAGACAAATCTGCTCAAGGACTTGTTGATGTTGCTAGTGAACTTTTAGAATACCTTGGTGAAGGGAATTTAGCTCGTAACTTTGAAAAAGCAGATACAGATGAGTACAAACAACTTGCTCGTGAACTTCGTTTCTTAACTGACAAAGAGATTATGTACGGTGCAAACACAGATGAAGACGGTCTTTTAGAAGATAATGAGTATGTAATCGCACTTAAAGAACACGCTGCAAAAAACAACTGTGAACTTATCAAGCTTTGTGCAAAAGTTGAAGAGGAACTAATCGGTCTTGAAGAAGAGGAAGCAAAAGAGTTCTTAGATGAACTCGGTGTAACTGAATCTGGTCTAGAGCAGATCATCCACAAAGGTTTTGAGAAACTTGGACTTATGAGCTACTTCACTGCAGGTGTTAAAGAGGTTCGTAGCTGGACAATCCGCCAAAACTCAACAGCTCCACGTGCAGCTGCAGCAATCCACAACGACTTCGAAAAAGGTTTTATCCGTGCCGAAGTTATCAGCTATGAAGACTTTATCGCTTGCGGCGGTGAAGCAGGTGCTAAAGAAGCAGGGAAAATGAGACTAGAAGGAAAAGAGTACATCGTTCAAGACGGCGATGTAATGCACTTTAGATTTAACGTTTAAAAAACCAATTGATTTCTACCGGAGTTTTTTGCCGTATAAAGAGCATCATCTGCTCTTTTAAAAAACTCCTCCACCGATTCTTCTTCACTAAACTCTGCAAGACCGAAACTACAAGTTATAGATATATTTTTATGAAAATTGGTCGTAGCGATAAGCTCTCTTATCTTTTCAATAAAATGGATAGCACCGAGAAGATTTGTGTTTGGTAAAAGTAAGATAAACTCCTCACCACCCCATCTTGCAATAGAATCATGAATCCTCAAGTTTTGTTTTACTAAACTACTCAGTTCTATTAAGACAGCATCTCCTACACCATGTCCGTATTCATCATTTACCTCTTTAAAGAAGTCAATATCAAACATGGCAAAAGACAAAGGGTGCTTATATCTTTTAGCACGTTCTACTTCTTTTATGATCTCCTCTTCAAAACTTCTTCTATTGGCTACTTTTGTTAAAGTATCTGTTTTTGAAATAGAATCGATCTCTTCAACTTTTTTTTCTAGTTCTTGATTGGTTTTTTGGAGTTCTTTGTTTTTTTCTTCGAGGAGTTTCTGTAGTGTTGCATTGCCCTCTTGCAGGAGCTTGTAATTTCTTATGAGTTCAGCTTCGAACATTATACGTTCATGAACATTTTCATGAGCGCCTATCATCCGTAGCACATTTCCATCATCATCCCATTCGATGATCTGTCCGGTGTCTACAATCCAGATATAACTACCGTCAGCTTTTTTACATCTATATTCCACCTCATACTTATCAATTTTACCATTGATATATGATTCAAAATGTTCCATTACTTTTGGATAATCATCAGGGTGGATAATGTTTTCCCATGTAAAAACATCTTCGCTAAATATACCGACATCATACCCAAGCATTCTGTACCAGTTTGGGCTTCGAGTCACATGACCGGTTTTTGCATTCCAATCCCATGTGCCTTCAACAACAATATCAAGAATAGCATTTAATGTTCTCTCTGATTCCTCAAGAGTATGATGCTGATATGTATCAGTTGTTTTGCAACGTTTCATCCAATCATTATACTACATTTCATAATATTTTATAATGAATAAATTATTTTAACTTTTCTATAAGAAGGTGCGATGTATGATTGAAACATGGAAATTACCGATACTACAGCGTTTTACTCAGCATTTCTTCTAACTCTATTAGCTGGTTTATCTACAGGTATCGGCGCAAGCTTAGCTTTTTTTTCGCATACAAATAATCATAAGTTTCTCTCTGTCGGGATGGGTTTTTCAGCAGGTGTTATGATATACGTCTCTTTTGGCGAGATACTTATAAAAGCACAAAATAACTTTTCGACAATATACGGAGAGATTCAGGGTGAAGCATTCACTCTTCTTGCTTTTTTTGGCGGCTTTGCTCTTTCTGCTTTAATTGATTATTTAGTTCCCGGTGATGTCAATCCTCATGAACTAAAAAGCGATACACAACTAAAAGAACTGCAACAATATGACAATAGCCTTCAAAAACACTCATTAAAACGTACAGGTATTTTTACAGCTATTGCAATTGGCGTTCATAATTTTCCTGAAGGTTTTGCAACTTTTATCTCTGCTTTAGATGGCTTGATGCTGGGCATACCGATCGCACTTGCTATCGCTATTCATAATATTCCAGAAGGAATGGCTGTATCGTTACCAATTTATCATGCAACAGGGGATAAGAAAAAGGCTTTTTACTATGCAATTGGAAGCGGCATTGCCGAACCTGTAGGAGCACTCATTGGTTTTTTTCTGCTTCTTCCACTTATGGGTGATATCACACTTGGAGTTACATTTGGAGTAGTTGCGGGTATAATGATTTATATCTCATTTGATGAGCTCTTACCCGCAGCAAGGTTGTATGGAAATGCACATACGACCATTATAGGGATCGCCCTTGGAATGGGCGTAATGTCTTTTAGTCTATTACTTTTTAAAGTAATATTGTAAAAAGAGCTACTACAGTTTAGCTATAGTCTGTCCGTATTTTACGTGTTCACCTGCTTTTACATCTACCTCTTTAAATAGATCTTTTTCAGAAAGTATCACGATCGTAGAACCCATCTCAAAACATCCGAAGTCACTAGCTTTATCTAAATAAAGTTCATGGAACTCATACACTCTCGGTTTTAAATCTTTTGTAGCATTTGTTTGTATAGCCGGTTCAAAATTTACTTTCATAACACCGACATTTAAAGCACTTACAAGTACCATATAAAACTTTTTACCGTTTGTGGTTTCACATAAAAGCACTACCCTTTCGTTCTCTATAAAAAGATTAAGACGTTTTTTCAACGAAGGCATATTTACAGGATAAAATTTTCCAGGGATATGTACAGCTTTTAAAACTTTTAAATTTGTCGGAATATGGTAACGATGGTAATCTTTTGGAGAAAGATAGAAGTTTATAAAATCTCCACCCTCTACTATCGCTTTTTCTTCATCACTAAACTCAGAACCTATCAGTTCACTCGCTTTATAGCGCATCCCTTTAATCTGAAGTGCATAATCGTTTTCGATTTTTCCGCATTCAGAGATAAAAGAATCACAAGGTGATATAAAATCATCTCCGTCACGAGAATATGCTCTATCTTCTCTTAGTGTTCTTGTAAAAAGTGCATTTAAACTTTTGTATGTTTCGGGTGCATGAAACTCACCCATATCAAGTCCCATCAGTTTTACGTATGAATTATTAACTATTTTTTGAAACCAGTGTGGAAACTCTTTGCCGGCGAATTTGCCGAAATTTTGTGAAATTAAACTTGTTATGTGTCTTTTTTCCATTTTACCCTCTATTTTATTAATGAAATTGTATTGAATTATCGATGAAAAGTCTATTAACTTTTGCAACTATGTAGATTCAAAAGAAAATTATTATCCCTAAATAAATAATGTATAAAATTAAATAGCTAGTTTTTTTTCTCAATAATAGATCTTAATCCAGTTGGTACAATCTATGAAACAATTTTAAATAAGGATATTATAATGAAGCAACTACTTCTTACTCTTTTATGTAGTTTATCTCTCTTTGCCTCTGAAGCACTCGTATCTCCCGAGTGGTTACATAACAATCTTAACAAGAAAGATTTACGTATTGTAGAGGTCTCCGATCAGGCCAGTTTTTCAGAACAACATATTAGCGGTGCTGTGCCAACATCTATAAATAAGTGGAGAATCAACAACGGAACATTTCTTACAATTCGCTCGATCGAAGAGATCCAACAAGAGATCCAAAATCTAGGGATTACTAAAGATACACACGTTGTCCTTTACGCATCTGTAAAAACTCCTAAAGACTACCTAAAAGCTACTTATATCTACTGGGCTATGAACTATGTAGGGATTACAAACGTCTCTTTACTTGACGGTGGTGAGAACAACTGGAGTGCACAAGGTTACGAGCTGACAGACAAAGTGAAAAAAGTTCAAAAAAGTGATTTTCAAGCTACTATCAATCCTGCTAAAATTGCAGATATTACATACGTAAAACAACATCTAGGAAAAATCCCTATGATCGACGCAAGACCGAGTGACAAGTATCTTGGAATTACACCGACGGCTACTGTAAAACGTAACGGGCATATTCAAGGGGCGATGAGTTATTCATGGAACTATTCTGTAAATAAAGACTACACACTCAAATCGAAAAAAGCGCTTGATACACTCTTTAAAGAGGGTTACAAACTCGATAAAAACAAAGAGGTTTTAGTATACTGTACGGGTGGGTTAGAGACTTCATATAACTACTTTGTACTCTCAGGTGTACTAGGATATAAACAAGTAAGACTTTACGATGCTTCTATGAAACAATGGGGTAACCAAGAAGATACTCCTATGAATCAATATATGTACGAAGTTTTCAAATAAAACATAAAAAAGAGGGATAGATTAATCCCTCTGCATTAAACAAGCTTACGCTTTGCAATCTCCTCGATCAATACCGTTGCATAAGAACCCTTCGGCAACGTAAAATTCATCTCATACTGCGCTTCAACAGGGTTAAATCTTCCCTCTATGTCAGTTGGATATACCCATGCATAACGGCGTGCACCATCCTCTTTGAGTTCATCGTCAAAATCTTTCTCAATCTCACGAGCAAACTGTGATGTGATTTTTACTCTTTTACCCGGTAAAAGTCCTGTCACACTGATGTCTCGTTCATCAAAACGCTCTAGGTCATGTGCATCACCACTAAACTCAAACACTCTTCCATGTGGATAATGCTCCATCAAATCACCGCTTATAAGTTTAAACGGATGTTTTTGCGCCTTCATTTTTTGAAGCTCCTGCTTTGGCAGGTTTAGTAAAGGGGCAAGTTCATCCACGCCAAAACTTGACACCAAAGAGTTAATCTCCAATCTTCTTGAGAGCCACAGGTTAAAAAGGTGTGACTGATACGCATTAATCAAAAGTTTCTTCACACGGGGATTTCGCTCTTTAGCTTCCCCTTTTGCCAACTTTTCACCAAGGATATGGTTGTCTCCGTCATTACCGAAACGCTGGTAGCCAAAAAAGTTAGGAAGTCCCTGCTTATCAATATTTTTAAGAGCTTCATCAATCTTTGCCGCACTTGTAGGATTCACTTTTTTCAAACGGATAAAAAACCTGTTTCCCTTTAAATGCCCTACTCTGATCTTATTGTTATGGTATGTTTTTGAGAGGATTTTAATTGAATCGTGTGTAAAGTTTTCCAACGCCTCTTCATACTTTTTATGCAAAGAGATATACTGCTTTGTCATCGCATTTTTATCTTTAAGGCCGGCATAACCAATCTCTTTGTTTTTTATCCCTAAATATCTTGCGATACTGCCAACCATCTCTGTAGTTGAAAGCCCTTTTTTTCGTACGTGAAGCACTAGATGTTCACCATCGCCGCTAAACTCGTAAAGAGGTATCTCATCAACTACGAAATCTCGTGGTGACTGCTTAAAGTGAAAATCTATACTAGCATGTGCCAGTGAATAAAATCTGTCCATATTTTTCCTAAAAATGATGTGCTTTACATCTGTTTGTATATCTGTTTCTTGTCGCTTTTGCAAAAACAGTAAGCTTTGTTCTTGAAAGTTGTGCTAGGCGAACCATTTTTTTTCTGTCTTGTGGAGCGAAACTTACCAACATCTCGTACTCTTCACCGCTGCATCCGATACGTTTAGGGATCTGTTTAAAAAAATGTACACCGAGTTTATTGGTAGACGTTAGTTTTTCCAGATCGCTGTAAAGTCCGTCAGAGATATCCATGCCCGCTTTTAAAACTTTTGAAGATCTTTTTAAAAACTGTTGTCGCAATTGTATATCTATAAACTTAGATTTTTGATGGATTTTTCCAAGGTTCAACAACTTCTTCAACTCTTTTGCCGAATGTCCTAAAACACCCGTATATGCAAAAAGATAATTGTTTTTGATCCCTTTTCTGTGTAAAGTGCGCTTCACTTCAGATATAATCGTTATCGTTATATCCAATTTTGTATTGCTTATAGTGTCTCCGCCTATAATCTCTACATTATATTGTGCAGCTACAGCTTTAAAACCATCAGCCAAGTTTTTCATATCGGCTCTGTTCATATTTTTTGGCATTGCCACACTTAAAAGTGCGTATTTTGGAGTCGCACCCATTGCCAAAGCATCTGAAATATTTACAAGCATTGCACGTTTTGCAATGTCGTAAAAACTCAGCCAGTCTCGTTTAAAGTGGATATTTTCGAAAAAAGCATCTTTTGAATATACATACTTTCCTATTACCGCCCCGTCATCCCCAATATGTTTATTGTGAAATTGCGCTATAAAATAATTTTCTAAATTCAATAAAACTTCTTCATATTAAGGATATATTAACGTCTGCCGATATAAAATAGCTACGTAGTGATATTATAACATTTTTAGGAAAAAGTATGAAAAGTTCAATTAAAAAAATATTTAAAAGCTTAAAGACTTATCTCGTCTTTTTATTTTTAATGGTTACAGTCTTAATTCTATTCGTTTTCGAGCATGACCTCTCAACTCAAAAGATAGACAATCTTCAAAAACAAAAAAACATTGTTCATAAACTTACACAACTTGATAAAAATGATGTGGAGTTGGCATTGATTCAATTTAACGGTAAAAGTACACAGCTGCACCAAGATATAGATAAGCTTATGATGATCTATAAATATAATGTTACAGAACGTTACCTTCTTGGCAATGCAAGTGAATACAGTTCTGATATTAATCATCTTTCTAGATTGATAGACAACTTCAATAATGCGGCACACGTATACTATGAAGATATTCTGAAAAATAAAAAGAGTTTAAAACATTCACAAGAAGAGATAAAAGCAAAAGAGACTTTAGAGAACTCGTTAACTGCTGTAACGCAGCACATTAACAGTATGCTTTTAAAACATATCGATTATGATGAGACAAAGTTCTACGTAATTAAAAATATATCTTATGGGCTTTTTATCATTGTACTGTTCTTTACGTTCTGGTATAGAAGCAGACTCAGCAAAATCTATAACGACATTGAATTTTTATATCAAATAGATAAAGATAAAAAAGGGTATGAGATATTCTCAATAGAAGCGGACGCTATTGCCCTTAGAATGAATAGAAAAACTGTAAGTAGTGACAACCCTACTATGCTTGATAAAGTAACGGGAATTAATAACTACAAGGGTATGTTAAACTCTTACTCTCATAAAAAAGGTTTAAAAGACAGCAACTTTACCTCTGTAACGGTTTTAGATGTAGACAATTTTTCAAAAACACACAGACCGTATCCTCAAGATATTACACAAAGCATTTTGAAAAAGATTGCTTACACTATATCTTTATATGAACAACCTGTTGATGTAATTGCCAGAACTGATTACAACCAGTATACTATTATCCTGTCTCGTCCGACAAAAGAGCAATGTTATAAAGATGCTCAACTGATCCGTGAAAGTATCGCTGATCTGAAATTTAATGTTCCTGATGTCGGTACGGAACGTATCACTGTAACAGGTGGACATGTGATCAAACCAAATAATACAAATCTTGAAGAAGCTATTAAACAAGCTAAAGAGGTATTAAACTACGCAAAAACAACAGGAAAAAATAAAATTTTCCAAACAAGAGACCTAGCACAAAAAGATGTACATAGAGAAATATCGTAACACATATTTCTTTTTGTGTCCAAAATTGTAACATTCTCCATCTTCTTCGCCATATATCCAACATTTAATCTAGCATAAGCCTTTTTGAGATATAATCAGCATTATTTTAGTTCTTTATACGAAGGAAATTTAATGAGTATTCCTATTTATACTTACGATGCAGTTGTTGTTGGTGCAGGTCTTGCGGGATGTGCAGCAGCGAGAGAACTGCAAAATGCAGGCAAAAAAGTTGCCGTAATCACAAAACTTCACCCTTTAAGAAGTCACTCAGGTGCTGCTCAAGGTGGTGTTAATGCCGCTTTTAGTGATGCTGACAGTGTTGAACTTCATGAGTTCGATACAGTTAAAGGTGCAGACTACTTAGCAGATCAAGATGCTGTTGAGTTTATGTGTAAAAATGCTCCAGAGACTATTCGCTGGGCTGAAAGAATGGGTGCGGCGTTTAGCCGTACTGAAGACGGTAAAATCGCTCAAAGACCTTTTGGTGGACAATCTTCACCACGTGCTTGTTTTGCAAAAGACAGAACTGGTCTTACATTATTACAAACTATTTATGAGCAAGCTGACCGTTCTGGTGTTAAGTTCTGGGATGAGTGGTATGCAGCAGACATCATCTATAAAGATGGTAAAGTATCTGGTGTAGTTGCATTTAACATTCGTGATATGCAAATGGCTATCTTCAATGCAAAATCTGTAATGTTCGCTACTGGTGGATATGCTCGTTGTTATAAGATCAACTCTAATGCTCATGCAAATACAGGTGACGGTCTTTCTATCGTAGCTCGTCACGGTATCCCTCTAGAAGATATGGAATTCGTACAATTTCACCCGTCTGGACTTTCAGGAAACGGTGTTTTAATCTCTGAAGCTGCTCGTGGTGAGGGTGGACGTCTGTTCAACTCTAAAGGTGAGCGTTTCATGGAGAAATATGCTCCGAACGCATTAGAACTAGCTTCTCGTGACGTTGTATCTCGTGCTATCTTAAACGAGATCAGAGAAGGTCGTGGTGTTGGTCCAAGAAAAGATGCTGTGTATCTAGATGTAACACACCTTGGAAAAGATCTTATTATGCAAAAACTTCCTGAGTTACGTGAACTTGCTATCACATTCTTAGGTTTAGACATGATCAAAGAGCCGATCTTAATCTCTGCGACTGCTCACTACTCTATGGGTGGTATTCCGGTAAATATTGCTGGTAACGTTCGTAAAAACAATGATGAACTTATCGAAGGTTTTTATGCTGCCGGTGAGTGTTCTTGTGTATCTGTTCACGGTGCAAACCGTCTTGGTGCAAACTCTGTTCTTGAAGCATTACTATTTGGTCGTTTTGTTGGTAAAACTATGGTTGAAGAGATCGATAACATTGAACTTCGTCCTGCAACTGTAGAAGATGCACAAACAGCTTTAGCTGAAGTTGATTTCATCATTAACAATAACGGAGATGAAACAGTAACTGAACTTCGTGAAGAGTTACAACAAGCTATGACTGCAAACGCTGGTGCATTCAGAACTGAAGAGACTATCAAACTTGCTATTGAAAAAGTAAAAGAACTAAGAGCAAGATTTAAAAATATTCGTATAAAAGACAAATCAAAAGTATTCAACACTGAGCTTCAAGAAGCTATTGAGCTTGGTCACATGTTAGACTACTCACTATTTATCGTTGAATCTGCACTTCCTCGTAAAGAGAGCCGTGGTGCACACTATAGAGAAGATTTCCAAGAGCGTGATGATCAAGATTGGTTAAAACACACAATGGCATATATGGACAAAGATGGTAACATCTCTTTAGACTACATGGATGTTGTTCTTGGCAAACATGAATTAAAAGCAAGAAACTACTAAGGATAACTTATGGAACATACAATTACTACACAAAAAGTAAAGTTTAAAGTATTCCGCTTCAATGCTGAAGAGGATTATCTTCCATATTATGATGATTATGAGATGGAAGTAACTTCTGAAGAGGTTGTTTTAGACATTTTAAACAGAATCAAATGGGATCATGACGGAAGTTTCTCTTATAGAAGATCTTGTCGTCACGGTATCTGTGGTGCATGTGCTATTAAAGTAAACGGTCGCTCTACTCTTGCTTGTAAAGAGAGCATGAATGACATGGTAGATCTATTTGGTAGCGAGTTAGTTATTGAGCCATTAAGTAAAAAACGTGCTGTAAAAGATATGATCATTGACAAATCTGACTTCTGGGAGAAACATGCTGCTATACAACCTTATGTTGTTACAGATGTAGATGAAGCTCCAGAGATGGAAAACCTTGTATCACCTCATGATGCTGAAGCTCTTGATGAAGCTGATCTTTGTATCCAATGTGGTGCATGTCACTACGCATGTCCTGCTGTTGAAGTAAATGATGACTTCTTTGGACCTGCTGCATTTGCTGCTGCATATAGATTTGAAGCTGATGTTCGTGATGAGTCTGAAACAAGACTTATGGATGTTAACCAAATGGGTCAAGGTGTTTGGGACTGTGTTAAATGTTTCGAATGTAGAGAGGTTTGTCCTAAAGAGATCGATCCAATCGGTAAAATCACTAAACTTCACCAAAAACTTTTCCAAGAAGGAAAAGCAGAGTCTAACGTTGCTACACGTCACGCTGTTGGATTTATCCACTCGATCGCAAAACGCGGTGTACTTGATGAAGGTGGCTTAGTACTTTACTCTGAAGGTCCGGCAATCGTAAAACATTTACCGGTAGCATTTAAAATGTTTACAAAAGGTAAAATCCCTATGCCGTGGCAATTACCGAAATCAGATAATATGGATGAGATTAAAGCACTTGTTAAATCATCTACAACTGCGAAGTTTTAGGAGACAATAATATGGAAAAATTAAGATATGCACTTTTTACTGGTTGTACTGCTAAACAAAGTACGCCAGAGCAAATGATGTCAACTCTTGCTGTTGCAGATAAACTTGGAATAGAACTAGTTGAACTAACGGAAGCTTCTTGTTGTGGAGCTTCTCACTTACAAGATTATGATGAATTTTTATCTTTAGTATTAAATGCTAGAAATATTGCATATGCTGAAAAACACGGTCTTACTATGGTAACTATCTGTAATACGTGTCAATTAAACACAGCTATGACAAAACATAAACTAGATAACGATGCTGATCTTAAAGCTAGAGTAAATGAAAAACTTGCTGAAGTTGGTTTAGAGTACAAAGGTACATCTCAAATCACTCACTTCCTATATGCTATCATTGATGACTTTGGTCTAGATAAAATTAAAGAGATGGTTGTAACTCCACTAAGCCAATTCAATATTGCGCCTTTCTATGGATGTCACAATATCCGTCCATCAGAGCTTCAAAATGAAACTCATAAATCTCCTGAATCGGCATACCGCCCTACTTCACTAGATGATCTAATCATCGCGTGTGGTGGAAAAAATGTTGATTATGAAGAAAAAAACAAATGTTGTGGTTTCCACGTTGAGCTTCAAGCTCCAAAAACTGCAGCTATTTTAACTGGTAATGCAATTGCAGGTGCTATGGATGCTGATGCTGACTGGATGGTAACTCCATGTCCATTATGTCACTTAAAACTAGATACACAAACTCACCATGCTTCTGAAGCAATCGGTCGTGACGTACAACTTCCTGTACTTCATATGCAACAAATGGTAGGTCTTGCTCTTGGATGTACTCCGGCTGAGCTTGGTTTAAAACACCACGTTGCTAAAGTGGACTTTGTATAGAAGTCCACTCTTTTAATTACTAAAGGATTTTTCCTTTAGTAAACCCCTTTTCTTTTTTCTCTCTTACTTCAAATTCAAAGGTTATAAATGTCAGATTCAATCGAAATAATCTCATGGAATGTCAATGGTATCCGTGCAATAGCAAATAAAGAATCCCTCAAATGGATCGATGAACGTCATCCAGACATCTTATGTCTACAAGAGATCAAAGCACTCGAAGAACAGATTCCTGATAACCTTTTTGAAAAACCTTACTTAGAACGCCATATTAATTCGGCAGAGAAAAAAGGCTACAGCGGTACGGCAACGTTCTCTACACTTCAAAGCCAAAATGTTTCATATTGCAAAGATATAGATATCATGAATGAGGGGCGCATTATTGAAACCCATTTTGATGACATAGTCCTCTTTAACGTCTATTTTCCAAACGGGCAAAAAGATGAAGATCGTTTGAACTATAAAATGGAGTTCTACGATCGTTTTTTAGATCATTGTGAAGCGCTAAGAGAAGAAGG
Organism: Sulfurimonas sp. hsl 1-7; assembly: GCF_030577135.1. Classification (NCBI taxonomy): domain Bacteria; kingdom Pseudomonadati; phylum Campylobacterota; class Epsilonproteobacteria; order Campylobacterales; family Sulfurimonadaceae; genus Sulfurimonas; species Sulfurimonas microaerophilic. Next base: position 439,454 of record NZ_JAUIRR010000001.1, on the reverse strand, counting down.
GAAAAGTATCATCATCTGCGGTGATGTTAATACTGCCCACCGTGAGATCGATCTTAAAAATCCAAAAGCAAATTCTAAAACATCAGGATTTCTTCCGATCGAGCGCGCATGGATCGATAAACTACTTGATCACGGCTATATAGACACGTTTAGATATGTAAACGGCGATGAAGCTGATCGTTACAGCTGGTGGTCATACCGTTTCAGTGCAAGAGTTAAAAATGTCGGCTGGAGAATAGACTACTTCTTTATCTCAGAAGACTTAGCTGAAAACCTTGAGGATGCTTTTATACTCGATCATATAGAAGGCTCTGATCACTGCCCTGTCGGGATTAAAATAGCTCTTTAACACCTTCTATATCATTTAAATTAACATTTTTAGTGTTCATTTATTTAGCTAATGTCAAGCTAATCTATATATAATGTTTGTTGAATAAATAGTTAGGCACATAAAGTGAAAGAAAAAAAGACAAGAATATTACTAGCTATCATTTTTGTTCTTATGGGTTTAGGTCTTGTATACATTTCTATAGATGCTATATTGGCATATTTTGAAACAGGCACTATTTCATTCCAGTTAAAACCAACATTACCGCGTTTTTATGGAAATGAAGCCCTGATGATGACAGCAGTTCAGTTAATTGTAGGTCTAATCTTTGTACTTCTAGGATATACATATGTTCGTAAAGACTACAAAGCTCCAAAAGCCTAACAAACCAGAGGAGACCAATCAAAAACCCGCGGGCGGCTTTTTGATTGCTCATTTCAAACGTTAGATGACAAAGGAACAATGATAGAAATTACAATCAAGAATGACTACTTGTTAAAATCTGAATTAACACTAAGAATATTTTCACTAATTATATTCATTTTACTATTGTATTTTTTGATACAAAAAATAGCTATAGAAAAAGATAGTCTTGATTTACTTATGTATAAAGCGGGATTAGTTACAAGTATCATCGGTGTTTTCTCATCATTTTTTTATGGATATAAACAATTATATAAACTACTATCATCAACACAATATATATTGATTGATAAAGAAAGTTTATCTTATGACTTTGTTTTAAATAATGGAGACATTGATAAATATATTATGCAATTAAATAAAATAAATATTGGTTGGAGTTATTTTCCTATTTTCGGAGAAATAGAAAAAATAAAACTCAAGAAAAAAACATTGAATAATAAAGTTGAGTCCTTCATTGGTACTATTGGTCAATCCCTACTAAACATGATTTTTCTATCTGTTTATTTTATTATTCAATTTTTTAAATTTAAAAAATATTATATTTTAAATGATGATAAAATAGTTTTGGCTATACCCATGAATGATGAAACTGTAAAACTAATAAACAAGAAAGTTCCATTTTCAAAACTAACATTAAGACATAACTTACTTATCAAAAACTCTTCTATATTTAAATAAAGGTAGAAGATGATAAGCTATAAAAACATCTAATTAAAGATCGTACGACACAAATTATCTAAAATTTGTGTACAATAGACAGATATGCTTTTTAAAGGGGATATATCTATGCACGTTATCACTCTTATAAACGGTTCGTTAAGTTCTCAAACCTCCTCCATATATGCCCTAAACTATGCAAAACAATCAAACCTTCCTCTTTATATTCTTCATGTCAAAGGGAAAGACTCTCTTGAAGAGGTGCAAAAAAGTGCCGATGATCTGTTTGCTTTAGCGCAAGAGAAAGATGTAGAATCAAACTTTACTATCTTTGATACACTTGAGGAACTTACAACCTTTATAGAACAAAAAGATATAGATATGATCTTTTGCTCAACACGATACAGACATGCACTCTTTGACCCCTCCTTCGTTCAAACACTCATCCATAAAAAACTAAAAGTAGATTTTGCTATTGTAAAGGTGTTAAACACAGGCTATGCAAATCGTGTAGAAAATGTCGTCTTACCGATCAGAAGCTCAAAACTCTCAGTAAAAAAATTCACTCTGTTTTCCACATTCGTCTTAGCATACAATGCAAAAGCGGAGATCTACTCTATAGATAAAATATACAAATCAAGTTTTTTTGAAAAGAAAGAAACAACACGCTTAAAAGAGCTCATATTTCATCTCAGACACTATTTCAGACTTGCCAATATGCTTAACTTTAAATTATCTCTCAAGCATGACTTTGCTTACGGTGAGGGAGAGATGGTTCGTTCCCATATTGGCCGAAACAGATTTGACTTGACAATTGTAGGAGCACATACTAGCTCAAGTTTTTTCTTTTCCCATCCGATCGATACTTTATTTGAAGACCCGCTAATAAACACCGTCTATTTTATCCCCTATGAAGAAAAGTGATGTTACCTTTTAAGCTCTCACATGAAACACTTCTGCATCAGTTCAGAACACAGAGAGAAGGACTTAGCAATTCTGAGGTTTCAAAAAGGCTTAATGAGTTTGGCAAAAATCTTATAAAAACAAAGAAAGAGAAAAACTATGTTCATGAATATTTTAAACAATATATAGAGTTTTTCCCTATCTTACTTGAGCTTGCAGGTATACTCGCTTTTATTGCACACCATTACCAGCCTAATGAAGGAAACAATATTTTAGGCTTTGCAATATTTGGTGCAGTCTTTATAAATGCCACTTTTACCTTCTGGCAAAACTTCAAAGCCGATAAAGCGATGGAAGCGTTGCTCAAACTGATGCCCACAATTATAAAGGTCCGAAGAGAAGGTACATTACAGGAGATTGATGCAAGTGAGATCGTACCCGGAGATATTATAGTTTTAGAAGAAGGTGACAAGATAGCAGCCGATGCGGTACTTCTTGAAGCTGCTGAACTCTATATAAATACATCTTCGCTTAACGGAGAATCAAAACCTTCAAAAAGAGAACTCCATCCCAATACCGATGCAAACCGTGCGATTGAAGCAAAAAACATGGTTTTTGCAGGTACGAGCGTTGTCAGCGGAAGCGGTGAAGCAGTAGTTATCTCTACAGCGATGGCAACCGAGTTTGGAAAAATCGCAACTATGACGGGAACTATTGAAAAAGGGCTCACGCCTCTTGAAAAAGAGGTGATAAATATGACCAAAATCTTAACAGCATTAGCCCTGTTTGCAGGAGTCATATTTTTTATTCTCGGAGTATTTTCAGAAAAAGGGATGTTAATTGCAGCTATCTTTGCTCTCTCTTTGATCGTTGCTAACGTTCCCGAAGGACTCTTACCAACCATTACCCTTTCTCTCTCTTTAGCTTCGCAGCGTATGGCAAAACGCAATGCTCTTATTAAAAACCTCGCATCCGTGCAAACACTCGGCAGTGTTACTACCATCTGTACCGATAAAACCGGAACTTTAACGAAAAACGAGATGACTTTACAGGAGATCTATCTAACAAGCGGTGAAGAGATTGCTATCAGCGGCAGCGGCTATAGTACTCAAGGGGATTTTGCAATCGAAAACGAAAAAGAGAACTCCAAAGAGCTTTTAAAAGATTTTCTAGAGGCCTGCTGGTTTAACTCGCGTGCCACTATAGAAGAAGATCAACCTATAGGCGATCCTACGGAACTTGCACTTGTAGTAGCTGCACACAAATACAATCTCAAATACAGATTTCAAAAAGTAGCAGAAAACCCTTTTACGAGTGAGCGAAAAATGATGTCCACTTTTGGGCAAGTGGACTCAAAAGAGCTTCTTTTTGTTAAGGGGGCTGCAGAGATTGTTTTTGAAAAATGTTCCCACTACAGAAGCAGTGACGGAGTGAAGCCTTTTGATCAAAATGCTCAACAAGTAATGGAGCAAGCTTTAGAAAAACTGGAAAACAAAGCTTACAGAGTTTTAGCTATTGCCATCAATGACAAAAACGATGAAGAGAACTTAACTCTTTTGGGACTAAGTGCTATTATGGATGTTGCCCGCCCTGAAGTAAAAGAAGCACTTGAGACCTGTTACAGTGCAGGGATTCGAACCATTATGATCACAGGAGACAATCCAAATACCGCTGCAGCTATTGCAAAACAGATAGGTTTACGTTTTGACGGGGTTATAAGTGGAGATGAAGCCGCGACACTCAGCCATAAAGAGCTTCAAAAACTGCTTCTGGAAAAAACATATATTTTTGCCAGAATGGCGAGTAATCAGAAACTAAAAGTAGCAGATGCTCTTCAGGCAAACGGTGAAGTGGTTGCGATGACTGGTGACGGCGTCAACGATGCGCCTGTACTTAAAAGAGCCGATATCGGCATATCTATGGGAAGCGGAACCGATGTAGCCAAAGAAGCAAGTGATATGGTTTTACTCGATGATAATTTCAACTCGATCGTAGCAGCCATTGAGGAGGGACGAACTGTTTATTTTAATATTAAAAAGTTTGTTACCTACATCCTCTCTTCCAATGTTCCCGAGATCGTCCCTTATATTCTCTCCTTTTTTCTAAAAATTCCAAACCCTTTATCGGTTATACAAATTCTCTCCATCGATCTCGGTTCAGATATGCTTCCGGGACTAGCACTTGGAAGTGAAAAGCCGGAAAAAAATATCATGAAACGTCCACCTGTCGGAAAGAATGAGAAAATACTCGATTGGGAAGTATTTAAACGCGGTTACTTTTTTGTAGGTATTATCGAAGCGAGTGCCGCTATGTTTGCCTTTATTACTTTTTTACTTGCCCACGGTTGGCAATATGGAGAGGTGCATTTAGACGATCCTGTGTTTCACGCCCAGGCGATGACGATGACTCTTCTTGGAGCGGTAACGAGCCAGCTGGCTAATGTATGGACTATGAGAAGTTGGGATTTTAATATTTGGAGTATGAGTTTAACTTCAAACAAGATGCTGATCTTTTCTAATGTTGCAGTTTTTGTATGGATATGGGCGATGCTCAATGTTACAGCAATACAAAAAATCTTTAACACTGCATATATACCGCTTGCCGATTTATGGATCCTTTTACCCTTCCCTCTACTCGTCCTAGTTTCTCATGAAACCTACAAATATGTAAAATTAAGAAAAACACAACTTACTTCTGTAAGCTAATTATTATTTAGTATGAAATATCATAGTAGATGGCAAATAATAAAATAGATATTTTCATAGGTGACATCACAACACTCGATACGGATGCAATAGTGAATGCTGCAAACTCCTCTTTGCTTGGTGGCGGAGGCGTTGACGGGGCTATCCATAGAGCAGGAGGCTCGGAGATACTCAAAGAGTGTAAAACGCTAAGAGATACAGAGTATCCAAACGGTCTTGCGACCGGTGAAGCGGTAATAACAACAGCGGGTCGTTTAAAAGCAAAATATGTAATCCATACCGTCGGACCAATCTACGGTAATGATGCAGATCCAAAACAATCATTAAGCGCTTGCTATAGAAACTCATTACTCCTTGCCGATAGCTATAAATGTACATCTATTGCATTTCCTGCAATCTCTACAGGTATATACGGTTATCCGAAAAAAGAAGCTGCCGAGATAGCATATGTAACGGTGGCTGAAGTGTTAGAAAAATGTCGTTATATTAGAAATGTAGTATTTGTTTTCCATAGAGATGAAGATTCTCTCTATTTGAAAAGTTTGTTAAAATAACAAGCGTGTAAGAGAAACTATCTGTTTGTTCTTACACATATCGTAGCATACTCTTCACACTTGTCACTGCTGGAGATAAATCCGTTACCGCTATAAACGGTAATCGCATTAAAATGGTCTTTTGGATCATCATCTGAACTCCAAAAGACATTATGCTTCATATATTGAAAAGTTTGTTTCAGTTTACTGTCTTTAGATAACTCTACTAATTCCCATTTGGTAGGTAATCTCCAGTTGTCATACCCACCTAGAGTTAACTGCGAACAATGACTTCTAGCCATTTTCCAAATATCTATAACTTTTTCATCACTATCCTGCCACATCAAGTCATGCTTTTTGTCCACTACATAACTCTCTTGTGCACTCATAGCAATAGCGCTAAATACAAGAAAAACGGCCGCAAACTTTCTCAGCATATATTTACTCTCCTAAACCAAAAACATTTGAAAGTGTATTGATGTAATTAAAATACCCTACTATCGCAACAGCCTCGATCACCTCATTTTTACTCCAGCCAAGCTGAAACAGTTTCTCAAGATCTTCTTGTTGCATTTTGTAGTTGTCTTTTTTAGAAGCTCTTACACAAAAATGTAATAAATCTTTCTCTTTCTGATCAACAGGCATAGTGTCAATGCCGTTTAAAACAGCTTCAATCTTCTCTTCACTCACACCCAACATTTTTGCGATGTTTTTATGAACTCCGACGCACATTTTACAACTATTTTCTTGAGAGATAAGTAGTGCGATAGCCTCTTTAACGTCATAACTTAAATATGTTTCATCTAAAAGGTACCCCTGCACCATTGCATCTGTCGCAAAATAGATCTTTTCATCTATCGCTAGAAGTTTGAAGATTTCACCTAAGCTTCCTGTTTTTTCTAAAATAGGTCTTGCTTTGTCTTGAATCTTAGGACTCATATCTTCAAATTCCGGTAAATCTATATAAGACATTTTTCTCCTTTCAAATCATTTTTAAATAAAAAGTGTCAAGTTACACTTAACGATAAAATTATATGCTATAATTCTTAACTTTTATTTAAAGGCAGTGTATGGAGTATAAGATCTCTGAAGTGGTTGCAAAAACCAATGTTCCTAAGTCAACTATTTTATATTATATTAAAGAGGGTTTACTTCCCGAAGCAAAAAAGATTAAAGCTAATGTACATAAATATAACGATGAACATATAGAACTGATCAAATACATTAAATATATGCAAGAGAGCATGGGAAGCTCAATAGAAGAGATTAAACTAGCCCTAGAGAAGAAAAATGACTCATTCTCAGGTTCATACACTATGCTAGCACCCCTTATGAGTACACTCAGCGGTGACAATGGGCTTGAGCACTACACTAAACAAGACTTCATAGAAAACTTTGAGATTGATACAGAGTTATTAGATAAATTATTGGCTGACGGTATCGTTATCCCTGCTCAGGAAGACAGTTTTACAAAAAAAGATGCTTCAATCATAACACTGGCTGAATACTTCTTAGAGGTTGGTTTAGATTACGAGATCTTAAAAGAGTATATTAAACATGCTAAAGAGATTGCAAAACTTGAACAAAAGATGCAAAAAACTCTTTGTAATATAAAAACTGAGGAGAACTTCTCTTTGTTGTGGAAAATTATGTTTGAGACACTCTTTAATGCAAAAGAGTATATCTTTAACCGTTCGACGTATGAATTTTTAAGAGAAGCTCTTAAAGAAGAGATCGAGACCAATAAGTAAATAACTGATAGTTTTGTACAGTTATTACATATTAAGTTTAATTTATAATTTTAGGATACAATGCAAATATGAATTTTTATAAGAAACTATTATTATTACCATTATTGTCAATTTCTTTATATGCCAATTATTGGGATGATTATAACCTTTTTGCAAAATATATGGGATATGAAAGAGATTACAATAAAGCAATTACCATTGCTAAAAAAGAGAAGAAAGATCTTCTCGTAATTTTAGTAAGCGATGGTTGCCCTTTTTGTCACCGTCTTGTAGATACAATACTTACAAAAAAAGAGATACGAGAATATATCAACAAAAAATATATCAAACTTATTATAAATAAAGATACAGATAAAAACTATCCTAAAAACCTAGTAAGACCGTTTGAACCAGTCACATACATTATAGACGCTCCTAGCGGGCAGATTATCGATGAGATTGATGGTTGGCAGGAAGAAGAGAGTTACTTATGGCACCTTTAATCAACCTTCTTATTGCTTTGTCTATAACTTTATTCAGTTTTGGATGTACTCAGCAAAAAAACCTTTCTTATTCCCAGCAGATAGAACAAAAAACAAAATACTATTCTGCACTAAGTGAAGAGGAACAAATTAAAGCAGTTACAGAGTACTGGTGGAAAGTGCAATTTATACAGGACCCTTCTTATAATGTACAAAAAGCAGCACTGGAAAGTTCTCCAAGAGCTATTGAAGAGATTAACAATCCAACTAAAGAGATCCAGGTTCTTGCAGTTAATAAAATTATGAAAGACGGCAGTTTTAATATAGCATTAACTAAATTGATAAATACATTTACTGAAGAAGCGCAAATAGCTGCTGTAAAACATAATCCTCAAATTATTCAGTTTATCCCTTATCCTTCAGACAAAGTACAATTAGAAGCGGTAAAAGTGAATCCGTTTGTTATTAAAAACATCATTAATGCAACAGAGGAAGCAAAGCAGGAAGCAATTAAACGTAACCCAAGGGTTACAAAATTTTTACGCTAATTTAACAGCGATCCGTGATTTGCAACGGTTGGAGGAATAATTGCACCTGAAGCTTGCATTGAGATAGCTTCAGGATTTTTCTTATAATGTTCGCGTACTGCATTTGCCAGTTTAGTTTTCACTGTTTCGTCGACATCAACAATACCACTGCCCCCTAATGCTTCTACAAGATTCTCAACAAGTTGATCTTGTGGTTTTGGCATTAACTCTATCCAGCTTTTTAACAGCTCTACATCTATTTGAGCAGGAATAGAACCCATAATACCCACATCGTTTTGGTTATGTACCAAAAGTCCCGAAGTTGTTCCGCGATCGAGCGTTAAAACCTGGAATAAATAGGTTGTATGATATGCCAGCTGCTCTTTTTTATCTTCCTCAGATACTTCCGGATTGTTTTGTATAGCATTTGAGATAATTTCAATATATTTATCTATTACCTTTTTTCCAAATGAAAGAGCAAAGTTTTTATCTATTACAAAGTCACCGCTGCTAAAGTTTTCAAGATAGAAATGACTTACTCCGCGTGTTCTATTTAAAACAGGGATTGCAAAGTAACGATCACCTTGAGCACTCCCCTCTTCATAAAACGGACCGCTAGCATCTTGAAGCATTGTATCAAAAGCTTCTTGATCGGCTTCATTTACGATCGAAGGATTAAGGTCTGCCATCAATCTCCAGTACATCTTCCCATCTCTCATCTCTGTAAGTGAGATATGCATATGCATTGAAGGTACACGAGGATTTTTTGGATGGATAATCGTAGAGATAGCCGTTGCTGAACTCAGCTTTTTCGTTGCATCGTCATCATAATGTACTTGAGAGACATTAACAGACCCGCGGTTAAAGATCTCTTCATCACGTGCTTCATAACGGCTTCCGCCACCGTGAGCACCGTTATCTCTTAACCATTCAACTCTTTCAAACGGTTTATCGCTGCCAAACTGCTTACTTACATCTCCTAGTTTCGTTGCAAAATAACTTTGTAACTCTTCTACTACCGCTAAAGCATCTTTAGCAAACTCCGACTTTGCATATACCATTATTTTGCCTTTGGTCTAAATGCTTTGATCACGTCTTCGTTTGTTTCAATGTACGGTCCTTCAATAAGGTCAATACAATACGGTACAGCAGGAAAAACTGCATCTAAACACTCACGAATAGACTTTGGTTTACCCGGTAAATTAATAATTAAAGACTTTCCGCGAATCCCTGCCGTTTGACGAGATAAAATAGCCGTTGGAACATACTGAAGACTCACTTGGCGCATTAATTCACCAAAACCTGGCATCATCTTCTGACATACGTTTTCAGTAGCTTCCGGAGTTACATCACGAAGTGCTGGACCAGTTCCACCTGTAGTTACAACCAAACAACACCCTTCATCATCACACAACTCTTTCATTGTCGCTTCAATATGATCTTGTTCATCAGGGATACATCTGTAAACGATCTCAAATTCGCTTTTTAAATAATCTTTCATAGTATCTTGAATAGCTACACCTGAAATATCTTCGTAAATCCCTTTACTAGCTCTGTCACTAGCCGTTATAACACCTATTTTTATTTCACTCATATATTGTTTCCTTCAGATAAATTTATATGTATTTATATTATTAAAACTCCGAAGACGAATCCTCGCTTCGCTCTGAGCTTCTACGTTTTAAAAATATAAATACACAGCCCATAAATTTTTAGAGTCTAAATGGAGAGGCTCAGACCGCAGGGAGGATTTGTCCTCGGAATTTTGACTCTAAAAATTACTTAACACAGCTGTAAAAAATGATTTGCTTTTTTAAATGAAGTCACATTCGCAACTTGTCTAAAAAACTGGTAAGCACCCTCTGCATCTATGATCTTATCTTCAAATCCTAAATAGACTTCAATTACAACGCCTGCATCTACAATCTTTTGTAACTCTTCTAAATCCCATTCATACTCAAGTAACTTTTGAAGATCATCGATCGTGTCATAGTCATTTAGCTCAACTATTTTTTTCTCATAAGGAGCAAAACAAGAGCTTATAAAATTCTCTAAATATAACTCTTTGTTTTTTTTGTATGACATTAGCTGTAAACGCTTGAACTTCTCATCTTTTGTTTGAAAAAAAGCGGGTGAGAAAAGTTGTAGAGTATCTACTCTTTTGCTCTCTTTTAAACACTTTTGAGTATACTCAAACGCTTTTATAGCACCGTAACTAAAACCACATACACAAACTTCACTCTTTTTGATAAAAGGTGAAAAAAGATACTGCTCATTTTGCAGCGAAAAACCACTAAAAAACTTCATATAAACCTAACGAAATAACTTTTTGATCTCATTTTTAGTGATGCTTTCTCTCTCATATAAAACACTCTCTATCTGCTCGATCAAGTCACTGTTTGATTCTAAAAGTGTTTTACACTCTCCATAAAGTCTGTCTAAAACATTTTGCTGCTCGTTTGCATCACCAAGGATAGATGTACTCATACCGTACTCATCACACATCTTTCTTACAAGCTCTTTTGCTTCATCAAGGTCTTGCTTTGCACTGCTTGCATGTTGTTGATATTTTAGATCACATGTTACTACACCTGCTAAATGCATCTTCACCTGCGCTTCAAGATCTTGTTGTAAAAAAGCTTCATTGCTAACAGGTAAAAGCTTTTCATTTGAAAGCATTAACTTCTCAAACGGAAGATCAAAATATGTCGCTATTAATGCTTTTCCTGCTTGATATGTTACGAGATACGACTTTTGTTTATCGTTAAGCATCTGTAACTTTTTCTTTCCAAACATCACCTTATCTTTTACCTGATAAAAATGCTCGATATTTACCTGAAACTCATTTTGACGAAGTGCTAAAAGTGCCGCTTCATTCACTAAAGCGGCTAAAGCTGCACCGTTAAAACCTACAGTCATATCTGCAACTTGCAGTGTGTCTACACTGTGAGGTACTTTTGAGAGATATTTCTCTAAAATAGACGCACGCTCTCTTTTAGTTGGGAGTTCAACAAAAACTCTACGATCAAAACGTCCGGCACGAAGAAGTGCAGGATCAAGTACACCGATGTTGTTTGTTGCGGCAATAACTATTACACTGCTTGAAGCTTCAAAACCGTCCATCTCAGTTAAAAGCTGGTTAAGTGTCGCTTCCCTTTCATCGTTTCTCTGTCCGTCACGCTTTTTCCCAACGGCATCTATCTCGTCTATAAAGATGATACTTGGAGCATTTTTCTTCGCAGCTGCAAAGAGTTCATGAACACGTTTTGCACCCATTCCCACATAGATCTGTACAAACGATGCACCACTTTGGTAGTAAAACGGTACACCTGCAGCATTTGCCACAGCTTTTGCGATCATAGTTTTACCCACACCAGGAGGTCCTACAAGTAATACACCGCGAGGCAGGCGTGCACCGAAACTTTTATAGCGTTTCGGATTTCTCATAAAGTCTATGATCTCTTCAAGTTCAATCTTTACATCGCTGATTCCGCCGATATCATCAAAACTTACATCCGATTTTATCGCTTCTATCGGTGCAGAGATCTCAGGTTTGCTAGATGTGTTACGACTTATCCCCTCTTTGGAGATCTGAAATCCATCCCTTTTTTGTAAAAATCTTAATCCCATAGTTCCCAGACCTAAAAACAGAACTAAGAAGAGAATGTAGATCAGTATGTTTGATTCGCTTCCCACTTCCACTCTATAATCTGTAAACATTTGAGGGGTAACTTGCGAAGAGGCTATTTTAAAGTATCCACTATCTGTTTTTAGGTACACATACTCCTCTGTCGCTACAACTTTTGTTACATCTCTATCCTGTAAAAGTTGTGTAGCTTGTGAGAGTGTGATACTATCAGCATTATCACGAAGGATTGCAAAAAGAACCAAGGCAATAATAAAAAATGCTGAAACAAAAAGTGCTATACGATTTTTTTTAGACTCTAGCAAAATTAAACTCCTCTTTTACTTGATAATCGCTCACAGTGATCCAGTTACCAAGCAGATCTTCATCTGAGTCTATCACAATTTTATTGAAGTGTTGATCAAGCCCGTGATAATATCCATCTTTAAAAGACTCTACAAGAACGTCAAGCTCGCCGTTAAAAGCTTTTCTAAAATCGTAATTTTTTTGATTTACCAAGCTCTCCAACTCATGAAGTCTCTCTTTGGCAATTTTACCGTTTACCTCCGGTTTCATTGTAGCTGAAGGTGTACCGTCACGTTTAGAGTATGTAAACGCATGCAGGTGAGTTAAAGGAAGATTTTTTACATTCTCCATCGCCTCTTTCCATAGCTCAGCGCTTTCTCCTGGATGCCCTGTAATAAAGTCAGTCCCTATTGTATACCCTTTATCACTTAAGAACTCAAAAAGTTCTTTGTCTTGTTTATATACATTACGTCTGTTCATAATTTTCAGCATTTGAGGTGACGTGTGTTGCAGAGCGATATGCAAGTGTCTCTCTAACCAAGGTTCATCCAAAATCTCTTTAAACTCATCTGTGATTTGAATTGGTTCCACACTTCCTAAACGGATGCGTCTTACACCTCTGATCATTCCCATACGCTTTAGCAGTTTTGCCAAAGATGTTTTTGTATCTTGTCCGTATGAGCCAAGGTTTGTCCCCGTTAAGATAAACTCTCCAAAACCGTTGAGTGCCAGTTTTGAAACCTGTTCAATAATACGCTCTTCATCCATGCTTCTTGCATCACCGCGAACGTAAGGGATGATACAGTAAGAACATCTAAAGTTACACCCCTCTTGGATCTTGATAAATGCACGAGATTTTCCTACAAATTCACCAACTACGGCATCATCAATATGATTTAGATCACCCTTCTCATAAAAAGGCTGCTCTTGGTTAAGTAGAAAATCGATCTTTTGTTTCTCACTCTGTCCAAAAACACCGTGGATACGGTTCTCTTTTAAAAGAGATTCCCCTTTTGTGTGCGCCCCGCAACCAGTTAAAAAAAGTTTGGCACCGCTGCCGCTTTTTTCCACTTGAGAGATATATGAGCGCACATGTGTATCTGCCCCGTTTGTAACGGTACAAGAGTTGATTACGATCATATCTGCTTCAGATTCATTTTCCGTAATCTCATACTCTTTTAAAGCACTCATCATTACCTGAGAATCGTAAAGGTTTGTTCTACATCCAAATGTTTTAAAATAAACTTTTTTCATTATACTAACTCATTTTCATGTAGAGCTGTCGGTTTAGCACTTCTCATATCTACATGTAGTTTTTGTGTTGGGTATGCAATAGTAATGTCATCCTCTTTATTAAAAGCGTCAACTATCTCTGTTGAGATCACACTTCTTAACGTTAACGTCGCATATGCATTTGTTAAGTACCAAGCTTCTACCTCTAAACCGTTATCTGCTATAAAAGAGTAGATTCTCGGTTCAACATTCGTGTTTTTCAGACTATAGTGCTGACGCAGTCTGTTTAACTGTTTTCTTGTAATATCAGTATACCCTTTTGAGTATTTCTTTGTGATCTCTTTTACCAGGTACATCGCTTTTTTATGGTTTGAATCAAAAGTGATAGTGATTTTAACTCCGTCCCAAACAGTTTTTAAAGAGTTGTGCGTATAGTTTGCAATCATCTTTGTAAATACATAGTTGTTCGGAATGAAGATAATTCTTCCCGCACGTCTGTTTGTCATTACAGATGTTAACGTCACATCTTCGAGTATTGTTATACGCAAAAGTGAAATATCAAGTACATCTCCGACATACTGCATCCCGTCCATATCTACACGGATTCTGTCGCCTACGTGGATACTACCTCCAAATACGATCACAAGCCATCCAAGGATACTCATAAACCAGTCTTTCATCGCAATGGCGATACCGGCTGAGGCAAAACCTAGGATAGTTACAAGATAAGAAGCATTTTCAATATAGTTAAAAAATACGATCAAAAGAATAATCGTAAAGTTTGTAAATGTAATGATCTTATTTGCCATATAAAATCGTTCATTGTCAGTGATATATTTTTTAACGATTAACTTCAACACAAAAAAGATAAAAAAGACAATTAAAATAGCAATACCGATTTTTGCAAGTCTGTATACCTGAGTCTCTACAGACTTATTGATATTAACTGCCGTAATATCTAAACGTTTTTGGTACACTTCAAGTGTAGAGCTCATTGTATCAAGTGCTCGCTCAAATCGTAAAAGCTGCAGTTGAATCTCTTTTAGTTCATCCCGATACTCTTGGTTACCAACCTCTGCAAGTTTCTGATGAATTTCAACCTCTTTTTTCAAAATTGTAATAAGTTCTGAGAGATTCTCTTTTTTCTTTTTATACTCGTCTAGGTTATTATTGAGTGTTTTAATAAGCGATAAACCCGTAAAGATATCAAACGGGTTGTTGATCTCAGGAATTTCTTCTATCTTCGGAGGTGTAATTAACTCTGAAAACGGTGTATAGTGTTCATCTTTGAGTTGTCCGATCTGACTTGTTAAGATACTCTCTTTTGCAATAAGGCCGTTAAGCTCATCTCTCTCTTTTGCACTTTTTGCATTTTTAGAGAGCCATTTGATTCTCTGTTTGATTTTATCCAAGTCATCTTTTACCCGAAGCGCTGCAAGATATGTTGCATAACTTTTGATCCAAACATTGGCATCTGAGATTGAAGAGTCCAAATCTTTAAGTTCTTGCTCGTAGTTTAAGATTTGTTGTTCCTTATCAAGGGTCATACCATTCTCAGAGACCTCTTCTCCTTGTACCTGAATATTGGTTGTTGGAACAGTCACATTATCTGCACTAACTAATACACTTTGTAATAGTAATAATACACTACAGAACAATAAACTTTTTTTCATTAGCGAGCTCCAAATTGTTCTAAAACTGCTACTACAGTTTCTTTAGCAATATCATCAAGCATTTGTACCCCGCCGATACCATCAGCCAAGATAAAAGTTATATTTGCATCTGAACTTTTTTTATCTAAAAAGAATGTTTCGTAAAAAGCCTCTGTATTGCTGATAGGATAACTTGTCGGGAGGTTATACTTTTTAAGTACATTTGCAACTCTTAATGCTTCATCTTCACTCATAAGTCCAAGTTTTATAGCGAGTTGATTTGCCATAATGATCCCGATAGCTACAGCTTCTCCGTGGAGATATGTTTTATACTGCGTTTCATTTTCAATTACATGCCCGAAAGTATGCCCGTAGTTAAGTGCTGCACGAAGACCACGCTCTTTTTCATCTTGAGCTACTACCGAAGCTTTCGTCTCTACTGCCTGCTTAATTGCCTCTTGCAGTACTTTAGGATCTTTAAGATCAGCACTCTCCAGATACTCAAAAAACTCTTTATTAAACGTTACTGCCATCTTCACTATCTCGGCAACACCTGCACCAAATTCACGACTTGGAAGTGTAGTTAAAAAGTGAGGATCGATATAAACCGCTTTTGGTTGGTGAAAAGCACCTACAAGGTTTTTACCGTATTTATTATTCATACCTGTTTTTCCGCCTACACTTGCATCAACTTGAGATAAAAGTGTTGTAGGAATCTGAATAAAATCGATCCCTCTTTGGTAGATACTCGCTGCATAACCAACCATATCTCCAATAACACCACCGCCAAAAGCTATTAACATCGATTTTCTGTTGAAACGGTGGTTAAAAAGTGATTCTAAAATAGTATCTATACTTGCTTGATTTTTATACTCTTCACCGTCTGGAACCGTGATGATATATAACTCTTTTGCAGAGATCTTTGAAAGAAGGTACGAAAGGTGTAATCCTGCTACCTTTGGATTGGTAACAATCGCTACTTTTGTATCTAATTCAATTTGCGGTAATTGATCAATTGTGATTGAGTAAGAGTTGTCTATTACTTGTTTAAGGGGTATGTTTACTTGCATTATCTATCCAAAATTATTAATTATGTTAGATAATACTTAATTTTTACTAAAAAAGCGCTAAATTGAGTAAATTTTAGAGCTGTACCGGGATAAATATTTGATGATAATCATCAAGTTTAAAATAGAGTCTTTCGCTATCTGTAGAGAACAAAGAACTCATACGGTGTTTTGTAAGTTTTGCCGTAAACGGAAGGATCTGAATAAAGTTCTCTTTTTGCTTTAATACTTTGATCGGATTCTCTTTCTCTTTAAACACTTTAATCGATTTTGAGAAGATAGTTGAAAGGTTATTAAAATGCTCAATAACCTGTTCTTTATCATCTTGGTGCTCTTGGAGATAGTTGTAAAGTTCAAGGTTGAAGTTCATCTGCTCGGAGATATCGAAAATAGTTGCCGAGATCTTTTCAAGGTCTCTATTGTCAGACAAGATCAGCGAAGCATCTTTAAGTGTACTGAAATCCCGATTTGCAAGTTTTAAAACAGGTACATGTGCTTCATAGAGGGCTTTTCTAACATAATAATCGGCAAACATCTCACCTGCAACAAGTACTAAACCGACATGATATGCTTTTATATCGGAAAGAAAATTTTGTTTCAGATCGACGCTCTCATAGTCTATCTCTATTGAAACATCCATACTTCTGTAATCTTTTATATACTGTAAAAGTTCTATATCTGATGGGTTTACAATCTTAATGACGAGATTGTGCTTGAGCTTGTTATGAACGTAAATCGCACGGCGTACCAACTTTTTAATGTTCTCTTTTGCTACGATATTCATATCGATAAAAAGTAAAATATTTGAACCAAACGGCTCAGGGAATTGTCCGAGCTCCTGTTTAATCGCACGGTATACAGACTTCAGTACGGCAGGCTCACCAACAAGTAATAATAAATCATTTGGCTGAATCATTCTACGGCGCGAAGGCATGATCAATTTTCTGTTTCTATAGATCGCAACAATACGCCAGTTTTTCTGCTCAATAACACCCATATGACGATATACAAAAGAACTTCCAAAAGGGACGAGCACTTCCATAATTTCACCCTCACCTATTCCAACGTTTTGAGCGATTACGGGAACATTTGGAAGATAATCTTGTAAACGGGAAGCTAAAATCTCATTTGAGTTTACCAAAACCACATTGGCATCATGATTGATCATGTTCCACTGATTTAAAACAATAATACGCAACTGTTTTTTAATGTTTCGGATATTTTTGATAGTATTTTCAACATCAGCCTGATTATCCATAGCTATAACAACTTGGATAAACTCCATTTTTAAAATGTTGGCCAACTTGTAAAAACTTGTCGGATCAAATTCAAAAAATTTAAATCTTGCAGGATTGACACCTTCATAAGTGAGAGCTTTTGTTTGAACAATATAATAGATATTTTCGGTAGTATATGTTTCACTTACCCTTTGGATAAAGTGTTGTCCTATTATGCCGTCGCTTATAATCAGTATCTTTTTCATTGTTTAGTCTCTTTTCAAGGCGTGTGAAGCTTTTATCCACATCGATCTTTTTGCTTTTTGCCACTTCCTATCTACAAAATACCCGGTAATTTTGATCCAACCCTCTACAGCTAACGTTGATGTAAAAGAGGTGAGTTTTTCCCATCTGGCTATCTCTTTTCCATTTATATCTGAGTAGATGACACTCTCTTGTTTTAGTCTGTAAGTAGTCGCTTTTGTAGTTCTTTGTCCAGATTCTCTCATTTTTAATTCTGGAAAAGGATTTATTTGACTTTCCAAATTACACTTATCATTTATTTTGGTTTTTACTATTTCTTTTTTTGGAAGCTTTAATCTTGCTATCTCTTTTTCTTTGTCTTTCAATATACTATTCATATATTTTATTTGGTTTTCCAAATTATTTATCTTGTCAACATAGTTCTTGTTCTCTTTATTTTGAGAACCGCTGTTTTTTAATTCCGTCTGTAATAATGCAGCTTTTTGTTGTTCATCTAAAAGTTTTACTTGACACTCTTGAAGCTTCTCTTGTGAATGGTCATAGTTTACTCTTAGGTTTTCAATATCTTTAACAATAGAATCAAGCCTCTGCATCTCATCGGCATTACTTAAAGATAAAACAATAAATAAAGATAAAACTAACTTCATCCTAAACCTTTTTTACAAGTTTTACACCCATCTCTGCATGATGTGTATATGGGAATTGATCAAAAAGTGCCATAGATTTGATCTCATGTGTTTGAGTGAGTATATCTAAATCTCTTGCTAATGTTTCAGGGTTACAAGATATATATACAATATTATCAAACTGAGAACTAAATTTACAAGTAAACTCATCCATACCAGAACGAGGCGGATCAACAAAGATAGAGTTTATGTTGTAATCCTCTATATTTATATGCTGCATTCTATTAAACTCACGAACACCGTTTAAAGCATCTACAAACTCTTCAACACTCATACGGATAAATTCGATGTTTTCTACACTGTTAAGTGCCATATTCGCTTTTGCCGCATTAATAGAGCTTTTAGATATCTCCGTAGCTAAGACCTTGTCAAATATTTTTGCAAAAGGGATTGTAAAGTTTCCTGCACCACAGTAAAGCTCTAAGAGATCACCTTTGTGATCACTAAAGGCATCCATAGCCCATGCAATCATCTTTTCATTGACTCTTGAGTTTGGCTGTGTAAAAGAATTTTCTATATAGTTAAATATATAATTTTGCCCTTTTATATCTAATTTTTCTGTTATATAGTCCTGCCCAATTACAAGCTTTTGTTTTCTAGCACGCCCTATTATATAGATCCCAAGATCTTTAGCAATCTCAGCAGCTGTATCTTGCCACGCCTGATCGAGCTGTCTGTGGTAGAGAAGCGATACAACTATCTCTCCGTTGCTAGAACTTAAAAAGTCGGCTCCAAAAAGTTTAAACCCCAACCCTTTTTCATCTATAGCTTTTATAAGCTTTGGCATAAGTTCATTTATGTAAGTGTTTACCTGTGGACACGTGTCTATCAGTACTACACCTTTATGCTCAATATGGTTCATTGCATAATGGATTTCATCACCCACATGCCAGATTTTAAACTCACTTCTTGAACGGTAATTTTGTGTAGGAGATTCGAACACCTCTATCGGGTTGCTAAAAAACTTTACAAAGCGCTCTTGATTTATATCTACTTTTTGTTTTAATTGTGATTCATAACCACCTTCATATACTCTACAAGCACCACACTCACCAAAATGTTTACAATTCATCTTTATCCTATTTTATACTCGCTATTAAATTTCCAATTAAAAGATTCCAGCCGTCTATCAAGACAAATATAAGTATCTTAAACGGCAAGGATATCATTACAGGCGGTAACATCATCATACCCATCGACATAAGGATAGATGCGACTACCATATCTATTACCAAAAACGGTAAGAAGATCAAAAAACCTATCTCAAATGCAGTTTTTAACTCACTAATAACAAAAGCAGGAATTACAACTGAAAGTGGTACATCTGCAACTGTTTGAGGGTTTTCCATCTCACGTATTCTTAAAAACAAAGCGAGGTCTTTCTCTCTTGTGTTTCTAATCATAAAGTTTTTAAAAGGCAATGTTGTTTTCTCAAATGCCTCTTCATAACCTATTTTTTCCTCTACATAAGGCTTAATTCCCTGCTCATATGCCTTAGTTCCCACAGGTTCCATTACAAAGAACGTAAGAATCATTGCCAGTAATACTAAAACCTGTGTAGGTGGTACTTGCTGTGTACCAAGAGCTTGTCTTAAAAAACCAAATACAATTACAAAACGTGTAAAAGTAGTCATTACCATCACCATTGACGGTGCTAAAAACAGTAATGTTAAAACAAGTAAAACATTGAGTGAAGATACTAACTGCTGAGGAGTATCAGGAGCAGAAAGGGATAAATTAACCGTAGGTATAGTTACACTTTCTGCTCCGAATGATGTAGCTACAAAAAGCACAAATAATGTAAAAAATTTTACCATTATTTACATCTCTGCCTTATCTAGTATAGAGTTCTTCTCTTTTGCAGGTTTATTCTTTGCACCAAAGAAATGGAGTTCAACTCTACGGTTTTGCTCTCTACCTAATCTAGTTACATTGGTAGCGACAGGTCTAAACTCTGCATATCCTGTTGCATTCATCCGTTTTGGATCCACACCGTCAATTACCAACTCTTTAAGTACTGAAATGGCTCTTGCAGTTGAGAGTTCCCAATTATCTTTAAAAGGAGAGTTTACACCGGGTCCTGTATCGTCAGTATGACCTTGAACACTCATCTCTACATCGTTTGGCATCTCATCAATTAGAAGAGACATACGTTTAAGGAAAAGTAATGCATCTTGATTATCTATAGTTGCACTTCCCGGTTTAAATAACAGTGTAGCAGGAAGTTTAATCACAAAACCTTCCTGTGCTTCTTCTAATGTAATCTCAGGGCCCTGTTCTTTTTTAACCATCTCATTAGCTTCAGCTATCGCTTGCTGAATTCTATTTACCGTCTGGCTTGTTTCATCTTTTGTTTCAATCGGAGTTGATTCTTGAATACGCTGCTTAGAGATTTCGGTTTTTACCCCACCCTCTAGAACACTCATCGCACCGCTAAGAGATCCGATAGCTTCAGAGATCTTTTTTGCATCCATACTTGACATAGAGAGAAGCAGAACAAAGAAACAAAGGAGCAGAGACATTAAGTCTCCAAAGGCAGCTAGCCATGCCGGCATACACTTTTCACATTCAGGACACTTATGCTTTTTTGCCATCAGTTATCCGTTAATCAAACTGGCTTGAACGCTCAGACGGAGCTAAGTATGCAAGAAGTTTTGCTTCTAAAACTCTTGGAGCATCACCCGCTTGAATAGACATAATACCCTCTAAAACAATCTGCTTAACCATTGTTTCATCATCATCTCTAATATTTAAAACATTCGCAATCGGTGCACCGAAAATATTTCCGATCATCGCACCGTACATTGTCGTAAGTAAAGCAACTGCCATAGACGGACCAATCGCTGAAGGATCAGCCATATTTAAAAGCATCGCAACCAGACCGATAAGTGTACCGATCATACCCATTGCTCCGGCAAGCCCCGCCCATGTTGAAAATATAGAAGCATACGACTTATGGCGTGTACTTGTTTGCTCCATATCTATCTCTAAAAGATCACGAATAGTATCGGGTTCACTCCCGTCAATTGCCATAGAGAGGCCTTTTCTTAAAAACTCGTTCTCTTCGTTATTAACATCACCTTCTAAAGCGAGGATCCCCTCTTTTCTAGCTTTTGTCGCAAATTCGACCAGTTTTTTTATAAGATCGTTTACATCCTCTTCAGTCGGCTTAACAGCTATCATGAAAATTTTCGTAAACTTTTTCATCTGCGCCGGTTTAAAAGCGATCATTAATGAACCTATTGAACCACCGATAACAATTAAAACAGAAGGAATATCTATGTAGGCACCGATACCAACACCCATCGCCATAGCTCCAAATAAAAGAGCCAAAATCAACACTAGACCAATGACCGTACCTAAATCCATCACAAACCTTATAAAATTTTATAAACACATTATAATACCACAAATTAAATTAACATTTATGGTAAAATTTTGAAATTAAACAGAAAGTGAAAATTATAATGAATTTAAATAGTATTAGTATAGTGATATTAGCGGCGGGAAAAGGTAGCCGTATGAAATCAAACAAGGCAAAGGTTTTACATGAGATCTCAGGAAAACCGATGCTTTACCATATTATAAAAGCCTCTAAAGAACTCTCAAACGATGTATCTGTAGTTATTGCACACCAAAAAGAGCAAGTAAAAGAGACGATGCAAAACTATTTTGATGATATTACTTTTGTTGAGCAAGATGCCGTAAATTTTCCTGGAACCGGAGGTGCAATGAAAAATGTAGCACCGAAGAATGAAAAAGTATTGGTATTAAACGGGGATATGCCTTTAATTACTGCAGAATCGCTTCACGGATTTTTACATAACGATGCAGATATCATCATGAGTATCTTTGACTTACAAGATCCAAACGGATACGGGCGTGTTGTTATCGACAATAATGAAGTGCAATACATTGTTGAACAAAAAGACGCAAATCGTGCCGAGCTTAACGTTACAACAGTAAATGCAGGTATCTATGCCTTTAAAAAAGATGTTTTAGAAAAATATATCCCCCTTCTTTCAAACGATAATGCCCAAGAGGAGTACTACCTTACAGACCTGATTGCTATGGCAAAAAAAGATGGACTTACAATATCACCTCTTTTAGTTGACGAAGAACATTTTAAAGGGGTAAATTCTAAAAAAGATTTAGCCGATTCTGAGGCGATTATGCAAGATCGTATTAGAACAAAATGGATGAATGCAGGTGTCAGTATGCAGCTGCCTTCAACTGTTTATATAGAAGATGATGTTGTATTTGAAGGGGAATGTACCCTAGAAAACGGTGTAAGAATCACAGGAAATTCTCAAATTATAAACTCTATTATCAAAGCACATTCGGTAATTGAAGATAGCATTGTTAAAAATTCCGATGTTGGACCACTTGCACACCTCCGTCCGGCTTCTTCGATCGAAGATACCCATATAGGTAACTTTGTAGAGGTAAAAAAAGCGACACTTAAAGGTGTAAAAGCAGGACATCTAAGCTACCTTGGAGATGCAGAGATCGATGAGGGTACGAACATCGGTGCGGGAACTATTACATGTAACTATGACGGTCTTAAAAAGTATAAAACAAAAATAGGGAAAAACGTTTTTGTAGGGAGTGACTCACAACTTGTAGCCCCTGTTACTATAGAAGATGATGTGATGATTGCAGCTGGAACTACGGTAACAAGCGGTGAGATTACAAGTGGCAACTTAGTTATCAGTCGTACAAAGATGAGACTTGTAAAAGATTTTTATTATAAATTTTTTGGGAAAAAATAAACTCTAAAAACTATAAGCATTTTAGGGTAAAATACATAAAATTATAAATACTAAAGATAAAATATGGAAATTTCACAAAATTTACTAAAAAATAAAAAAATCATTTTAGCGGTCACTGGCTCAATAGCAGTCTATAAGTCACTTGAACTTGCACGTCTGTTTGTAAAATCGGGTGCAGAAGTTCGTGTAGTGATGAGTGAAGCTGCAAAGAAGTTTGTAACACCTCTTACATTTGAGACACTCACTTCAAACAAAGTTCTTGACGATACTAACGAAGACTGGACTAATGATCACAACCATATAAAACTTGCACAATGGGCAGATATTATGGTGATTGCACCCGCAACTGCAAATACGATTGCAAAACTCGCTAACGCTATAGCTGACAATATCCTGCTTCAAGTAGCCCTTGCCTATCCTGATGTTAAGATCCTAGCTCCTTCGGCAAATACAAATATGCTGCAACATCCAATTAGCCAGGCGAACCTGAAAATGCTTGCTATAGCTAACTTTACAATGGTAGATACACAGACAAAAGAACTCGCATGTAAAACAACGGGTGACGGTGCTATGGCTGAACCGCTCGATATCTTTTACGCAACGGCTCGCGAGCTTTTAAAAGATGATTTCTGGAGTGATCGCATGGTGATGGTTACAGGCGGCGGTACTATCGAGAAGATCGATGATGTACGTTATCTCTCTAACTTTTCAAGCGGAAAGATGGCTTCAGCTGTTGCAACTGCACTCTATTTAAAAGGTGCGGATGTCAACCTGATTGCAACAAAACTGAGTGCTGATCTGCCGAAAAATATGCATAAAATTCACGTTGAAGATAGTGCAGAGATGATGGAGTATCTAGTAGACTCTATCCGCATTGCGAAAAAAGGGAAAATCTCTAAAGCGACCTTAATGCGTGACGAGCATATCCATCGTATTGAAAAGACACCTTATCTGTTTATGGCTGCAGCAGTAAGCGACTATATCCCGGCATTTACACAAAGCGGGAAACTAAAAAAAGATATATTGGGTGATGAGTGGGAACTTTCATTAAAGAAAAATGTAGATATTTTGGGTTCAATCAACAAAGAGGGGATCAAAGTTGTAGGCTTTAAAGCTGAGATGGATCCACAAACTGCAAAAGCAAATGCAACCAATATGTTAAACAACAAAGGGATAGACGCCGTTTGTTTAAACATCCTAAAAAACTCTTCTAGTTTCGGGACAGATACGAACGAGATAGAGTTTATTACAAAAGAAGATGCAACATTATTACCTAGAGCAGCAAAACTTGATCTATCGTTTGATATTTTAGAAAATGCGAAAGAGTTAGAAACTGCAAATGAATAAACTTGGGCATATAGCGATCATTATGGACGGCAACGGCAGATGGGCTGAAGAGCGTGGGAAAAAACGTTCAACAGGTCATGAAGCCGGAGCAAAGATCGTGCGTGAGATCACATCTTTTTGTGCAGCTCATGAAGAGATTGAGCGTTTAACCCTATATGCTTTTTCAACTGAAAACTGGAAACGTCCGCGTTTAGAGGTTGAATTTTTGATGAAACTGCTCGATAAATATCTCAAGCAGGAATTAGAAACATATCTGCAACACAATATACGCTTTGAACCGATCGGAGATTTAAGAGCATTCTCAAAACAACTCCAAACGACGATCCAATCGGTAAAAGAAAAAACTGCACACTGTGACGGCTTGGTACAATCTTTGGCACTTAATTATGGTGCACAGGATGAGATTCTTCGTGCTTTTAATTCCCTAAAAGAGTCTGATGGCGACATTACACAGGAGATGCTGGAAAATGCACTCGATTGTAAAACAGATGTTGATCTGCTTATAAGAACAGGGGGAGATCACAGACTCTCCAACTTTTTACTATGGCAGGCAGCGTATGCCGAACTCTTTTTTACAGATACACTCTGGCCGGATTTCAGTGCAAAAGAGTTGGATAAAATAATCAAAAAATTTAAAAAAGTTGAAAGACGATTTGGCGGACTAAAATGATAGAGTTACTCATAGCATCACTGTTTGGAATTTTATTTGGATCATTTTTAAATGTTGTCATTTTACGTATCCCAGAAGGTGAAAGTGTCGTTTTTACCCCTTCACACTGTACATCATGCAACACACCTCTAAAACCTTGGCATAACATCCCTTTATTTTCGTGGCTTTTTCTTGGCGGAAAATGTGCTTATTGTAAAACAAAAATATCGATTCAGTACCCTTTAATTGAGCTTGCATCCGGAGCGATATTTTTCTTAGTAGCACTCAAATATGGGCTTAATTTCCCTGCATTTTCGGTAGCTATGAGTTTTTTAATGCTACTGGCTCTTTCTATGATCGATTTTAAGTACAAAATGGTTCCCGATTCACTGAACCTTTTAGCGATCATTTTTGCAATTTTCGGAGCTTTTTCAATCCCTTCATTTTTAGAAAATGCCCAAAATGCTCTTTTATTCGCAGGTGGTTTTACCCTGCTTCGTTTTGCCCTTTCATACTACCTTACATCATCGGTATATCGTGCAGGACTGAAATCTAAAACATCATGGAACAAACACTACGATCGTACACCTATGATCGAAGCGATGGGTGAAGGCGACATTATGGTTGCAGCTACTATGGGTGCACTTTTAGGGATCAAGCTTGGACTTTTTGCTGTATTTTTATCGGCACTTTTAGCACTCCCTGTTATGCTTTTGCTTTTAAACAGACCGGCAGAGGAACAACGTGTCCCTTTCGTACCGTTTTTGGCACTTGCAACACTTATCACTTTTGTTTACGACACACAAATTTATGCATATATTGAGGCAAACTTTTAATGAATAAACTTAGACGTTATATACTTTCAAACCTTTCATCGGTATTTTTATCGATGTTTTTACCGCTGTTTGTCATTGCGTCAATGATCTTCTCGATCAAGCTAGCAACCTATACGGCGATCATTAAACTCTCACTTTTAGACATGGTAAAACTCTATATGTTTGTATTGCCGGACATC
This sequence comes from Sulfurimonas sp. hsl 1-7, assembly GCF_030577135.1. Taxonomy (NCBI): domain Bacteria; kingdom Pseudomonadati; phylum Campylobacterota; class Epsilonproteobacteria; order Campylobacterales; family Sulfurimonadaceae; genus Sulfurimonas; species Sulfurimonas microaerophilic. The sequence continues at coordinate 413,330 of NZ_JAUIRR010000001.1, read as the reverse complement.
CTGTTTTATACCCTGCCTATCTCTTTTTTCATTGCAGCCGTTTTGTCTATTTTTAAACTCTCAAACGATAATGAAATCGTAGTTATTTTTGCCCTTGGGATAAAGCCTTCATTTTTAGTAAAAACACTTTTTGTTCCGGCATTTCTACTCTCTATGCTTTTGTTTATCAACTTTTTTATGTTGTACCCGCATACGGACAACCTCTCTGACAACTTTATAGATCAGAAAAAAAGTGAAGCGAAATTCAACCTTTCCGCAAGCGAATTTGGAAATAATTTCGGAGACTGGCTTTTATACATCGGTAAAGAGGATAAAGAGAAAAAGCGCTACGAAGATGTCTTTTTATTTAACAAACAAAACGATGAAGAGATCCTAATCTCTGCACAACAAGCAAATGTAATCAATGACGGCGGTGTATTGCAGCTAGAGCTTAAAAACGGTGAGGGGTACAGCTACTCAAAAGATAAGTTTACTCAGATCAACTTTGAAGAGATGACTATCTACGATACACTCCAAGCATCCCTGAAAACATACCAGATGCCATTAGAGTTTTGGAGTAATGACGAGGGAAGAAAGAAAAAAGACAGACTCCTTATAACAGATACTCTTTTAAGTCTGTTTCCACTCCTTTCTATCTTTTTGATTGTATCTATCGGGGTGGTTCATGCAAGACATCAAAAGTCTAAAATTTATCTCTATATATTTTTAGGAATCATCATCTACTACGGTGCGGCCATGTCTCTGCACCGTACACTCGGATACCATACTATCTATCTAGTAGCTCTTGCCTGGATACTTAGTACCTACCTTATCTACAGAAAAACTATAGCCAAAAGATTTTAGATGCGGGTTGCTGTAGTTCTCTCTTATAACGGAACCCACTTTCTGGGTTCACAGATCCAAAAAAGCTCTCAAAATACTATCTTCGGACAGCTGGAAAATGTGTTAAAGCAACTGGGAATTACCTCTAAAACTGTTGCAAGCGGGAGAACAGACAAAGGTGTACATGCTTCTTACCAGGTAGCACACTTTGATCTGCCCCCTTTTTGGGATGATCTTACAAAACTCAAACGGGTTCTTAATGAGATGCTTCCAAAAACAATACACGTCAAACGTATCTTCCGGGTCGCAGATGATTTTCATGCCCGCTATGGAGCAAAATCGAGAGTTTACAGATACGTGATCAAAGTGGGTGAATCAAACCCTTTTGAGAACGATTTCATCACCTTTATAGATCAGGTAAACTTCAACACCCTCCAACAAAACATCAAGCTCTTTATCGGTGAACACGATTTTGCAAACTTTATGAAAATGGGAAGCGATACCAAAAGCAGTGTCAGGGAGATCTATAAAGCGTTTGCATATCAACATAAAGATCTGATTGTCCTCAACTTTGAAGCAAACGGTTTTTTACGCACACAGATTCGTTTTATGGCAGGTGCACTTCTGGATTTAAGTGCGCAGCAGATTATAGAGAAGCTTGAGTGTACAAAAAACCATAGACTCAAACCCGCTCCTGCAAACGGGCTTTATCTGGCGAAAGTAAAATATTAAAAAGGAGTTGTAATGTTTGAAGATGTAAAGATGCCTGAGGGTGTAAACCCTGAAACACTGGAGCATTTAATGGACCCGAAAAACTATGGGAAACTTGATGATGCAGACGGTGTAGGTGTAGCACTTGATGAGAAAACAAAAGAGTATGTGGTCTTCTATACAAAGCTTGAGGGTGAAACTATCACTGATGTACGTTTTGCGACTAACGGTTGTCAAGACACCGTTGTTATTGGTTCTATGTACTCTGAGATGATCAAAACAAATGATATCGAATATGCAAACAAAGCAATTCAAAAAATGAACGAAAAACTGGGAGCTATGACTCCGCAGCAAAAAGTATGTGCAGAGATCGTTTTTTCTGCTTTTATTGCTTCGATCAAAAACTATGAAAACAGACTTAATGGGGCAGATGAAGAGCTGCATGTTCTGAAAATGAAAGATAGTTGTGAGGTACAAGAGGATGAATAAAATATATCAACAAAAACATGAACTCTGGCTGGTAATACTCTTTGGCTCGTTTGCGATCAACGATGAAGCAATTAAATCACGCCTCTATGACTTTTCTCAAATAGCATTTCGCCATATGAAATGGCTGGGGAGTGATATTCTAGCAAGTGGGGATGATTATAACTACGATCGAGAATTAAAACTGTTACAACATACAACAGTTTTTGAAGTACTCAACAATATAAAAAATAAAGCAATCACTACAATACAACACTACCCTGCTTCAATCTTGGGTGAACGTCTAAAAACTGATGATGCTTACCTGTTAGAATATCTTGAACAGCTTCTGGCAGATTTTTCAAATGACCAAAAGATTACTGCTTTTAATAAAGAGCGTAAATGGGATGCTCTTGACCAAGCTAGTTTAGATGCTTTAACACTCTTTTTATTTGAAGAGTCATACAAAGAGTATGAGCTTATTTTAGTCTATGCCTATATGCAAGCACGTACGAATAATTCTCTACATTTCAATGTGTTTCAAGACCTTATAGATGAGTCACACTTCCATCTCAAATCGTTTGGAAATATGATGGCAAAGCTCGGCATACTAGCACTGCCTCGTCAACTTCACGAACTAACTTATATTGTAAAAGACCTTGAACAGTTTGTTCATGACGGTATAGAGGAGGAGGAAGCTGCAAAAGAGATGTGTAAAGAGTTAAGTAACGCTATCAAAGATGAGAAACTGAGTAAGTTTTTCGACTTTATCAACTTCCAGGAATCTTACCACATCGAACTTATGAAAAAACTGCTTTAAGTTTTGCATATAGGATGCCGACATACTCATGCATTGCTAATGTTGAAACAAAAAATGCATGAGCACTCGGTGCTTTGAGCCAACTGATAGCATCATCTTTATAAAAAGCCGTAGGTGCTGCTATGGGATGCATACCGAGTGATTCAAACAGCATCATAGCACGGGGCATATGTGATGCCGATGTAACTAGAACAAATGGTTTGTCTCCCACAACTGTTTTTGTAAATTCCGCCTCTTCTCTTGTATCTTCGGGTAGAGAATTCACGATCGTAGAGTTCTCATCTACACCTAAAGCCAAAGCAAGTTTTGCATTCATAATCGCATTTGGCGTATCTGTCCGTCCTGCAAACCCTGTAAAAATGATCTTAGAATCAGGAATGTTTCTATGCAGTATTACCCCTTCTAAAACTCTCTTTGTTCCATCATTGGAAATTTGAGAAGATATGGGCTGTGTTTGATCTGTAGTGTGTCCGTTTCCAAGAATATGGATATATTGTATCTCTTGTGTATAGTCATACTTTTGATAGCGGTTTTCCAAGTTACTTATTAAAAAGTTTGCAAAGGGAGGATAGGAAAAAAACAGGAGAGTTACAACAGTTCCAAGAAAAAAATTCTTTGCTCTTTTTTCTTTTTTTCTGTAAAGATAATAGAGTCCTAAAAGAAGCAGTGTTGTCACTATCCCTATAGGCTCAAAAAAGAAGCTTATGAACTTTTTTATTAACAATCCAAAACTCATCTGTTTACCACCCCGTTAATATAGCCTACAACCTCTTCATCCCATAACAATTCTTTGTGGGAAAGATTTTCGTACTCTTTGTAAAAAGTGAGATTTTTAACACTTTTAGATAAGTTACGTCCGTTTTCTATGTAAGTTATCTCATCATCCTGACTTAAAAAGATGTAAGTAGCACTCTCTATATTTTGCACAAACTCTATTGTCGGAAATTTGTATTTTATGAAAATATCCGGAATTGAGAGGTTAAATTTTCTCTGAGAAATTAAAGGGATAGAATCAAATGCTCCGATTAAAAACACCCCTTTTACTTTCATCTGTGAAGCGATATAGGCACAAAGCGATGAGCCTATAGAAAACCCTAAAAGGTAAAATTCCCCATAATTTTTTTCTACTATTTTTGCAATATGCAAAGCATCTTCAAGCATATTTTTTTCAGTGACACTTCCCTTGTTTCTTCCGTAAGAACGGTAATTAAAAGTGATGATTCTGCTTTTTGGATAAGTAGCTTGAAGCTTTTGGATCAGTGCTACGCTGTCATGACTTCTTCCGGCAAAAAACAGAAGCGTTGCTTGAAACTCTTTAGGTTCATAGACTACACCTTCTAAAGAGATACCGTCATTTGTTACTATCTCTAAAGGCTCACACTGATCGCATAAACGTCTCTCTTTTATATATGTAGGGGAGAAGATCAGGAAATATTGCCACTGATAAAATACAAAAAAGAGGATAAAAAATGTAAAGAGGGTAAATGCTATATAAATCATAACGTTATTTTAGTATAATTCGCTAAACAATACGACGATCAAGGAATTATAATGCAAATATTTGGAAAATATAAAACAAACTTCGATATGGACTATCTTGTAGAGCATTATATTTATTTTAATGAAGAGGGTGAATCTATCACGGTAGAAGATCTTGAAAACATGTTAAAGAAAAAAAGAAAAACTGTTGCAGGAACTATCTTTTTATACCACCCTGAAACATCACCAAAAGGGTTTAAACCAAGCAAATTTTTGCAAGAAGAGGGTTTTGAGCAATATGACGAGTTTGTAGAATTAAACGATAATCCTATAAGCCATGTTTTAAATGCAGGGCTCAAACACCCATATAAAGGGAAACTTGTAGAGATTAGATATCTTTTTAATTACAATAGAGAGAATGCTCCGAGCTTTGTATTTGACGAGTTTGAAAAAGATCTTGAAAAAGTAAAATCTATGCAGCTTACACGCCACGATAAAGAGCTTAACTACATAGATATTCCAAATATCCGCCTCAGCGGTAAATTTGTATATTTCGGTATTGGTCACAAGTATGAGAGAGAACACACTGCTATAAACTATTATGCAAGAGATTTAACAGAACATATCAAAAAACTTGATAAGCAGATAGTTTTTATCTACGATAGAAATCATGATATTGACGAGGCGATGGATATCGCTTACTTTATCTCTCCGCTTATGGGTGGAAAAAACAGAGAACTTGTTGCAAACGCTTTTAAAGAGATATTTGCAGACGGTACACCAAAAATGGTGAGACTTCCTTAATCTTTTCTCTCACCCTTTGCCCATCTGAAAAAAAATCTCGCAGGATTTAATGAAGATGGGATACTCTCTTCCTCTAAAATATTTTTTGCCAGTGTTTGCGCCAGATAAGGGGCTAGTACATATCCATACCCTGCACTCCCGTTGATCATGTACAGATTTTCAAATGCGATCGCTTTGCTGAGATCGGGCTTTTTTTGATAGATATCTTTTTTATTCAACAGCTTTAAAGATTGTTCAATATCTACAACTTCACCTACGATCGGAAGATAATCAAAACTCCCGCTGCGAAGCCCCACATAGTCTTTAATAACCTCTACATCTTGAAGTTCCAAAGTTCGAGAGGCTTTTTCAAGCAGTTCCTCTCTCCCCTCTTCCAAGTTGTAAGGCTCTTTACTTCTTTGGGGATGATAGTGCACATTGTGTGTCGCACCAATAGACAACATTCTGTTAGTTGCAGCTGAGATGGAAACAAACTGATGGATTGAAATGTCATTTTTTGTAGAAGTTTTTATATCTATACGATGCCCCCAGATACCTCGAAGCATCTGATATGGCTGTGTAAAAAACTGATGCTCATAGGCACCGGTTGCAATCACTACCTTTTTAGCTCTGAAACTCTCATTTAAAATCCATACACCATCTTGAAACTCTAAAGAGTCTATCTCTTGAGTATAAAATTCAATTCCCTCGATCAATGCTTTACACATACTTTGTGCATCTACAAGGGCACTTTTTGAGGTATAAACATATTCATTTTCAGGAATAAACGGAGGATTATCTAAAAGCTCAATATCAGTGTGTTCTTTAAAGTAGTGAAGAATTTTTGCATCGTTCTCCTCTTTTGCAATATGTAAAAGGTTATGATGATTTATATGCTCGGGAAAGTTTGTTGTGTAGAAATCAAGTGCAATATCAAGCGAAGAGTTTATAAGCTCTTTTAACTCCCCGCCTTTTGCAAATTTCGGTGATAAAAAAGCACCGGCAGCTCCACTGCCGCCAGATGCTATGCCTTTACTGTCAAAGATAGCAACTTTTTTACCTGCCTTATGAAGATGATATGCGGTTGTACAGCCGTTTATTCCAGCTCCAATTACCGCTATATCATATGTCGGCATAGTTTTATATACTTACCTCTTTAATATCTGCTATTTTGAAGATAGCTTTGTAGATTGCACTTACAAGAGCTTTACGGTTGTTTTTAACCGCTTCATCTTCAGCGTTTACCATAACAGAATCAAAGAACTTGTCTAGTTCAGGTTTTAATCCTAAAAGAGCATCAAGTTCATACTCGTAGTTTTCGTAAGATTTTGCACTTACTTCATTGAAACGAGACAATAATTTTCTTTCGCTATCATCTTCAAATAATGCTTCATTGATCGCAAATTCTTCAGACATATCAACATCTTTAGTGATGTTTGCAACCCTTTTAAATGTTGAACTAACCTCTGAGAATCCGTCAGAGTTTACAAGGTTGTTCAGTGCATCGATTTTTTGTCCGAGTGCAAGCAGTTCTCTCTCACCAGAAGCCAGTACAGCTTCAATGATCGAAGGATTTACTTTGTAGTAACGTTTAATACGCTCTAAGATAAAGCCCTCAAGTTTTTCAAAATCAATCTGTTTTTCATAGATCGCAGCTAACTCTTTTATGTCTGTATCGATATCAAAGTTGAATCCAAACTCATTTACAATTCTTGCGATCCCGTTTACCGCACGGCGAAGTGCAAACGGGTCACGTGAACCTGTCGGAATCTGCTCAATGCTAAAGAGTGCTAAAAGAGTATCTAGTTTTAAACTGAGTGCTACTACAGCACTAAGCGGATTTGATGGAAGCTCACTCTCTTCACCGTCTGGAAGATACTGCTCTTTGATCGCAACTGCAACTGCGTCAGAGTATCCACCTTTTTGTGCATAGTAGTAACCCATAATCCCCTGTAGCTCAGTAAATTCATACACCATTTCACTCATAAGATCTGCTTTTGCAAGCTCAACAGCTGTAGTTAAGTCCTCTTTAGAAGCATCTAGAGCAAACTTGTCAAATAAAACTGAAGCGATTTTAGCTTCTCTTTGGATCTTATCAGCTACGCTTCCAAGACCTTTGAAGAATGTAATCTTCTCTAAACCGGCAGTGCTCAGACCATTTTTAAGATCGTTTTCCCAGAAGAACATACCATCAGCTAAACGCGGACGAAGTACTCTTTCGTTTCCTGCGATTACATCTGAAAAATCATTTGTATAAGCGTTTGCAACTACTACAAATTTATTTGTCAGCTTCCCATCTTTAAATACTGGGAAATATCTTTGATGTTCTTTCATTGAAGTGATGATAACCTCAGGAGGAAGTGCTAAGAACTCTTCATCAAACGAACCTAAAAGTGCAGTCGGATGTTCGTTGATAGCAACAACTTCATCAAATAATTCCTCATCGATCTCAACAGTAATACCATTGTCTGATTCTAGTGTTTTGATGTCATTTAAGATCTTTTTCGCACGCTCTTCCTGGAAAAGAAGGACACCGTTTGTCTCTAACTTATTAAAGTAGTCTTTTGCCCCTTCAATTGCCATAGCATCAAAGTTTGCAATACGGTGTACAAATGTAGTTTTAGAAGATTTTACACCGTAAAGCTCCATATCTACAAGCTCATCACCCAAGAGTACATTTACCCAACGGATAGGACGGATAAAACTCTCATCTAGCGAACCCCATCTCATAGACTTACCGAAATCAAGTGACTTGATCCAAGTATCTATAATTTCAGGAAGTAATTCAGTAGAAGGTTTTCCCTGTACGTCTTTTTTATAGTAAAGTACTTCTTTACCGTCTTTGTCAGCCGTAGTTAACTCATCTAAAGAAACACCGCATTTTTTTGCAAAACCGTTTGCCGCAGGTGTAGGTTCACCATCTTTATATGCAACAGCTAAAGGTGCACCGAAAAACTCTTCAACCGAATCGTCTTGAGATGTTTTAAACTCTCTGTGCCAAAGTACTAAACGGCGAGGTGTATAGTAAAATTCAAACTCACATAAAAGATTGTTTTTCTCTAAAATATCAGCATATTTTTTCTCTATATTTTTAAGCTCTTTTAACAGTGGAACAGCCGGAAGCTCTTCAACACCTATCTCAATTAGTAAAGTTTTTAACATAATCCATACTCTTTTATTAAATTACCGCGATTTTACCCTTTTGTTGGTTAAACTCTCGTTAATTAATCATAGGGGATTCAAATATATGATACAATTAACTCATATTAGATTAAAACTAGAAGAGTTCAACAGTTAATGAAATATACACAAAAAAAGATCCTTGTTGTCGATGATGAAAGTACTAACTTACACTTTTTAAATGTAATCCTGGGAAATGACTATGATGTTTACCTTTCAGATAATGCTTCTAAAGCAATTGAATCTGCACAATCAATACACCCCGATTTGATATTACTCGATATTCGGATGCCTGATAAAAACGGCTTTGAAGTTGCCGAATATTTAAATAAGGAACTTGAACTTGAAATTCCAATTATTTTTGTCTCCGGATCCAATGAAGTAGAATCGGTAAAAAAAGCGTTATCACTAGGTGCGTATGACTATATTGTCAAACCTTTTGCTTCATCTATCATACAAGCAAAGGTAAAAAGCACTCTTCAAAAAACATCTCACCTTGAACTAAAAAAAGTTTATAAAGAAGGTGTAAAACTGATGGATTCTTTTTTTGCACAGGGGATTTCAGGTATTACAAAAGAGGAGTTGCTTCATTGGGCTGAAGAACTTGTTTCAACCATAGAGCAATCAAACATCTCTATAGGGAAACTTATCAGTCTGTTTCAAGACACCTATACGGTTGCATCACATAATGTAAATGTTTGCGTACTTTCAGTTCTCTTAGGACGTCAGCTGAGAATGCAACATTCACAGTTAATAGAGATCGCAATGGCTGCTGTTTTACACGATATCGGTAAACTAAATATTGCCAAAGAGATTTTAGATAAACCGTCTGATTTACAGCAAAATGAGATCGATGAGATGCAATCCCATCCGCTTAAAAGTGTAGAGCTTGTTAAGGAGTTAGGGATTAAAAAGAGAGAGATTTTACAAGCTATTGAATCTCATCATGAAAAATTAGACGGTACCGGGTACCCAAATTATCTCATTGGACAACAGATCTCTATCTATGCACAGATTTTATGTGTATGTGACATTTTTGATGCATTAACAACGAAAAGAACTTTTAGAGAAAACTATTCAAGCTTTGATGCATTAATGATAATGAAAAAAAAGATGTCCAGCGAAATAAATGAAAACTATGTAAATAAACTAATTACGTTATTACGATAACTTATATTAAACCGGATGCTGTTTTGAGTAAAATTTTGAAGATTTTTTTGATATGATTATCACATGAGTTTGAATATAGATAAACATAAGTTATTGGAACTTAAAGAACTGACAAAAAACGTAAAGTTGTTATACGTAGAGGATAACCAACGTTTACGTGAGAAAGCAACCCATTTTTTTGAACAATTCTTCGATGAAATTTATACTGCCGGTAATGGCAAAGAAGGATTAGAAACTTTTCGTACTATTCATCCGTCTATTGTAGTGACAGATATTGAAATGCCCTATATGGACGGTTTTGAGATGGCAAGCAGTATTCATAAGCTAGCACCCCATACAAAGGTTATTGTAACAGCTCCTAATGAAAATTCTGAAACTTTACACAAAGCTTTGGATATTGGTGTTTATCGTTTTTTAAAAAAACCGCTTGCTACTGATAAACTCCTTCAAGCACTTTTGGATGCCCTGAATGAGGTCAAACTTCTAACAGAGCAAAAGCTCTTTGACTTTTATGTAGAGACTATTTTTAACTCTCAACATAATCTCCTTATGCTTTATAAAGAAGACCAGCCTATCATTGTTAATGAAACGTTTTTAAATTTTTTCCAAGTTGATGATATAGAAAGTTTTAACATAGAGCACCATTCTATTGGAGATACTTTTCTTGAACATAAAAACTTTCTTTACAATACGCAAGAGCGTAGCTGGTACGAAGAAGCTCTTGAAAATCTAAATAAGCTTTATCATGTTAAGTTGATCAATCATGAACATGAATTTCACCATTTTGTTTTTAGAATGACGAAAATTGAAGGTCAGGACAATTACTACCTTGTCTCTTTAGATGATATTACCGATCTCAATCTGTTAAAACTTTTTGATGAAAAGCAGTCCCAGCTTGACGAAGAGGAAACAAACCAATCAACATTCATCAATCTATTGCAATCTATACAAAGAAACCATACAGAGATAAAATTGTTTAATTTGTATAAGGGTCTGACCGTAACAAATAAGGGGATTATTGTACAGGCTGATGAGAACAGAGTTGCTCTTCAAACTACATACCTGCAACAAAGATGTGCCCATCATGAAGGTAAGTTAATACTTTCACACTCTCTATTCCCTGCAGATATTCTCTGTCAGTCAATAAAAAGTGTCAATTATGAAGAACAAAGTATAAGTGTCGCTAGTTTCAAATTTTTAACAGCATCCCCTACACAACGTAAATCGATCCGTCTTACTCCGGAAGATGATCATAAAGTTTCACTTTTTTATGAAGGACATAAGTTTGGCGACAACGTCAAAATACTCAATATCTCTGTAGATGCTGCACGTCTTGCTCTTCTTTCACTCCCTGCAGGTTTTAAATCGGAAGAGAAAGTGATTGTTGATATGGTTTTTACTTCCGGAGGACGACAACCGTTGATCATAAACTGTGAAGGTAAGATACTGTACATTACAGAGGAGAAGCATGAATTTCACGTCGTGGTTAAACTTGAGCCAAAGCCTACTACACAAAAAAATTTGATTAACTATTTATCAAAACGTCAAATGGCGTTAATCAGAGAATTTAAAGGATTACAATATGGAAAATGAAACAATACTTTACGATGACGGTGTGCATAAGTGCATTATGTTTAGTTTTGATGACGAAGAACAAGAAGAAAGTTATCTTGCAGTTAACCAGTTTTTGATCATTCAAAACAACAGCGGTATTTTAATCGATCCGGGAAGTCAGTCAGCTTTTAATGAGATGTATGATGCAGTAGAACGCCATTTAGGTGTAGATAAACTAAAATATGTTTTTTATTCTCACCAAGATCCGGATGTTGCAGGTTCCATTGCAGAATGGAGTGTATCATCTACGGCAAAAATAATTATTTCAGGTCTTTGGAGTAGATTTATGAGTCATTACGGACTTATGGACTTAGAGCGTATTATGCCTTTACCTGATCCTGGCGCAAAAATTAGTTTTGGTGAAAACTATTTGCAATTTATACCGGCACACTTTCTCCATTCACCGGGGAACTTCACAGTATACGACAGTCGTTCAAAAATTCTCTTTAGCGGAGATATAGGTGCGGCCGTAATGCCGGTACACGATATTTACAAAGAGGTTAATGACTTTGAAAGTCACCTAACACTTCTTGAAGCATTTCATAAACGCTATATGGCAGGAAACCACTTCACAAAAAAATGGGTCCACAATGTACGAAAATATGACGTAGATATGATCGCTCCCCAACACGGTGCAGTTTTTAAAGGGGAAGATGTAAATAAGTTTCTAACATGGTTTGAAGAGTTACAATGTGGTGGAGATATAATGTAACCTTTTCTTCACCCATTTTTTACCTATTTAATATTTTAAATACTTATATTGTACACCTGTTATTCAAACTGATGTACAATTTAATAAAAAAGGTTTAAAAGATGAAAAAGATTGCACTTGCCCTGCTGCTTGGGGTTTCACTTTATGCTGCAACTCCACACACAGCAAAAGTACTAGAGAGTATGAATAGCGGCGGCTATACATACATGAAAGTTGATGACGGAAAAAACACTTACTGGATCGCAATGACACAAAGAGACGTCAAAAAAGGCTCTAAGATCTCTTTTACTGAACAAGGGTGGATGAAAAACTTTCACTCAAAAACACTCAACCGTACTTTTGACAACATCTTGTTTGCAGGGGATACTTCGACTTCCGGACATACACAAGAAACAATCCAATTTAAACCCGATATTTTGACATCACAATACAAAATGAAAAACACGCTTACAGTAGCTGAAATGTTTAAAAACCGTGAGAAATATGTAGCTAAGAAGGTAACCGTAAGGGGAAAAGTCACTAAAGTTTCTTCGGGAATTATGGGAAAAAACTGGGTACATATCCAAGATGGCAGCAGATTTAAAAATATGGATGACCTTGTCTTTACAACAACACAAAATACACCTAAACCCGGAGATATTGTGTATGCATCGGGAAAATTGGAAAAAGATAAAGATTTTGGATACGGTTACTTTTATCCTGTTATAATAGAGGAAAGTAACTTTAAAAAATAAAAAAAGACTTAAATAAGACAAATATACTCTTATTTATGTTTTGCTAAAAGTTTTTATGGTTACAATACTACAATTAAATTAAAAAAAGGATAGAAAATGCCAACAATTAACAAATATGTTGATATTGATACAGTAGAAAGAGAAGCGAAAAAAGACCTTATTGATCGTCACTCTCCATTCATCACAGTAGAAGGTGAAGCTAAAAAAGGTGAAATGCTTGCAGTAAATGTAAAAATGGGTCAAGAATATACTCACCCTGATGATTTCGATCACTTCATCGAATCTATCACTCTTTTCAACGGTGAAACTAAATTAGCTTCTGCTTCTTTCGTACCAGGTACATTAGGAAATGAAAAATCTCACGCTGAAGTAACTTTCAACATCCGTCCAATGGGTAAAAAACTAAACCTAGTTGCTCACGGTTACTGTACTAAACACGGTATCTGGGAATCAACTCCAGTTGTTGTTGAAGTAGCTGAATAAGCTATACGCTCTTTTATTTCGAATCTGTAGAGGCCTTTAGCTTCTGCAGAATCTTTCTTTTTTACTTTTTCCCTACAATCGTTTTAACATACAACCCTGTTTCTACCCTGCTCTTTTGCCTGATAAAGTTTTTGGTCCGCTTCTTTGATAGTTTTTAATATATCTCTGTCAAGTTCATGAACGGCACAACCAAAACTACACGTAACTTTCTCAACATAGTCAAACTTATAGTTTTCAATTGTACTGCGGAGATACTCGGCTATCTTCTCTAACGTATCTTCTCCGCTTGTAGCACATACAATAATAAACTCTTCACCACCCCAACGGATCACTTTATCGTTTGTCCTTGTATATCTTTGTACTATCTGTACTAATGTTTTTAATACATAATCACCTACGTCATGCCCATATGTATCGTTAACATCTTTAAACTTATCGATATCGAACATGATAATGCCGGTATTCATATTATTTTTTGTATGATGGTTTACTATATACTCTATATTTTGATTAAAATACATTCTATTGTACGCATTTGTCAGTGTATCTACAGATGCTTGTTGTGCTAATTCAAATTTTTCACTCATAGTGTCACTAATATCTGTAAAGTTTACAATATACTCATCACCTTCATACTTATTAATTGCAACATTAAATGCATGTATTACACCTTCACTGTTTTTCATGGCAACAACTCTTTGTCTGCCGCTAAGATGCAATAAGCTATCTATCCAATCCTTCTCACCTTCTTGTACTTTTCCTAAATGAAAAAACTTCTCTTGTTCTATAAATTTATCGCAGATACATCTATATGTTTCTAAGAACTCTTCAATATTTTTACAACCGAAAAAGTCTAAGAAAGTATTGTTGGCAAATTTCAAATCTTTACCGTTTGTTAAAATTACAATAGAACTTTGAGTATCTACGAACCTTTGTAATTTTCTTCTTATCTCCAGTTGATGCTGTTTCTCTTTTGTGACATCTCTTGCAGATGCATAGATATATTGTTCCCCACCTATTTCTATCCCTTTAGCATTGATACTGACAATAAATGTTGAACCATCTTTACGTTTATGTATCGTTTCAAAAGATTGAGGTTCTTTTATTAGTTTTTGAATAAATGCTTTGATCTCTTCTTTAGGGATTTTAGCATCCCAGTCACTCACATTTAAATTTTTTGCTTCCTCTCTTGTATATCCCAACATTTTCAAAAATGACTCACTATACTCATACAGCTTACCGTCATGATCGATTAAATGGATCCCGTCACTCGATAACTCAAGTAAGCTTTTATATCTTTCTTGCTCCACCTTTAAAGACTCTATAAACTTATGGCGTTGTGTCATATCGGTATGAAACCCCAACATTCTATATGGCTTACCCTCTTCATCAAATAAAGCTTTCCCTCTATCTAGAATCCATAACCAGTGTCCATCTTTATGCTGTACTCTGTGCTCATTTTCATATACAGGTGTCTTGCCGTTAAGATGTGCATCAAGGTCAGAGAGTGCTTTTTCCAGATCATCAGGGTGGACTCTTTTCTCCCACTCGTTTACATCGTTGGTAATCTCATCTTCAGAGTAACCTAACATACTTTTCCAGCGTTTTGAAAAAAACACTTCATCAGTTTTAAGATTCCAATCCCAGATACCGTCATTTGTAGCTTTAATAGTGAGCTGAAATCTATCTTTTTCAGTTTGTAAAAGTTCATAGTTTGTTTGAAGTTCTTCTCGCGATTTCTTGATCAATTTAATCATTGTATTGATTCTGTCAATAATATAACGGATCTCAAAAGAGCCTTCACTCTCTATTTCACCGATAGGGATACCATCTTGGTCATAGTAACTAATAACATCAACTATACGTGTTAAATGATTTAAAATAAAATACTTGATAGAGATAAAAAGTATAAAGATCATAAATAGGGAAGTTAAAATAGCTAAAAAAAGATTTTGTTCAATAATCTTTTCAATCTCTTTTTTTATCACCTCATTCGATAAGAAAAAAGTGATCTCTCCCAGCTTTTGACCATTTATATTTTTAAGTTCAATAGTCTCTTTATAATATGGATGATTAAGTAAGGATAATTGCTTACGATCGTTAAAATCTATCTCAGCAGTTACATTTTTCTCTTTAATATACCCCACTTTGTAATCTTTTTCCCCTAGAATCTTTTTCATCTTATAATCATCAATAATTATTGCTGCAATATTTTGCTTTTTGACTAAATCAATAACAATTTTTTGATACTCATTTGGAGAATATGCATCCATATACCTTGCAATACTTCCAGAAACGGACTCAATGTTTCTGGTAAGCTCACTCTTCATCTGGTGATCAACCTCTTCTTTTGTTTGCGAATAAAGGTATAAAGAGTAAAAACCAAAGAAGATCGAAACAGTTACAACAATAATGATACTCAGGTGTACATGTAATGAATTAAATCTTAACCTATCTATCATCTGAATCTAATCCTAAAACATTTCTCTTTATTACATCTAACTTTGCACCTATATTTTCTTTAGAAATTGCAAGTACCGGTAATTCTATGCTCTTTTTAACAACCTTGCCTTTGAGGTGTTTATCTAACAAAGACATCGCTTTCTCACCCATTAAAAATGGCTGTTGCATAGCTGCACCTATCACTACACCTTTTGGTATCAACTCTAAAAAGACAGGCTCGGCATCGAATGTAACGAGTAAAATTTCACCACTTTTTCTCGCATCTTTGATAGCATCGAGTGCTCCCGTGTACTTATCTGATCCTTGGAGCCATATAGCTCTTAAGTTTGGATCTGCTTTTATCATTTGCATAGTGTAATCGTAAGTCTCTTTGTAAGAAAAATCTACTTGCTGTTTTAGACTGCTGCTTCTGATGTTGTTTTCGTAAAGTCCTTTTAAAAAGCCTGCTGTTCTGGCTTTTCCGTTTGAACGTTTTTGAGGAATCGCTATAATGCCGACAGTTCCATTTTCCCAGCCCAATGCTTTCATCTGTTTAACTAAAACTTTTGCTATAGCATAAGCACCCTGCTGATTGTTCGATGCGACATAGGAGACATACTCCCCCTTGTCGGTTCCAATATCAGAGATAACTACCGGAATATTTGCACGCTTTGCCAGTTTTAAAATTGTGACGCAGGAGGAGGAGTTTAGAGGTGAAACAATAATACCGTCTACTTTGCTTTTAATTGCTTTTACGGTATTTTTCAACTCTTTTTCTAAACTGTTTTGAGCATCATATATTTGAAGTTCATAACCGAGTGTATTTGTTTTGTATACAATCCCTTTTCTCATAATATCCCAAAAAGGGATTTTTAAATCAGATACTAAATAAGCTATCTTTTTATTTTGAGATACTTTTTGAGGCTCATTACCATTTAATGCACTGATTATCACAAGAATAATTAAATATCGAATAATATGCATTAGATACCTTTCTTCTCTACTTGATATGTGCCTATTATCCTAAGTATTTGTTTAAAAAGTGATTAAAGGGTATGTCTTATACTTTTTTCCTCTTTTAGAAGCTTTGTTAAGAGTTCTATAACCTTTTTACTTGCCTCTTCAGCTTGATTAAAATATGTCATTACATTTTGCGATTCTTGCGTACAAGTTCCTTTTTCTACACACTCAACAGCTTTTTTAATACTATCGTGTACCTCTTTATGCGGCTCTGCCATTTGTGCATAACTCGGGCACTTACTGAATTTTTCAAATCCGATACCGTTGTCATACCATTTTCCAAGTCTACACTCTTTTTCACTTGCAAAATCTGTATGAACCTCTTGTCTAAATACCGTTTTATAACCGTTTGCTTTAAACAGAAGATGATCGAGTTTACTAAGGATTGTAAAGATGGCATATGTAACATCAGTTGTTTCTTGTTCTATCACCGTTGCATTCTCTTTTAGGTGCACCATTTTTTGCTGAAAAAGGTTCATCTGATCATTTGACTGGTGTGATAACGTCTCCATAGCACGAGAGTGTTCATGTACCTCTTGAGTGTTTTGTTTAAGTCCCTGAACGGTAATTTCTACTTCTGAAGTTGCTTTTTGCGTACGCTCAGCCAGTTTTCTTACTTCATCGGCAACCACGGCAAAACCACGACCGTGTTCACCGGCACGAGCAGCTTCAATAGCAGCATTAAGTGCTAAGAGATTTGTTTGATCGGAAATATCTTTAATTAGGTTAATAACATCTGTAATATTTTCAACACTATTGTTAAGTGTCTCAACTTGTGTATAGGTATGTGTAATATGTTCAAGCAAAGTATGTAAAATCTCAACAAGCTTGTCGATTTCAGTAGAACACTCTGAAGTAAAATCCAAACTTTCTTGATTTTTCACCGTGATATCTTCGAGTGCCGATACATTGTCTGTCAAGTCATTTTGCAGATAATGAAGATCTCTGTTACACCCTTCAGTCAGATTACCCGTCAATGACTTTATCAACTCATTCATTATTTTGTCTGTTTCGGAGTTATTCGCTTTATATTTTAACTCCTCTATCTGAGTCTCTGACTTTTTCAAGGCTAACTCTAATTCTTTAATTCGATTCTCTTTTTTGGCCAACTCTAATTCAAGCTCTTTACTGTTTCCAAATAACATTTATCAATACACTCCGTAAAAATTTTCGCTTGAATGGTATCACATTTTTATTTTATTTTTATTAAAAATAATTATTATTAACAAATATACACTCTGTATTTATGCTACAATTTTTAAAGTTCATTTTATTTTTAAAAAATCATAATAGTTCCATTTGTTTAAATGATATTTTCTATTTGACAATATAATAATAAACTTTTTTAAAGGTTGTATACTAAATGAGTATAGAAAAAAAAATTTTCAAAAATATTGCCGAAATAGTTACCCAAGATAAAAAAAATATATTTTATCTTTTATACTATTCTGCTATTGAAGCAATTTTGGTTTTATCAATTCCCCTTGCATCCGTGTTTATCATCAACAGCGTGTTAGCACATAGTTCTATTTCCGTATTTATACTAGGTTTGATCGTAATTGTAATTTTTATACTTACAACGATGTTACAAATCATGAAAGAGTACATCATTGAAAAGTTTCAACAAAAAATCTTTGTCAGCAGCGGTATAAAGATATCTACAATGGCTACTGCTTTGCAAAAAGCGGCGCTGGAGACAAAGCACTCTATGGATAAACTGATGAACTACTTTTTTGACATCACTTCAATCCAAAAGGTTTTCCCGGTTTTACTCCTTGACGGAACAGGTCTTATTATTAAAGTAATAGTAAGTTTACTGCTACTTCTTGCTTTTAATCCCTACCTTTTTAGTGCAGGATTTTTTTTATTTTTTCTATTTTTTGTGCTGATTATTCTGCTTGGACGTAACGGGATTAACTATGCTATTGCCCGTTCAGATGCAAAACACTCTTCGATCTACTATCTTCAGCATATTCCATACAAAGAGGGAACTCCAAAAGAGGTTCTAGAAGAGTTTGACGGCTATCTTAGTGATTTTGTAGATTCAAGAATCAATATGTTTAGAGTGATTATCAGACAACTTACACTCACATTTATTATGGAGGGAATCGTATTTAGCAGTTTCCTGATTCTAGGTGGTTATCTGGTAATCAACGGTCATTTACCCCTTGGTGAATTTGTAGCGGCTGAAATTATTGTAGTCTCTATTACAAATGCCCTCAAAGGATTTGTAAAACAGATAGACTATATTTACGACATCGTTGAAGGTCTCTACAAAGTAGACAAACTATCTTTATCGTTAAGTGAGCAGCAAAATGGATAAGTATCAGTTTAACGTTGTCAATAAAGTTGAACTCAGCCCTGTTGTTAAAAAGATATGGATATTTAGTTTTACTATAGTACTCATCCTTTTTTCTATGCTCTTTTTACCTTGGCAACAAACGGTAAAAGGCAAAGGGAGCATAATCGCCCTAGACCCAACACAAAGAGATTACTCGATCTTAGCACCTGTTGACGGTTTTGTAGAGAAGTTTTATGTTGGGGAGAATCAGTTTGTAAAAAAAGGTGAGTCCCTTTTTAAGATGGTGGATCTCGATACAAACTATCTACATAAACTTGAACAGATTGAACAAAATTTAGAGCATCAGATAGAAAACACAACATTTGAGATCAAAAACCTTGAAAAACAACACCATCAAACCCAAAACTACCTTGAGCATGGTTTAGAGGTTTATGAAGAGAAGGTAAAACAGGTTCAAAACAAGATAAAGAGCTTGGAGTTTAAAAAAGTATCTCTGGAAAAAAACCATGAGATCGAAAAAGCAAACTATGAGAGAATTAAAACTCTTTATAATGAGGGGATAGAGTCTAAACGTACTTTTGAAAAGGTTGAAAACAGCTATATAAAAGCAAATGCAGAGTTCAAAAAAATCGATCTCGATATTGAGATTGAGAAAAAAAATATGGGTATATTAGAAAAAGAGAAAGCAAAATTTCTCAGTCAAACAACTAATAAGCTCCATACAATTGAGAACACGACGTTAACGGTAAAAAGTAAGCTCAAAAATCTCAACCAACAGCTTAGTACACAATCGATTGCCATAGAACGTTATAAAAATGCAGAAGTAATCGCACAAAAAGACGGCTATGTTGTAAGAGTATTTAAAAATGACAAAAACAGATATCTTAAAAAAGGGGAAGAGATTCTACACTTCTCTCCGAGCGTGACACAAAAAGCACTCCGGTTAAAAGTATCTGACTTTAATATGCCTTTGATCAAAGAGGGTCTGCCTGTCCGAATTATGTTCTACGGTTGGCCTGCACTGCAGATCAGCGGATGGCCGAAGATACAGTTTGGTTCATTTAGCGGAATTGTCAAAAAAGTTGAGCATATCTCTCACGAACAAGGGTACTACTACGCATATGTAGTTGAAGATCCAAAAGAGCCTTGGCCAAAAGGTGATGAGCTGCGCATCGGAACACAAGCAAGTGCATGGGTGAGACTCTCAACAGTGCCTATTTGGTATCAGTTATGGCGTTTAATGAATGC
This sequence comes from Sulfurimonas sp. hsl 1-7, assembly GCF_030577135.1. NCBI lineage: Bacteria > Pseudomonadati > Campylobacterota > Epsilonproteobacteria > Campylobacterales > Sulfurimonadaceae > Sulfurimonas > Sulfurimonas microaerophilic. Next base: position 393,345 of record NZ_JAUIRR010000001.1, on the reverse strand, counting down.
CCTGCCGCCACAGATGGTGCACCCGGATAGAGAGAAGTACTAATGAGAAGATTACTACTTTTTTTAGTCGCTATCTCTTTTTTAGATGCAAAAGAGCTCTTTAAATCTACGACTATTACACAATATCTCAACGAGACAAACCCTTTTGTCTACCCGCTCTTAAACCAGGAGTATGTAGCAAAAGAGAGAGTGAACTATCACCAAAGTGCGTTCGATACGACACTAAGTGCAAAGTACGATCATAAAGAATACCCTGCAAGTACCGGAGAGTACTATGATATTGCGGTAAAAAAACCGATCGAGAATGGGATGGAGTTTATAGCTACATACAGAAAAGCAGAAGGGACTCAAGAGTATAACAATATCAAAACAGGTGATGAGGGTGAGGTTTTAGTTGGTGTTAAAATGCCGATAAACGCCCTGCTCCAAGGCACCAATACAAAAAAGACAAACTTGGATCTGGCACTGATTGAGAGTTCAAGGACAGAATATAGTTCAAACAATAATCTACGCCTCTTTTACCTCAAAGTTTTAAATAACTACCATCGTGTACTTTACAATAAACTTCTTGTTAAGTATGAAAAAGAGCTTTTACAAAAAGCACAAAAACGAAAAAGCTTTATAGAGCAGAAGATAGATTCCGGTTTATTTCCAAAGATAGCTCTGATCGAAGCGGAGCAACAGCTTATAAATAGAAAACAGAGGTATCTGGCAATTGGTACAGAGTATGAGAACAGTTTTGAAAACTTTGTAAAATATCTCAATATCTCAAAAGAAACATTTTTGCAAAAATACGATTTTGTTGATGTTCTAAAAACACCTGTTGAAAATATATTGCTGAGTAATGCGATCAATGAGGCTAAACAGAACAGACCCGATCTAAAAATGTTGGAGTATGAGAAAGAGAAACTGTTTTTAGAAAAAAAGAATGCCAATCTGCTGCAATACCCGGAGGTTAATGTCGCTTTGTACGGTGTACATGATTTTAAATACGACAACGGTTTTAAACTCTCTTTCGATCTTGCTTTTCCTATCGAGCGAAACAGATACAAAGCGCAACTGGGAACTATTGGAAAATCTTTAACAAACATAGAAAAGCTCCAACAACAAAAAGAGCGTGAAATTAAAACTTCTTTAACAAATATTATCAACTCTTTAAATCTGCTCAAACAAAATATAGACAATGCACAAACAGAACTTACTCTCGCTACACAGCTTGAAAATGCGGAAAATAAAAAATATCTTGTAGGCAGCAGCAACCTTTTTGTTCTCAATCAAAGGGAGATACAGACTCTTGAGATAAAGAAAAAAGTTTTACAATACAAACTCAACTATCTTCTATTAAAAGAGGAATTAAATGCACAAGTGGGAAAATTTGCTACATTAAATCCTACTCTGTGATAAATCCTCCAAAACACTTCCACAGAATATAACATTTATAAAAACACTGAGTATAATAAATAGTATATAAAAAGTGATAAAAGAGAAATATAATCATGGATAACCAAAACACCCCTCCTAATTTTTCAGAAGCAACAAAAAAAATGATTCAGTTTATGGAGGCTAACGGTGATACTTACTGGGAGTTTTATCCGACAACGCAAAAACTTTACATCTCTGACCAGATATATAAAATTCTCGGATATAAGCCGAATGAAATTCTACTTGATCTTACTTTATGGAAAAAAATCGTCCATCCGCAAGATTTTGAAAAAGCCTCGAAACAATTTGTCTCTATGCTTGAGGGGAAAATACCACACTATCATTCCGAGATAAGAGTCCAGCGTAAAGACGGTACATATGCCTGGTTACTCGATCGCGGACAAATTGCTCAAACAGATAAAGATGGCAATGTTACCTTAGTGACGGGTACACATATCGATATTACCGAAAGGTACACACTGGAGCAAACCGTTATGCGCTCAAATGATCTAACGGAGACAACCCTTAACCGCCTGCAAAATGTACTATCCGTTACAAAAGACGGTTACTGGGAGTGGAACTTACAAACAAATGAAGTTTATTTCAGTCCCTCTTGGAAAGCGATGCTTGGCTATGAAGATGATGAGATTGACAACAACTTCAGTGTATGGGAAGAACTTTTACACCCTGATGATAGTTTTGCTAAAGAAGAGGCACAGAAGCTGGCTCGAAATGCTACGACAGACTTTAAGATAGAGTTTCGTTTACGATGTAAAGACGGTAGTTACAAATGGATCCTTTCACGTGCTAAAATGATTACAAAAGATGAATACGGCCGTCCTTTACTTATTGCCGGAACACATGTTGATATAGATGATGATAAAAAACTGCAAGGTAAACTCCAACAACTCAATAAACGTTTTAACAATATGTTCCAAAACCATGACGCTGTTATGCTCCTTATCGATCCAACAAACGGAGCGATTATAGATGCAAATAAAAGTGCAGAAAGTTTTTACGGATATAAACATGATGAACTCTGCAGTATGAGCATAGGACAAATAAATACTTTAAGTGATGATCATATAAAGCGTAAACAAAACGAAGCTTATAATAATGATGAAAACTTTTTCATATTTGAGCATCAACTAAAATCAGGTGAGATTCGGACTGTAGAGGTTCACTCTTCCCCTATTAAAACAGACATAGGTGAACTGCTCTTTTCGATCATTATAGATATCACTCAAGAGAAAGAAAACAAGATCAAGCTAAACAAAGCCCTTGACCAACTCTCCCAAGCAAAAAAGATAGCAAAACTGGGTATATGGGAATACAATATCGCTAAAAACGAGTTGACATGGTCTGATGAGATATATGATATCTTTGAATTAGACAAAGAGAAGTTTCAACCCTCTTACGAAGCCTTTTTAGAAATTATCCATCCAGATGACAGAGAGCGGGTAAACAATGCATACATCCAATCTTTAGAGAATAAAAAAGGTTATAAAATTGAACACCGCCTTTTACTTAGTGATGGAAAAGTCAAATACGTTCAAGAACAATGTGATACCGAGTATGATACATTAGGCAACCCTGTACGTTCTCTTGGAACTGTATATGACATCTCATACATTCAAGAGTTAACAAACAAGATTAATCAAGAAAGAAACCGTTATAAAAGTCTTATGGATTTAGCATCCGACGGGATTTTCATTCTTGATGTTGAGACGGGAAAACTGTTACAGTATAGTGAGGTCAGCAAAAAACTACTTGGGTATAGTGATGAAGAGATGCAAAACTTAACTGTCTTTGATTGGGATAAAGACTTTACTATGGAACAATTTCAAGAGATAGTTAAACAACTTAGTACAACACCTATCAACATTGAAAGAACACATACACGAAAAGACGGTTTTACTTATCTCGCATCTATTTCTGCGGTAAAGATCCATATTGATAACCAAGATTATATCTATGCATCCGCAAGAAATATTACACAAGAGAAGAGACTACAACAACAACAAGAGGAATTACTTGCAGAACAGAACTCTTTACTTTCACTTTTTGACAAAGGGGACTCTGTTCTTTTTAAATGGGAAAACGATAAATCGTGGAGTATCGTATATGCTTCAGAAAATGTTAAACGACTCCTTGGATACGATAAAGAGAACTTCTTGGCCAACGATATTATTTATGCAGAATGTATCCATAAAGAGGATATACAAAGAGTAACTGATGAAGTAAAAGAAGCTGTCGAAAAAAACCTTGATTTCTTTAGGCACCAACCTTACCGTATCATTACAAAGTCAGGAGAGATCCGCTGGGTACTTGACTATACTGTTACACAAAAAGACAAAGAGGGAAATATAACTCACTTTATCGGCTATATTACAGATGTAACAGAACAAAAAGAGGGTGAGATAGCACTCCTGCAAGCAAAACAAACTGCAGATAAAGCCAATCAGGCAAAATCGGAATTTTTAGCAAATATGTCTCACGAGATCCGTACGCCGCTTAATGGTATCATCGGACTTACTGATGTTGTGCTAAATTCAGATCTAAATCATACGCAACGGGATTATCTCAATAAAGTGCACTCTTCATCTCATGCACTCTTACATGTTATTAATGATATTTTGGACTACTCAAAAATAGAAGCGGGTAAAGTAGATATATTACCGGTTGATTTCCAACTAAATACACTGCTCAAAACTATTAGCGATCTTTTCAGTTTACAGATACATGAAAAAGGTTTAAATTTTATAGTTAATATAGATGAAGATATTCCAAATCATCTTATCGGTGACTCACTAAGACTTACACAAGTACTAAATAACTTAATCGGTAATGCAATAAAGTTTACGCCTAAAGGTTTTATACGTTTAGATATTAAAAATCTCAACAAAACAGATAGCGATATTACCCTTGAGTTTATCATCCAAGATAGCGGTATAGGGATCCCTGAAGAGCACCAATCAAAACTTTTTAAAGCATTTGAGCAAGGGGATAGTTCTACTACAAGAAAATATGGAGGTACTGGACTAGGACTTAAGATCTGTAAAAGATTAGTATCACTCATGGGCGGAGATATATGGGTAGAAAGCCATGAGAATGAAGGAAGTAGTTTTTACTTTATCATCACTTTTAAATATCATGAAGAGCTAGATCAAGAGAATACTGTTCATGATATAAAAACTGCTGCTCAACAACAAAAAGATCTTAACAATCTTCAGTTAAAACTCAATACTCCAAAAAACGCTTTACTTGTAGAGGACAATCAAGTAAACCAGCTTGTTGCTTCTATCTACCTACAAGCGTACGGCTTTGACGTTACTATAGCCAATAACGGTGCAGAAGCTGTTGAAATGGCAAAAGCAAATCACTATGATATTATCTTTATGGATTTACAGATGCCTGTTATGGATGGGTTTAATGCTACTAAAAAGATACGAACATTTGATTTTATTACACCGATTATTGCCCTAAGTGCTGCTGTTTTAGAAAAAGACAAAGAGTTAACACTTACATCCGGTATGAATGGACACCTTGCAAAACCGATAGATAAAACAGCACTTGACAATATAGTTAAACTCTATTTTTCGGTAAATACGAAAGCACCGGAGGAGATTCAAGAGGAACCGGCACTGCAACTTGAGGGGATCAATATTGAGAAACTCCAACAAACGCTTACAATAGATACGTCAACTCTTTATTCTCTCTACCAAAATTTTTATAACTCCTATGAAAATACGCCTACAATCATTGAGAAGCTTTATAAAAATGACCTTACTGAGTTCTATGCTTTGATACATAAAATCAAAGGAGCAAGTGGAAATCTTCATATAGATACACTCTATCAACAAGCTGTAGATATTGAAGAAGCAGGAGTGACTTCCGAACGTGTATCAACATACATCGATACGCTCCAAAATGTTTTATATGAGATAAAAACAAAGATCATACCTCTTGTAACTACTACAGATAGAGAAAAATTAACTCAAAATGAGGTGCTAGAGCTGATCAATAAAATCACAAAACAGATTGAAAAGATGCAATATATAGATCAAAAAGAGATTACGACTTTATTAAATACGTTACAATTCTATCTTTCAGAAAACAAAACCGAACATATTAAAAAACTTTTTGAGACATTTAACGAAGAAGAGTTACAGACAGCTTTACCGGAAATAGCAAAGGAGATCTCAAATGGATAATAAACCCATTGTTCTTGTTGTAGATGATGAACAAACAAATGTGGATATTGTTTCAAATATTTTAACCGACAGATATGATCTCCGTGTTGCACATAACGGTACAAAAGCACTGATGGCAGTCGAAAAGTTTGATATAGACCTTATACTCCTAGATATTCAAATGCCCGGTATAAATGGTTTTGAAGTAGCAAAGAAGATTCGTGAACAAAAAAAATACGATCACATCCCTATTATATTTCTTACCTCTCAAAAAAATGAGGACTCCATCGTTACAGGATTTGATGTAGGGGGAAATGATTATATTACTAAACCTTTTAATCCCAAAGAGCTTATAGCAAGGGTACAGACCCACCTTCATGTACACCAGTTACAAAAATTTCTAGAGATGATGCTCAATATGCAATCTACTATTATTGTGCTTAGTGACGGCGAGGATCTCACATTCATTAATAAAACCGGCTTAGATTTTTTTAATTTTGGAGACAGTGATCAATTTTTTAAACATTTTTCATGCATCTGTGATACTTTTGTCAATATTAAAGGGGTCTTTTATCCAGGTCCTGATGAAAATTCAAAATGGATAGAAGATATTCAAAAACTTCCTCAAAAAGAGAGAAATGTAGCGATTCGTTCTAAAGATGACAAACTAACTATATTCCAAGTATCTGTACAATCAATAGCAGCTTCGAAAATGTTTATCATCGATTTTAATGACATAACAGAATCTATTGAGCAGCAGCGACTTCTTGAAGAACAAGTAACGCATGACCCTTTAACGGGAACATATAATCGTACCTATTTTCATCAAAATATCGATAAATTTACAAAAAACAATCGCCATAATGATATGCTCAAAGCAGTCGCTTTTTTAGACATTGATTACTTTAAAAAAGTGAACGATACTTATGGACATGATGTAGGGGATGTTATTTTACAAGAGTTTGTTAAAGTTATCCAAAACTCTATAAGAGAGAGCGATACACTCATACGTTGGGGTGGAGAAGAGTTTATTTTAATTATCTCCTTACAGGAGAGCTCACTTATCACTACAGTACTTGAAAAACTAAGAAATGCCATTAAAAACTACAGTTTTACAACTGCCGGGCAAATTACATGTAGTATAGGGGCAACATTACTGCAAGATGATGAAAATATTTATACAGCTATTAAACGTGCAGATACTGCTTTATATCAATCTAAAAGTGATGGAAGAAACAAGATAACGTTACTGTAATTCTAAAAGCAGTTTAGAATAGTCTCTATCCTCTTTTTCAAGAGTGTATTTTGCTAAAGATATCTCAAGATAAAGAGCTTGTTTCTTCAAGTATGCACTTAAAGATAAAATCTCATTAATATCGTTCTCTTTTGATATCACCAAAAAATCATCTCCGGAGATTCTAAAAACATGTTTATGTTTAAATTTTTTTACGATTTCATTACATAGAGATTTTAAAAGCAAATTCCCCGCTTCCCAACCATGCTCTCTATTGTATTGATTCATCTTATGTGTATTTAGTTTATAAATATAAACTTTTTGATCTACATAATCACTTTCAAGAACAACAGGAAGATACTCGGCATTATAACTCCCCGTTAACCTGTCATGGTAAAAGAATGCAAAACGTTTCTCTTCTATAGGTGTATTAGGCGTTTGATCATGATACTGCTGTATATTTATATCTTTTAAGACTCTTTGGGCAGTTTCCGCCACTTCTGGATGAAACTGTTTACCTGAGCACTGTTTGATTTCAGCTAATGCTTCTGAGACACTTTTAGACTTTTTATAGATTCTATTAGTCGTCATTGCATCAAATGCATCTGCAACCATCATTATTCTGGCAAGTGGCGGTATTGCATCTCCTGAGATCCCCATTGGGTACCCTGTCCCGTCACACCGCTCATGATGATATCTCATCACTTCGGCAATCTCTTTATAATCATCGGTTTGCATTAAAAGTTCATATCCGGTTTGCAAATGCAGTTTCATTATCTCATATTCGTCAGCCTCAAAGTGTGTAGGCTTTAACAAGATAACATCAGGAGTTGATATCTTTCCTATATCATGTAAATGGGCTGCATCTATAAGTAAGTCAATATCCTCTTTTGAGTAATCCATCCCTTTTGCTATAAGTTCACAGTAGATGGCTACACGTTTTGTATGTCCGGCAGTATAAGGATCGCGTTTATCTATGGCATCGATAAGCATCCAGAGCATCTCATTTTTAGAATCTATTATATGCTTCTGCAAGTTTTTATATTCAAGGTCTTTTGTTCGATCACGAAAGAGTGTCACTATCTTTGGTTGATGATCCGAGCCTTGTATTATAGAGGAGATGCTCATCACCGGTAGTAAAGTCCCATTTTTAGTGCGAACGATATCTTCATCTATTCTGCTTACACCGTTAATAAGTCCAACACTATGTATAGGGCATTCAGATTGCGGGACTTTATGTCCCCTTATATCGTAGGCATGTATTTTCTCATGTATAGAGAGGTTTGAAAGCTCCTCTTGTGTATACCCTAAAATATCGAGCGCTGTATCATTGATAAACTCTAAAATTCCGTTTTTGTTAGTTACATAAAGCCCATCACCTATCCCTTGAGCGATCATGTAAAACAGTTCAAGATTTTCTTCAGCCTGTCTTTTTTGTTTAAAGATTGAGAGGTAAAGATAGATGCGGTTTATAAGTAAGTTGTCATCCAAAGGTTTTGTAAGATAATCCACTGCCCCTACTTCAAACCCTTTTGCAATAAACTCTTCAGATTTAAAAACCGCTGTAATAAATACAATAGGGATATGTTGCGTTTGATGTGTACTTTTAAGAAGTTTAGCAACCTCATACCCATCCATCTCAGGCATTTGAATATCTAAGAGTATAAGGTCAATCTCTTGGCGTAACAACATTTTGAGTGCATCGTTTCCGCTAGAGGCCTTAAATACTTTAACCTCCTCTATTTTAGACAATATCAACTCATATGCATAGAGGTTATCTTCCACATCATCAATACACAGTATATTATAGAGATGCTTTTTCATAGATGTTCCACGCAATTTTTTCCACGGGATTTCGCTTGATATAAAGCTTTATCTACTTTTTCCAACAAAGTAATAGGTGTATCCCCTTTTTGATACTCGACAACTCCAAAACTACATGTAACACGTTCAAGTCCATGGGAAGTATCACCTTCAATACTTTTTCGAATCTCTTGAGCCACCGAGACAGCATCTTTAAGGTGTGTCTGCGGTAGTATAATTAAAAACTCTTCACCACCGAAACGGCATACTAAATCACTTTGTCTTAATGAGCTGATGTTTTTTGCTATAGTACGCAAAACATCATCCCCTTTTGGGTGTCCGTAGGTATCATTTACATCTTTAAAATTATCGATATCAAAAAAGAGTACCGAAAAAGTGTGTCCATACCTTTTTGCCTGAGCACATTGATGTTGTAACTCTTCATTACATCTACGGCGATTATAAAGTCCCGTAAGCGAGTCGTGTAGAACATCATGCCATAACATATCGTTCTCTTCTTGGAGCTCACTTATATCTGTAAAAGTTATTAAAACATCATTGTCATTTCCCATGCATACGGCATCTGCTTTGACCGTTATCGACTCTTCTTGTTGTTCAAACTTCAGATTCATAATGGTAGAAGCATGTTTAGATTCTCTTGTTTTTTCTATAAATTGTGACAAGGACTCTTGAGAGTCTCCGTGTTCATCAAAACAAGATGAGATATCATGATAGTGAATATTAAAACTCTCTTCAGAATCATAACCTGAACACTCAAAAAAAGGCTTATTTGCTTTAATGAGTTTATGACCGTCCGTAACAATAACCATATTGGGTTGTATTTCCATCATATATTCGATCAAACTTAACTTTTGACGAATCTCTTGCTTTTTTGTCATCAGCCGTATCTGCATCCAGATACGGGCTATTAATTCCTCTGTTCGGATAGGTTTTGATACATAATCGTTCCCACCTCTGTTAAAGGCTTCTTTGACAACCGTATCATCATCTCTTGCAGTTACATAGATTATTGGGATATGGGATAAGGAGGGCTTTTTTCTGATTAAAGATGCCATCTCAAATCCGTCGATTTCCGGCATCATAATATCGAGTAAGAGGAGATCGACTTTATGCTCTAAAAGCCATTTCAATCCTTCTTGCGCAGACTTTGCACAATGGATTTCAAACTCAGGTACTTTGTCAAGAACAGCTCTCAGGGAAATAAGATTTACCTCATCATCATCAACACATAATAAATGATACTTTTTCATCTTATACTACCTTTTGAAAAATCCTGCTCTCTATGTCAACAACTTTAAACCTGTCCCTAAACTCAAATAATAATGTTTCACTTGTACCTAATTGTAAATAACCGCCTAAAGATAAAGAATCGTAAAATAGTTGAAAAACTTGATTTTGCAATTCATCATCAAAATATATTAGTACGTTTTTACATAAAATAAAGTTAAACTCATTAAACGAACTATCTGTAGCGAGGTTATGATGAAAGAACAGTATCTTTCTTCTAATCTCCTCTTTGATAGAAAAAAATGTATCTTCAAGTTGTATATTTTCATCAAAAGGTTTATTTTGCAGCACTGCTTGAGCATTTAAACGATTTGTAGCAAGATGTTCTACAGAATATAAACCGTTTCTGGCGATCTGAACCATCATCTCGTTGATGTCGGTTGCATAGATTAATGAGTTTTCCAAGAGTTCATCTTCATGCAACATCATCCCTAACGAGTATGCTTCTTCACCGCTTGCACACCCTGCAACCCAAAATTTTAAATGAGGAGAGACGCTTTGTTCCTGTTGTATAAATCGATTTAAACCTTTAAAAGAGTGTGGTTTTCTAAAAAACTCCGTGACATTCACTGTTAATGCGAACAAAAGCTTTTCAAAACGATCTTTATTCAAAATCACACTATGGTAAAAACCATTTTCATTCTCCTTAGTACATCTTTGTATCTCAATATTGAGAAGTCGTTTAAGGCTTTGAAGATTATAATGGGTAAAATCGTATCCGTAAATTTTTTTAAGCAATCTAAAAAACAGGAGCTCTTTGTTTACAAAGCTACTGTCATTTAAAATTCTTAAAAGCTCACATATCACATCTACAGATAAGATATGGGAAATTTTTCCTGACTGGGAGATGCTTGAGGGCATGAGCCTTGCTTCGCACTCCAGAGGTTCCTGTGCAATTATATAAGTCCCTTTTGATAATACATCCTCAACAACGTCACTTCCGTCATGTCCGTATCCACAACTTGTTATACATACGGCATGCGGGCCATACTCTTGTGCGATTGATTTGTAAAGTACACTCACCGAGGGTCTAGAGTAATTGACTCTTGCACTTTGGTCCAGCACAATATGTCCATTTTCAACTTTCATATGATAGTTTGGAGGAGCAACATACACTTTTGCCTTTTCTACTTTTTGCAAATGTTTTGGAGATATAACTTCTAAAGAGGTAAAACGTTGTAAGACACTAGGGAGTAAACTTTCTCCCTCATAACTAGCATGTTGCACAAGAAAAACACTCACATCGGTAGATACTATGCATGAAAGCATTTTTTGAAACATAGACGTACTTCCGGCACTCCCACCCAAAGCTATAACTTTAATATCGCTATACCCCTCCTTATCACAGAAGATGTTCACCTTAATACCTAAAGAGTGTAGATATGAATAAAGTCTCTCTTGTGTTACATCTACTTTGATGATCGGATATTTTTTTGTAGCAAATAACTTTTTCAACCACTCCACCATTTCTCGCGGTACAATATAAACATTCTCAAATATCAACTCTATTTTATGGTCTATACACGTTGTTTCTAAAAATATATCCAATTGTGAGATTGTCTCTTCATCTATCTCACCCTTGATAACCACTTTATGTGTCTCATCATCACATCTATTAAGGAACATCGTTTTCATCTTTTGTATAACCAGCTTTCAACCATACGCTCTAAGTTCTCAAACTCTATCGGTTTTGCCAGATAATCATTGGCTCCAACTTCAAGGGCACGTTCCCTGTCCTCTTTCATAGCCTTAGCACTAATAACTATAATCGGCAAAGTTTCAAGTCCCAACTCTTTACGAATCTGTTTAACCGTTTCATACCCATCCATTTCAGGCATCATAATATCGATCAATACAAGGTCTATTTTCTCTTTTTTGAGAACCTCTAAAGCCTCTGTACCATTAAAAGCATTTTTAACACCGGCACCTGTTTTTTCAAAGAGGGCTGAGAGTGCGAAAATATTTCTAACATCGTCATCAACAATTAAAATATTTTTTCCCACTAGATTGACAGATGCTTTAGGATTTTTCTGACCAGGTTTTTCAAGTATAGTCGTTTCGGTTATGTTTTTCTCAAAGCTGTTTTCAGAGCTATTTGTTAATGGGATTGAAGTTGTTTTGATTTGTTGCAATGGAATTGTGATTTTAAACTGACTCCCCTGTTCTGATGAACTCTCCAGTATAATCTCACCACCCATCATAGCAACAAACTCTTTACTGATTGAAAGACCTAATCCTGTACCTCCATACTTTCTACTACTTGAACCATCCGCTTGACGAAACGGATCAAAAATAATATATTGCTGCTCTTTAGAGATACCTATCCCCGTATCTGTGACCAAAAATACTAAATTCTTTCGAGTTTCATCTTGAAGTATAGTTACAGATACCGAACCCTTCTCTGTAAATTTGAATGCATTGGAGAGTAAATTACGCAACACCTGAAGAAGTTTGTCATAATCAGCTTCAAACTCGCCTTCATACTCATTAGAGACTGAAAATTCAAGCGATCTTTCTTGTGCCAAATAATCAAACTCTTGATGCAATTCAGATACAAGAGTATCAATTGTAAAAACACTATTGTGAAGTTCCAGTTTTCCGGCTTCGCTCTTTGCAAAATCTAAAATATCATTGATTAAGCGAAGCAGATCATTTCCGGACTTATGAATTATCCCTATTTTTTTAACAACCTCTTCATCCTCAGTAGCTTTAAGATCATCGCTAAGGAGTTTTGACAACAATATAATTGCATTAAGCGGAGTACGTAACTCATGACTCATATTTGCGAAAAATTCACTCTTATAACGATTTGCACGCTCTAGTTCAGTATTTTTAAATAAGAGTTGATCTTGTGTTTGTTGCAATTCACCATTTTTAATTTGTAAATCCTGTGCTAAAACCTCAAGATTTTGTTGTTGTTCCTCCAACATTACATTGGACTGTTTTAACTCTTCGCTTTGGTTTTGCAATTCCGCTTTTTGGTCTTGTGTCTGAGCAAGCAGCTCTTTTGTGAGATCGGATTGTATAGCCGGATACAAGAGCGAAGCAAAAGAGTGTATAGCTTCAGATAAAAAATGCAACTCACGGTGCGATAGATCTTCAAGTAAAGCAAACTCTATCACTCCAATCAGTTGATATTTATAGATAATCGGTTCACAAAGAATAGTTCTTGGAGTTACAGAGAGTATTGCAGTATTTATTTTTAAACTTTTTATATCGTCTATATGTAACGTTAAACGTTTTTTCTCTAAAGCACTCTCGCCGACACTCCCCTCACCTAACTCAAAAAACTCTTTAAAATATGATGATTTTTGATAAGCATAAGAAGCTCTAAGTGTAAGAATTTCATTTACGTCGTCATAAATGTAGAGTGCCGCCATCGGGATATTGAGATAAGAGGATAAAAACTCTAAAGCGGTTTTTGAGATGCTCTCTACATCTTCAACCAAGGCTGTTTCATTCATCATATTTGCAACACCGCTTTGAAACCATATAGCGTCGTATAGTTTTTCTAAAAGTACATTTATTGTCTCCACCGTCTCGGCATATGCACCTTCAAATCCTCTGGAATCTATCCGTTTTTCATACTCCAACTCTTCAATAGCATTTTTTATCTCTGTTACAGAATTTGTAAGAGATTGCAGTACATCTCTCTGATGAAGAAGCATTTCATTTATCGGTTCTAGTTCCATATAAAGCTTTGGAGGGCTCTTAGTTGTAAAATTCCCTTGTGAAATATTTTTGGCATTTTCATTAATATATGAAACATTTTTCATGATCTCATTTACGATCATAGTCATTAAAAAGGTTGCACCTAAAATAGTAAGAAAAATTAGAAGAACAACTTTTTTGACATCATTATGATATGGAGTTAAAACTTCATCAAGGTCCACTTTTGTGATCAGGTGATAATGTAATCCCAGTACATTAACAGGCACACTGACAGCTATAACCTCTTGATAATCATAATCTAGACCCCGTATTAACTTCAGCCTTTCACTTTTTACTGCCTGTTCAACAATCTCAGAATGAATTTTAAAATTTTTTGCTTTACCAAAAGTATTAAAAAGAGAGGACTGGGCTCCATTATGAAGTGTGGAACTTTTTACTACATAATCTTCACCTACCAGATATGCTTCTTTACTGATCAGTTCATCTCCGACAATATTCACAAAACGTGAAATATTTTCATACGATATTTGCATAACGACTACTGCTAAGTTTTTTCCATCTTTATCAATTACAGGCATTGCACAAAAAAGAAAAGGTCTATTGCCGCTAATAGTATATATCCCCATATCACTCATATAAACTTTTTTTGTCTCTAATGCCTGTATGTATGCCGTTGCAAGCTTTGTAGTCTTTAAAGCGGAAGAAGAAAGTACATTTTTACCCAAATCCGATTCTTTAAGAGCAGTATATACAATTTGTCCATCTTTGGCATCGATTATAAAAAGATCGTAGAGTTCATGCAAACGTGTATAATTTTTGAAATAGCTATCATTTTCTTCATATAGATTGTTTGTTTGTTTTGAAGGGGTATTTAAAAGAGATGAAGTAAAATCTGTAAGTTGAGTGTTTTTGGTAAGAAGTTCTAACTCAATTGCTTTAAATTTTATATAACGTTCTATAGAACTTTTTTTTATCTGCGTTGCAATCTCCAGCTCTTGATACCTTTGTTGTATCAAAGTGTTTTTTGCATCAGACAATATTTTTGCACCGATAGTTATCCCCATAAGGATAAACAATAAGATCATACTGACGATTAAATTATTTTTTAAGGACTTAAATCTCAACATGTGCATCTTCTTATATGTAGAGCTGCACCCATTGTATCATAAAATAACTAAAAAAGTTAAAATCCAGTGTTATCTATACCGGTGAAGCCTCCGCGTAAGTAAGAGACGGTCGATCAATATAAAAACCTTGAGAATAATCAATACCGAGATTTTTTACCTGTGTAAAAATAGTACTGGAAACTACATACTCGGCTACTGTTTGTACACCAAGCTTTTTAGCAAGTGCTACGATAGTTTCAACTGCAATGAGAGAAGTTTTATCTGTACTTATTTTTTCAATTAAAGAGCCGTCGATTTTGATGTAATCGACTTTGAGATTAATAATGTGTGAGAAGTTAGAGTACCCGCTTCCAAAATCATCAATGGCGATTTTAGCCCCTCTTCTTTTAATCTCCTCTATAAATCTGCCAACTTTTCTAAAATCCAAAATAGCTTCTGATTCTAAAAGTTCAAAAGTGATTCGAGACGGTTCAGGGAAATTTTTAATTTTTTCAACAATATATTCAAAAACTTCATTGTTCATAATATCTTCTATTGAGAGATTTATACTCACCTCATGATCATTGTTTTCAAACTCTTTAAAAGCTTTCTCGATTATTATTTCTGTTACTCTGTTATAGATCTTCAAACTCTTGGCAACCGGTATAAAGACCTGAGGAGAGATAACATTATTATCTTTATCTACTAAACGAGCTAAACACTCATACTTATTTACAACCCCTTGATTGTTGTCATAAATAGCTTGATAATATGGCACGACTCTATTGTTATAGATTGCTTCTCGTACAACTTGTGAAAGTTGTAGATTTTTTTCATATTCATTTTCAAAGTTCATAGAGTCTTCATAGATCCAAAACGGCAGTGAATGGTCTTCTGCATATTTTAATGCCATAGATACTTTTGAAAAAAGGTTCGTGTTATCTTGTGAGACTGAAGATGACAAAGTAAAGTTAACAAAGATATGAATATCTTGATATGTAATTATCAGATTTTGTAAAGATTTATAGAGGTCGTTCAAGTAGGTTTTTAATCTGTAAAAATCGTACGTATCGTCTAAAATTACCGAAAATTCTGTTCCTGAAAGTCTATATATCGAAGTTTCTTCAAAAATCTCTTTTAAAAATGTACTTACATACTCGATCACATAATCACCGACTACAAAACCGTAAAAATTATTGATCGTTTGAAAATTATCGATTTTTATAAGTACTAAAGTGTTATTATCATCATCATTTTGAAGATCTTTTCGTAGTTGATATAAGTTTGGAAGATTAGTTAAATGATCTGTAAAATATCTTAAAAAGAGTTGGTTTCTATACTCGTCAATATTGTTGTGTGTCTTATCGTACATGGTATATAGTTCATCTAAAATCTCATCACTACTATGCTCGCTATCTTTTACATCATAATCATACACACTCAAGTTTGTTGTATTTCTATCATCATGCTTTAAAAGAACAACTTTGGCATCTGGAAAGTTTTTATCAAGTTCCCGAATTAAGTTTTGTACTAAAACAGTATTATGTATATATGAGGTGATATGAAACAACGGTACCGTGTTGCAACACCTTTTTACTTCATCGATCACATCCATTACTTCCGTCGAGGATTTGATCTTAAAACGATTTAATTTTAATTTTTCATTTGTTTTTGCCATAAATGTCCCTATCGATTTGTAATCATAACATATTTCTAAAAATATCAAAGTATATTTTAATAGCAGTTTCTATATACTCTATAAAATCTTTTTACGTGTATGGTGGTAACATTGAAATCTTTCCAAAATCTTGTTTTATTACAAAATCTATACAGATTAAAACATATTGGGTTTGAATATATTGACCATTTTGAAGTAAATGAGAAAAAAAACTACGAGAAAGCAAGAACTTTAGAGGAACTCGTTTCAAACATTCGTTCCTGTTATCTTTGCGATCTCAGCAAATCAAGAACGCAAAGTATGAGTGGTTTCGGCAATCAAAACGCTTCGCTGTTTATACTCGACTATGTCGTTTCCCAAGCTCAGGATACGGCGAACAACTACTTTGCAGGCAGAAGCGGAGAGACTTTAAAAAAGATGATTGAAAATGTACTGGAGCTGAGTACCGATTCTATCTATATGACACATGCGATCAAATGTAAACCGCTTCAAAGTAATAAACCATCGGAATCTGAATGGAGTTCTTGCAAACATTACCTTTTTTCTCAGCTTGAATTTGTTGCACCGAAAATTATAGTCACGCTAGGGGAAGATGCATATATCCACCTCACAGGTGATACAAATAACTTTGAGAGTGTCAGAGGGCATGTAATAGACTTTAAAGGATATAAACTCATCCCTATCTATCACCCTCAATATCTCCTGAGAAATCCCGAATCTAAAAAGATCACACTAAATGATTTAAAAACTATAAAGAGTTGTTTATAAATCTTTAATATATCTTTTCTTGCTCTTTTCCTTTACTTCCCATTTTCAACATCAGATAAATTATTGTTCTCTGTTACAAATGTATATATAGCTTCTATAAACTGATTAAGACGGAGCGGTTTTTCCAAGTAAACATCTATACCGGCATTATAGGAACTTTCTTTTATATCATCTTCATTATGTGCAGTAAGAGCAAAAACCTTAATATTTTTATTCATTGACTTTATTTGCAAAGTCATCTTTATACCATCTAAATTAGGCATATTAATATCTGTCAAAATAAGATCGATAAAATTTTCCTGAACCTTTTGTAATCCTTCAAAACCATCTTTAGCAACTATAATATCATCAAAAAAACGTGTAAGTAGTTCCAATGTAAAAGTACGTGATTGTTCATTGTCTTCTATATATAGCAAACGAAGATTTTTTGAAAATGTCAATATTGTTTTCATCATTGTTTCCATACACTTCTCCTTGAATAATTATATTAAGTCCATTTGAGTATTGAAGCAGTATTTCCAATTGAAACTTCATAATTTACTTTAAATATCAGATATTTTTGATACTATCATATCATATTTCTTTTATATAATCATATTATTATGACTCTAAAAAAAATTTCAATAAATAATAAATATTTATATATTATGATATTCAATACAATTACGAAAGAACTATCCTAACAACAATGAGGAGCATCAACGATCAATATGAATATCAATAAATTTACAATTTTATTATTAGATGATATAGAGAGAAACCTTTTATCTGTTGAGGCATTAATTTTAGAATATTTTGACGTAAACATCATAAAAGCGATGAATGGTGAAGAGGGACTCAAAGCTATAGTACAAAACAAAGTAGACCTGATACTTTCAGATGTACAGATGCCCGTAATGGATGGTTTTGAGTTTATTAAAATACTAAAACGAAATAAAAAATATAAGGATATCCCATTTATATTTATAACGGCTATGAATATAAACGATGAGTCTATACAAAAAGGTTTAAAACTTGGGGCATCTGACTATATAGTAAAGCCTATAAACTTGTCTATTTTTACATCTAAACTAAAAGTTTTTATCAATTTATACGAGACAAAGAAAAGTCTAGAACTGGCCAATAAACAATTACAACAGCAATATAAAACACTAAAAGAACATAAAGATCATATAATAAAACAATCTAAATTAGCCCAAATAGGTGAAATGATCTCTATGCTAGCACACCAATGGCGCCAACCTTTGGCATCCATATCCTCAGTCATAGGTATTCTTGTTATCGACGCTGAACTTGACCAACTTGAAAAAGATTATTTACTTGAAAAACTAAATGAGATGTCTGATACGACACAACAGCTTTCAAATACGATTGATGATTTTAGAAATTTTTTTAAGCCGGCAAAAAATAAAGAAAAATTTCTTTTAGCAGATGCCGTAAATGCCACTAAACATATGATAGAATCACAGCTGCATGGGATTGATTTTAAAATTATTGCAGAAAAAAACATAGAGATATATAGTTATAAAAATGAGCTTATGCATGTTTTTTTAAATGTTTTGTGGAATTCAATTGATGCTCTTAAAGAAACTGATACACTCAATGGAAAAATTTTAATAAAAATCTTCCAACAAGAAAATAATTATGCAGTTCTTACTATAGAAGATAATGCAGGTGGAATACCCGAGAAAATAATCAATAATGTTTTTGACCCTTACTTCTCGACAAAATCGAAAAATGGAACAGGACTTGGTTTATACATGAGTAAAACGATTATTGAAGAACATTGTAAAGGTTCTATCAAAGTTGTCAATAATTCTGAAGGTGCATGTTTTACAATAAAATTACCACTACAATAGGTGTTGTATATGATTTCGTTAATATTGAAAATTCTTTTTGTCTCTATCCTTTATTATTGGTCAGCAAAATCAGTTTCAATGCTATCTTTAGTTGAGAGTGAAAGTGTCTTTGCAATTTGGCCACCTACCGGAATCGCATTATCTGCTTTAATAATTTTTGGATATCGTATTTGGCCGGGAATTTTCATTGGGGCATTGATTTTAAATTTAACTCTAACACCTTTACTACCATCCATACAGATTGCAATAACTAACACTATTGGGCCATTAATAGGATTTTGGATTTTAAATAAATTTACTGATAAAAAGATATTTACATCTCTTAGATCTATGCTTTTATTTTTTGTTGCCATAGTTGTTGCTTCACTTGTTACTTCTCTTAGTGGTTCTTTTACACTATTGTTGCATCAATTCATAACGACACAAGCTTTTATGAATGTATGGTCGTCATGGTTTTTAGGTGATCTTATAGGATTTTTATTAATTACTTCACTTGTTATATCCATATTTTCAGAAGAGGAACCATTTAAACATCTATTTTCTATAGAGGGGATATCACTGCTTCTGTTATTGGTAACAAGCAGTTTAATATTTTTTGGACCTCTGGAGTTATTCGATACAGTTCAATATCCTGTTGTGTATTTTTTGTTATTACCACTTATATGGGGAGTATTTAGATTTACAACTGTAATCTCTGTTTCTATGTTATTGTATATCAGTCTAGTTGCAATCTATGGAACTATATTGGAGTATGGACCATTTTTACGTACTGAACCAAACCAGTCGTTATTACTATTACAAAGTTTTATCGGTTTTCTATCAGTCATAATTTTACTTATGATAACTATTTTCAGAGAAAGAGAAGAGTCTTTAAATAACGCTATAAATTTAGCTGCTACTCAAAATGAGCTTTTGCAAAGAAATAGATGGTATAAAGAACTTTTTGATATTTCACCGGTAGGGATTGCTCTAAATAAAATGAGTGGAGAGTTTATAGATGTAAACAGTACACTACATGAAATGTGCGGCTATACAAAAGAGGAGTTTACAAAACTGTCATACTGGGATCTTACACCTATTGAATATGAAGAACAAGAAGCCCTCCAGTTAGAATCTCTTAGAGTAGAAGGAAAATATGGTCCATATGAAAAGGAGTATATCCATAAAGACGGCCACCGTTTTCCAGTATTGCTAAACGGTGTAAAGAATGTAAATAATGATGGTGATGAATATATCTGGTCTGTTGTACAAAATATCACTGAACTCAGTAAAGCTCATCATGACCTGAAAGTAAATGAACTAAAATTTCGTAGAATTTTTGAACAAGCTAATGATGGCATCCTTATTATAGAAAATGGAGTTTTTACTTCATGTAATGAAAAAGCGTTGCAGATGCTCAGATGTGAGAAGGATTATATTATTGGAAAATCTCCAGATCAAATCTCTCCTTTACAACAAAAAGACGGAACACTTTCACTAGAAAAAGTGCTATCACAAAATGAAGATGCATTAAATGGAATATCTAGACTTTTTGAATGGCAACATCTCGATCCTAGTGGTAACATTGTAGATATTGAAGTCAGTTTGGGCTTGATTGGAGATAAAGACAGTACTACATTATTATGTTTATGGCGTGATATTTCAGAGAGAAAGCAATATGAAGAAAATCTTCATAGAGCAAAAGAGAAAGCAGAAAAAGCAAATATATCAAAAAGCCAGTTTCTAGCAAACATGACACATGAGCTAAGAACACCCCTTAATTCAATAAATATTCTCTCTGAATTATTAATGCATAATTCAAACAATAACTTAACAAGCAAGCAGCTAGAACAACTCAATGTAATACATCATGCAGGTAATGACCTTTTACTCTTAATAAATGATATTTTAGATTTATCAAAAATAGAAGCTAATAAGACCTCATTACATCTTAATAATTTAATTTTTCAGGATTTAGTAAATTCTCTAAACCAACTTTTTCAACCGGTTGCACAAGAGAAAAATATAGCTATGGGCATACAAATCTCTAACGATATCGATACAATAATTTACACCGATACGCATAAAGTTATGCAAATCATTCGCAACTTTATTTCAAATGCACTCAAATTTACACATACTAACGGAGAAGTAAATGTAACTATCTCTTCTAGTGACAAACCTGAATATAGTGTGGCTATTTCTGTTGAAGACACAGGTATAGGAATTCCGGAAGATAAAATAGAGAGTGTGTTTAACAGCTTTGAACAAGTTGACGGAACTACAAGTCGAAAATATGGCGGTACAGGTTTAGGATTAGCGATTTCTAATAAACTGGCTCACATACTTCAAGGGAAAATCATTCTGAAGTCAATTATAAACAAAGGCTCTAAGTTCACACTCTATTTGCCTAAAACTATCGATAGAAAAGATATAGACAATGGTCTAATAGAGTGTATAGATAAAGAAAGTATAAGATATAAAGAAGGGGCAGTCCAGAATAATATTCCTGAAGATACTATGGAACAACATATAAATAGCAGCATAATAGAAGACAATAAACAAACTAACGCACAAAATATTACTAAATTCATTAGCGGAAAAAGAATATTAATAGTAGATGATGACATCCGTAATGTATTTGCATTGTCTAGTCTCATTGAAGGCTATTGTGATTCCGATGTTGATATCATGACTGCTTTTAATGGGCAAGAGGCTCTTGAGATAATAAAATCGGAAGAACTCGATCTCGTTTTTATGGACATAATGATGCCTGAGATGGATGGTTACGAGACAATAGAACATATCAACTCTTTAGAGTTGAAAAAATTTGCCATAGTTATTCTCAGTGCAAAACCTCAAGAGCGAGACCAGGAAAAATTTGCTGAGTCTGGAGCAGACTTCTATTTAAACAAACCTATAGATTCAACAGATTTTGAAAATATTATAGTGGAACTGTTTGGTAAAAACTAAATAGTTCCACTATCTAAGAACATTCTATTTTAACTTCATGTTAATTTGATATAATATCTTTATTATAAAAATCCATACTAAAAATAGAGAAATACAACAAAAAGTATGGATAAAAAAATCATTAAAACTTCATAAAATATGGATATATAATAGATTTTAGAAAGACTATAAAGAGTTGCCTATGAAAAAAATATTTTTAATTTTACTATTACCGTTTGCTGTTTTTGCACAAAGTTATCTCGTCTCAGATATCCCTCTTCCAAAGACCTACGTGTTAGATCTTGATCCTTACGAATGTGATGAAGATTGTTTACAAGAGTTTTTAGATAATGAACAAATCTTCTCATTTTTATCGCATGCACAAAGAAAACTGCCAAATAAAGAGCTTGAAGAAGCAAGAATGATCAATGCTGCAATCTTTAATATCGGAGTATTCAATACAAACGGCAACTTCCAAATCGCACTCCTGCTTCCATATAAACGCATCGGGAAATATGCAACATCAACGACAAATGCTGTTTTTGCTTACCTTATGACTAAAAGTACACCGTTTAACATGAAGAGCTATAAGATCGAAGATGAAAATCACGATACGATTGAGACTGCCCTGCAACAGATAGAAGCAGACGGTATAGAGTACGTGATCGCTCCTTTAACTCGTGAAGGGGTAGAAAATATTATCAACATCGATCCCGAATTAAATATCTACTTTCCGACAACAAATAAAAAAGATGTTGAAACAAACTCACCTTATCTCAGCTTTGGGGGAATTGATTACTCTGCACAGAGTGACCTCCTATTAAAAGAGGCTATCTCTCCTTTAATTATCTTTTCAGATACATCTGACACAGGAAAAAAACTAGCCCTTTATCAAGAAGGTAGATTTTTACATCCAGTTGTAGAGGGTGCGGAACCAAGTGCATTTTCAGATGAGCATACGGTCCAAACACCACCAAGTGATGAGAATAAAAAAGTATTGAAGTACTACATCTCTACACGTACGACAAACCTTGAAAACTACCTCAAAGAGAATGAAGATATTGTTGAAGGTTCATTTATGATCAACACTCCTATTATCAAAACGGGAATGATTATGTCGCAACTTACACTTTATGATACAAATGCGACAAATGTACTCTCAACTCAGATCAACTACAATCCCCTGCTCCTCTCTATGACACAATACAGAGATAGAGAGAATATGATCATTGCAAACTCTATAACAAAACAGGATAATATGCAAATAGAGATGAATTCACTGATCGGTAATGACATCAAGTATGACTGGATTAACTATGCGACTATTATCGGTGTAGATTATTTTTACTCGCTCGTTACTGGAGAAGCTCGAGTTTATGATATGGCGATTGAAAATGAGCAAGTGATATATGATATTGAACTCTTACAACCAATGCGAACAAAGTTTGCAAAATATATACCACTCTCAAGGGAGTTAGAAGAGAGAGAGGATTAACTCTTTCGTCTTTTTATCGATCTTTTTAGGTGCCCCTTCAAAAGAGATATGTGCTAAGAGTATCTCTAATTCAAACAACTTTTCATCCTCTTTATACACTGCTTGCTTAAGTGTAAAAGAAGCAGCTTTCATCTGTGTCAGTTCTGTTTTAACCTCTAAAACATCACCTAGCTTTGCACTTTTTAAATAGTCTGCAATAATTTTTCGAGCGACAAAATGTCCATCTTCGAGATACGGCATTAAACCTTTGTCAAAAAAAGCCTGACTTCTGGCTCTTTCACAAAAATTTAAATAGTTTGAGTGATATACAATCCCACCCGTATCTGTATCTTCGTAATAGACCCTTATTTGCATTCTAATCCCTCCTATTTTACAGATTTTTAAAGCTTTTTATTTATTGGTGTAATTGTACTGAAAACAACTACTAAATGTGAAGTTTCTACAATTCTTTGATTTGCTTTTTGTACAAAGATAAGAAGATACGGAAACGTTGTTTTACTAATATCTTATATTAATTATTATTTTATCTAGAAACTTCAGCAAAATAGTATACAATTCATAAATAAATTAAAATTCTTTTCAAGGTTCAAACTATGATAAAAAAATCTATTGAAGATGTAAAGTCTGTCGATCAACAAGCGGGTGAAGGGGTATCTATGAAAATGCTTTTATCTCCTGAAGAAGCTTCCAATTTTGCTATGAGACAATTTTGTATAAAAGCACACGGCCATATGCCACTTCATACAAACAGTGTTGAGCATGAACAGTATGTTTTAAAAGGCAAAGCAAAAGTAACGGTAGGAGATGAGATTTTTGAGGCAAAAGCAGGAGATATTCTTTATATTCCAGCAGGTGTTGCCCATATGTATGAAACGCTTGGCGAAGAGGATTATGAATTTTTATGCCTAGTGCCAAAAAAAGAGGATACTATAAACATCCTTTCTTGTTAACTGCTATATTAGACTAGGAGCGATAATTATGCTGCACGACATCAACGAAGAAGCTATGCTTCATGAGTTTTTCGACATTCTTAAACATCTTATACGTGAACCATCTGTCGTTGGTCATGAACATAGTTTTTTTAGAATTTTACGGCGTGAACTCGAGGAGGTTGGCATTAAGGTGGAGTCGTTTCACGGTGTACTTGTAGCACAAGGAACTCGTCCTGACGATTTCTATCTCTCTGCACATATTGATCGCCACGGTCTATTGTGTACAGGTCCAAATGAATTTGAATATGCCGCTTTTATCACCGCAAACCAGGGTGAGAATATGCTTGAATCAGTTTCAAGCTATATGGTTAGCCAGATCGAAAACCGTTTCCAGGGACAACGTGTTCAAGCACATCTTCCTTATGTCGGTACATATATCGGTCAGGGAACCATTACCAACTCATATATCTGTCCACGTCGAAAAAACCTTATATTTGAAGTAGATGGGCTTGCATATTTGGAACCTGGTACTCCTATCGCTTTCCTTGATAGATTGGTTATAGATAATGATCTCATCTCCTGTCAGCTTGATAATGTGGTGAGTGCAGCTTTAATTATCTATATGTATCGAAAAGGTTTTCAGGGAACGGCACTTTTTAGTGCCCAAGAGGAGTGCGGTCGTAGTTGGCGTTTTACACTATCGTGGTTTCAGCGTCAACAGATCAGTACACAGCGCTTGGTAGTGCTCGATACAAGCCCATATACAACACGTGAAGATGCTGATGCTCAGCAGATTACATTACGTCATAAAGATGCCAATGGTGAGTTCTCTAAAGAGATGACCAATGAACTTGTAGAGCGTTGTAAAACTCTTGGCTTAACATATAGTTTTAAAGATGAATATATCGAAGAACAAAACAAGGTACGGGAACAACCTTATCCTCTAGGACGAACAGAACTAGGACGTATTGCTGCTGCAACGAACGGTGAGATCAACGGTACTACGTTACAAATACCTACAACAGACTACCATACGGCAAATGAAACAGCTTCTATTTCAGCTATTAAAGGGATGTTGCAGTTATTGATGAGTTATGTTTAACTTCATAGTTTATTCTATAAAGCACTTCTCTATATAAACGTTATTTGTACCGATATTTTTCACTTCCATCACAAAGTCACATTTGATCTCACTAGTAGCATAGATAACGTCTTTTGGATTAAAACGGCTGTCTGTAAAAAACTTTTCCGCCACATCACTATGAACAATTCGCCCAATAATATCTAATTGTGAAGTCTCTTTTTGATCATAGAGTGCCTGAATATAGTCTTTCACTGCAAAATCATCATCTTTCAAGCGAGAAGGGATAACCTGTAATGTTTGAATGGCTAAAGTATGTAGATAATTGACCAACTGACGGCTGTTACTAAATCCTGTAACAAAGATTTTATCGGCATCAAGATTTTCCAATGTTGCTTTTGTACCATTACTTGTCTTTTGTACCAATGTTTTTCCATTTAGATCATGTGACAAAAGTGCTGCCGGAGAGTTATCAAGATCAAACCCCTCTATTGCAAGTCCATCTTTTTCCCCTGCCAGAAGATATTCCGGATGTTTTGTTTTAAAATCAAAAGCCTCATCGATAGAACTGACAAGATAAATCCGTTCTACACCTTGCATCATAGCTAAATGTGCAACTGTAAAGGCACGCAATACATCTATTATTATATTTACTTTTATAGGTTTCTCCTAAAATCAATTTTAATCAAAAAGTGTAACCGGTACTTTAATAACTGCTTTATGAACTAATAGAGGCTTTTCATACATTGCCAAGCCTACATGACCGTCATCAGGAAAGTATACAGCCAAGTCTCCACTCTCAAGGAGAAACTTTGAAGTGTTATCAACTATTTTATAGGTGATAAAATCTGTAGCTTCATCATACTCTTGATCAACAGCAACTTTATCAATATCTATATATTCCATCTGTTCTGCACCAGATACAATCAGTTGAAAGTCAACATATTTTTTATGTGATTCTATAAAACATTCAGATCGATTTTTTGTATAAAAAACCTGTTCAAGTACAAATATATCATCATTTAACATATATTTTTCACACGAACCGCTTGAAAGAGCTTTAAGCCTTTTATGTATTTTATTATCAGGGTCCAATACTTGTTTAAAATAATCAAATACTACAGCAAATTTTTTCTCTTTAAAGAGAGACTCCACCTTATATAAATTTCCAATAATTGCCATAAGATTTCCTAAACTTTTATAAATTATGTGTATTTTACACATTTTTGGACAAGAAAATCTAACATCTATAAATTTTTATGAAATTGTTTGAAGATGCTACAAAAGACAATTACCCTGTAGGTTTGAAGATAATATTTTGATTCTCTCCAAAAGTGTACTTAATCAGATAGTTATCTTATTTATATAGTGTTCAAAAAAGTCTTAAAATTCGAGAAAATTTAAACTTTTAACTTTTTGAATATTTTTTGGAACACGGAAAGCATAATAAATGCTAACGGTGTTCCAAATGTAAGAGATTGTAGAATTAAATGGTGTCTAGTAATACATTCCAAAGAGCCATGTTATTCCTTTATCTTTAGTGTTTTTTTATAATTTTTTTTATAACGATCAAATATCTCATTATCTATTACAGTTCTATGACCTTTTGAGTCTTCTTGATACAAATATTTTTTGATATCTTCTGATGCATTAAAAAAATGATTTTCATCTTCCACATACCAAGAATCACCATATTGCCAAATTTTATATCTAGAAGTTTCTACAACATTATTTAAAGATGTTTTAGTATATTCAAGCGTATATGAAACATGATCAGTTACTTTATATAAAGTAATAAAACTTGATGAATCAATCTGACATGCTGATAATGTAGAGTAAAAAGTACCCCATTTCCATGTAAATTTCATAAAATTCTCCCATATGCTAGGATTGAAGTTATCCTTATATTTTTGAAAATATGTTATTCGATTTGGAGGTATACTTAATTGTGTAGTAATATTATTTCTTAAATCAGCAAGTATAGATTTTCTATTTCGATTTATTGCGTTCTCAAGCCATATTCTATCTTCGGAATTTGTTTCTGAAGATTCTATTGTTTTCAATGTTTTGAGATCAATATAATATGATTCAATAGCATAATTTATATGTAAGATATTTTGCCCAACAATCATATTATGAGGATAATATCTATAATCAGCAACCTTTTGATAATCTTTATTTCTAGGTATGCTAGTTTGCTTTAGTACTTGAAAAGATTTATCGTCCAATAGTTGCAAGTTACTATCATAATCCAGTAGGATAAATCCGTAATCTGAATAAGTAGCTAACCAATAAATAGGATTAGGCTTAAGCTGTTTAATTAATTGTTTGTTTTCTAAATCCCATAACTGTATTACCTCTCTCGACTTAAAAATCAACCGTTTATTATCTTTGGTAATGAATATATTTTCTCGTAAAAATCCAGTGCCTCTTCTATCTTTTTTTTGAATCCTAAAGGACTCTATAGGTTGGATGGGATTAAGTTGCCATTTTGTGACTTTGCCATCTTGATACGTATAAAATCCCTTTCCATTTGGCATTAATACTGCACTAGGTGTCTTCCCAATCGGATGAATAAAAGGCCACTGATCACCAGCAAACACCAAAACCACAAACAATAAAACTAATAAAATCTTTTTCATCTATCCTGTCTTTCATACTAAATTAAAATTAAAGTATACTGTATCTTTACTATCCATATCAATACTATCATGAAGTTCATTTTATTGTGGATTTTGGAACATAAATGGTCACAAAACCGGACACTAAACTTCGCTTTACTCCTAATTTTTGGGAAAGTTGATTGATAGAAAGAGCTTTATTTCGTACTATGCAGACAAATTAGATATTTTCTAAATCTTCAAGCTGCAATTCATTTTTTTACTTTTAGCATTTATTCTTGGACGTGCAAAACCTTCTAGGAACTCTTTTGTTCCTATTACACCATATCCATCTGGATAGTCAGCCGGTTTTTCATATAAATCTTTATATAAATCAACTACTTTAGCAAGATAGTTGCAAGCTGTTCTTTCATCATGTTTCATCTCATATAATGTTGATAAATTATAATTTATATCAAGTTGCAGAGCTCTATACCCTACTTGAAGACTGAGTTTATTTGCATTTTTTAGATATTGTTCAGCACTATTCATATCATTAAGCATGATAAAAACTCTTCCCATCTCATTATAAACAGCTGCCTTTGTATGTTGATAATGTTTACTTTTTTTATCTAGTTTTTCAGTTTCTTCCAATGCCTTGTTAATACTAGGTAAAGCACCTCTTGGTCGACCCTCGTTAATCCATACACGAGCATTTCTTATTAGTTTCCACGGGTCTGACGTCTCGGGTGGTTGCCCATATGTGTAAGAACATGATGAGAGTAAAATAGGAATTAAAATAGCAAATAATAGTTTATGAACAAGATTTAACCTTAGCATACTCTACTCCTCTTTTTTACGTAATTCTTCATTATACAACAATAAGAATCGATTACTCCTGACACTGTGGATTTTTATACTGATACTTTATCTCACAGCTCAATGTAGAAAAAGATATAATATATAAGCTATATATAACTCAATAATAATTTATAGGCTAGATAAAAATGAAAAACAATATCCCGACAACAGTATTTATGCTTGGCTTTGTTTCATTGTTTATGGACTTTTCCTCAGAACTTGTGCATAGTCTTTTACCTCTTTTATTGGTCAATGTATTACATACAAGTATGTTAGAGGTCGGTATTATTGAAGGGGTTGCCGAAGCTACTGCTTTGATAATAAAAGTATTTTCCGGAACAATAAGTGATGCCATAGGAAAAAGAAAAGTTCTTTTACTCATAGGATATGGTCTTTCTACATTTTCTAAACCTTTATTCCCTCTTGCACAACATATGGAGACTGTATTTTTTGCACGATTTGCCGATCGAATCGGTAAAGGGGTACGAGATGCTCCCAGAGATGCACTCATAGCAGATGTAACCCCAAAGGATATAACGGGAGCTAGTTACGGACTACGCCAGTCTATGGATACAATAGGCGCTGTTATCGGTCCTCTTGCTGCAGTTGCACTACTATTTCTGTTGGATGATATCCGCGTTGCTTTATGGTTTGCCTTTATCCCTGCACTCATTACAATGTATATTATCTTTTTTAAGATCCAAGAACCCACACATGTCAAAAAAGCAATAAAACAAAAAAAGATATTTTCACTCTCCATTATGAGCTCTTTCCCCTCTTCATTTTGGGTAGTAGTCTCTATCGGTTCCCTTTTCATGCTTGCACGTTTTAGTGAAGCATTTTTAATTTTAAAAGCACAAGAAGCTGGTTTTAAAATAGAGCTTGTACCTCTCGTGATGGTTGTAATGTCTATTGCATATGTCTTTAGCGCATACCCTGCAGGAGTACTTAGTGACAGACTGCAACGCAAACATATGCTCTCATTAGGGCTTATATTTCTTATGATCTCCGATCTAATCTTAGCAACTGCCTCATCCTATGCAGTTATCCTTTTGGGAGCTTTTTTGTGGGGAATTCACATGGGGTTTTCTCAAGGCATACTCACGGCTATGGTTGCAGATACAGCTCCAAAAGAGAAACGGGGAAGTGCTTTTGGATTTTTTAACCTTTTTAGCGGTCTCTCTATGCTGCTTTCAAGCATATTTGCAGGATGGCTCTGGCAAAGCTTCAACTCCTCTTTTACCTTTTACGCAGGTGCCCTTTTTGCACTATTTTCATTTATGATAGTAATATGGAAACTGCGTAACTCTTAAAAAGTATCTTTTAGTTTTTCACGAACTGCTAGAAACTCGTCCAGATATTCAAAAAAGATATCGACCAGCTCCGGATCAAAATGTTCACCGCGTTCTTTTTCAATCAATGTAAAGATTTTTTCATCAGGCCATGCTTGTTTATAAACACGATCACTCCCCAGGGCATCAAATACATCCGCTAGAGCGGTAATACGTCCATATATATGGATCTCTTCACCTTGCAAGCCTCGCGGATAACCTTTGCCGTTCCACTTTTCATGATGTTCATGTGCAACGATGGCTGCAGCTTTTAGAAGCGGTCTATTGGAACTGTTAAGCATATCGTATCCTAGTCGTGCATGTTCCTTCATTTTTTCAAACTCTTCATCGGTAAATTTACCCGGTTTGTTCAAGATGGCATCCGGAATTGCAACTTTACCTATATCATGCATAGGTGATGCTTGTTTAAGCATCTCTGATTCATCTACACTTAGTCCGTAGTGATACGCCAAAATACGGGAGTATTCTGCAACACGTTTTACATGATTACCCGTTTCTTTTGAGCGGCTCTCACCGATAGCACCCATGGTAAAAACTACTTCACGTTGCGTATCTTCTATCTCTTTGTTAAGCGCTTTGATCTCATCCATCGCCTCTTTCATACTGGAGATCATCGTATTAAAAGACGCACCCATTTGCCCTATCTCATCGCTGCTTTTAACAACAACCTGCTTCGTATAATCCTGAGTAAACGTGATATCGCGGGCAGTTTTAGATAAACGGCTTAACGGTCTGATGAGGGAGTTCGCAAAATAAAGAGCAAACAATACGATCATCAAGCCGCCCACTGCCAGAGTAATAAAAAATATGAAACGATATTTCTCTATAATACTATAGGCTTCGTTTTTATCCTCTTCCAATACTATAGTAATTGAAGGAAGCGTTGTCAATGCTTTTTTTACAGCAATCTCTTCATCAAACTTATACGGTCTAAAAAGGGTACTTCCCTCACCATTAACGATGAAATACTGACGTGAAGCAGTATTGTTAAAATAGGTTTGCAAATTGCTCAGTTCATATTCTAAATAGAGTACGGCAATTTTAGAGTGATCAAAAGGGGAATGGACATCAATATGGTATATAGGCGTATCGTGAAACTGCTCTCCTATCTGGGCAAAATCGCTACACGCTACAATAGTTCCTGAGAGATTTACAATGTAGAGGTCTCCCACGAGGTGTAGATCCTGCTTTTTATTTTGTAAGAGGCGGCTAATTCTGCGATCGAGGTCTTCGGTAAATATATCAGTCATTATTTCAGATTTAGCAATAAAAGAGAGATCGTCTTGAATATTTTTTATGTGCTGATCTATTCGATCAATCGTCATATTTAACTGTGTTTCAAGCTCTTTGGTAATACTTTTGAATTGCTCTTGTTGTAGAGATGAACCAAAGAAAAACATCGTCACCGTATAAGGCACTAAACTGATTAATAACAAGAACAAAATCGTTTTTATTCTAATACTCATAAAGCACCTTCACAGTTTTATTGACCATATTTACAGGTATGTAAGCAATCGCTCCCTCTACATTATTTACAAACAAAAGCGCTGCATCAAATGAAGCAACCGTTGAAGGCGGAGTGATACCTTTAAAGTGTTGTGTAATCCAGTACTTACTAAGCTTCCTTCGTTGCATTTGTAACACATGCTGCTCAAACTCAATACGCCCTTTATTGTCGGCCAAGGTATTGATAGGGATTATTTTTTGATTATCAATAAAGTTCTGGCGACGCAGATAAAGATTACAAAGCTCATTTTGGGATATACTGTTGACCTGCGAATCTGCCTTAACAACTACCGCATACTCTGCGGATTGTAATAATGCAATCGTTAAAGAGATGAGAAAAACAGTTCTTGTAAACATCAGAAAAGTACCGAAAATGAAGCTAAAAATTTATTTTGATCACTTTGTTCATGCCACTGGTATTCCGCTTTTAAAGAAACAGGATAGATCGGTCTGTAGCTATATCCAAAAAGGAAAATCTGATCTTTTCCAATGAGGTCATTGTCATCAAAATATTCATAACGAGAAACAAACGCATGCTCTTCAGAAGATCGATACAGCAGTTGCAGATAACCACCCATTGAGATATCGTCTTTGAGATGCTCTGAAGAGTTTTTTCTCCACATAAACTCTGTAGTTAATTCAACACTTTCCCCTGTATATTTAGCATTGGCAACTGCAAAATTAAAGGTTTCGTTTTGCAGTGTTCTAAACTGCCCTATTCCCCCTCCTATTGAACTTTCCAATGAGAGTTCATGTTCTATCGTACCCCCTACAAAATGATCAGTTGAGATATTAATGTAAGATTCATCTAAATCTCTTGTTTCCTGTACAAACAGATGATACGACGTCTCAAACGAGTCCCCAATATAACCACTTGCTGTGATACCGGTAAGAAATTTTGGAAAGAGATAGCGTGAATATAAAGGGTTTGAAGTTGTATCGCGGAGAACATTAATAGGTTGAAGATTCCAATACCCAATCGGAGTGATCTGTTTTCCTATACGAAAACCTATATAATCCGAATAGCGATAATCTACATAGACCCGCTCTGCATGGAGTTTTGTATCGGTTTTATCAGTGTTTTCTTTAAAATCATGGATATAAAAATTAACAGCTTCAAACTCTACCATATAGTTTAACTGCGGAGTAATCTCACCGTATCCCATTACAGCAACATCATCTATTTTAAATGTTCTGTCTAGTTCACTATGTTCATACTCAGTTGAAAAATAGCCGCCGACTCTGAGCATCTTACCGAATGAATATCCATTACCTATTTTATAGTCACTCTCTTGCTCGGCATAGAGCAGCAATAAAGGAAAAAATACTAAAAAAATGTATTTCATGTCATTCACTTTATATATAGTTTATTGAAAAAGATAAAAAAATCCATCCCCTTGTAGGTGCTATTTTATTGAAAAATATAGAATTAATCAAGAAAAGGACCTCTTAACACGTACTTTATCTAAAATGTTCTATTCTGCCTCTTCTGAAAGAGACATTTCGGTAAGTACTAATTGAAAAGTGCTTCCTTTACCTTCAACTGAATGAAGATTGATCTCTATTCCCATATCATCACACATACTTTTAACAAGTCCAAGACCCAGTCCCGTACCATAGTCTTGATTGTCAACTTGAATGAACGGATCAAAAACAGTTTTTTGTTTATCTTCGGGGATCCCTTTTCCGGTATCTTCTATCTCTACTATGATTTTATTAGGGTATCTGAATGCTCGTAACTCTACATAACCTTTCTCAGTAAACTTAATAGCATTGGATAATAGATTTAACAAAATTTGTAAAAACCTTCTTTTATCAACAGCTGCGATCAGCGGAGGAACGGAAGTAGTTTTTATTCTAAAGTCTATATCTGTTGCTTTTAAAAGAGAGTATGTATTGCTGTAAGCACTCATCAAAATATTATTAATATCTTGTACTTCAATACTATAGTCCATTTTTCCGGCTTCTGCTTTTGTAAACTCCAGCAGATCATTGATCAACTGTAACAGATGTTTAGAGTTTACCATTACGCGGGATAGAAAAATTTGAGTATCAGCTTGTAACTCTTTATCTTCAAGCATCTCATCAAAATCTTCAATCACCTGATCGGTAAAGTTTATAATAGCATTTAAAGGTGTTCGTAACTCATGAGAGATACTACTTATGAAGTTTGAACGTGCCTGAGCGGCTTGCATCGCTTCTTCACCCACTTTAACCAATTGTTCATTCGCTTTTTCAAGTTCTAAAATATATTTTTCAAGTGCATTTTGGTTAACTTGCAGCTCTTTTGTTTTTTGTTGTACGTGAGACTCTAACGAACTGTTTAAAGTACGAAGTTCATACTCCATCTTTTTAAACTTAGTCATATCACGTGCAATAACCACAACCCCTTTGATCTCGCCACTATCGTCATAAAAAGGACTTTTTTTCACTTGAAGAACAACATAATTACCATCAGACTTTTGAAAACGCTCCTCTGTTACTATCGTTCTTCTCTCTTGCATAACTAATTTGTCGATACGTATACGTTCATGTGCAATATCTAAAGGGTAAAAATCGATGTCCCGTTTACCGATAATTTCATCGCTTGTTCTATCACTCCATTTTTCATAGGCAATATTACACCCTAAATAGTTTGAATTTGTATCTTTATAAAAAATTAAATCATCGGTAGCATTTATGAGACTGCGCATCAACTCTTCACTCTCTCGATATTGTTTGATTGTTAAACGCAACATCTTTGCACTGTTTGTTAAAGCATTACAGATCATACCGATCTCATACCCTCTTTTGGTACATATCGGTGAATGAAAATCCGACATAAAATCGTATTCGTCCACCATTTTTGCCAATATTTGCAACGGCTTTGCGATCATCAGGGAAAATCCCCATCCGACAAATAAGAAGAGGAGGAAAAGCAAAATGCTTCCCCCTATGATGATTCTCTTGTAAACACCACTTAAAGATGTTAAAAAACGCTCCTTTGAAAAGTCTACGACAACTGTCCAGTTGAGTTCATCAACAGGGATAAAAAGAAGATACCTTTCTTGATCTTCAAACGTGTACATGATGAGTTCTTGTCGAATTTGTAATGCTCTTTGAAATGCATCTTTTTTTTCTCTTATCATATCTGCATAAGCAATATTTTTATTAATATTCTCTTGATTATATGAAGCGTATTGGATGATATTTTCATTATTGATAATAAGTGCACTTGCATCATCTTCTTCAAACTCCTTTAATAGGAGTGATAACATACCGCTTACATCTATCCTTCCGCCAACAATACCGACAGGGTTTTCTACATCACCAATAAGCGTATCTATCCATATGTATAGTTTTCCTTGTTCATCGCTATCTGTATTGATTTGATATTTCTGTTTTCCCTCTAATGTTTTTAAAAACCATTCATTTCCACTTTCGTTCGTATCTATAACATTTTGAAAACCACGTTCGTTAAAATTATATCTGTTCTCTCTATCTGTAATATCTATAGTATCTAAATGAAAAGCTTCTTTAAACGCTTTAAATTGTGATGCCACTTCCGAAGTCAATATCTTCTTTTTGAACTCCGAACTTTCTAAAAACTTGTGTATCTCATAAGAGCTAGAGATACTCATACCGTTTCTAATAACATTTGAGATAATATTTTCAATTCTAAGTGTATATATATTTTTAATATTTTCAGCATGCTCTTTAATAAACACATCTTCAACCGTTTTTTTAATATATGTTTGTATAACAATCAAAGTTGTTCCCGTAACAATAGCTGTAATAAGTAACAACGGTAAGGTTATCTTAAATACAATAGAGCTTAATTTCATAATTCACCTATAATTTTTTTTTATATTTACAATATTATACTTCAATATAAAGTAATACCAAAGTCCGGTATTATGAGATATGACATACCTCTTCTATAATCCCTAAGAACTCTTTTCTTGAAAAAGGTTTTTCTAAAATTGCATCGAAACCCTCTTCTAGATATATTTTTTTCATCTCTGCAAATACTGATGCCGTAACAGCTACAATCGGCACATTATTAAACCTCTCTTTTGTACGGATCCATTTTGCTATTTTATTTCCCTTAATGAACGGCATCTCAATATCTAACAAAAAAAGGGATACATCTTCGATATTATCAAGTAACATCATCGCTTCTTTACCGTCTTTTGCCCATATAAGCTCTACGTCTTCTTGAACTTTTCGAAGATTTGATTTTATAATTAAATAGTTGTCTTCATTATCTTCTGCTAAAAATATTTTCACCTTCTTCTCCTTTATTATGAAATACTTGCCAATATATTAGTACTAATTTTTTGTAAAGGGAACTGTTTCTCAACGGCACCGTTTTCAAAAGCGATCTTTGGCATTCCGTACACAACGGAACTTGCTTCATCCTGACCGATCGTGCGAGCACCCGCTTTACGCATTGAGAGTAACCCTTTTGCACCATCTGATCCCATTCCAGTAAGGATGACACCTATTGCATTGGCACCGGCAATTTTAGCAACCGAGTTAAATAAAACATCAACAGATGGTCTGTGTCCCGATACTTTATCACCGCTGCCGATCTCTACATAATATCTGGCACCCGAACGTCTTATAACCATATGGTAGTCTCCCGGTGCTATTAAAACTACACCAGGAGTGATCGAGTCACCGCTTCGAGCCTCTCGTACCTCCATAGCACATATAGAGTTGAGTCTCTGAGCAAAAGCCGCCGTAAAGTTTGCCGGCATATGTTGTACTATAACCGTTCCCGGTGCATTTCTCGGTAATCCTATCAACACCTCTTTTAAGGCCTCTGTACCACCGGTTGATGCTCCGATCGCCAAAATTTTATGGGTTGTTTCTGCTAAGGAGGTTACATTGTTAACGGTTTGCTTTGAGAGCTCTTTTTTAAATACTTTTGCCTTTGCAGCCGTTTTAATTTTTGCAAGCAGCTCATCACGCATCTCATCCTTCCCGTCATAGATGTGCGAGTGAGGTTTAGGAACAAAATCTACAGCACCTGCCTCAAGTGCTTCTAACGTAGTTTTTGCACCGCTTTGCGTCAAAGATGAAACCATCACTACAGGGATAGGTATATAATGCATCAACTTTTTCAAAAACGTTATGCCATCCATTCTAGGCATCTCAACATCCAGACATACCACATCAGGTTTTAAACTAACTATTTTATCTCTAGCGACATAAGCATCTGAAGCCGTATCTATAACTTCAATCATCGGATCCGATTCCAATATATCTCGTAAAACTGCACGTGCAGTAGCACTGTCATCAACGATCAATACACGAATTGCCATTTTTTCTCCATTATCCACAAGAGTATGTAGTGTATTTTAAATACACTTTCCCCTGCTCTAAATCAAATTGAATTTTTCTTCCTTGTTGTTTCCCGACATCTTCGGCAACAATAGCTATCTTATACTCTTTTAAAATCTCTCTAGCTACCATAATATTCTTTTCACCAATTAGCATATTGTTTGTTGCGTTTATATTTAATGCGGCCCCGCCGAATATTTTAGCCTGCATTGTTTTTGTATCGGCACCTCTCTCAATCATACTCTCGATCAACTTTGGGATAGAAATGTTACCAAATTTAGGTGATTGTAGTCCATTTCCATTCCAAAATGGAAGGAGGTAATGATTCATACCCCCAATGCAATTTTTCGTATCATACAGACAAACAGCTACACATGAACCCAGTACCGTAGAGATCTTTGCCGGTGTTCTGTCAACATGTAATTGTCCAACATGAATAAAAGTTGCATTGCCGTCCATTATCATAGTTCTATTGCACCTTCAAACGAATCAAATAAAAACTCATTAGAACTACAGGCATGTGCCATGACACCCTTATCGTTCAAACAAATAGTAACTTCAAATGTAACAAATCCATCAGCTACATTATAATCTACATCTCCATCCAACAAAGTACACAACTCTTTAACAATGCTCAGACCTATTCCAAGTCCGTGTTCATTCTCTGGAGATACGGAAAATCTAGTAAAAACCTCAGGTTTAAACTCAATTTTCGGACCTTTGCCTTTATTTGTAATAGATATTTTTAAATGAGTATCATCTCCGCTACAACAGATATTTACTTCTGAATGTTGCTCACCGTATTGACAACTATTTGCAATAAGATTTTTTAAAATAATGTCTAAAAACTGAGGTTCTATGGCAATATCATCTTCAAAGTCGCAGTCTAAAACAAAGTGTATATCTTTCTCTATACTCATGTACTTAAAAAACCCTATTGCTTCTTCAATAAGAGTAGGCAGATTAACGGAGAAGTAACTTATATCCATTTTACCGTTTTCAATTTGTGCCGCAGCTACCAGATTCATCACTTTATAATCAAGGTTCATTAACTCCTTGCTGACAAGAAAAAGCAACTCTTCATTTTTATCACACTTTTGAAGTTCCAAATGTGGGATAAGTCCCATAAGAACCGTCATTGGATTATTTAGTTCATAAGCTACTAACGAGAGGAATCTTGATTTTGCTTTTTCACTCTCGATCAGTTTCTTGTTTAATTCCAATATTTTTTTACTTAAAAACGAGATCTCGTCTTCATAAACTTTTTTTTCAGATTCTTTCAAAACACCCATACCCTTAACTTAACTTTTTTGTTTCTTGCTCAAAATTGTCTAACATCTTGTAAATAGTTCCCGATTGTTCTACCAACCTATTGTTCTCTTTTACAAAATTATCAGCCATATTTTTCATCATTAAAATCTCATCAGAGGTTGTCGCGATCAAAGTTTTCAGTTGAGAAAAGATCTCCGTAAACCCCAGTCCGTTTTCCAAACAGCGTGCAGATTCTATGAAACCGTACACCTGTATATACCCTAGATACATAACCTGCTGTTCAAGTTCATCAAGACAAACGGCTATCTCTCTAACCGTTTTATCTATAATCTTAGGCTGCTGCATCAACTTATCGTTATAGATACCTACAAGTTCAAAAAGTGTATCTATATTTTCATATAGAGAGGGATCATTTTTTTCCAATAATTCTTGAATAAAATAGGTAACCATCTCTATCTGTAAACTCACATAAGAGGCCATAAAAATAACTTCATTAATAGCCTCTGTCAATATTTCAACTTCAGTATGAATTTTTTCAATCAAGATATCGTTCTCTTTGGCATTTGTTCTGATATCACTTGCCAATACACCGAAAGTTTCACCGTTTTGTTCCATTTTATATGAAGATACCGAAGCGTTTAGGGAAAGAAACACTATATCTCTTGCTAAGACAAGCAAACCTTGCCCTTTTGCTTCAAAGTCACACTTCATTTTTGTAAAAAGTTCAATTTTTTCAAACCATATAGTATATCTTTGTGATAACTGCGTACTGATCTCAAAAAGATTTGCAATTACCTCGTTTTGAAGCGATTTTTCTTGCGCTAAGATATCTCTTTTATAAGAAGCGCCCTCTTGCTGAGTCTGTAGTTTTTTTCTAAGTAATAACTCTGAGAGTAAAACCTCATTCATAAACTGGTCATAATCTTCATAACCGAGTTCATTTAAAAGTTGATATAACAACTCCTCTGTTGCTTCCATATTATGTTTTGCTTCAGACATCAAAAGTCTAAAATAGAGTTCACGTACGGTTGCAAAAATTTCAGTATTTGGTTTAATTCGGATGGAAACATAATGTTCATCCAAAGGGAAAACAATACTTAAAACCCAGTAAAAGCCACCCTCTTTTGTTCTGTTTTTTACATATGCCACAATAGGTTTTTTGGCATTTAAATAGTCCCAAAATACTTTAAAGATCACTTTAGGCATGTCAGGATCTCTAATAATATTGTGATACTGCCCTATCAGTTCCTCTTTTTCATATCCACTGATATGGACAAATACATCGTTTCCCGACTCAATTGTACTATCATGCTTTGTGATTGAGAAGAACATCTCATTTAAATCCAGTTTGGATTCTTTCATTACTGTCGCAGTATTTTCTTCTAGCACGATATATCCTTAAATTTTTTTATATATAGAAGAGCCTAAAAGCTTTAACTTAGCTTTGTGTGTAGTAAGAGATTCCGAACTACCTAAAAGCAGAGGTGCCCCCTTTGGTAATAAAGAGGCAAAACGCTCTACTAAATCATGTCTGTTTTTATCGTCAAAATATATCATTACGTTTCTACAAAAGATCATGTCAAACTCATTTTTAAAGAAAAACGGATCGGTGATCAGATTATAAGTTCTAAACAATACTTTCTCTTTTAAAAAAGGACGTATTACGTATGATGTTTGTTCACCATTACGTACCTTTTCAAAAGAGTTGTGTACCATGGCTTTAGGAAGTTGTTCCACATTTTTGGCTGCATACTCTCCGGCAATAGCGTGTTTTAAAACTTTTGTAGAGATATCAGTTGCGAGTATCTTAATATCCCATTCATGAAAATCATCAAGTTGAGAGAGCAAAAACATGAGTATTGTATAAGGTTCTTCACCGCTAGAACATCCCGCTGACCATATACGCAACTTTTTACTGTGTTGTTTTAATGCTTTTAACTCTTCAAGATAACCCTCAAGCCATCTCCATTGGGCACTCTCTCTAAAAAAT
This sequence comes from Sulfurimonas sp. hsl 1-7, assembly GCF_030577135.1. Classification (NCBI taxonomy): domain Bacteria; kingdom Pseudomonadati; phylum Campylobacterota; class Epsilonproteobacteria; order Campylobacterales; family Sulfurimonadaceae; genus Sulfurimonas; species Sulfurimonas microaerophilic. The sequence continues at coordinate 352,954 of NZ_JAUIRR010000001.1, read as the reverse complement.
GAAGTAACATTTGTTGAGATAGCACTAATAAAAAAAGTGAGTTCATCACCGCTTGTTTCATCAACAAGATAGTCATAATATTCTCTAAAAGAATTTAAGTTTAATTCACGTAAACGTTTGTTTAGACGCCCTTTGATTAAACTTGTTTTTTGTGCAGAGAGGGAGATCCCTACCTTGTGATAGATATAATCCTGAAAAAGTTTAAACTCTTCAGGACTCAGCTCGATCTCAAACATGAGTTCCCTCGATTGTCGGGCGTAATTCATCAACATTTAAAATGAGTGCAATATCGCCGTTACCTAAAATAGCTCCACCCGAGATCTCTTTTAATTTTGCAAGAGATTTTCCAAGAGTTTTAATAACTACCTGTTGACGACCTACGAGTTCATCTACCATAATGGCAATTCTTCCCGCTTCTGTTTCAACACATACCAGTATCCCTTCCCAAGGTGCAACTTTAGGTGCATTTAATTCAAATACATCACATAGTCTGATGATCGGAATATGTTGTCCGCGTAGGCTTACAAATTCCCCTTGATCTTTTACTGCATGAACTATCTCTTGTTCAGGTCTAAACGACTCTACAACACTTAAAGTAGGGATAATGTAGATCTCATTTGCTGCTTCTACAAGCATTCCGTCAATGATAGCAAGTGTTAAAGGTAAGATCATTGAGAAAGTTGTACCTTTGCCTTCCTCTGAATCGATCTCTATTTTTCCTCTTAACTTCTCAATAGAAGTTTTTACAACATCAAGACCGACACCTCTTCCTGAGAGATCACTAATCTTCTCAGCAGTTGAGAAACCGGGTTGCATAATAAGACCGAAAATCTGTGAATCTGTTAAATTCTCATCACCGTTGATAATACCTCTGTCAATAGCTTTTTGAAGTACTTTCTCTTTATTGATCCCTCTTCCGTCATCACTTACGCTGATAACGATATTTCCGCTTTTATGGAACGCCTTGAGTGTAATATTACCCTCTACCGCTTTTCCAACACCTTCTCTCTCTACAGCATCTGCTTCAAGTCCGTGATCAATTGCGTTACGGATGATGTGGATCAAAGGATCAGATAGACTGTCAATCATAGTTTTATCGATCTCAGTATCTTCACCCTGAACTACAAGGTTTACCTCTTTACCCGTTTTTTTCGACGTATCGCGTACTACACGTTTCATCTTGTCAAACGTATCTTTAATAGCAACCATTCGAAGACTCATAACTCTGTCTTGAATTCTTTTTGTAATCTTTGAAAGTGTTTCGATCGTTCTTGTGATTGAGTCATCCTCAATTGAGCGGATCTTCTCATTTTGTGCTATAAAGTTCTGTGCAATTACAAGTTCACCTACAGAGTCAAAAAGCTCGTCTAGTTTAAAAGTATCGATTTTTAACGTTGACTTTTGTCTTATACTGCTTGAGCTGCTTGCTTCGTTAGCAACAACCTCTTTTTTCTCTTCAACTACAACCACTTCCTCTTTTTTAGGTTCGATCGCAGTTACTTGATACTCTTCGTCAAATAAGAATTCAAAAAACTCTTCAACCTCTTGAAGTGTCAACGGAGTTAAAACAATAATATTCACTTGAGGGATATCATTTTGATCACTTGCAAACCCATCATCAAGTGTTTTAACATTTTGCAGGTTAAAAAAGCTCTCTAAAGAGACTGCTTTTTCAGCAAGATTTTTTATAAATACAACATGGTCAAAACCACGTTTATAACAATCTACATCAAGTTCCAAATCAATTTTAAAAAGGTTTACTCCCTCTGTTTGCATAGCTTGATGTGTTTCTATTGACTTATAGATATCGTTTGCAATATCATCTTCGCAATCAAGTCCAAATTCAGATGCGAGATCGGCAAGCCCTTCTGCTTCACCGCTTGCAACAGGAGCAGCTTCCCCTTTTTTCATCGCAAGAAGCTCTTTAATCTGAGTAAGACACTCTTGATAACTAGCAGGTAAATGCTCGCTGTTGTCAAGTTCACACTCCATCACCTCTTTAGTGACATCTACACCCTCTACAAAAAGGTCAAGATAGTGCGATTCAATATGCTCGCGAGTATTTCGATAGTAATCAAGCATATCTTCGAAATGGTGTACAAACTCTCCTAAACGGGTAAACCCAAAAGCGTTTGCATTCCCTTTTAAAGTATGTACACCTCTAAAGATCTCATTTAAGAGGTCAAAATCACTTGAGTTCTCTTCAAAGCGAATAATATCAATATCGAGTTTCTCAATGATCTCACCCGCTTCTTCAATAAATATTGCTTTAACTTGTTCTTGTTTAGTCATGACATATCCAATTTATTGTACCTTGTCCTTCAAAGCGAGCTACCCTTTTTTCTAAAAAAGGTATCTCTAATTGAGGATAAGTTTTTTTCAAACTTGCTAAAATCGAAAGTAACGCACTGCTTGTAAGTCCATTTTCATCTTCCACTTCGATAGTCTCGATATATTCAATTCTAGGACGGATAAACTCTTCAAACTCTTTTATTCCATCGATAGTCATATCTGAATCTATCGTCAATACATCACCGTTAAATTCCATTTTAAAATTCTTTCAAATCGTCTTCGTGTAAAGGAAATATCTCATCAGCGTTATTAGCAGCTTTCGTGCTTGTTGCTGCTTTAGATGATTTCGGTATTGCAGCTATGTTATTGCTAACATGTTTTTTCGGTGCTGCCATCATATGAGTATCAGTTTGCATACCAACCATTTGTGCAAGAATCTGTACAGTTTCCATCATTGATGTAGCTTGAGCATTTAACTCTTCAGCTGCTGCTGCAGATTCTTCTGAATTTGCCGCAACTTGTTGTGTAACTTGGTCAACTTGTCCCATAGCCTGGTTGATTTGTGCCATACCTTCACTTTGTTCTTTCCCTGCAATAGAGATTTCACCGATAAGGTCAGATACTTTTTTAGACTGCTCTACAATATCTTGGAAAGATGTATGTGTCGCTTCTGCAATCTCATTACCCTCTTTAATTTGATCAACTACCTCTTCGATAATCTCAGAAGTCTCTTTTGCCGCTGCTGCTGCACGTTGTGCAAGATTTCTAACCTCATCTGCAACTACCGCGAAACCTAAACCGTGTTCACCTGCACGTGCTGCTTCAACTGCTGCATTTAATGCAAGTAAGTTTGTTTGGAATGCGATCTGATCGATAGCTTTGATAATTCCAGAAATTTTTGCCGCAGACTCAGTAATAGAATGCATAGATGTTGAAAGCTGCTCACCTTTTTCATATCCTGCACGTGCAGAATCATTCGCATTTTTAGCTAAGATATCAGCTTGTAGTGCATTGTCTGTATTTTGAGTATTTATCGATGTACTTTGCTCTAGTGTTGCACTAACTTGCTCTACACTTGAAGCTTGTTCACTTGCACCTTGCGCTAACGAAGATGAAGAAGAAGCAACTTGATCACTTGCCGATGTAATTTGCATTGCACCGTCACGAATACTAGATACACTTTGTGTAATTGATCTTGTAATTGATCTAATGATTGCCCATGCTAATAAGATAGCCACTACTATAGAGATTAAAGCTACAAGGATAAACATCTGTTTATAAGACTCTGATGTCTCTTTTGCATTTTTATTTGTATCTGCTACAACTTGTTTATTGATATCGTAAATATTTTGAAGTGCTGTAAACATCTCACCGCGAACACCTCTGATCCCTTCAAGGAACGTTGTCATCTGTACAAATAGCTGGTCTCTTACAACAGGATCATTCTCTGTTACCAGTCTGTCAATAATACTTGTTTTCATATCTAAACTTCTTTGTTTGAAGATTGCATATTTTTCTTCAAAAATTTTCCACTGTATAGCCTCTTCAGGTGTTTGCGGTAACGGTGCATAAATAGCAAGACCTTTTTCACAACGCTCAAAACCTGCTACAATCTTACTTGAAGCATCTTGCATAATAGATTTTACTCTAGGATGTGCATTAATACCTCTTACCCTGTTTTGTTGAGTAACAACATCTTTAATACCGTTTCTTGCCGTCCCCATACTAACTAATGATGGTACACGAACCTCACCCACTTCAACATTGTTTGCCTGCCACTTTGCGATTGAGTTAAATCCCATCCATGTTAGTGCTGCCATTGCCAAGATCATAATAGCTGTTAATATGATCAACTTTGTTTGTAATATCATGTTATTTAAAAAATTCATTTTTACTCTCCTTCAGTAAGTTGTTGCATTTGTTCTAAACTAACTAATTCGTCAGCTTCAAAAAGTTTTAATACATCTAGTATCATCACTACGTTATCTTCAATCTGTGCTACAGAACATATAAAGTCCGTATCTACTTGATTTCCAAACCTCGGCGGTTCACTTAGGTTTGAAGAGTCTATTGAAGAAACTTCCTCTACCCTGTCCACGATAAAACCTATGCTTACCTTTTCAACCTCAACGATGATAATTGCCGTATGCATATCAGGTTCTCGATACTCCATCCCAAAACGGATTCTCGTATCTACTACAGGGATGATAGTCCCTCTTAGGTTGATTACACCCGTCATATACTCAGGTGTTTTTGGTACGTTAGTTACCTCCATCATGGCGATAATCTCTTTAATCTTTTCGATCCCTATACCGTACTGCTCTTTTTCCAAATAGAAAGTGAGATAACGCTCTCTTTTTGATTGCGCACCGTTTTCATTTTCATTCATATCTATACTCCTAAAATCATTTTGACTGATTTAACCAATTTCTCATTATTAAAAGGTTTTACCATCCATCCTGTCACACCTATCTCTTTTCCTGTCATCTTCATCTCATTAGAGCTCTCCGTTGTCAAGATAATGATTGGTTTATTTGCATAACGTGCATCTGCTTTGATTTGACGTGATAACTCAAGCCCGTTTAGTTGAGGCATATTTACATCGCTAATCAACAGATCAAAATCTTCAGTGCCGTTTTGTAATGCTTCTAATAATTCTAAAGGGTTTAAATACGATTTAAACTCTATTAATCCCGAACCTATAATCTCATCCAATGCTAATTCAGCAGTTGCTATAACTGCTCTGGAATCATCAACAATAATTACTTTTTTTCCCATTTTTCTCTCCTTTTAATTATTAAAAAAACTCTATATCGTCATCATCATCTGTACTCAGACTTTTGTCACCAACGATACTTTCAATCTGCATACATGAACTAAAAAATGAACTGTCCAGATAATGGATATCTGCCGTACTTTGTGTTTCAAAGATATGCTCTTTCCATGAACGCAAGTCTTCACCTAGATGCTCTAACAACATCACTAATGTTTTTAGCTTTGTTTCATCTGCAACGATATCTTCGACATGGTCATTAAAGAACACACTTAATGAAGAAAGAGCATACGCAAGCCCGTTAAACTCAAATAGATTATTGATTACACGGATGTAAGCACTAAATACTACATCTGTGAAGTACGTTAAAGACTCTATGCTTTTTTCAGTTTCAATAATAATTAGTTGAGACTGCCACTCTTCATCTACACTGGCTAGTTCCATGATCTCTTCAAAAACATCACCACCCAATTCACTTACATAATCAGCTGCCGATGTTTTATTTACAAAGCTTTGACGTAAAATTTCTGTTTCACTAGAATTTACAACTCTTGTTTCTTTAGTCTCTATTTCCTCAGTCATAACCTCCTGTTCTAAGGTTTTTGTCGGTATTTCCGTTACCGTTTTTTCTTCAATTGTATTAACTTGCATCATCTGTTGTTCTACATTTTCATACGCCTTACTCAGTTTAAATGAAAGTGTTTGATCATGTACGATGAAACTTTCACCAAGCTGTTGCATCATAGGTGTCATTTCAGGATTGATACAAACAGAGTTGTTAAACTGTACGTTTATATAGAACTCATCATGACTCTCTTCAATAATTAACGTAACCGCTTCATCGTTTTGATGTGCATGTGTCATCAATTTATAGAGCACTTCCAAAACTTGATCATATCTCTGAGAGCCGGTTACTGTTTTGTCATGATACTGGTCAAACAGCCACATACCAAAATCCATAATTGCTGCCGTATTGCTAATATCAAAAATAGTTTTAAATGCACGGATATCGGAGTTAAAAGGGTTAAGGGCATCTTTTGTTGAGAGTGCTTCGGTGATACCTCTTTTTTTTCTGAGAGTTGATGCCAAGCTCTGTAGTTTATAGCGGATAAGTGATCTGTCAACCGGTTTATTAATATAAATATTGATCCCAACGTCATACATTCTTGCTTGGATGTTTACATCGTTTGATGCCGTAATAGCGATAATGGTAGTATTTGGATACATTTTTTGAATAATTTTAGATGCTTCATACCCGTCCATCTCCGGCATCATAATATCCATGAGGACAATATCGGGACTCCAAGCTTCTACTGTTTCTATTGCTTCTAAACCATTTGTTGCTTCTTGTATCGTAAAGCCGTCAAGCTTTTTACATATAGCATTTAACACTAAACGATTATCTTCATCATCATCTACGATTAGAAGTTTAATAGTATTCATTCTCTCTCTTTTTTAATTCATTTTCGACATTAAAACAGATAAGAATGCAAAAAGAATGCAAAAAGAATGCAAAAAAACTAATTTTAATGCAAAAAGTTTTGCAATTTAAAAAATATGTATTACAATTCTTCGTTTTAAAAATAGAGAAGGATTTTTTTTGGAAACAAAACATAGACACGACATGAAAAATCTACTCGGTACTATTTTAGGTTATGCCGAGATGTTACAAGATGAAGAACTTTCAACAGAACAAAACAAGATGGTTGCTTCTATTGAACGCAGTGCTTTAAAATTACGCGAACTTATTGTAGGCAAGGTTACTCCTGTTTATCAAACAGAAACTACAGAACAATTAGTTCAAGATGCGCCACTTTATATCCCTTCTCATGATGAGATAGATATCTCATCTGAACTCATGGAGAAGATAATCTCTTGTGCACAACTGGGACGCATCTCTTGTTTAGAGTCTATTATTAAAACAGTTGAAGAGCCTTTAGCAAGCTTTTTAGAAGCAAAAACTTCCATATTTGCATTTGATGAGATTGTACATTGGGCTACTCAAAGAAGTAATTAATCTATATGGAAACATCAAACCCGAAAATTCTGCTTGTAGATGACAATAAAGAGAACCTTCAACTCTTTACCAATGTTTTACGCCCCTATAACTATGATCTTAGTATCGCTACAAACGGTCACGATGCTATTAACTCTTTAAAACACTTTCATCCCGATCTTATTTTACTTGATGTTATGATGCCTGATCTAAACGGTTTTGAGACACTCAAAAAGATCAAAGCTGAGAAAGTGACACAAGATATTCCGGTAATTTTTTTAACTGCAAAAAATAGTACCGAAGATATTATAGAGGGGTTTGAAGCAGGTGCAGTTGACTATATGGTAAAACCTTTTCATCCCAAAGAGATGGTAGCACGCATCAACACCCATTTAGCTAAAGCAAACCTCTTATCAAACCTAAAAACGGTAATGGAGCACACTTTTCATGAACTCTATACACCTTTGAGTGTCATCAGCTCCGCTATGCAGATGCAGGAGTTGGAGTATGAAAAAAACAGCTATACCCAGATGACTTTAGCAGCATGTAGAACACTCCAAAATCTTTATGACGATATGTACTACTCTATCGATTATGCACATCAAGATAAAGAGGTCAGTACGTTTGATCTAGCTCAATTTATACAAGAGCGTGTAAACTACTTTCAACTTATAGCCGAATCAAGAGGATTAACCCTTACAACAACACTCCCTGAAAAGTTTACGATACATATCAATAAAAAAGAGATTGAAAGAGTTTTAGACAATCTAATTTCCAATGCTTTAAAATACTCTCAGGAAAATGAAAAAGTTTCAATCATCCTAGAACAAATAGAATCTTCTTGGGAACTCAGTGTATGTAACAGCGTTGATCAAAATATTGATGTTGAGATGATTTTTCAAAAATACTACAGAGAGAATGAGAAAGTATTCGGTATGGGGATCGGTTTAGCACTTGTACAGTCCCTTTGTAAAAAAAACAAGATCTACATCGGTGCAGAGTATAGAGATGAACTTTTTTGTATCTCTATGCTTCTAAAAGAGGCGATATGAAAATATTATTATTAGAAGATGAATTGCATCTAAGAAACAACATAACAAAATACTTTACAATCAAGGGACATGATGTAGATGCCTATGAGAATGGTGAAGAGCTTTTAAAAGATGCTAATCCTGCTGATTATGATTGTATGATTCTCGATATCAACACTCCCGAAATTGACGGATTTGAAGTATTGGAATATATTCGCAACAACAACATCAATACCCCCGCACTTTATATCAGTGCACTGACAGATGCTCAAAAAGTTTTAAGAGGATTTGAACTCGGTGCCGGAGACTACCTCAAAAAGCCTTTTGAGTTTGTTGAACTTGAACTCAGAATGTTGCGTATAGCATCAGCAGTTACTGAAACACAAAAAATAAAACTCAACAATTTTTCGGAATATGATTATGAGAAAAGAGAACTCTATATTGACGGACAAATACAAAAACTTTCAGTTACACAAAAGAGATTTGTATATATTTTAGTAAAGCATAAAAATGCCCTGGTTAGTTTCGAGATGCTGCGGGACTATGTATGGGAAGGAAAAGATATCTCGCATAGTACAATTTTATCGACTATGCGAAACCTAAAAACAATTTTTAGGTCTCAAAACATACGTAATGTAAAGGGTGAAGGATACATGCTAGAGATTATAAATTAAAATTTATACACTAAACTTGTTGCCTGTGTAAAGTCTCTTTTCTCAACAAATTGAGCAGGGTTTGAATCGTAATCGAAGTTCACTTTCAAAGAGACAAAAAGCTTTTTATATACATTTACTTCTAACTCCAATGCGTTTGTCACTATATAGTCGCTCAACTCATCAACTTTTGGCTGATAATACCCGATATAACTAATTCTTGCATCGTTGCTTAACTTGTTTGTATAAGAGATATAAATATTTGCTCTTGCATTACTTTCACGAGGATCGATCTGCGTTGTGTAGTTGATATGCTCACCGAATGCACCTGCTCCCACATACACTTTCCCCATCATTTGATGGAAGATATGAAAACGATACCCGCCACCCAATAAATAGCGGTGCTTTATCTTTGTAAACTCATTTGTTTGAGACTGCCCGAAAAATTCATAGTTAATATCTTTGTTATTATAAAACGTATGGATATAACGAAGATGTACATATGTTTTATTTGTATTTTTAACGCCTTCAACTTCTGCATAGTTTGCACTTGCTTGTAACCATGTTACATAAGAGCTGTTATTGTCATACTGAACTTTCAGACCACCTTTGTATTCGTCTTTATCGGTATTTCCGCGAGCATTTTGTACTGAAACTTCTACTAATCCACTGACTCCCGGTTTACTTCCTATCTCAACCGGTGCAATTGTAACTACCGAGAATGCATATGACACTAAACTTACTAACAAAAGAAAAAAACGCATCAAGCCCCTTTAAAAAATTTAGCGAATTGTAGTCAATGATCTCTAAACATTTTCTTTAAGTAATGAAACAGCATTAGAGTATATAATTACATTATAATTTTCATAAGGAGAAAATATACAATGAACAGATTAATTACACTTTTAGCCGTCGCTTCACTTTCAGTAAGTGCAATGGCATTTGATAACACACAAGCAAAACAGTTAGATAGATTTTATTCGAATATGACACAAGAAGCACTGGCAAAGTCTAAACTTACTGTCAGTGCAGATGCAGTTATGAAGATGTTACGTGAGAAAAAAGATTTTATCTTGCTTGATGTACGTACAGAAGCTGAAACTTCAGTTGTTAGCCTTGTAACGAATAATACTGTGAAGATCCCGCTAGAAAATCTTTTTAATGAAAAAAACCTAAATAAACTTCCAACTGATAAACCGATTGTAATAGTTTGTCATTCAGGGGCTCGTGAGCTTCTTGCTGCTTCAGGATTACAACAAATAGGTTTTAAAAACATCCAAATTGTCAAAGGCGGGATTGCAGCACTTGCAGTTGCAAACAGCGTAAAAAACGCACCGGTAAAATAAGCTATATAGATAGATGATGAAAAAAACGTTTCTAACACTAATTTCTCAAATAGTATTAGTATTTTTTCTTGCGTCATCATACCTTAGTGCTTCACACGTTCACTTAGACAATAGTTGTGACGATACAGATTGTGATATCTGTATCGTTGTAAAAAACTTTCAAAACATCTCTTTAGATACTTCCGAAAACAGTCCGGTTTTTATCCCGTTTCATTATGAGCTAATCGAGCCTGAAATTTCTATTGCTCTAGCTGTAAACTTCAAAGGCTTTTTCAGCACCGCACCCCCTGCTTCTCCTCTAATCTAATCAATACAAATTAACATTTTTATAAATACAGAGGAATAAACAACTATGAAACAACTAAGCATTCTGCTTGTTGTATTCTTTTTAAGTGCAACACTTTTTGCCCAGAATACAACACTAAAACTAACTTACGATACTTTTATGTTTGAGAATTCAAAGAAAAAAGAGAGAGGTTCAAGATACTCAACATATTTAGGATATACAAAAAAGGTTCACGACTTCAAAGTGATGTATGAAAAAACCCATACAAATACTTTTCAGCCCCCTTTAGACAAAGATCTTATAGTGCATAAATATTTTGCAAAATACGGATATAAACTAGATAATCACAACAGTTTTTCATTCGGTTATATCTATATTGATGACAACATTATGATGGAGGTGGATAACGGACACATATACTCTTTAGGGTATCAGTACAACGCCTTTAAAATCACCCAGTATCTAAGCGACTATAAAAATTTCAATGTGTACCAAACAGATATGCAGTATAAATTAAAAAAGAGATTTGATAATTTCAGTACAAACATGATCATTCTTGGAAAATATATCTACTTGGATAACAAAGACAGTAACCCTTTTACAAAAAATGCACAAAAAGAGTATTTTACTGCGGGTATAAAACTACATGCAGAGTATGAAACATTTCATTTTGGAGCCGGAGCATTGTTTGGAAAAAGAGTATTTGCTGTTATGGATGACGGATTTCGGGTACAACATCACGCTATGGAGATAAATAAAACCTATATGGCAGGAGTTACAAAAGATTTCAATCCATTTTCTCTTCAGGCAAAATATATCTACCAAAGAGCGACAGAAATCCCTATACAAAATGAAAATGTTTTAATTAAAAACATCATTTTGCAAGGAACTTACCGCTTTTAATAAAGATGTTCCCTTTTAAAGTACTCTTGGGGTACTTTACAAAGCGGACACGCTTTTGGCGGTTTTTTCCCTCGATGGACATGGCCGCACACTTCACAAACCCAGTACTCATCTTCGCTGCTGTTAAAAAATCCTTCAGCCTCTAGTGCCTTTTTCAGCTCGGCATATTCACGTTCATGTTCCACTTCCACTTTTGCGATCGCTTTTAACAGACGCGCAATATCTTTATGCCCTTCTTCCTCTGCGATCTTGGCAAAGTTCGGATACATCTCAGTGTGTTCGTAGTGCTCACCCTCTATGGCAATATCGAGATTTTTAAGCGTTTCATGCATCTCTATGCCATACATCAGTTTGTTATAAGCCTCATACTCCGCTCTTGCATGATACTTTTCATTCATGGCAGCTTCTGCAAAATGATCCGCGATCGCATGCCATCCCGCTTCACGAGCAAGTTCACCGAAAAACTCATACTTATTACGTGCCTGAGACTCTCCAGCAAACGCTTTCATAAGATTTACTGCAGTGAGATCATCAGTAATACAATCCATATGCTTCCCACAACATACCAATGTTCCGCCGCCTACATGCTGCACCTCTACTTCGTTCCCGCAAACACTGCATTTATATGTTTCATACTGTCTCATCTGCTCTCTCTCCTAAAGTTAAGTTAACTCTAGTATAGAGAAGTTACTCTTAAAAGTTACTAATCTTTTACACTTCTCCAACCGCCGCCGAGTGCTTTGTAAAGTGTCGCTTCTTCGATCAGAAGTTCAGATTTTGTCGTTACATATGTCAGTTGCGAGTTCAACAGTAAACTTTGTGCTATTAACACATCCAAATAACTGGTTGTTCCCTTTGCATACTTTTGTTTTGCTACTCTATAGGCCTCGTTATATGCATCAACTTGTTGCTCCATAGAATCTTTCTTTGACTTAATAGCTTTAATTGATTGTAGTGAATCAAACACCTCTTTATAGGCATTTTTCACAGTCTTATCGTATGCTATCAGAGCCGCTTTTTGTTCCGCATTGGTAACTTTGACAGCAGCTTCTATCCTTCCAAAGTCAAATAGCGGCATATATAAACTAGGTCCGATCCCCCATACTTGAGAGTTGCTGTTTGCCAGATTACTTAGCTTCTGACTTTGAAAACCGTAACTACCCGTAATTGAAAGATTCGGGAAATATGCAGCTTTGGCAACACCGATGAGTGCGGTTTTTGCTTTTAAATTCTCCTCCGCTATTTTTACGTCGGGACGGTTTTGTAAAAGGTTTGTCGGCAATGTTGTCGGGATCTCTACAAACTCCGGTAACTCTGTTTTTGTGTCTATACTACTCTCAAAGATCTCTTTAGGTGAACGCCCCAGTAATATCACCAAAGCACTCTGAGACTTCACTTTCGTAACGTTTAGAGCATCTATGGCAGTTTTTACAGAAGCTACCTCTGCTTTTGACTGAGCTACTACCAGTGCGTCTACTACACCGTACTTGTACTGTTTTTCTCTGTAAGCAAGTGTGGCTTCATAGTTTTTTAGATTCTCTTGTGCAATTTGAAGTTGCTCTTCTACAGCTACAAGGTTAAAATAGTAAGTCGCTACATCTGTAATGAGTGAGATGCGAAGTGTCTCTTTATTTGCATCTACTGCCAAAAAGTTTGCCAGATTTGCATCTCTTTGATTAGAGTTTTTACCCCAGAAATCAAACTCATAAGACATACTTGCACTCATACTGAAGTCATTATACAAACCTCCGAAAAATCCTGGATAAGCATTGACACTTCTTTTTTGTCTCAACGCTGAGGCGCTAAGATCTAAACTCGGATAAAGATCGGCATCGCTAATGTCATACTCTGCACGTGCTTTTTGAACGTTTACCACTGCAAGTTTTAGGTCATCGTTGTTTTTAAGCGCTTCTGCAATAAGTAAGTCAAGCTTTTTATCGTTAAAAGTTTTGAACCACTGGGCATTTACATTTATCTCTTTTTGTGAACTAGGAAGTGATAGCTCGGGCTTTTTATACTCCGGTGCCAATGAACATGCCGAGAAGAGCACAACTGAAGCACTAAGAGCCAGTAAAACTTTAGTTTTCATCTGAGTCCCCTTTGTTGAAAAATTTACTTTTTACACTCATAATAAGATAGTAAAACAGCGGTACGAAAAAGATACCGATCAGAGTCAGTACTACCATACCCCCAACTACAGTTGTCCCTATAATATGGCGACTGTTCGCCCCTGCACCAATGCTTAGAGCTAAAGGCAATGTCCCCATAATAAATGCAAACGAAGTCATAATAATAGGTCTAAAACGCACCTTTGCACCATCTATCGTTGCTTCTAAAAGAGTATAGCCACTACGCAGACGCTGCATAGCAAACTCTACCATAAGAATTGCATTTTTTGCCGCAAGCCCCACAAGGGTGATGAGTCCCACCTGAAAATAGATATCGCTCTCAAGTCCTCGCAGCCATAGCCCAAGAACTGCTCCAAAGAACGCAAAAGGAACCGCTAAAATAACGGCGAACGGAATACTCCAGCTCTCATAAAGTGCCGCAAGAATCAAAAATACAAAGATGATCGCATATACAAATGCCAGATTTGTAGTCCCCGCTAACTTTTTCTCCTGGTATGAAGTACCTGCCCAGCTTATGCTATAACCTTCAGGAAGTACATCTTTAGCTACCTCTTCAATAGCTTTTAGTGCATCACCCGAACTAAATCCAGGCTTCGCCATTCCCGAGATCTTCGCCGAGTCGAACATATTAAATCTTTGGATAATGCTAGGTCCCACAATTCGTTTAATATCTACCATCTCACTAATTGGGATCAATGCCCCGCCGAGTGCTTTTACAAAAACGTTTTTATAATCCTCAACTCCTTCACGGTACTCGCTTTTGGCTTGGATATTAACATGGTATGTACGTCCAAAAAGGTTAAAATCGTTTACATATTTTTGCCCGAAATTCGCCTGCAAAGTCGTAAAGATATCAGATACGCTTACACCGAGTGCTTTTGCCTTCTCCTCATCTACCGTGATCATATACTGCGGCACGTTTGTGTTAAGTGTAGTTCTGACCCCCATCAGTTCAGGACGACTATTAGCTTGCTGGATAATTTCTTGAACATAACCGTTAAGTGTTGTAAGCTCGCCGCCTGTTCTATCTTGTACATACATCTCAAATCCGCCCGTAGTACTCATACCTCGGATAGGAGGCGGTGTTACTGCGAATAAAAATGCCTCTTTATTTTGTGAAAATATTCCCATATATTTTCCCGCAATCGCCTGAGCCGAAGATGCAGGATCTTTTCTCTCACCCCAGTCTGTCAGGTGTACAAAAGAGATCGCAGAGTCGGTTTTATACGCAAATGTTGTAATATCAAGTCCTGAAAGTCCTGCCGACTTTGTCACTTGCGGATCAGCTAAAAGCTGATTGTTCACTTCATCCGTTACAGCTTTTGTACGCTCAAGTGAAGCTCCGGGCATCATGTTTTGAATAACCATAATAGTTCCCTGATCCTCATTTGGAACAAGTCCCGTCGGCAGACGCAGCATGATCATATACGCTGCACCTATCATCACAAAGAAAAGAAGAATATTGAGCACACTATAACGTAAAACACGCTGTACACCCGATGTAAAACTCTGTGTCGCTTTTTCAAAAAACTCGTTAAATTTACGGATCGGCCAAAACGGTGTCGGTTCTTCATGTTTTAAAAAGAGTGCACATAACGACGGTGTTAATGTTAAAGCGATAATTCCAGAAATCATTACCGAAATTACGATCGTGATGGCAAACTGCTGATACAGTTTTCCACTAAATCCACCCATAAATGCAGCCGGAATAAATACAGCCGATAAAACAAGGACAATAGCGATTACAGGGCCTGTAATCTCCTGCATCGCTTTTGTCGTTGCCTCTTTAACACTAAGGTGTTTATTCTCTTTTAATATCCTTTCAACGTTTTCAATAACAACGATGGCATCATCAACTACAAGTCCGATCGCCAAAGTAAGTCCAAAAAGTGTCAGCAGGTTGATCGAGAAGTCCATCGCGTAAAAACCTGCAAATGTTCCGATGATTGAAACCGGAATAGCAAGCACTGGAATAATTGTCGCTCTGAAATTTCCCAAAAACAGATAAATAATAGCTACAACCAAAATGATTGAAAGAATCAATGTAAAGATAACCTCTTCGATCGACTGCTCAACAAACTCAGTCGGATCGTAAGGGACACTTATCTTGATATCTTCAGGGAATTTTTTTGAAAGCTCCTCTAAAGTTTTATCAAGTGCTGCAGAAACCTCTAACGCGTTTGCTCCCGGTGCCAAGAAAACACCCATAGGCATCATCGGTTCTTTATTAAACGTCGCTTGGAAATAGTACGACTCAGATCCAAGTTCTACGTTAGAGACATCTTTAAGTCTTAAGGCTGAGCCGTCAGCATTTGAGCGTAAAATAATGTTTGAGAACTGCTCTGGAGACTGTAATCTTCCTTGTGCACGTACCGTATACGTATATACAGGATGAGAGTTTATTGGCTCTTGCCCTAGTTGTCCCGCAGCATATTGGTTGTTTTGACTCTTAATAGCATTTACTACATCTGTAATAGTTAAGTTATAGTTTGCCAGTTTGTCTGGGTCTATCCATACACGAATAGCATAATCTTTACTTCCGAAGATATATGCATCCCCTACTCCAGGAATACGCTTGATATCATCTAAAACATTTACAAGTACGTAGTTAGAGATATAAATCGTATCGTGCTTTTCTCCCTCAGAGGTAAAAGCTAAAACTTTTAACATATCAGGGGAGCGTTTTCTTACACTTACCCCTTGATCGCGTACCGATTGAGGCAGCTTAGAGATTGCTAACTGCACACGGTTATTTACATCTACGTTTGCCTGATCGGGATCTGTTCCTATCTTAAAGAGGACACTTAATGTAACGATACCGCTCGGTGAAGCCGTTGATGTCATATAGATCATATTGTCTACACCGTTTACAGCCTCTTCAAGCGGTGCGGCAACTGTTTTAGAGAGTGTCTGTGCATCTGCACCCGGGTAAACTGCTTGAACATTGATCTGAACAGGCACAACACTCGGATACGCTTGAACCGGTAATGATTTTATAGAGATAAAACCGGCAATTATTATCACGATCGATAAAACTGCCGAAAATATCGGTCTATTTATAAAGAATTTAGAAAACATTATTTTTCCTGAGAATTAATAGTTTTATCTACAGTTACAGGGCTGTTAGGCTTGATTCTAAAAAAGTTGTTTACAATCACAACATCTTTTGGTTGTACACCTGAAACTATAAACTTATCCCCTGAAGCTTCAATAATCTTCACAGGTCTCACGGCTACTTTACCATCAACTACTACAAATACAATTGTCCCTAAAGGGTTTTGCAATACCGCTTTTTGAGGTACAAAGAGTACATTTTTTGAAACAATACCTATTAGTTTTAACTTTGCGAACTCTCCCGCAATTAGCTGTGCATCTTTGTTTTTAAACACTGCACGAGCTTTAAGTGTTGAAGTAGCATTGTCTACACTCGTATCTATAAAATCTATACGCCCTTTCTCTGCATACTCTTTCCCATCTACAACAAGCAGAGCTTGAAGTTTTGCATTTTGCAACTCTTTCCAAGAGCCGTTAACTAGTGAATACTTCTGTTTTAACTTACTTATCTCAGGGATAGAGAATTCGGCATATAAAGGGTCTGTTTGTGTAAGTTTTACCAGCGGTGTCCCTACAGTTACATAATCGCCTGCATCAACCATTCTCATACCGGCAACACCGTTGATTGTCGCTACTACATTTGTATAGTTTAAATTCACCTGCACTTTTTGTAACTCTGCACGTGCTGTATCAACGTTTGCCTTTGCCGAAAGAAACGCGAAATATGCAGTATCTTTATCCTGCTCACTAATCGCTTTTTCGCTGTATAATCCCTCTGCACGTTCCCAATCTTTTTGCGCTTTTTCAAGTTGCACAGTTGCAACATTTAAATCTGCTTTTTTACTTGCCACTTCCGCCTCATAGATATCAGGCTCAATTTTATACATTGGCGTACCTTTAGAGAGTTTCGAACCCTCTGTATAGAGTTGCTTCTCTAACACACCAGATACCCTAGCCGTAATAGTTACCTCTTTTGCAGATGTTATACGCGCTGGATACTCTAACGAAACGGGAGCCTCTTTAGCCTCTTTTACCACATATACATCCACTTTTGGTGCCGGTGCAGCCGGTTTTGTTGCCTCTTGTGCCGTCAGTGCAGTTGCAAACAACAAACTCACTGCTAAAGATACTTTTGTTAATTGATACTTCATTCTTATTTTCCTCTTTCTATATTGAGTTCAATATTTTTACTCTCTTGTAAAATAGTCTTTAAAACTTTAAAATAAACCTCTAACTCTTTTTCACTGATCTTCTCTTTTAATGCTTCATTGTATTGAAGTCCTATCTTATTGGCACCCGCTAAAATCTCTTTTGCCTCAGGAGTTAAGAAAACTCTGTTTGCGCGTTTATCCATAACACTCTCTTCCCTGATTAAAAGACCTTTTTTAATAAGTGATTCTATAGAACGCCCTACAGTTGTTTTATCTTTACCTAAAAGATCTGCAATTTTAGTCTGCGTCACATCCTGCTCTTCGTTAATTATTTTCAAGGTTGCAAACTGCTCTGCTGCAATCCCAAACCTCGGTTGAATCAACTTGGTAAAGCTTGTTTTTAAAATTGTAGCTACCAAATTCGTTTGGTAGCCTATAGAACTTTCTAATTTATAAGACATCAATACTCCAAAATAAACATATTCAAAATAGTAGCATATGCAACTTTAAAGAATATTAAGAATTTATTGCATATACCACTTTAAGTACATTGTTAGTTATTATTGTCTACCATACGCCAACAATATTAAAAAATGTTATAATAACAGCATTAGAAGTAATTTAGGAGGCAGAATTGTCAAGACCGATACCTAAAAACAATGAGATCACCTTTGGGGAGAATGAGATCATTGTTTCAAAAACAGATCCAAAAGGGGTTATTACTTACGGTAATGAAATATTTATACGTATGAGTGGTTATCAAGAGGGAGAACTTTTAGGTAAACCCCATAATATTTTAAGACATCCCGATATGCCTCGTGCTATTTTTAAACTTTTATGGAATACGATTCAGGATAAAGAGGAATTAAATGCTTATGTTAAGAACTTGTGTAAAGACGGTTCTTACTATTGGGTTTTAGCAAATGTAACACCTTCATATGACAAAAATGACAAGATAATAGGTTATTTTTCAGTACGTAGAAAACCTTCAAAATCAGCTATAGAGTTTATTTCGAAACTTTATTCAGAGATGCTGCAAATCGAAAACAATAGCGGTGTAGAAGCATCATATAAATATTTAACAGATTTACTAGAAAAAAAAGGAGTGAGTTATGAAGAATTTATCCTCTCTCTCTAAGATCCATTACGCAAATATTGCCATTTTAATAACTGTTTTCGCGACAACAGCGATCACATCGTTTATGTATGAATTTCATATATTAACAATGACATTTAATGTTTTAAATATCTTGTTAGCAATCTTTATCTTTTTCTACTTAAATAAAGTGGAAAAATCTCTTCACCATACTCAAGAAGTTTTTCAAAACGGATTAGAGGGTGATTTTGAGATCCGTGTTACCAATATAGATGAAAAAGGTATTCTTGGTAAACTTGCATGGGACGTAAACTATTTTATGGATCAATTAGAAGTATTTGTTAGAGAAGTTAATACAGCTATCGATTACGCTTCAAAAAACAAATATTTTAGAAGAGTCGATGCAAACGGTTTAAACTATACTTTCCATAAAACGGCAGATAAGATCAACGCAGCTATCGATGCAATGGAACAAGAGTATGTTTTACAAAAGCAAAAAAACTTTGCTTCAGAACTTGGTAAAACCGGTAAACCTTTAAATGTAAGCTTTGGTATGATTCAAAGCCAGCTTGCCGAAGGTGTACAGCAATTAAATGAAACTGCTGAGAAAGCTGATGAAACTGCAATTGCATCAAACCAAAGTATTAAAGAAGCAAATGAAGTTATCGATAAACTCTCAATTTTAACAGAATCGATCGACAACAATAATCAGGCTGTTGATTCACTCCAACATAGAACAAATGAGATCGGTGAAGTGATCAACCTAATTAAAGATATTGCGGAACAAACAAACCTTTTATCTTTAAATGCCGCTATTGAAGCTGCTCGTGCAGGTGAACACGGACGCGGTTTTGCCGTAGTTGCCGATGAAGTTAGAAAACTGGCTGAACGTACACAAAAAGCGACAAGTGAAATCAGTATCTCTATACAAACACTTCAACAAGAAACAGGTTCTATTTCAGACTCTGCAGAAACTATGAATGTTATATCTGATGAAGCTACACAAATGATTGAAAGTTTTAAAAGTGTTCTGGACAACGTTAACCTTAATGCCAACTCAATGAAACAAGGTTCTCAAGATCTAGAAAGTAATCTAATGGTAATTCTTGTTAAAATCGATCATATTCTCTTTAAATCTGATGCATTTAGCAATGTTATTTCACATAATGGACCAAAAGGTCTTCGTGAACACAGTTCATGCCGTTTAACACATTGGAAAGCAGAAGATGCTAAATCAAAATTCGGTGGTACTACATCTGCCTTTTCAAAACTCCAAGCCTTACATAAAACTGTACACGAAGCTGCAAACAGAGCTGCAGAAATTGCAGAAGGTGGCTATAATGAGAAAAACAATTCTGCAATCATTGATGAGTTTGTTAAAATGGAAAATTCAAGTGAAAATCTCTTTAATATTCTTGATCAGATGCTTCTTGAATACAAAAATAATACTGAACAAACAAAGTAACTATTTTTAAAGTGACTCTCAAGTCACTTTAACTCTCTCCATACCCTTTTTGAATCTGTGCTCTTTTAGTTAACATCTGTACACTTTGGGTAATATCTTTACTTGCTATATGATAATGCTCATGCAGTTGTTCTAAAGACTCATCTATTTTCTTTGAGATAACTTCACTTAACTCATCTAAGTTTTTCTTCATCTCATATACTTTTTGATCCTTTGTTTCAAGAAGCTCTAAAGAGATATTAGAGAGTTGAGACTGCGCTTTTACATAATCGGACTTAATCGCTTCTATATCACTGATTAACCCCTCTATGTTTTTATATACATCGCTAAAAACCATCTGTTTTTCTTGGAAGTCAGCCATTTTACGTGCCATTAAACTTATCTGCTGCAATAAAAGTTCACTTTGTGAACGTATGTTTGAGAGGATGGCATCATCTTCGCTAAGCGATGTCTTAATCCCTTCAGAGTGTGTTCTTAGTAAGTTTATTTGTGATTCATATGACTTTGTAACGCCTGAGAGTTGTGAGAGAGTCTGTTTTATAATGGAGTTTGCAATCTCGCCGGAGATACTTTTTAAACCTTCTAACGTTTGTTTTACTTGCTCGATATCTTGCGCTAAATTAGTTTTATTCTCTTTATCCTGCTCGATAATAGACTTTAGATTGTTGTAGTGTTCCTGCTCCGCTACACGTAAAATATCTATATGTTTATGCACAACGCGATCAAGTTCCGGCAATTGCACTTCACTAAAATACTTATACTCTTTTTTTACATCACCTAAGGAGTTCTCAACATCCCCGAACATATCTACAAACTTCATCTGATTGGACTGAATCTTATCAAGTGCAACAAGATCTTTTTTAAACTTCTCGATATTTTGTTCTTGAATGGTTCTATCCTCCTGTTGTGCAAGCGTCATCCTTTTTTCCAGTTCAAGGATGAAAGACTTTAACTCTGAGAGTTCACTTCCTAAAACCTTTATAAAGTGTTCTTGATTTTTAGCAACCGTAGATTGTTGTGTTTGGTGCATAATATTCATAATCACAAACAGTACTAAGGAAACTAAAAGGGGAAAGAGTGATTCACGAAACAGTGTAAAAGTATCTGAGTCTTCAGGAGAGGTAATAATATGTAATATAGTAGCTATAAAGCCTATGGAAAGCATTAAGGGGGCATAGTTTATCTTGTTTGGCTGTTTGAGGATATACACTTGTCGTAAAAAGAGTAAAGCCATAAAACCAAAACTTACTAAAAAATCTGTGGACAACATAATAAGCCTTATATCGTTGTATTGTGTCACTTATTCTATCATAATTTTTTATAAAACTATAGATGCCACCTCTTGCGGTGTTTTTGCGACAATATCATGGCTTCCAAAACTTGAAAATCCCCATGCTGCAAATATAGCATCAATTTGTGCATTGGTTGCCGCTTCTATATCTTTTGAGTTGTCTCCTATCATCCAAGCACGATCTCTCATGTTCATGTAGTTATAATTTTCCAAAATATGGTGTAACATCTCGGGATGGGGTTTTGATTTTTTTACTTTATCAGCACCTATAATTACATCAAAAAGTTCTTTTACTTTCAATGATTCAAGCATCGTTTGTGCAAAAATAGTGGGTGCATTGGTCGCTACCGATAACTTCACCTCATTCTCTTTTAAGTTATAAAGCAGCTCCTCTACCCCTTCATAAAGGTATGGATTCTGGATACACTGCTCTTTATAGTGTTTTTCAAAGATCACACGATCACGATCTTCGTAAAGCTCCGTATTGTAAAACATCTTTGCAAGGTTTCGCTCGTGTGCATTTATAGCATCTACTACAAAGGCTTCACTAAGCGGTTCAAGACCATGGTTGAGTTCTCGAACATAGTTGATCGAGATAGTGATATCCTTTTTGGAATCTATCAAGGTTCCGTCCATATCGAATATAACTATCTTTTGCATTATTTCATCTTCTCATAGATCTCTAAAAGTGCCTCTACGAACAAGTCACTGTCGTTTAAGCATTTGGCAACTCTATACTCTTTAAAACCCAACTCTTCAGCTATCTCTCTATACTCAATATCTAGCTCAAAATCAGTTTCAGAGTTATCGATCGTAAAGGCGATAGGATAGATGATAACACCACGGTTACGCACAGTTTTTAGTTTATCTTCCAAAGATGGTTCCAGCCACTTCATAGGACCCACTTTTGACTGGTATGCGAGATGCACTTCATGAAAATCCATCCCCTCTTTTGCCATCATCTCTTTTAAAATTGCTACATGACGATTTACATGCTTTTCATACACATCACCTGCATCTACGATCTTTTGAGGAAGTCCGTGTGCCGAGAAAATAATATCAAAATCTTTATAGTCATCATTTCCTACACTCTCTTTGATCTTCTCTAAAACCGCTTGGTTGTATTTTTCATTTTCAAAGTAGTGTTTGATCTCAACTACAAGAGCATCACCTTCGCTGTCGTGATATGTCTCTTCAAAATCCTCTAAAGATGACTTTGTCGTAGTAGTCGAGTACTGTGGATACATAGGGATAAGATAGATCTTATCCACATCCTCTTTATTTAACCGCTCGATCACTTCATCTGCAAACGGCGGGGTATAACGCATTACAAAATCTACGATCACACCCTCACCAAGCTTCTCTTGAAGTTTATTGACAAGATTTTTTGTATGTCCGACAATTGGAGATTTTCCACCGAGTTCTCTATATATCTCTTGAGAACTCTCTGTTCTTGTAAATGTGATCATCCCACCGATAAACTTTCTAAGCAGGTCACTCTTCATCGTTAAAATGTTTTTATCATTAAACATGTTTTTTAAAAAAACTTCAACCTCTTCAAGGTTGTTAGGCCCACCCATGTTCAGTAATAATAGTGCTTCTTTTTTCATCTCTTTCCTAATCGATATAAACTGCCAGCCAAATGACCACTTTTTTTGTTTTTAGTAATTTGTGTTCCGTATTTGCAGGGATAAACAAACTCTCCCCTTTTGTAAGTTTATGAACGCTGCCGTTCATCTCAAGCTTTGCACACCCTTGCAGAACTATTACCCATTCATCTTTATCACTGAGAAATGTCTGTTCAGTTTTTAAGGTATTACTTATTATACGGCTAATTTTAACATTTTTATGTTCAAGAAGCGTTGTAAAATTTTCACTATCGAGTTCCGGTAAAGTGTAATCAAAAAATTTACTACTCATCTTTTACTCGCAGACTCACTTCATACATAAACTGTTGTAAAGGAAGCATATCTTCATAAATCTTATAAAGAGTATCTATAAATTTCTCACCGTCTTCGATCAAGTGTGGATTAAGCGTTTTATATGTCGCCATCCCTTTATATAAAGAGAGTTCTACATTCTCCATCTCTTTATCAAAACCTCTTGGATAGCGTTTATACCCTTTCTCAATTATGCTGTACCCTTTGGCAGTAATTGTCTCTAAGATCTCGGCTAATTCTTCTCTTTTATCATCATCTTTGATGTAACCGCGATAGGCATCAAGCATCGGCTTTTCAAACCATCTTACACCAACCGCTACAAAAAGTTCATCGGGTGAAAAATGGAGATAAAAAGACGAGCTCTGTAAGCGTTTGGCATTGCCTTGCCAAAATATGATACCGATACGGTGTTTAATCGGAAGCTTATTAGCACCCATACGTCTTGTATCGCGATAAATTCTAAAAAGGGATTGATTAATTTTAGGTGCAAAATTGATTGTAGGCTCTAAAGCCATAAGGTGTTCACCCATCTCCTTTACAAAAGCACGAGACGGGTTTAGGATTAGGTCTGTGTACTCAGACTTATGAGCCTCAAACCACTCTTTGTTATTGTTTTGCCTGATAGACTCTAAAAACGCTAATGTCTTTTCGCTAAAGCCGGAAAATTCCAAAGAATCTCCTATGCGACTTTTCTGTTTCTAAATGCCAGTGCGATTACGATAAAGATGATCGCATACGTTACTGGCACAAAATCAGGGATAGGAACCGGATCACCTTTAGCATACGAGTGCATACCAGCTAGGTAATAGTTTACTCCAAAGTATGTCATAAGAACTGATGTAAATGCTAAAAGAGAGATAACACTGTAGTTAAACTCGTTGTAGATCGACTTGATAAATCTCAAGTGTACAACTACCGCATATACTAAAATAGTTACAAGTGCCCATGTCTCTTTTGGATCCCAGCCCCAGTAACGTCCCCAAGACTCATTTGCCCATACACCGCCAAGGAAGTTTCCTACCGTAAGTGTTGCAAGTCCGATCATTAAACTCATCTCATTGATCGCATTTAACTCTTTAATAGAAAGCGAGATCTGTTTCTCGTTTGCATCTGTTTTAAAGATAAAAAGTAACAGTGTAATAAATCCAAGTAAAGCCCCAAGACCTAAGAAACCGTAAGAACCCGTAATCATAGATACATGGATACTTAACCAGTAAGAGTTAAGAACCGGTACAAGGTTTGTTACTTGCGGGTTCATCCAGTTTAGGTGCGCTACAAACAAGATAAGACCCGTCAGTATAGAAGTTGAAGCTAGTGTAATCGGTGAACGCTTAGAGA
The DNA here is from genome assembly GCF_030577135.1 of Sulfurimonas sp. hsl 1-7. Taxonomy (NCBI): domain Bacteria; kingdom Pseudomonadati; phylum Campylobacterota; class Epsilonproteobacteria; order Campylobacterales; family Sulfurimonadaceae; genus Sulfurimonas; species Sulfurimonas microaerophilic. Next base: position 328,210 of record NZ_JAUIRR010000001.1, on the reverse strand, counting down.
ATATAAATCCTGCAAGAACCGTAGCCCAACCGATGTAGATCATAGACTCATATCCGTTTGACCAAGGAGCGTGTCCCGAGATATACCAGCGTAGTCCTAAACCGATAGTATGTGCAATAAAGAAAACTATTAAAAGAAGTAAAGAACCTTTTACAACTATATCCATCTTAAATTTCGGTTTAACAATCTTGATAAAACTAAGGATCAATAATACAAATCCCATTACAAGATAGAGCGGATACAATCTTTCAAAGATATTTGCATGGTTGTAAAAAACTTCAGCTTTTACACTGTTCTCACTCGGATACACCGCTGCACCGAATTTCTTTTGAAAATCTGCAATGTGTTTTAAAGCAGCATCAGAGTCTTTCCAGTCACCGCTTTGCGTTGAACGATCAAGTGCCGTAAAATAATCAAACGCTAAAGTTTTGATCATAAAACCGTACTCCGGAGATAACGTCTCCAGTGCCTCGATCGTAGCTAGCCATTTATTGTTTGCATCATCCGGTTTTGGCCAAATTTTAATAAGAGAACCAGTAAACACCATATATACTACATTTACTTTTTCGTCAATCTCTAATGCTTTTTTATCTAACTTGTTTCTATCTTTTGGTGCTTTTCTTGTAGCTTCATCAACAACTTCTGCAAGTTTATATCCACGCATATTTTCTGCATCATGGAAAAACTGAGAAAACGATACATATTTTGCATCAGACGCAGCACCGATAATCTCATTTACTTTCGGATCACCCGTACGGATCAGCTTCACATCTCTGTAGATATCTGGTCTGATCATCATCCCTACAATCACTTGATTTGCAGTAAGTGTTTCACTTCCTACTTTTAATGTTGCACTTCTATGAACCTTTGCTAAAACCTCTGTTGAGAGTGTATCTAAAGGCTTCATACGCCCTTGTGTATCTTGAACGATCAGTTGTCCAAACTTGTCTGCATGTACCTTGTCAAAAGCAAGAATCGTCTTGATAGCAGGATCTACATCCGCTTTTGCAGTTGTAGTCAGACCAAAAACTAAAAACGTTGCAATAATTGCAGGAACAAGTTGGCACTCAGCTGCTTTTTTTGCTTTGTTTCCAAGTTTTGCAAATCTGTTTTGTTTAGAGAAAAGTGACCAGAACATTCCAAGTGCCAATAAGAAGTACCCAATGTATGTAGGTAATGTACCCGGATCATGATTTACAGATAGTACTGTTCCTTTTTCATCACGGTCATAAGATGCTTGGAAGAATCTATATCCCTGATAATCTAAAATATGGTTCATATAGATTCTGTACGGCATATCTACTCCATTTGCTTTATCTACCAGTTGCACTTCACTTGCATACGATGCAGGAGACATTGAACCAGGATATCTGTCGAGTTGGAAATCTTTTAATGTAATGCTAAACGGTACAGGAATCTCTTTTGCACCGTAACGTAAACTTACATCGATACCATCAAGGTTAAGGTGTTCAACAACACCTTCTACACCCTGTCTTCCGTAAAGTAAAACCTCTTTGTTTTTATCCCCTACACTTACATTAAAACGAAGTACGTCAAGTCCCGCCATTTTTGCTTTTGCATTTGGATCGCTAACAATCTTTTTCACTGCTTTTGGCAAGAACTGTCTTAAAACGAAACTCCCTAAATCTGTACTGTATAGAACTCTTTGGTTAAACACTTCGTTCTCGCTTGCAGCAAGTTCCCCTTTTGCACGGTCAGCCATTCTGAAGTAAGAGAGATTCATCTCGTGATTCATATATAATGTACCCTCTTTTACAAAGATACCAATCGTCGGTTTATTAAACTTTACTCCGCTTGTAAAATCAAGTACAAAATTACCTGCATCGTAGTAGCTTCCTTCTGCTAAAGCCACTTTCTTCCCTTGTCCCCCGCCCGTAATCATCAGGTTTAACATAGGTTTACCGTTTGGATCTTCTACAATAGACTCTATCGCATCAGGGATATACTCAACAAGTTTTACATCAACGTTTTTCCCGTTAACTTCTAAACTGCTGTTTAGATGATTCTCTGCTCTTTTTGAAAGATATACTTTTTGAGTAGATGAAACAGATGTGCTCTCTTGTTTGGCACTCACATCAAAATAGATTTCTGAGCTGAGGATTGAACTAGATGTCAATCCTTCACGAATATGCATCGTCCCTTCAAAACCTACAAAACGAGTAATCGCAGCACCAAGTAAGATCACAAAAAATGCAGAGTGAAAAATAAAGATGGGTGCTTTTTTAACACTAAACATTCTGTAGTTAATCATGTTTAGCAGAAGATTAAATGCCAGTAAGCCCAGCAGTAATTCAAACCATTTTGCATTATATATTTCAGCTTTCGCTGTCATAGTTCCAAAATCATTTTCTATAATCGTTGCATAACCGATAGAAAATGCAAAAATCAACATAAGTACTGCCATGGTTTTCATGGAGCCCATGAACGATAAAATCTGTTTCATATTTTTATCCTTTTAAAAAAGTTATTCTAATAAAGTAAAGATAACGGATGGTAGCAAAATGGCTTTAAATCAGCCTATCTTGCCTTTTGAGGAGAGAAGTCTATGTCTTTAATGAAAATTTCTGTTTGATCATCTTTTTTTGCTTGAACTTTTTTCATAAGATCTACAGGTCTGTCTTGTTTAAAAAACTCTTTTTTAATGACATTTCCAGAGGCATCATACCATTTTTTGTATCCCTCTTTATAGTTATTTTTATATGTAACTTCACTATAGAGTTTTCCTTCTTCTGTGTACTCTTTTTGCACACCCTCTTTTTTATTATTTTTATAATTCACGGTAAGTGCCAACTGACCATTGTCAAAATACTCTTTTTGTACACCCTCTTTTTTATCATTAATATATTTTACCTGGTGCTTTATCTGAGAGTTTACATAGTAAGCTTTCTCTATACCTTCCATTTTCCCGTGATCGTAAAACATCTCGGCAAGTAAACGTCCTTGTTTATCATACCAAGTAAGTTTACCGTCTCTTTTTCCATCAATATAGTTTACACTGTAAGCGAGCGGTCCCTCTTCATAATATATCTTTTCAATTCCATCCTTTACACCCTCTCTTGTCTCAGTGCGTGTACCGTCTCTATAGTTTGTCTCTGCTTTGAGTCCACCTGTTTTAAAATAACTCTTTACCAGCTCTGCTGAAGCTATACTACTTAAACTAGACACTACTAGTAATGCACTTAAATATTTATTCATTATGTTTTCCTTGATTGTTTCGTAATGGAGATTTTATTCTAGTTAAAATATATAAATAAACATACACTTTAATTAAAATAAAACTATCCCAAGAGAGGGATAGTTTTAAGAGGAGTGGATTATTTCCACCCGTCTTTTACAACTTTAGCAGATTTGTCGTATGGATATTTTTCTACTAACTGTTTAACAGATAGTTTTTGATCTCCACCTCTCATGAAGTGTGCTAATGTTACTGAAGCCCAGTAATCATTTTCATACTCAGTATCTTTAAGTTGCATTGGAACACCTTTATCGTTTACTGTGTGACATGCAGCACAAGTAACAGGACCAGCATATTCACCATCCGGTGAGTATTGAAGTGCTTGTTCGTGTGTAGTTACGTCAACAGAACGCTCTTTACCGTCATATCTTGTAGAGTAAAGTCCGTGTGTAGACTCGTGACAAGTTTGACATGCGATATCTCCGTGTGCTTTAGAGTATCTATAAAGTGAATATTTGTTCGGTAAATCGATTGGGAAGTATTTACCACCAGTATCTTGCTCAACAAACGGTGCCATGTGACAGTCCGCACAGTGAGGTTCAGATGCTGCTAACCACCAGTCATTACCACCAGAAGCTGCGATATACGGAACATCTCCACCCTCTGGATGATTCCAAGGTTTAAGATCAAGTTTACCGTCTTTACCAGCATTTTTAACTAAAGTAGCTGATTTGTGTTCAGTGTAGTATTTTAATACTTCGTTATCACCAGTTGATTTAGGGTCAGCCATTGCTGCGAATTTTTTCGCATCACCACCAGCAAGAGCATCGATCATCTCTTTAAGAGATTTGTTTCTTAGCGTTTTACCCTCTTGTTTAGAGTCGTTTGTTAAATTGTCATAGTTTTGGAACCCTTGAGCAACTTTTGTATGACAGTTTGTACAATATAGACCTCTTAACTCACCAGCGTCTTTACCATGTTCATCTTTAACAGCAACATTTTTATATTGCCATTTACCGTAATCATTTAAGAAGAAAGGAGGTTTAGCGTTTGGATTAGAGTGAGCATCACGACGTACATAACATCCACCACCAGAGTTTCTGATATCACCTTTAGAAAAACGTCCCTCACCGTATCTGTCTGTTACTCTAAACGGATTAGAGTCATCATTCATGTTAGGGTTTTGGAAGTGAGTCGGGTGACAAGATTGACATGCTTGTGAACGACCAGCACCGTCAGGCATTGGAACCATAGCTAAGTGGAAACCGTGAATAGCTTCAGAAAGAGGCTTAGCTTTAACAGCTTTATAACCAGTTGCAGTCGGACGAGGCTCTTGTAAGTTACCAGAAACGTTATCACCGTGACAGTCTGTACAGTTTACCATACCAGTCTTACCAAGTCTGTTACCAGAAGCTTTTGAGTTGTAATCACTTAAGAAAGTTGTACCGTGGTGAGCATCATGAAGTCCAAGGATATTAATACTTGCTTCAGAAAGTCTCGCCATGTATTCACTCTCATCAGGATAACCCTTCCAGTAGTTGTACTCAGCATCAGATTGTGTAATACCTTCATCTCTTGCCATTTGAGCAGCTTTACCGTTTCTTGAGTGACAAGCGTAACAGTTAGGAATATCTACAGGGTTTGTACCGAAATAAGAAACATCAGTACCGTCAGTGTTTTTAACACCCTTACCAGTTCTATCGTGCATCTCTACAGTAGAGTATTGGAACGGTTGGAAATCTTTTTCAGTAACAGAACGGATTGTACCTCTTCTTGTAGAGTCGTTAAATGCAGTTAAAGGAAGACCTAGTGCATCCCAAAGATGTGAAGCAGTAAGAACAAGTTTAACATTTTTAACAGGTGGAACAAGTGTGTCAGTCATTACAACGTTACCACCATCTTTACCTGCGTACTCAAGGTATCCGCCAGACATTGGCATACCAGAAGGACCGGCATCGATATTTACAGGGATCTGCATACCTACACGTAAACGATCTTTATCTGTAGCACCAGTTGGGATAGTACCTGCTAAATCTTTATAGATAAAAAGGTGTGTCCAAACATAGTTTGCAACGTTATCGCCTGCAGAATCTAAGTGACCATCCATGTCAGCATCTTTCGGCACGTTCCAGTATCTCATTTTATTACCTTCACTATAAGAGTTATCTTTAGTGTAGTAATATAATTTAACATCATCATCCGGACTTAAAAGTTTTGGTAACTTTCCAGCCTTTCCTGATGAAACAGCTTGAGCTTGGATTGAGTTGTATGGTGGAATCACACAACAGTAATCCATAGCAAAACCAACACAGTGCATACCGAGTTCGTAGTTGATGAATACATTGTAGTCATTTTTTGGTTCATAACCAACTGTTTTCTTTCCATTTGCATCAACTTCTGTATACTTCTTTAGCTTATTGAGTTTGAACGGTGGGTTCTTGTCATAAGCCATAGCAGTAGTCGCAGTCATTGACATAAATGCAACAGACGCAGCTAGAGATACTAATAATTTTTTATTATTCATTCTCTCTTTTCTCCCCTATATTAAAATTCGTTTTAAGTATTACATTTAATTATTTAATTGAACTTTAAAAAAGTAAGATTTTCTTATATATCACATTTTTCCCTATCACAAAAACTTTTGTGTGATATTTATGTGATATCAACTTAACTACAGATTATAACTTGTATAGAAATAGTTAATAAAAGTAGCCTAAAGAGCTTTGATAATTACATATATTTTATTTTTTGCATACTAGGATAAAAACAAAAAAAAGAGATGTTTAAATAAGTAAAAGAAGAGGGATTTTGGGAGGTTTATTAAACTAATCGTTACAAACGTACTGTTGTTTTTCTGAATTCCATTTAAAATGACTAGCAACTTTTTTAAATGCTTTTAAAACAATTGTTTCGTGCGTATCGTGAGAATATATTACAATTGGAGTGTGATAATATCTATTATAAGATTCGATTGGATGCAATAACATCTCTTTCCAAGTGATCTCAATTTTCCCATCATACGGTTCAAATGCAAGTTCCGAAATCACCTCTTTATTTGACTCTTTACATCTAAAATGACAAACAATAGAAGCACTATCAATTTTTACATATTCAAGCAAAGAAAGAATTTTATCATGTATTATCGGCATCTCAATACTCCATCTATTTTTTAAGATATTAGCAAATGTTATTCCATATTAAGATTTTGATAGTTTGATTTCAAAGGTTTTATTATCCCCGTCTAAAAAAGACACATCGCCGCCATGTGCCTGAGCAATCTGTTTTGAGAGCACCAGTCCTAAGCCGTTCCCTTTTAATTTAGTACTTTTAAATGCTTCAAAAAGATTTTCTTCATCACTAATAGCTACACCGCTATCACTTATGTGAAATTTATGAAAGTTCTCATCTTCGATATACTCGATCTCTATAACACCTTCATCGTTTTCATCCTCTTCAATCGCATCGATTGCATTGACGATGAAGTTTGAAAAAAGCATCTCTAAAAGATCTTTATCTCCATTGATCAAAAAATCATTTTGGGGAAAGACGAATCTGATCTCTTTAGAGTGTTCGTAATACTCTAAAGATGTATCCATTGCATCTTTGAGCTCACTAAAGTAAAAGCTCTCTTTTTTAGCATCTACACCTTTTGAAAACATCAAAGTAGCTTTTATAATCCTGTCGATTCTGTGAACCGATTTTTGTATCTCTTCAACTATGGGAATATTTTCAGGGATTACCTTTTTTTTAAGCGTTGAACTCATCAAAGAGATAGCCCCGATCGGATTTCTAATCTCATGGGAAAGGTGTGCCGCCATCTGCCCCATTGTAGCAAGATTCTCTTTTCTCTTTTGCTCGGTAATATCGGTAGCACTGAGCATCATCTTATCTTTATAGGTCGAACTTTTTACAATGTATGAACGGTTTTCAAAAAGGATCTCATAATCATCCTCTTGATACTCGATAAGCTTCAGTAAATTCCATAACTCTCTTGCCTTTGAGTTTTGTAGAAAAACACTGTTATCATCATTTAATATCCAGATAGCATTAGGGAGAAACTCCACAACCTTCTCTACAGTGTTTTGCAGATGTGTGTAAGATTCTTTAAGCTCTGTGAACTCCTTTTCAACCTTATAGGTCTGTTCTATCAGTAAGTTCAGTTCTTCTACAGTAATGCTCTCAGACATTAGATACTAAACCCTACTAAGATATTATATAGTTCATAGGCATCGTCACTTCCGCACATTTCACGGATAGAATGCATTCCCCAAGTCGGAAGTCCAATATCGATTGTCTCTATTCCTATTTTTGTAGCAGTAATCGGCCCTATCGTTGAACCGCATCCCATATCGCTTCGAGTTACAAATTTTTGAGTTTGTACCCCAGCTTTTTTTGCATTTGCCAAGAATGTAGAGATAGTCTTAGAGTTTGAAGCATATCTCTGGTTTGCATTGACTTTGATTACTACACCGTCGTTTATATATGGAGCATGATTTGGTTCATGTTTATCCGGATAGTTTGGATGGATAGCATGAGCATTGTCAGCACTAATCATCATGGAACTTCTAGCCATTGCTACATAATCATCAAACTCTACAAACATTCTTTTTAACGTAGATTCTAAAAAGCTTCCCCCTGCTCCACTCGTTGAATCGCTTCCAACCTCTTCATGGTCGTTAGCAATAAAGAGCATAGGTTTATCATTAGAGATGCTACAGATACTGAGCATTCCGACATAACATGAAAGCAGGTTATCAAGTCTTGCACTCGCTATAAACTCATCTTCTAGACCTACATAAGAAGCGTTTTGCGTATCGTACAGACTCAGCTCATAAGCATAGATCTCTTCGATATTTTTAAGCCCTGTTTTCTCTAACTCATTTTTAATAAAAAGCTCAAAATCAAAATCTTCGTTAGTTGAAATTACAGGTGAAATATCTGTTTGCTTGTTGATAGTTCTCTCTTGATTTGCTTTATCGTCAAGATGAATTGCAAGTGAAGGGATCATCGCAATCGGTTTATTGATATTTATCAATGCACTTTTAATTGCTTTGGAACTATCACTAAAGTTTACTTGTCCCGCCAGTCCAAGATCACGATCAAACCAAGGGTTTAAAAGTAATCCTCCATACGGCTCTACTGCAAATTTAACGATTCCATGCTCTTTTACAATCGGGTTTGGCTTGAGTTTTAGATTTGGCGAGTCTGTGTGTGATCCTACCATTAAGTACTCTTTTGCATCTTTAGGGTATGTAAAAGCTATGATTGAGGAATCATTTCTTGTAACAAAATATTTTTTTCCCGCTTCAAGATTCCATTTTATTTTCTCATCAAGTTCTATAAAACCGGCATTAGAAAACATTCCAGCCATATTTTGCGTAGCATGAAACGGTGTCGGTGAAGCATCTAAAAACCCTAATAATCCCTCATTAAAATCCTGTTTTGTCATTTTTTAACCCTTTACAAAATATCTATAAATTCATTGCCGTCAAGCGCACTAATAAGTGAGGTCCCTACTCTTATTGAAGACTCAATCACTACATTGTGAAGCTTTGAAACGATTGTTACTTTTAGTTCTCTATTTCCCGGATTTTGTCGAATAAGTGAATAGAGTTTTTCTAATACATCCATCTTTTCACTCAGTCTGACTGCCAAGTTTATAGGTTCTAACGGTGTCTCTTGTATCTCAGTTTTAACCTTTTTACACTCTTTTTTAGCCTCTTTAAGCGACATAATTTTTGTTACGCCGATACGAGTAAACATCTCTGTATGTGTAATCTTTACTTTAAATGCAACAGGCTCTTCAAGATCCATCTCTTCAAGCTCTTTGAGTTTATCTTCAAAAAGCATAATATCGATATTTCCGTGGAAGTCCATAAGGTTTACGATTCCAAACGGATTCCCTTTTTTAGAGATCTTCTTTTGAATCTCTTCCACTTTTCCAATAAAAATAGCAAATGAACCGTCTTTAATAGTTTCTATCTCAGATGAGAGTGAGTACTTCAACTGCTCCAACTCTTCACGATAATCATCCATCGGGTGACCTGAAACGTAAAAACCTAAAGTATTTTTCTCAAACTCTAAAATCTCTTTGAGTTCATACTCTTCAGAGTTTTTAAGATGGAGTTCAACCGTTGTGATCTCTGCATCATCGCCAAAAAGACTGCCCATCGCATTTTTCTTCGCTTCACTTGCTTTTTTTGCAGTCTCTACAATCTCTTCGATCTGATCAAGCAAAGCTTTTCTTGAGAATCCATATCTATCAAAGGCACCCGCTTTTATAGCACTCTCGATAACACGTTTATTTACTTTTGACGGGTCAATTCTGTTCACAAAGTCTTGAAGCGTTTTATAATCCCCGTTTTCACGACGCTCTTTTAGCATCGATTCAATCGCGGCACCGCCAACACCTTTAATAGCACCAAGTCCAAAAAGAATAACATCCTGCCCATCTTTCTCAGTTGCAGAGAACTCTAAAAGTGAATCACAAATATCAGGAGGGCTTAGCTCAATCCCCATACGTTTTACTTCATCGATGTAACGGACAACTTTTTCAGTATTGTCTTTATCCGACGTTAAAAGTGCAGCCATGAACTCATTTGGATAGTACGTCTTAAGCCATGCAGTTTGGAAAGTTACCATCGCATAGGCTGCCGAGTGAGATTTATTGAAACCGTATCCCGCAAACTTCTCAATCAGGTCAAACAGCTTACTCGCTTTTTCGTAATCAAGTCCTTGATCAGCCGCACCCTGAGAGAAAAGCTTGTTATACTTCTCCATCTCCTCAACTTTTTTCTTACCCATCGCACGACGTACAATGTCCGCACCGCCAAGACTCATACCACCGATAGTTTGTACGATCTGCATAACCTGTTCTTGGTATACGATCATCCCGTATGTTGGCCCGAGTGTATCGGCAAGCATATCAAAACTTACTTCCTCAAACGGATAAAAGATCCCTTTACGTCCATGTTTACGCTCAATAAAGTCATCCAACATCCCCGATTCCATCGGTCCCGGACGATAAAGTGCAAGTACGGCGATTAAATCCTCGAAGTTTGAAGGTTTAAGACGTTTATTTAAATCCTGCATCCCTGAAGACTCTATCTGGAACATCCCGACCGTATCACCCGATTGGATCATCTCATACACTTTTTGATCGTTCTCATCGATCTGTGTCCAGTCAACCTCACGACCATATCTGATCTTTACAAGTTTTTTCGCATTATCGATAACATCAAGTGTTTTCAAACCAAGGAAGTCGAATTTAATTAAATCAACATCTTCCATATAGTTCAGCGAGTACTGTGTTACAAATGTATCCTCACCGGAAGGTTTGTAGATAGGTGTCTTTTTCCATAACTCTTCATTGGAGATAACAACACCTGCTGCGTGCATTCCCGAGTTACGTTTAAGACCTTCAAGTTTTTTAGCAAATTCCCAAACACGGGCAGCTTGCGGATCGGTTTCAACAAGTTCACGAATTTTCGGCTCTTTTTGAAAAGCACCCTCGACAAGTTCTCCACCTTTCATCTTCCCATTTAGGGTAATTCCAAGCTCGTCAGGGATAAGTTTTGCCATTTTATCGGCTTGAGATAACGGCATATCAAGTACACGCGCAACGTCACGAATAACCCCTTTAGCCAGCAGTGAACCGAATGTAATGATCTGAGCTACCTGGTCACGACCGTATTTACGTGTTACGTAATCGATCACTTCCCCACGGCGTGCCTGCATAAAGTCCATATCGATATCGGGCATTGATACACGTTCAGGGTTTAGAAAACGCTCAAATAGCAGGTCATACTTCATCGGGTCAATATCTGTAATCTCCAAAGCGTACGCAACCAATGACCCCGCAGCAGAACCACGTCCCGGGCCAACGGCTACACCCATTCTTTTAGCCTCTTTTACGAAGTCCCAAACGATCATCATATATCCAGGGAACTTCATAGAGTTAATGACATCTATCTCATACTCAAGACGCTCTTTGTACTCCTCATGACGCTCCTGCGGCACAATCTTTAGACGCTCTTCGAGCCCCTCACGACATTTATATGCAAAGTACTCTGCATCGTTTTTGTCAGCTGCCCCCAGCCACTTTTTCTTATCTTCATCACTAGCATCTGCAGGTAACGGAGGATCGTCTTGAAAGTCTATATCTAAACCTTCCTCTTTTGCATACTCTTTTGTAAATTTGAAGTTAGGCGGTGTCGGTGTTTTTACGATCGGTTCAAACTCTTCACACTTATCCACGATCTCCTGAGTATGGAACAACGCTTCTGGAATATCTGCAAACAGCTTTGCCATCTGCTCAGGTGATTTGATATAAAACTCATGAACAGAGTGACGCATACGGTTTGGATCATCGTAAAGTTTATTCATCCCGATACACATAAACGCCTCGTGGTACTGTGCATCATCAGGATATGTATAGTGAGTGTCGTTTGTAGCGACAACTTTAATATCTGTCTCTTTTGAGATCTGTAAGATCTGCTCGTCGATGTTGAGCTGATCACCAATCCCGTGACGCATAAGTTCTAGATAAAAATCATCCCCGAAGATCTCTTTATATTCAAGTGCTATACGTTTAGCTTCATCGTACCCTTTAGCACCGTTTTTGAGATTTCTTTCACTTAAATTCAGATGCCAGTTTACTTCACCCTGCAGACATGCACTTGTACAGATGAGCCCTTCACTATGTTCACGAAGCTCTTGTTTATTGATACGGGGAAAGTAATAAAACCCTTCAATAAATGCTTTTGAAGAGAGGTACATAAGATTTTCGTACCCTTTTCTGTTTTTTGCATATAAACAGATATGAAATCTCTGTTTTGTAGATTTATCATCCATCGTTTCACCGTTATGGATATACCCTTCCATTCCGATGATAGGCTTTAGCCCTGCACCTTTCATCTGTTTATAAAAATCGATGGCTCCAAACATGTTTCCGTGATCTGTCATAGCAACAGATGTCATACCAAGCTCTTTAACGCGAGAGACTAAGTTTGTAAGCTTATTTGCTCCATCAAGCAGTGAATATTCTGTATGTAAATGTAAGTGGGTAAAAGGATATTTTGACAAAATCGAGACCTTTAAATAGTAGCTAAAATATATAAAAGGATTATAGTCAAATTGACTTAATTAGAGGTAAGAAAGTTTGTTTAAAACGAGGAGTGTAAAATAGGCAAAACCTATTTTACTTTTTCTAAGTATTCACTATCAACAGTGTTTACTTTTACAAGATCACCCTCTAAAACGTGGTAAGGTACTTGGATAACCGCACCAGTTTCAAGTGTTGCAGGTTTTTTACTTCCACTTGAAGTATCACCTTTGAAGTTTGGCGGTGTTTCAGCAACTACAAGCTCCATTGTTTCAGGTGCAGTAACACTGATTGCATCACCTTTATAGAAAATGATATCTACACTGATACCATCTTTGAACCATTTTGATGCATCATCACATTGATCATGCGTAAGACCAATTTGATCATAAGTTTCATTGTCCATAAATTGGAACATCTCACCGTCATCGTAAAGAAATTGCATAGTTTTATATGTAATTTCAGGTACTTCAAACTTATCACCAGCGTGAACAGTTTTCTCAACAACTTTACCGTTTAAGAAACTTTTGATTTTCATACGAACAAATGCAGCACCTTTACCAGGTTTAACATGTTGAAATTCTACAACTTTGTACGGTACTTCACCAATGATAAGACGTACATTTTTTTTGATATCACCCATACCAATTGTTGCCATAAAAACACCTTGTTAGAAATTTTTTTGCATTGTATTAAAAAACTGCTTAGAAAGAGATTTTATGATGTATAATTTCATTCTACATCTAGCCCTAACTTTGAGTCTTAAAGGACAAGCTTATGTACCTTTTTTTTATTTAGGAGCAAGTACTATGTTAACAAACAAAGAACTTATCAGAAAATACTACGATATGTGGAACAAAAAAGAGTTTGATAAAGCATCTGAAATTTTAGATGAAAATATCAGTTTTAGAGGTTCACTAGACATTACGGCTCACGGCCTTAAAGAGTTTCAAGAGTATGCAACGATGCTTACAAAGGCATTTGGAGACCTTTATCATGCAGTTGAGATCACGGTTGTTGAGAACTCTTTAGCAGCGGTATACGTAACTTATACGGGTAAACATATAGGAAAAATTTTAGAGTATGAAGCAAGCGGAAATAAGTTTAATTATTCAGGTGCAGCATTTTTTCAGTTTAAAAACTCTAAAATAGTTTCTATCAATGTTTTAGGTGACTTAAACTCACTCTATAAACAATTACACTAAAGACGGAGATTATGTCTACAAATATTTTTTACACAGTCATCACCATTGTTCTTACCTTTATGCTGGTTAAAACGATCTCTTTTTCAATCGGAAAAATTGCAGACGTTAAAGGGGTAAGCAGAAGACGACTTTTTTATATTATTAAGTTTTTTAACATTATGATATATATCTCCCTTTTTATAGTGATTGCCACTATATGGGGTGTAAAATTTAACGGGCTCATGGTCTTTTTATCTTCTATATTTGCAGTGATCGGTATTGCACTTTTCGCTCAGTGGTCGATTTTAAGTAATCTGACATCAAGCATCATTATATTTTTTACGTTTCCCGCTCGTGTGGGTGACCGTGTAAAAGTGCTAGACGGAGATGACTCTATTACCGGAGAGATAAAAGAGATCACACCATTTCAAATTGAGATAGAGGATGATGAGCACAATATCATCCTCTATCCAAACAATCTGTTTTTACAAAAACCTATCGTAAAACTGGCAAAAAAATCTAAAGAGAAAACGCCTACTCACTAGCGTTTTCAGAATCTTTTTTTGCCGGAGATTTTGCAGCTTTCAAAATAATAGCCTCATCATTTTTATATGCACGTAACAGTTTTATAGATATCTCTCCTCTGTTTTGTGAAGCCATTTGGTAGTTCGTTTCATACGATATCATTGCCACCACACCAGTTTTTAAGTTGTTTAAAGAGAATGCAATAGTATGAGTGAGTCCCAGTTCATCCATCACCTCATGCGTTACACTCTCAATACGATCAAAATCACTATCCACTGAAAATTCAAACTCAACAAGATTGTTAATAAACCCGTCTTTTTTTCTTGAGTAGTTATAAAATACTTTTGTAAAGATATAACTGTTTGGCAAATAGATAGTTCGCCCGACATTCTTGATCTCTTTTAAATTTGTATAGTCCCCTATTTCATGCAGTTTTATCTTCATAAGCGAAATATCTACAATATCGCCGATTGTGTGTTTTGTTTCAAACTGCACCATGATTCTATCGCCGATTCTTATCACATTGCTAAAGAGGATATATACAGATGCCGCAAGATTTAAAATAACTTCACGAAGTGCAAGTGTAAGTGCAGCTGCCGCAACACTTAAAAAGGTTATAAAGTAAAGGAGATCATCAATATAACGAAGCACTAAAAAGCCCAAAAGAAAGACAACGTATACAACGGTAATAAAACGATTTCTTTTATGTGTCAACCAGAAAACAGTTTTATAGAGCAGATAGGAGATTATAAAGACGATAAGGGTGATAAGATGCTTTTGCAAACTTTGTGTTTCATACTCTTTGTATCTGTTTTGCAGTTCAACTTTTGCATCCAGTAAATTGAGATATGTTTTATCTACATTCTCTTTAAAATCCTCAAAATACGCAATATCTTTTTTCGAAACATCCTTATGCTTTTTCGCATCATTTTTCAACATAGAAATAGCAAGATAAAAATCGTTTTTAAGTACTATGTAACGCTCTATTTTATGATCAAGTTCATTGCGTGTTTTATTAGATAAGTACTCGTAAAGATTGACGTTTGGCATTGTAAATTTGTAAGGGTATAACAGAGTGTCAAACCCTTTGTTTTGTTCATACAGATCGAGCTTTGACTTTTGCAGTTCAAGGCGTTGGTTTAACTCATCTAAAAGAACGGGGTTATTTTTTGCACGCTTTATCTTATTCTCTATTTTTACAATGTTGTTGATGATAATCTTATAGTTTTTTGCATTGGTATATGTTTTGATCCATATGTTGTCATTTCCCCATACATTTTTTTCCTCTTCGGCTCCCAAAAGAAAAACAACGAGTGAAAAAAGTAAAAAAAATGTTTTCATAACTACTCGATTATCTCTTCATTGTTAAGTTCGAAAAACTCACTTTCCTCAATAGCATCTTCACTAAAGTACTCGATTTTGTTTTCCGCTACATTTATATTGGATATATTGGCAATATGAAAAACAGCATCCCCCTCCTGTGCTAGAGGGATTTGTGATTTTCCTATAACCACGCCTCTAAAAGGGGATAAAATCTCTGTAGATTCACCCCCGAGCGGGTCATCGATATACGCCAGTACATCATCTCTTTCCACAGTGTCTCCAAGAGCCTTGATCGTTCTTAAAACACCACTGCTGTTTGATCGGATCCATTTACTGCTTCTTGTAATAATCGGTACCTTTTTTTTAGTTTTCTCTTTTATCTTCGGTAAATTACCGTTTTCACGCAGTACGTTTATGATCCCTTTAACACCGATGCGAATAGAACTTTCATCAAAACGCAAAGCCTCCCCTGCTTCATACAGTAAGATAGGTACCCCGTTCTCTTGTGCTTCAGCCCGAAGCGAACCGTCCCGAAGTTCGGCATGTAGTACAACAGGTGCTTCAAAAACCTTTGCAAGTTTTGCAGTATATTCATTGTCTAAGTTTGTACGAATCTGTGGCAAATTTGTTTTATGAATAGAACCGGTATGCAGATCAATTCCCAAAGAACATTTCAATACAACCTCATCAAAAAATATCTTTGCAATACGTGCTGCAAGCGAACCTTTTGAACTCCCCGGAAAACTTCTGTTTAAATCCCTTCGATCGGGTAAATAACGAGAGAGGTTCATCATGCCGTAAACATTTACAACGGGTACCAGGATCAATGTTCCACGTATCTTTTTTAAGATACTTAACTTTTTAAGACGTCTAATAACTTCTATCCCGTTTAGCTCGTCACCGTGAATAGCTGCACTTATAAAAACTACCGGTCCGTCTTTTTTTCCGCGAATTACATTTAAAAGAAGATTTGTCGGAGTGTTATAGAGTTTTGGCAAAGGGATGTTTATAGTTGTAGTAGTCCCTTTTCTTATCTCAACACCGCCAATTTTCAAATATTCATTTTCCAACTATCTACGCTCCAATGTTGTCTTTTTTGAATCGTTTCTTTTTCATACTACTTGGATCAGGCGTTACGTTGCCTTCAATATATTCCATAATTTTTGTGGCAATATCTATCCCCGTGGACTTTTCTATCCCTTCAAGTCCCGGTGAAGAGTTCACTTCCATTACAAGTGGACCGCGAGCTGATGGGATCATATCAACACCACAGATACCAAGTCCCATATGTTTTGCAGCTGCAAGAGCTGTTGCACGCTCTTTACGTGAAAGTTTGTGTGCTACTGCACTTCCACCTTGATGCAGGTTTGATCTAAAGTCACCCTCTGCACCTTGACGACGCATAGCACCGACCACTTCACCGTTAACTACAAATGCTCTAATGTCTGCACCGCCCGCTTCTTCAATGTACTCTTGAACAAGCAAGTTTACATCCATACCGTAGAATGCATCAAGAACCGATTTTGCAGCTTTTTCACTATCTACAAGAACCACTCCGACCCCTTGAGTACCTTCTAAGATCTTAAGTACTAAAGGAGCACCGCCGCTGAGTGCGATAACGTCTTTTGCACTCGATTTATTTGATGCAAAAACAGTTTTAGGCATATCTACGCCGTTTTTTGAGAGTATCTGAAGCGAACGAAGTTTATCCCTACTTCTTTTAATAGCAAGAGAACCTGATGTAGAAAACACCTCCATCATCTCAAAGTGTCTTACCATTGCAGTTCCGTAAAATGTACGGCTTGCCCCTATACGTGGGATGATAGCATCGGGAACAGGAAGTGTTTTACCTTGATAGTTGATCTTTAGTTCACCTTTCATAATTTCAATAGAACATTTGAGGTAATCGATAACTTTAACTTCCCACCCCTTTTGTTCTGCCGCTTCAACAAGTCTTTTTGTTGAATACAAATCCGCATTTCTCGATAAAATATATACTCTCATACTGCCCTTTCTTATTTTGCTATGTACTCTTGTGCTACATCTACTAAAAATTTATCTTTTAAAAACTTTCTGCCGATAAGCATTGGAAACTTCATATCTTTTCTATCTGTTAAAGATATAACACTCGTATATTTTTTCCCGAAAAAATCTACTTGTACTTTTATAGATGGTCTAATTTGTAACTCACCATTTGAACTTTTTACTTTTTTTATTTTATAAATAGGCAAAGAGAAACGTTTATTGTTATATGCTTCATGAACATCGTCTAATAGAGTAAAACTTACCGTCTCATCCTCTACAACTATATGATCACAATGCAAAGCACTGGAATCCGCCCCCGTGTCTACTTTTGCATCAAGATCAAACAGTTCCAAATCAAGTATTGAAATTTTTTCCCTACGCCCAATTATTTTTTTATCCATTTAAACCATCCATATATACGTCTTTATAGAAATTATAGCACCACTTTGATAAAAGAAATTATTAAAGTGATGCAAGTAATCAATTTATCAAACGAACATTCCCTTCAATTCCACCGTCTACTGGCGGTAACTTATGTTCAGATGCACGTTTCCACTCAGAAACTCTTTTGAGTTCACGGACATCGTCGAGTTCAGTTTGACTAATCCCCGCTTCTATAATTTCTTCGTCTGTCAACTTTTGCTCTATCATATTGAGAATAACATCTAAGCGTCGATAGTTGTGACCAATTCCAAACTCATCGTTGATCCCAAACATCATATCTGGAGAAGCTGTCTGTCCCTGAATTTCATCCGGCAATTTCAAATAAGACGCAAGCTGCCATACCTGTGTTTTATAAAGCCCTGTCATGGGTTGAATCGGCAAATCATCAATTCCATCTTTAACAAACCATCCTATTTCAGATTCGGAACGGTTTGCAGCACCTATGAGAGTTAAATTTTCCTCTTTGGCTTTTTGTTCCAATACCTCTCTTCTATATTTATGACGTTCTGAAAACCCTCTCTCGATATGTCGAATTGTAAAGTTATACAAAAAATACTTAAACCATGAACACTCCTCTTCACCGCTTCCTATTTTGAGAGTTGTTTTAAACGGCACTTCTCCTGTCAGAAGCTTATATGTGTATTGAATCATACGGTTAAATAGTGCTGAATACGGTATCAGTTTCATAATCAAAGGTGCATAAATATTTCTCTTCTTCATCTCTGGAGAGATATCGGTACTCTCAAGCTTTACACCCAGCCAGTTAGCCATAAGAGCTGCTTTTCTTTGGGAACTTTTTTCACTGTCTCGATCAAACAGAAAAGAGGCATGAACCTTTTCCTTTCCAACTGCTCTAACAGCCAGTGTAATCAAAACAGAAGAATCTATTCCTCCACTTAAACCAAGAAGAAGCCCATCCGTTTTTTTTGATTCAAGAAGTTGCTTGAAATACGATTCTATAAGTTCAACTGTCAGGGGAGCGTCGATAGTAAGATCCATTTTTTTAGAGAGTGTTTGAAGCTCTTTCATATTATAACCTTTAGATTAAAAATCATAGCGTAAGCAAAGCAACAGAGCATCGAGATCGCTTTTTAATCCACTTTGTGCTTTGAGTTTTGTTTTTGTATATTCAAGACCCACTAAAGAGTTTAAAACAGGACTCCATAAAAGGTTTGCAGTTGAAGTGTATGCCTCTTTTGTATTTGTATCGAGCTTTTGTACTTCAGCGTTGTTTTGCGTACCGCTGAATGCAAATGAGATCGTAGAGCGCAACTCACGCGTCCACCAATGGCGATACCCTATATCCCCTCCGTATGTAGCTTGGAGTTTAATGTTCCCTGCTGCATCCATTGAACCCGCAGCATAAGAGTTGTATGCTATGTATCTTCCAAGACCCACACCGTATTGTCCCCCGATGCGGATATCGTCAGAACCTACATTCAACTTTGCGGAGATGTTTGCACCCCATCCAAAGGCACTATCTTTTCCTATCTCCTCTTGGTTGATGTATCTTCCAAGAAAAGCGATTCCAGCCTCTCCCCATGTCGGATAGTAACGTGCGCGAAGCACAAGGTCTGGGAGTATGTCATCCCCGGGAGCGATCATAGTACCGTTTTGATCACGCAAAGTTGTTTCAGGCTGCTCAAACGAGATATCGTAACTTAGAAGTTTATCCTCGATCGTGTATCTGATCAGGGGCTGTCTTACGAGCATATCGTTGATCGGTAGCTCTATAATGTCGAGTGTCACAACACTGTTAAATGCGGAGTTGGTCTGCCCAACCGTCCAGTTTCCAACCTGCACGTAAGCGTGACGCAGTCGTAAACCGCTTGAATTAGTATTTGCCTGTGTACCTGTTACCGAACCTGCAAAATCTGTCTCGATCAAGGTTCTTATCATCCCGTAGTTTGAAGGTGTTTTTGTTTTTACCCACACCCTGCTGTTTGTAGCATCGAAATTAAGATGCATGTTCTCTTCGCTATCCGCCTTTAAAATACTGCCTGCAATATTTTTAGATGTAGGAGCAGCACCGCGAACTAAAAGTTCAACCCTACCGCCGACACTCAAAACAGTTTTTTCTGTTTTTAACTCCAAAGAGCCTTTTTGTTGTTTGCTCTCCTGCATCCAGCTCTCTAAGTTTGCCAAACGTTTTTCAACATCCTCTTGTGATGCTTCGGCAAAAAGTTGCGTAGAGATCAGGGCTGCCAATGCAACTCTAGAACAGCTTTTGAACATGTGTCACTCCCAAATCTTTATGGCACGATGCACAAATGGCACCCAACTCTGCGATCTTATCATCAAGCTGTTCTAGTTCATAGTTTTTTGCGATTACCTCTATCTCTTGAGATTTCTTTTCTATCTCTTCTAGATGTGTGTTAAATGCCCCAATGTTATTTTCATTTATGTACTTAGTTCTAAACTTCGTTGTTTTGTCATGTGCTTTGGCTGAAAAATTTTTAATAGCATCAACAAGGTTCAGTGCATAACGTCTGCGTTCATCCTCACGTTCAAGCTCACTTTTTTGATTGTTCCCGACTATGGTATTTAGATCACGCATTATAAACTGCAACTGAGGCCCTTGCTCTTTATGTGTCTGAGTCTCCGGCATGGAACACCCGCTAAAACCTAGAAACACTGCACTTAAAAATAAAACTTTTTTATACATTTGCTCACACTTTCTCATTTATTTGTTTCCAGAATTGTAGCATAGAGTGAAGTGCTGAGAAAAGAGATAAAGTTTTTAAATAGTTTTGCTACAATAACATCAAAAATTTGAATGAGAATTATAATGTCAACTTTTCCACTAGAAGAAATCGCAGAATATAGAGAAAAACTAGCACAGCATCCCGTCTATGCAGCTGTACAAAACATGGATGATTTAACTGTATTTATGCAGCATCATGTCTATTCCGTTTGGGACTTTATGTCTTTGGCAAAGTACCTGCAAAACTGTTTCGCACCCTCACAAACACCTTGGATGCCACGAGCCAATACCGACGTACAAAGATTTATAAACGATATCATCTTAGAAGAGGAAACAGACCTCGGTCTACCGCTTGCCGACGGCACACAAACATACTCAAGTCATTTTGAACTCTATACTCAGGCGATGGAAGAGGTAAGCATAGGAAGTTCTCAGAACGTATATGCCTTTTTAGAAAATGTTCAACGAACATCTGTAGAGACGACTCTTCAAACAGAGATAGCACCTCTGGCTTCTTGTGAATTTATGCAAACAACTTTCGGTTTTATAAACAGCGACAAACCGCACCTTATCGCAGCGGCATTTGCGCTCGGACGTGAACACATCATCCCTAAAATGTTTCGCGCTCTTTTAGAAAAAATGGCGATCAAACGTGAAGACACCCAAGTGTTTCACTACTATCTTGAACGTCATATAGAACTAGACAGTGACCATCATGGACCAATGTCGCTGAAGATGTTGGAGATACTGTGCGAGGATGATCCAAAAAAGATCGAAGAAGCAAAACAAGCTGCGATCGATGCGATCAAGGCTCGAATCAAGTTTTGGGACGGTGTTTTAGAAGTTATTGAGCAAAACAGAGCTTTTAATTCATACTCTCGTAAAAGTATTGTAACTTATTAATATACACAACTATATGGGTCAGTTTTTATGAGATGACAACTTATTGAATATGGCTGTCCCAATGATGAAAAACGTCACCGCAACTACCAGGTAAAAAGCATTTATCAGTTTATTGTAATCGTCTAAAACTATTTTAAATACTGCCATCAACGATTCGATTGAAAGTGCTACGATGATCGATGTTAAAAATTTTATTAGCGTTTTGTTTTGTAAATCACTCTCAAAACTCAATGTTTTAAACAGCACATCATTTTCTATGATCGTTTTAGCCAAGTCGTAAATAGCCAGTCCGATAGTGATCGAGATGATCGATGTAAAGATCTCATGCATCACATCCTCCCCTTTAGCACCGGAAAATAACATATCTACAAATATATACCCGCCATACAAAATCAAAAACACGGAAACTATCCCTAAGAGTAATGCCCCGCCGGCCATAATGACAGTATTTATTTTATTAAACGCGCTATTGTATTCAATTAATCGCAACTCACTTAAAAGCTTTAAGATATCAAAATCAATTACGAGATACTCATCACCAAGCTGTTTTGCAGCTGTAAGCATGGGTTGACCTGTTTTATGGTGAAGATAGGGATTACTAACATGGATACTCTCTTCTTTGAAACTTATCCATTTAAAATAAAACGATTTATCTGTCCCGTCCCGATCTTCATAGATCTCTTTTCTGGCGATAGTTGGTGTTTGTTGCGTAAAACTTTGATCGACACTATAGATAAATTCAGCAGATTTTTCAGAGTCAAAAAAATGGCGTAAAGCATCTATGTCTTTACTAGGGGGTTGGAAATTTTGTAAAACATTGCGAATATAAAACTGTATACTGTTTTTATGTTCAGTATACATCTTAATAACTCTTTTCATGATAGCTCCTTTCTACAAGGATATAAGTACCTTTTATACCACCTATTGCTTTAAAGCTTGGCAGTTTTTAAAAGCTAATGTAAAAGTTTAAGTATAAACGGGTTGCCATTACCCTGCATCTTTTCAATCTTTTCATTTCTCTCTTTTTCCCACTCATTCGGAGGATAGAGTTTGTTCCATGCAGTGAACTTTTTGAGTTCCTGTTTTGAGAGTTTCATCCCGTAACGCTTGTTAAAATAAAGATAATCTCTGGCTATAACCCCTCTTAGTTCCTCTCTTACTTTAGCTCTTTTTTCTTTAAAAAGGACATCAAACTTGCACGCTCCGTATTGTCCCCCGCTCGCTTCTTCAAAATCAAAACGGAAGTTTTTTCTGTCACCGTTTAGCTCTCCAACGGCGGGAAAAAGGTTATGCATATCAGCCTGCATAATTCTGTACTGCTGATTCACTTTCTCACAACATTTTCTCCCCTTGTAACCTTTAGAGTTTTTCCCTACACACTCAGCATTGCCTTCACGCCAACAAGCAAACTGACGTCCGAAGTTTTCCGCAGGTATGAGATGCTCCCACTCTATACGTCTGGCTCTTTCATTGCGTTTTCCTTTTTTTGTGTACTCGTTGCGGGGAATATATCCGCATGAGTCTCTCTCTATCATATTGTTTTTGTTTTTATAGTTGTATTTGCACTCACAGTAGATTGTAAACTGATGCCCTTTGTAGATCTGCTTTAACATCTTTTTTGATTTGCTAAATGACTCGTTAGCCCCAAAAACAAGTGTGGCAAAAAGTGTAAGTAAAAGTATCTTTTTTATCATCTAAACTCCTGAGGCGGAGTTATAGAACAAGTTTTTCTAAAAAACGGTCTGCAGTTTTTTTTAATCTAAAAAGCTAAAGAAGTTATAATGATTTTTTATATTAGTTGTAGTTTTTTAGTGTGTAGTTTCCAAACGATTTTAAGATCGCTTGTTTATTAAATACGGCATCAACATAAAAAGTAGCAGTGAGATTATGTATGCCGTAAATGCGACACTGTCTCTGGAGTCAAGATATTGCTGAAATGAGATATTTTGCAGCCATAACACTACGCTAAACTCGATGCTCAAAAGAAGAAGCAAAGCGATCACACCGACACCTAGTGCATCTACACTTTTAGTGAGCTGCTGCCCCCGTTTCATAATGAAATTTGCCGCAAGGATCATTGTAACAAGCATGATAGGCATCTCACTGAGTTCTGCCATTCTGGTACCAAGCATCGGCTCCAACCATAAAACCCTGATAGTCCCAAGAATAAAACCCATGCCGAAGACAATTGCGAAGTATGTCAAAGCTTTTTTTAGGATTATATTTTTCATAAAATACTCCGTTAATTTGCTTTTATTATGCATTATATATTGACTAAGCTTGAAATTTATCTAAATGAAGAGGGATTTTGAAAAGATATAAATAGAAACTGACATTCCCATTAGGGGAAATGGGAATGTCAAGGAGAATTGGGAAAAGGGGAAAAAGGTTGTTACTTAACTTCGATGCTTTTCGTTTTTACCGATGCATCAACTTTTGGGATCACAACTTCCAGTACACCGTTTTCGGCAGTTGCAGTGATATTTTCAGTATCTACATCATCAGGAAGAGAAAAACTTCTTGAAAATTTTCCAAAGCTTGTTTCAACTTTGTAGTAATCTTCCTCTTTTACTTCCTCTTTGAAGTTACGCTCACCCGAGATCGTAATAGCTCCGTCTTTAACATCTACCTTGATGTCCTCTTTTTTAACACCCGGCAGGTCAACGTCAACATGGTAGGCAAACTCACCTTCACGCGTGTTTACACTCGGTGTAAATGAACTGATGCCACCCTCTTTTTCTTTCACATTGAATGGTTGCATCATTCTTTTTTCTAAAGCTCTAAAATCCCTATACGGATCAAACGCAGTTAAATACATGACTAACTCCTTATATGCGAATTTATGTTTTTTAGAACAGTATTATTGCAAGTAAATAAATTTTTTTTTGCTACTTTAGTTACATAAGTATGCAAATGGTATAATTCCCTTAAAAGTTAGCAATTTTAGGAATTATTTTATGGAATTTACCCTCGAAGCAAAAAGTGGCAAGGCTCGTGCCTGTACTATAAAAACGGCACACTCTACGATCAAAACACCTGTATTTATGCCTGTTGGAACGGTTGGAAGTGTCAAATCTCTTGACGTACATGATGTTTTAGATATGTTAGGAGCTGAGATCATCCTTGCAAACACTTACCACATGTACCTACGTCCTGGTGATGAAACAGTTAAAAAGATGGGGAAACTCCACGGTTTTACAAAGTATCCAAAAAGCTTCTTGACAGACAGCGGCGGTTTTCAGGCATTTTCACTTAGTGACAACTCTAAACCTAAAGAAGACGGGATCGAATTCCGCTCACACATTGACGGAAGCAAACACTTCTTTACACCGAAAAAAGTTATAGACATCCAGTTAAATCTCGGCTCAGACATCATGATGATCTTGGATGATTTGGTTGCACTGCCAAATACACAAGAGCGTATAGCACTAAGTATTGAACGTACTACGAAATGGGCTGAGGAGTCGATCGAGTATTTCCGCGCTAAACAAGCTGAAGGTGTCGGTGTTGATCAAAACATTTTTGCAATCATCCAAGGGGGAACTGACAAAGCATTCCGTACAAAAAGTGCTCAGGAATTATGTGCACTCCCTTATGACGGTTTTGCGATCGGTGGTCTTTCAGTCGGTGAAGCGAACCAAGATATGTACGATACGGTAGAACATACGACTCAGTATATGCCAGAAGACAAACCGCGTTACCTTATGGGTGTAGGAACTCCGGAAGACCTGATCGAAAATATTGAGCGCGGGATCGATATGTTTGACTGTGTAATGCCGACAAGAAATGCAAGAAACGGTACTCTTTTTACATCATTCGGTAAGCTAAACATCAAAGGTGCAAAATATAAAGAGGATGAAGCTCCAATCGATCCGGAATGTGAATGTATCACTTGTAAAACATACTCACGTGCATACATAAACCATCTTTTTAGAAGCCGTGAGATCAGTTACTTTAGATTAGCAACTATTCATAATCTTCACTACTATTTGAACCTTATGAAAGAGTGTCGTGAAGCTATCTTAGAAGACAGATTTGCCGAGTTTAAAGTAGATTTTTATCAAAAAAGACAATAAAAAACATTTTTAAGTAATTCTTTCGTGATAAAAAGATAAAATTTTTTTATGACGAACTTAAATAAATCACTCTATTTGATTGCAATTACGGCAATCACTTTTTTCATACTTAATGAACTCTCATCCTTATGGTTCGGGATAGAAAAAGAGAAGCAGGCTATCTATCAAAAAGATAAAATTATCTTGGACAACCTGATGAAAGCTCAACTTGAAAATGTAAAGATCTTATCTGATCTGTTATCTGCGAATGAGTTCGTAATCAAGGGCTATAAAGAGAATAATCCTGAGATAATAAAAAGACATATTGCACCTATCTGGAATAAAGTGCGTCATGAAAAATTGACATATGAGATCCACTTTTTCAAACCCCCTGCCGTCTCTTTTGTCAATTTCTCAAACTTTAATACCATCGGAACCGATGTTTCCGATGTCAGATCAGACATCCAATGGGTAACATCTTCATTTAAACCGAGCACCCATCTGTTAATGTGTAAATCGTATGCCGGGCTTCGTGCAACTGAACCTATTTTTGACAACTACGGAAATATTCTCGGTGGATTGTCGTTAGGTAAAAAGATAGACTGGATTCCCGGTGTTTTAAAAGAGAACTCACACCATGACAGTTTTTTAGTTTATGAAAAAAATGCAACAAATACTCTAGTCAGTAAGTACTACAACAGTTTTATAGAAGATAAAGAGATCGTTGGCAACTACATCTTAGGCGATCGAACGATCAACTTTCCTGCAAAAAAGATTCAAGAGATAGACTTTACAAAGAAAATTCAAGAGATAGAGATCAATGAAAAAACATATTTTCTCAACATTTACCCTATCGTAGATTTCAATAAAAACACGATGGGATATGTATGTACACTCTCAACTCTGGATCAGTTTTTTGAAAAATTTGAGATCGATCTTGTAAAAAGTTTTCTTCTTATCTTTACAACCGCGTTCATTATCTTTTATCTTACAAGACGAAGAACCATGACTATCTTAAAAAAGATTAGTTTCATAAAACAACTTACTAATAAGATCAAAAATAAAGATTTTACAAAGTTGCATGAGATTCCGCTTGCAAAAAATGACAACTCGTTATGGGAACTGCAAAACAATGTCATTACTATGGGACTGGAACTTGAAAAAAGCTACAACCTTCTAAAAGAGGAGAACAAAGAGAAAGATCAAAAGCTTTTCAAGCAGTTCTATTACGATACACTAACAAAACTGCCAAATAGAAATAAACTTTTTGAAGATCTGAAATTTGATCCGAGAAGCTTTATTGCCCTTCTTGATATTAAAGACTTTAAACAGATCAATGATGTTTTTGGTTTTGAGATCGGAAACTTGGTTTTACAACAGGTCACAAAAACATCACTCTCAGAGATTACAGGGTATTACTATAATATTTACCGTATCGGCAGTGACAGGTTCATTATCAAAAACAATGTTCTGATGGAGCAAGAGGAGTTCATTAGTTTCATTCAAAAAATCATGCACTGCATAGAGACCGATACGATTCATACAGATAATGACATAAGTGTCTCAGTAGAGATGTATGCGGGTATCTGTTTTGATAAAGAGAGTAAGCTTGCCAAAGCTGAGATGGCGCTCACAAAAGCAAAACGCCAAAATAAAGACTATGTAGTTTACAACGAAAACGATACGGAGAAAACTCTCCATACACAAAACCTCAATACGATCAATAAAATAAAAACGGCCGTTGAAACTGACAACATACTTGTTTATTTTCAAGGTATTGTCGATAAAAATCAAAAGGTCAAAAAATATGAAGCACTTGTAAGACTCCAAGACGGTGATACGGTTTTATCTCCGTACTTCTTCCTGGAAATTGCTCAAAAAACGAAGTACTATCCAAGTATTACAAAAGCGGTAATTACGAAAACATTTGAACAGTTTGAAGGCAAAGAGTCTTTATTCTCTATCAACTTAAGTGCAAGTGATATTCTCCATGAAGAAACAAACAAATTTATCAAAGAGCAGTTGAGAAACTCTCACAATGCTCATCATGCCGTTTTTGAGATCTTAGAATCTGAAGAGATATATAGTCTACAAGAGGTTCAAAAATTCCTTCAAGAGATAAAACTCTTAGGGGCAAAAATTGCCATTGATGATTTTGGAACGGGCTACTCTAACTTTTCCCAGCTTCTAAACATTGAACCTAATTTTCTAAAAATAGACGGTTCCCTTATTAAAAATATAGATACCGATCTGCGAGCACAACAAGTTGTAAAATCGATCATAACTTTTGCAAAAGAGTCAAATATAACTACAATTGCCGAGTTTGTACACTCTCAAGATGTGTTTGAAGTTTGTAAAGCGTTAGGTATAGATGAGTTTCAGGGGTATCTGTTTTTTGAACCGTCACCCACTATTTAAAGCGGCGTAACGATTCCAAAAAGCTCTTCGAAGTTATATAGAGAGTCTACATTGTTTACAGTATAGCTTTGTGTCGGGTCAAATAACACAAGCTCTGCTGAAGCCCCTACTTCGATCTTAGCATTGTCAGTAGTCAGCTGTAAAAGTGTAGAGATGTCGATCATTTCACTTTTTACAAGTTTTGTGTAGTACAGAGGTAAGGCATCTGCAAGTGCAGAACATCCATACGCTGCATCGTCAAAAGCAACCTCTTTGTTTACAGGTGAATTTGGCTGGTGCAATGTTGTAAGTCTGTCGATCTCACCGTTTCTAAGTAGTTCTTGCAGTTTATGCATATCATCTTTTGAAGCAAGCGGCGGGTTAATCTTTGCAATTGTATTGAAATCTCTACACGATTCGTCACAACGCATAAGGTGATGGATAGACACTTCACAAGAAACCTGTACACCCTCTTGTTTTGCTTTTGAGATAAGCTCTATACTTCTAGGTGATGCAATAGATTTAAAAAGGATCTTGATATCAAAATATCTTGCGATCTCGATCATTCTAGAAACGTGTAATACTTCACTAAGTTCTGGAATACCTGAAAGACCTAAGTTTGAACTTACGTCTCCATCAAACATCACACCTGAGTGGATCAATGAATTGTCTTCAGCTTTACAATAGAGTGTAGTGTCGTACATCTTCACATACTCTGCAATTTTAATTGCAATATTGTTTTTTGCGATAGTGCTCATATATGGTGATGATGCACCTTTTTTCAAAAGAATAGCGATGTTTGAAAGACTTAAGTCATCTTGTAAAGTATTGAGCATAAGGTCAATACGTACATCGTCGATATCTTTAATACTGTTTTTTGCATATTCTAAAACAATTTCATTATCAATTGCCGGTGTTGAATGGGGATTGAGCACAACTCTTCCTATCCCACCTTTTTTCGCTTCTGCCGCTATTGCATTAATATTTTTTGCATTGAGTGTAGCATCAAGCAGACTTACGTTTTTATCTACTAATGCAGGAAGAAGATATGCACCTTTGGCATCAATAACCTCTTCATCTGTTAAAGATGTTCCAAGTTCAACTATCTTGCCCTCTTCAATCTTTACATCTAACTCTTTACAACCCTCAACATCACAAACTATTGCATTTGTAATAACCATTCTTACACCACCTCTGATTCTGATATAATTACGGTATTATAAAGAAAAAAGGCTTAAGAGTTGCGTTTTATACTATTAATTTTTTTACTTTCTTCTTTTCTTTTTGGGAAAACTTCTTATGAAAAAGGAAAAGAGCTTTATATGCAAAAAGGTTGTTTTACCTGCCATGGTCACAAAGCCGAAGGGATACAACGCGCTCCGTTTCTTGCAAACCGTTCAAAAGGTTTTTTAACCTACAAACTCAAACGCTTCAGAAGTGGAAAAGCAGATACCCAGGCACAAGAGATTATGATCAGTTTTACAAGTGATCTCAGCGATAAAGATATAGACAACTTAACAAATTTTTTCGAAAACTATCATGACGAAGCAAATGGTGAACGTTATGACGACAGTTATCAAACATGGGGAGACGGCGGTTCATGAAACTACTTGTATCGGCACTTGAGCACTCAGCAAACGTGCATCTGGCATCACTAAAAAAGGAACTTGGCGATGATGTCGAGTTTATTGGTATATTTGACAAAAAACTGGGTAACCCGATCATAGACCTACAATCACTCGCTATTATGGGGATCGTTGATGCACTAAAAAAACTGCGCTTTTTCTTTAAACTTGCAGATCAGATGGTTGAACTCTCAGCTGATGCCGATAAGGTACTTTTGATCGACTCTTCCGGTTTTCATCTCCCCCTTGCAAAAAAGATCAAAAAGAGATATCCCGATAAAGAGATCATCTACTACATCCTTCCGCAAGCTTGGGCATGGAAGAAAAAAAGAATTCCCGTCTTGGCTAAAACAATAGATAAACTGGCATCTATCTTACCTTTTGAGCCTTCTTATTATCCAAAAGAGGCAAACATAGAGTACGTAGGACATCCCCTGCTCGATCAGATCACCTGCTTTAAAGATGAGCTCTCTGTGGAAGTAAACTCCATTGCTTATCTTCCGGGAAGCAGAAAGAGTGAGATCAGAAGGTTGATGCCGATTTTTCGTGAACTCATCAAAGAGTTAGATATCCCTGCGACACTTGTGATTCCAAAACATTTTTCACAAGAAGAGGTAGAAGAACTTTACGGTGATCTCAGCCATATAACTGTCTCACACGATACGCATGAAACGCTTTACAATGCTGACTTTGCATTTGTATGCAGCGGAACCGCTACACTTGAAGCATCTTTGATCGGAACTCCGTTTGTACTCGTCTATAAAGCAAAAGCACTTGATTATTTCATAGGGAGCAGACTTGTAAAACTTGACTATGTAGGACTAGGCAATATTTTACTGCAAAAGTACAATAACACTTCTCTGCATCCTGAATTTTTACAAGATGATGTGACAAAAGAGAATTTACTGACAAGTTTTCATAACTATAAAAGAGATAATTTTCTACAAAACTCTAAACTATTACGGGAGTATCTCCAACATGGTTCTTCCAAAAGAGTAGCACAAATCATAAAACAATAACATAAAGTAGAACTTTACGCTTTAGGTATACAATTCTATGTTATACTTTTTTATCATTTCAATAACAATAGGGACAATATGAAATTTTTTCTAAAACTTATACTTGTTTTTCTCTCATTTTCCAGCTTTATAAACGCTGCAGGGTTTTTAATGCCCGATCAGGCATTTCAACCGTATGCAAAAGTTAATGAGAAAATGGAGATAGAAGCAGGTATTACACTCGGCGAAGATATCTATCTTTATGAAAAACAACTAAAGATGGAACTTCTTGATACAAAAGAGCTTTCAATTACAAAGATTCACAAACCGACACCGGTAGATCATCACGGTGATGCAGTATATCTGGAGTCACCGAAATATATCCTCACGCTTCAAGACAGTTCAACAGATCTCGGGGTAAAAGATATAAAACTAAAAATCTCTTACCAAGGGTGTTCAGAACAGGGTTTATGTTATGAGCCTTATACTAAAGAGTTTGACTTGCAAGTTGATACATCTAAACTTTCAGGACAAGAAGAAACAAAAGCTGAAACAACTGCAAAGTCTGAAACAGATCTAATCTCAGACACTATCAAAAACAGCGGATTTTTTGTAATACTTGCAACATTTTTTGTATTTGGAATCCTTCTCTCTTTGACACCGTGTGTATTTCCTATGATTCCTATCATTTCCGGTGTTATCATCTCTCAAGGTGAAGGTTTAACAACAAAAAAAGCGTTTGTGCTCTCTGTGGTATATGTACTTGCAATGGCTATAGCATATACAATCGCAGGTGTTTTAGCAGGTCTGTTTGGATCAAACCTTCAAGCTGCACTGCAAACTCCATGGGTAGTATATTCGTTTGCGGGTGTTTTTGTAGCCCTTGCAATGTCTATGTTTGGATTTTACGAATTAAAACTTCCAGATGCTATCGTTTCAAGAGTAAGCCAAAACTCATCTAAAACAGGTTTTGTCGGTGTAGCAATTATGGGATTTTTATCAGCTCTTATCGTTGGTCCTTGTGTAGCTGCTCCATTAGCCGGTGCTCTTGTATATATTGGGCAAACGGGAGATGCATTCTTAGGTGCGGCAGCACTGTTTAGTATGAGTATCGGTATGGGACTTCCACTTATTTTAGTAGGTGTAAGTGCAGGTAAGTTTATGCCAAAACCTGGTGCTTGGATGACTATGGTCAACGCTACTTTCGGCGTAATCATGCTAGGGGTTGCTATATGGATGCTTGAGAAAGTGATTCCTGCAGAAGTAGCTATTCTTCTATATGGACTTTTAGGTCTTAGTTTTGCTCTGTATCTGGGTGCGTTTAACAATGAGGGTCATATCTTTAAACGTAGTGTTTCCGTTATCCTTTTTATCTATTCACTCTCACTCTTTTTAAGCTTTTTAGCCGGAAAAGCAAATATGACACAACCCCTTTCATTTTTAGCCGGAAACGGTGTAGTTGCTCAAACGGTTCAAAGCGAAGAGCTTCACTTTGAGGTTGTTACATCATTAGATGAATTAGATGCTGTTTTAGAACAAAACAAAGGGAAAAAAATCATGCTGGACTTCTCGGCTGAGTGGTGTGTAGCGTGTAAAGAGTTTGATGAAATAACTTTTAGAGACCCTGCAGTTATGGATGCACTCAAAGATTTTGTTTTAGTACGCGCAGATGTAACGGCAAACGATGATAATACAAAAGCATTAAATAAAAAATATGGAGTATTCGGTCCTCCGGTACTCATCTTTTTTGACAAAGAGCTCAACCCTATAAATGCGAAAACTATCGTAGGTTTTACTGAGCCTCAAAAATTTTTAACACATCTTAAAACTGTTTACTAGGAAATTAAATGATCGATCCAAATACTGAAGTTTGTATATGTAACTCTTTAACTGCTAAAGATATTGCAGAGTGTATTAAAAAAAACAATTTTCAAACATTCCAAGAGATTTTAGACAATCAAGATTGTCCAATGGGTGACAAGTGTGAGTCTTGCCACGATGAAGGATTCAATAACGATGGAATCAACATTCCATTGGTATTGTCTATGGTAAAACAGGGTAAGTTATAGGCAGATAAATTTTAAAATTTGTTCTGTCATCATAGGTCTCAACTTTTAAAAAACCTCCAAACTGTTTTTCTATAATCATCTGGGACATATAGAGTCCCAGCCCCGTCCCGTTTTTCCCTTTTGTACTAAAATAAGGCTCAAAAAGTTTTTCTAAATGCGCCGGCTTTATTCCCCCTGCATTATCTTCAATATGGATCACATTCATATTCTCTTTTTGTTTTACCGAGATATGTATCTCTTTTGAACATGTTTGACACGTCTCATATGCATCTATGGCATTATTTAAGATGTTAAGTATAACTTGTACCAGTTCATTAAAGTATACTTTTGCGTGTATCTCATCTGCAATATACAGATGTACCTGCACATCTTTTAATCTAGGACGAATAAGATTCAGAGCCTTTTCAATCAACTCTTTTAGACTCACCTCAACCAACTCTTTATCTTTTCGAAAATATGTTTTAAAATCATCTATAGTTTCAGAGAGGTAGAGAATAGTAGAGTTGATAGTTTCAAATGTTTTCATCACCTCATCTTTATCGAGTTTATCTTCCATAAGGTATTTCAGCTGTATATTTGAGATCTGCAGTGTAATAGTGTTAAGCGGTTGTCTCCACTGATGAGCGATCATAGAGATCATCTCACCCATAACAGCCTGCTTAGACTGTCTTGTTAAAAGCTCGTCTTTTTTAATCAACTCCTGCGCTTTTTCTTCAACGGTCTCCTCTAATGAATGGTTATATTCCCTTAATAGTTTTGTCTGCTCAGCCACTTGATTTTCAAGCTCTCTGTTAAAATATTTCAGCTTTCTTTGATAATAGATCATCACCAGTAAGATGAGTCCCATAATAACAATAGTTGCAAAAACAAGGGTATAGTCTATACTTTTATGGTATCTTGTAATTCTCCATTCGTTAAGTATGTTGTCTATCCTGTCTTTAGAGATTTGCGCTAAACCTTTTTCAATAATAGAGGCTAAAACAGGCTCATTTTTTTGTACACCTATACTTGTTGAGATTGGATGATTTTTAGCTAAAAATCCGGTAATTTTCAACTTTCCGTACCCATATTTATCGATCAGGTAATCTGCTTGAAAATCTAAAGCTCCAAGAGCATACACCTTTGATGAGAGTACCATCTTTACCATCTTATTTTTATCGTTTTCTACAATAATATCAAGATGCGGGTATAAAGAGAGCAGATAGTTTTTATACGAGTCCATCTGTACAACAATCTTTTTTCCCTGAAGATTATCAGGATGCAATACAAATGATTTATCGAGTCTGCCAAGCAAGGTAAAATGGATATTCATAAAAGGGCTAGTCGGCTCTACACTTGCATGATCTTTACTGTTTGTTGCGTAGATTGATAAAACTTGACATTCACCGCTGCTGAGTTTTTGATTTAACTCCTTATGCGAACCACTAACAATTGCTCGAAAACTAAGAGATGTTGTCTGAGAGATATCATTGAAAATATCGGACATAACACCCGTCATTTTCCCTTTATCGACTCCATCGATTGGAAACTGTTCATTATGAATACATACATCAATAACAGGATGTTTTTTTATATAGTTCCTTTCCTCGCTAGTTAAACATAAACTCTTATCTATATATTCATAGTTAAAAATAAAATTTGAAAGCTCTTTAGAGGGATCGAGTTGATATTGTTTTTTAAAAAACTCCATCTGCTTGTTTAAAAAGTTTTTATCTATAGAGCCTATATCGTATGTATATGGCAATATAAGTTTCTCTATCCCTTTTGCCTCATCAAGAAGATCGCTTTTTGATATATGGGGAGCATATTTTGTATGAATAATCTCCGCTAACTCTTGTTTGTGTTTTAAAGCATACTGCCACCCTTTGATCGTCGCATTTCTAAAGTCGATCACTCTTTTTGAATGGTTTTTCACCTCATTATCCGAAGTAAAAAGCTCCATTTGTAAAACATAGAGATTATCATTACTCGGGTCTAAAATATTATACTTAACCCCTCTTTTATCTAGTTTATACACCTGATCAGATACAAAAGCACTTATCCCGTCCACTTTGGAATTTATAAAATCATCTAAAGAGTATGTATGGGGTACCAAGTTTATATCGTCAACACTTACACCGTAAAGATCTAAAAAGGGTTTAAAATTGAGTATAAAATCCTCTTTTGATGCACCCATAATTGTTTTGCCTTTTAAATCTTGGGGAGTTTTAATATCCGGTTTTGTGATCATTACCAAGGCGGCACGCTTAAAAAATGATGCTACTAATTTTATTGGTTCCCCTCTGAGATAATCGATCAAGGTTGATGAGTTGTAAATACCGTATGTTGCATCTCCATTTAATACTTTCTCTTCAATATTAAGACCTCTACTATACTCTCTAAACTCAACATCTAATCCTACATCTTTATAAAATCCCTTCTCTTTTGCAGCAATAAAGCCGGCAAATTCAAACTGATATTTCCAGTGTAACTGTAAAGAGACTTTTTCAAGATCTTTATCCTCCGTAGGATATCCGTATAAAGAGAGTACAAACAAACACAAAATCAATAAAGCTTTTATCATTATGCGATTGCCTTTAAAACATCTTCGAACTCTCCGGCTATAATCTTTTTTACCGAGCACGCTATCATAAGGTTGATTGGATGATCAAAATCTTCGATCATTCGCTCTTTACTATCAACATAATATCCCTCACGTGCAAACTTTTCATCATCCCCAAAGTTTTGAATATAGTTACTCTTTGTATCCATATAACCATATACCTCTTTACCCAGACCGCTTGCATAGCCACACTCCCATACGGTACCGCTATCTGCTTCTTTACCTCTAAAGGTGTTTAGATTTGCTATCACGATGTCTGCTTTTTGTATCATTGTCACATTTGCTTCGTATATGTCTCGGGCTATTTTATGTTTTTCTTGAGAAAAATCTACTACATTATCTAAAGGGTACAACCCTTCAAATCCGTATTTTCCGCATATTTCCACAAGTTTTTTTCCTCTCTCTATCGAGTCTTTTTCAAAAACATCAGGTCCGGCAATATAGATCTTTTTCATAAAATTTCCCATTTTTAAATATTTTTTTTATTATTGTAGCATTTATTAGACTTCTTTCATAACTATACAAAGATATGAGAAGTATAAAAAGAGGTAAAATAGTGCAAAACAAATTTTTCAGCCTAACCGCAGTTAAGGTGAAATAATTTTTTTGTGCTAGATTGCCTCTTTTTATTCTTCCCAAAGGGCAAAAAGATAAGCTGCTTTACTCTGCGTTAGATAACCCTAACCGTAGCTACAGCTACGCTTAGGAACATCTGCCTTGATTAAATTGCTTCGCTTTTTGCTCATACTTTATATAGTGATGAAAGAAGTCTATTTCTTTAAGGACAAAATTAGCCTCTTTATCATACCCTACAGAAAAAATAATAAGAGAGATTTTATGGCGAATAGATTAGAAAAAGAGGATTCACCTTATCTACAACAACATAAAAACAACCCTGTTGATTGGTGGCCGTGGTGTGATGAAGCATTCGAGAAAGCCGAAAAAGAGAATAAAGCTATTTTTATAAGCATCGGTTATTCATCATGTCATTGGTGCCATGTGATGGAGGAACAGGTTTTTGAAAATGATGAATGTGCAGAGATTTTAAACAAAAACTTTATTGCGATCAAAGTAGATCGTGAAGAGCGTCCCGACATCGATAAACACTACCAAGAGGTGTATCAACTGCTTAACCGTCGTGCAGGCGGATGGCCGACATCTATCTTCTGTACACCGCAAAACAAACCGTTTTTTGCGGGAACTTACATTGCTCCTGAATCTAATGAAGGTAGTGTTGAAGGGATGGGTTTTAAAGAACTGACATCTCTTATAGCTACAAAAGTTGAAGAGAATGATCCCCAACTTTACAAAAACGCCGATGAAGTCGAGGGGTTTATCAACCATGTTGAGCACCCTAAAGAAGCAACTGTTTTAAAAGAGGAATTTCACCTTACATTTGTGAATCAAGCTAAAAGCAATTATCAACCAAATTACGGCGGTTTCTCTGTAAAACCAAAGTTTCCCCATGCTTCTACTCTAAAAACACTTCAAGTGATCGATAATCTCTATCACGACAAAGCAATCACGGCGATGCTTACAAATACGCTCGATCAGATGAAAAAAGGTGGAATGTACGATCTTATTGACGGCGGATTTTGCCGCTACTCGGTTGATGAGAAATGGTTAGTGCCCCACTTTGAAAAGATGTTGTACGATAACGCCCTGCTTTGTGAAAACTATCTTGATGGATACCTTGCCTATAAAGATGAAAACTACTTACAAACTGCAAAAGAGATTGCCGATTTTTGGTTTAACTTCATGTCTGAAGACAATCTTTTCTATAGTGCAAGCGATGCTGACAGCGAGGGTGAAGAGGGAACTTACTTTACATACACATACGAAGAGGTTTATGCCCTTTTAGAACAAAACGCTTATGAGAACATTGGGAAGATGTGTCAAGAGATGAATGTAACACCGGATGGAAACTTTGAGGGGAAAAACATCATCCGTTTTGATGAAAAAGTTCCTGACTGGTTCAGCGATGTTAAAATCTTACTCCAAGGACTTCGTGCAAAACGAACATATCCGTTTATAGATAGAAAAGTGCAAACTTCTTGGTCTGCAATGATGATCCATTCCCTTTTTCAACTGGGGATGATAGACAACGTATATTTAGGCAAAGCCGTAGATGCACTTGAGGCACTTTTAAATAAAATGTACGTTAACGATACACTCTACCATTCAGCACTTGTAGATAAAACACCGAAAGTTGAAGCATTTTTAGAGGACTATGCATTTTTAGCAAAAGCTCTTCTTAGCGGCTACAAAGCTACACAAGATGACCTTTATCTCATTCAGGCGCAAAGAATGGCAAATAAAGCACTAGAAAACTTCTATGACAAAGGGTTATGGAACTTCAGCGTAGGTGAGTTTCAAACAAAAGCGGAAGTAACCGACAACACTTATACAAGCAGTGTAAGCATTATGGTAGATGTGCTTTTAACTCTGGGGATGTTACTAGAAGATGAAAAGTACACACACTTTGCTTTTAAAACAATGGAATACAACTCTTATGATCTTGGACGACGCCCGATCTACTATCCGTACCTGCTTTCACAGGCACTCAGATATATCAAAGGGGATCGTGTAATTAAATCGAATTTAACAAACCTAAAAGAAAATAGCGCTACACTAAAAGGTATCGAATATCCTTTTACACTTTTAAAAGCAAGTGAAGATCAAGGGTTTATGGTATGTGGAGAGAAAAGTTGTTTTGCCAATACAGATGATGTAAACAAGCTTGGACAACTTATTTTAGACACTATTTAAAAGGTGGTTTTATGAGCAGAAAAAGAAATATGGTAGCCGACGAGATACTTGACGGAAGTGTTTTAGAAGAGATAGTTCACAACGATCGACGAAAAACTAAAGAGGAAAATCTAAAAGAAGAGCGCAGAAAAGGGAAGAAAAAGAGAGTTCCTGTTTGGGTAAAAAAAGAGGTACTTCAATATGAAAGTGAACTCAAAAAACTCCAAATCGAACTTTTAAAGATGCAAAACCATATCAAAGATACAGGTGAGAAGGTTTTAATGATCTTTGAAGGGCGCGATGCTGCAGGAAAAGGTGGAACGATAAAAAGAATTATTGAACATCTCAATCCCCGTGGAGCCCGCGTAGTTGCACTGAATAAACCGAGTGACATTGAAAAGACTCAATGGTATTTTCAACGCTATGTTCACCACCTTCCCGCTGCCGGCGAAATAGTTCTGTTTGATAGAAGCTGGTACAACCGTGCAGGAGTTGAACCGGTTATGGGATTTTGTACGCCGAGGGAACATAAAGAGTTTTTGCAGGAGGTTCCAGAATTTGAGAAGATGCTTATCAATTCCGATATAAAACTGTTTAAATTTTACTTTTCCGTTTCAAAAGAGAAACAGGAACAACGTTTTGAAAAAAGAAGGACCGATCCTCTCAAACAGTATAAACTCTCTCCTGTCGATCAAAAATCTCAGGAGCTGTGGGATAAATATACCCTTGCAAAGTATTCTATGCTTCTTGCGTCACATACCCAACATGCTCCATGGACAATTATTCGCTCAAATAATAAAAAACAAGCAAGGATAAATACCATCAAACACATCCTTAGCAACTTTGAATATCCGAATAAAATAAAAAAAGAACATTTCATTGCAGATAATACAATCACAATCCCAGCGGGGGAAGAGATCAAAACAATGGAGAATGAAATGACGATAAGAGAGTCATCAAATTAATTTTTTTTAGCTATAATCTCCTTTTAAAATTTATGAGGTGATTATGGTAAAAGATCTTAGAAAATATGCATTTATGATTAGACTTGGATATAGATATATCTATATTTTCAAAAAGATTTTCTTTCACCCTTATATCTCTCTGCAACATGCTTACGAAGAGCTTTCAA
The DNA here is from genome assembly GCF_030577135.1 of Sulfurimonas sp. hsl 1-7. Classification (NCBI taxonomy): domain Bacteria; kingdom Pseudomonadati; phylum Campylobacterota; class Epsilonproteobacteria; order Campylobacterales; family Sulfurimonadaceae; genus Sulfurimonas; species Sulfurimonas microaerophilic. The sequence continues at coordinate 289,177 of NZ_JAUIRR010000001.1, read as the reverse complement.
AAGCTCGTCAAGCCTACTCTAACAAAGTACTTAAACGTTTAAATATAGAGGTAGAAGTTGACGGAGAGCTTCCTAAAGAGGATAAAATCCTTTATGCTATCAACCACAGATCACTTTTAGACATTATCGTTATGGAGCATATATTTTCCCAGCACAATAAAAACGGTACATGGATAGCAAAACAAGAGCTTTTTGACAGTTTTTACGGAAAATTTTTTGAGTACAGCGGCTGTATCAGTGTTGATCTCGAAACAAAAAGAGGACTTGTAAGCTTTTTTAAAACTATCAAAAAAACTTTCTCTAAAGTTGACAATATGAATCTCTATATCTTTCCTGAAGGTGAAAGACATAAAGCAGCAGGTATCAAAGAGTTCCAAAGCGGTGCAGAGAAAATTGCAAAAGCAAATAACCTAAAAGTAGTACCTGTTTTTATCAATGATGAACTTGAAAAAGTGTTTAAAGCTTCCCCTTTTAAAGAGCAATACAAAGTAAAAGTACACATCGGTGATATTGTTGATTATACAAACTTGGAAGAAAAATATATCACTCACTACAAACAATCTCTTCAAAAGGGTAAAAACTAATGAAACTCGGTGTAAATATTGACCACGTAGCGGTACTGCGTGAAGCGAGAGAGATCAACGATCCAGATATCTTACAAGCTTTATATGTAGCGTGTCAAAATGGTGCAGATCAGATAACTATCCATTTAAGAGAAGACAGACGCCACATACAAGATATTGACGTTACAAACATCATCAGCTTCTCAAAAGTACCTGTAAACTTGGAGTGTGCAATTGAACCGGGCATTATAGATATCGTATGTAAGAACAAACCCCACCGTGCGACTTTGGTACCTGAGAAACGTCAAGAAGTTACTACAGAGGGCGGGCTTGATCTGTTTTCAAACAGTGATGCGATAGAGTCGGCTATCAAAAAACTCAATGATGCAGAGATCCCTGTCTCACTTTTTGTCGATCCTACACTTGAAGCTATGAAAAAATCAAAAGAACTCGGTGCACAGATGGTTGAACTCCATACCGGACACTTTGCAAACCTATTTGCAATGCTCAACTCTTCACTCCCCTACTCTAACCACTCGGTAAAAGAGCTGGAGCTTTCACGTGCAGAGTTAACGCAACAACTCCAAGTTTCGATTGAAGAACTTAAAAAAGCTGCAAAAGCTGCCGTTGAACTGGGACTTGAAGTTGCTGCAGGACACGGTCTTAATTACCATAACGTTAATGAGATGGTAGCTATTGATGAGATTACTGAGTTAAACATTGGACAAAGTATCATCGCCAGAAGTGTTTTTAGCGGTTTAGACAATGCTGTTAAAGAGATGAAAAGACTCACACAAAGATGAAACCGAAAATTGCCATCAGCGTCGGTGATCTAAACGGCGTAGGGATTGAGATCGCACTAAAATCTCACGAAACAATCTCTAAAATCTGTACACCTGTATATTGTATAAACCATACAATGTTAGCACAGGCGGCTAAACTTTTAGATGTTACCCTTCCCGAAGATTTAGAACTACACGAAGTTGAAGGTGAATTTGCAATAGAACCGGGTGTTGTAAGTAAAGAGAGCGGTCTATACTCTTACAATTCATTTATGGATGCAATTGCATTATGTGAAACAAAAAAGGCTGATGCTGTTGTTACAATGCCTATCCATAAAGAAGCATGGAAACTAGCAGATCTTCATTTTGTAGGACATACTGATCTACTTCGTAAACATTTCAATAAAGAAGCTATTATGATGCTTGGATGTCCTGAGATGTTTGTCGCACTTTTTACTGAACATATACCGCTTAAAGAAGTAGCATCCTCTATCAAATACAAAAAACTCAAACAATTTTTTCTAGATCTTCACAACTCAATAGAAAAAGAAAAAATCGCAGTACTAGGACTAAATCCTCATGCTGGAGACAATGGTGTATTGGGTAATGAAGAACTTATTATTACAAAAGCGATTAAAAGTGCAAACAAAAAAATAGGTTTTGAGCAGTTTAGCGGTCCTGTAGTTCCGGATATAGCTTTTACACCTTCGTTTCGAAAAAACTTCAACTATTATGTTGCAATGTACCACGATCAGGGATTAGCACCACTTAAAGCTCTTCATTTTGACGAGAGTGTAAATATCTCTTTAAATCTTCCTATTATCAGAACCTCTGTTGACCACGGTACAGCATTTGATATCGCATATAAGAACAAGGCAAATACCCTTAGCTATCTCAACGGAATAAAATCTGCATTAAGTTTTATAAATAATTAAATAACTACAAGATATACTTAAGAATTAGAGGTTATAATTTTGCCATCTATAAAGGATAATTTTTTTCCTTTAATATTTTTTCTTGGAGTTTAAAATGAAAAAGACTATGTTGTTATCTATCGCTGTCACTACTTCTTTAATGGCAAGTAGCGTAGCTAAACAAGCTGAAGAAGCTGGTTTAAAACCTATCCCAAACTCTCAAAAAGAGTTAATGAAACTAATCGACAATCCAAAGAATCCTATTACAGACGCAAAAGTTGAACTTGGTAAAAAACTTTACTTTGACCCAAGACTTTCTAAAAGCGGTTTTATCTCTTGTAACTCTTGTCACAACTTAAGTGAAGGCGGTGATGACGGCTTAGAGGCTGCAATAGGTCATAAATGGACGGTAAATCCACACCACTTAAACTCACCGACAGTATATAACTCTGTTTTTAACTCTATTCAATTCTGGGACGGAAGAAGTCCACACTTAGAAGATCAAGCGCAAGGCCCTATGCAAGCGGCACCAGAAATGGCAGCTACAAAAGAGCATGTTGCAGCGGTAGTATCATCTATGCCTGCTTACGTAGATGCTTTTAAAAAGATCTACGGTAACGATGTAAAAATCACTTTAGCAAAAGTAGCAGATACTATTGCAGTATTTGAGAGAACTCTTGTAACTCCATCAAGATACGATGACTTCTTAAACGGTGATAATAAAGCACTTACAGCAGCAGAGCAGCAAGGTCTTAAAACATTTATCCAAGTTGGTTGTACAACATGTCATAATGGTGTAGCACTTGGTGGTGAGCTTAATGTATTTAACGTAGTAAATAAATACAAATATAACGATGTAGGTGATTTCAAAGGTGATGCAAACGGTATGGTTAGAGTACCGACACTAAGAAACATTGATCAAACAGGACCATACTTCCATAACGGTATGATGAAAACGCTTCCGGCTGCTATTAAAGAGATGGGACGTGTACAATTAGGTGCAGATCTTTCAGACAAACAAGTTCAGGAGATTGAAACTTTCTTAAAAGCTTTAGATGGTAGAAAACCAGATATCACAATGCCGATTTTACCAGCTTCGACTGATAAAACTCCATTACCGGATATCAACTAAAAACTAAAAGAGCGATGCTCTTTTAGTCTAATTTTTCAGGAGTTAAATTAACTTCTTCTAAAAAGTGGCGTAATGCTACTACAGCATCTTTATGTAATTCATTGTTATGTGATAAAGATACAGAATGCTCTTTACCTGCAAAATGTAATAATAAACGATGTTTTTTAGAAACATCAACTTCCACTCCGTAGTGCTCTAACGCATGCGTTAATTTTGTAATATCGATGTTTCCAGAGATTGGATGCTCGAAGATTTTTGCTAATTTTGTTTTGTGTTTACTCATTTTATTCCTTTTTTAAATTTAAATTAACGCTTTTTAAATATTAAAAGCGTCTTATCCTCTGTATCGTAGAGAGAAAACGTTTGTTTATCTACCAGTTTTAGTGAACTAAGATTTTGAAAAAACTTGATCTTATGAAAGTACTGAACAATAGTATCTTGGTACTTTGTATATCTTCCGTCATCATTTTTTTCAAAGAGTGTAAACTTTGTATGAAGTTCATCGTTTTCAAATATAGCATCTACACTTAAAAACTCTTCATCGGTATCGTTACTCATACTCCCCTCAGCTACATCTTTAAAGCCGTAGATAGTATTGATATCTGCTATAAATATCCCGTCATCATTTAGTTTTTGAGCTGCAGCATCTAAAAACTTAGTAAGGGAGTCTTTATCCATAAAGTTAAGTACATCAAAGATACTCACAATAGCATCATATGTCCCTTCAACTTCACTAAGGTCTTTACACTCTGCATCAAGACCAATCTCTTGACACTCCTGCACCATCACAGAACTGAGATCTACACCTTTACACTTTACTCCGTCGCTTATCATACGACGCATAAAACCGCCGCGTCCGCAACCCACGTCAAGTAAAGTTTTTACTTTATAATCTTCCAACTCTGAACGGTAAAGATCGTAAAGCGCTTCTGTCGCATCTTCGATCCCTAAAAGGTGTTCCGCTTTTGCATATAAGTCTAGGTTTGTCATTAAGCCTCTTGCTCAGCTTTAATAACTTTATTGATCTTCTCGTAGATATCTAAAACTTCATCTTTTTTAGAGATGTATGAGTTTTTATTTGCGATAAGATATGTCGAACTTGTCATAATATCCTGAACAACTTCTAAACCGTTTTGCTTCATTGTCGTACCAGTTTCAACGATATCTACGATCATATCTGCAAGACCGATTAGAGGTGCAAGTTCAATAGAACCGTAAAGCTTAATGATCTCAACACTTACAGCACGCTCTTCAAAATATTTTTTTGTGATGTTTACCATCTTTGATGCTACTTTTAGCTCAGGCTTACTAAGGTCTAGCTTCTCACCCTTTTTCATCCCGATAGCTACTTTACATACGCCGCGTTTAAGATCTAGCAGGCGCACAACGTCAAGCCCCTGCTCTTCTAAAGTATCAAGTCCAACTACACCGATATCTGCTGCTTGATGATATACATAAGTTGCTACGTCTTGGTTTCTTACAAGTAAAAAACGGAATTTTGGAGTCTCTAAAATAAGTTTTCTGTCGTCAAATTTGAAACTGTCTCCAAAAATAGTTTCAAATATTTCTAGTGTTTCTTTTGCTATACGCCCTTTTGGAAGTGCAACTGTTAGCATAAACCAGCCTTTTTCATAATCTTTTTCATTCCCGTAAAAATCAACTCTTGATCGAGCCTTGCATCAGGAAATAGTTTTTTAAACTCTGACGCATCACCACCAGTTAAAATAATAGGTAAATTTTTACTCTTAATCTCATCAACAAATGGTTTAAGATACCCGTAACTGATCGCATCTGGAGAATTTTTCGCCATTTTACCCAAATCTACCTCAAAGTTAAATGAGTAATCAAGTGCATTGGAGATATTTCTATAACATTCCTGCATAGCTTTGATACCTGGATATATAAATCCCCCTTCAAAAACGCCGTTTCTAACTACATCTACTGTTATGGCACTTCCTGCATCTATAACCACTGCATCAGTAATTGTCGCTAGTGCTACTATGCGATCTATCCCCATAGTTGCATAATAATCTTCCCTCTCTACAAAAGTTTCAAGATCAATCCAGTTATCTAGATCATTTAGCTTTTCTTTTACGTTTTGATTTACAGAGATATAATAAGTGGGCTGTTTTATCGTTTGGGGTTCAAAAGAGTCCGCAAACTCTTTAAAATCTTTTGTACCTTCGTTAAAATGGTACGAGGTATTACCAATATCACAAAGAAGCATTACTGGATCTTCCAGCCAACTTCTTTAAATGCTTTTTGCGCTTTCGAACAAAGAGGTGCGTCTATAAAAAGTACCTTTTGTTTAAAGTTATGATCGCAAAAAAGTGTAAGTTTCGCATAAATCTCTTCAAATTTATGGACATCTTTCATAAGGAGTCTACTTTTTTGGCTTACTGCAAAGATAGCCCAATAGTAACCGTTCATATCGGTTGCAACAAACATTTTGATCTTATTTCTGATCTTTAAATCTTTAGGATTTACCTCTTGCATCTTTTTGAATATCTTCCCCTTATGTCTAAGAGAATCTACAACCATCTGCATATCTATACTAAATCCTTACTCAATACCGAGCTCGGCAAAAAGTTTTTCAAAGAAGATACTCATCTCTGTCAGTTCGTTTTTTAGAGTTCCAAAAGCTTTATCTTCTAAAACCCACTCCTCTATTCTTTTCACACTGTCAGTTTTTTGACTCTCATTAAGAAGATCTGTTTTTGAAACTTCCTCTTTAATCTTTTCTAAATGATCTTTTAATTTATGACTCATAATAATTATCCTTAATAATAGTCGTATTGCCCGGCTGCAACATCAGCTTTGATTTTATCTAATTTTTCTTGAATCATATCAAGAATTACCTTTGCAGCCTCTTTATCATCGGCTTCGGGAACATTCCAATCGGTAAATTTCATATTTGCTTTGAAAATTGTTTCAATTTCCGATTGTATTTCATCTTTTCTGGAGAGTAGATCTTTGATGACAGCATCCATTATATATCCTTTAATCAAATTGTCTTAAGCTATTGTACTACGACAATGATAAAAATTAAAGGTTATTCATAAAATTTGGATAGATTTTTTTAATTATAAAGTATATTTTACACGCGATGCAAAAACCAAAGAACACATCAAGTAAAGAACATGCTAAAAAAACGGCTGCTACGCCTAAAGAAAAACTCCATATATCAAAATAGTGTGCAACGATCAGTAAAACAACAAATAAAAAACCAAAAATTCCAGCTAATCTTTTTGCTCCGCCGTCTACTAAATTATCTTTTATTTTGAACATCCCTTTTAAAAATTCTGCAAACATACTGACAGGAGATATTCCTCTGTTTATAAAAAGTTTCATAATAAAATCAAAAGCTAAAAAGTATAAGATATAAACACTGTTCGTATATAAATAAAGTCCTACTAATGACGCGACCAATAAAGCTGAAAACCTTGTTACATTGGAGTCAACTCTCTCAAAGTTTAATGGACATGCACTTGACATAAAATACCTTTCTTTAAAATGATTATCAAATTTTAATCACATTTCCTTAAAGTTTAACTATATTTTTTTCTTATAATTGAATCCCCAGAATTTTTTTCTATACTATCAAATTTGATAACTTTACGATATAATCTAATGAAATATATGTTATAATCTAGAGTTAAATCACACCTATATTTATAAACTAATGACAACAAAGGACAACAAATGAAAAAAGTAGTAAGTGCACTTTTTTTACCATTGTTTTTATCTGCATCTAGTAATTCGCTGCCATTAAGCGAAGCACTCGAAATATTAAAAAATAAAAATTTAGAGATAAAAGCAGCTTCTTTAGAGGTAAAAAGTGCCGAGGAAGATATAGACCAAACAAGCGGTCTGCATTGGGGTAAACTTGATTTTACTCAAGATTTTGCCAGGTCAAACGATGCGGGGAATGTTTTCGGTTTTAAACTGACGTCTCGTGAAGCAAATTTTGGAGATTTTGGATTTTCTGACTTTAGTATGACAAATCCTAACATCCTAACTGTAGAACCACACGATCTAAACTATCCGCAAGACAGAAACTTTTTCCAGTCAAAACTAAAATATGAAGTGCCTCTTTTTACAGGCTTTGCAATCTCAAGTTATACAAGTGTAATGGAGAGTGTAAAAAATATCAAGGCACTTGATAAAGAGAAAGTACTTAGTGAAAAAGTGTTTCAACTTAAAAAAAGTTACTACGATATGGCTCTTTTGGAATCATCTATTAAAAACATGGAAAAGATTCTAAGCAATATCAATGCACTTGAAAATACGACGCAAACTATGATCGAAGTTGGTTATGCAAAGAAAGTTGACCTTTTGGAAGTAAAAGCGAAAAAAGGGAATGTTGAGAGACTTCTTGTGCAGATGAAAGCAAATGAGGAACTCCTTTACCACTACATCAGCTTTTTATTAAATGAAAAAGTGGACGACATCGAAGTTCCGACAAGTGAAATAGCTGAACCAAACTTCACTGATGATGACGTACTTACAAGAAACTTAGATATCAAAAAAGCAACTACTGCTTTAGATGTAAAAGCAAGTATGTTAGATGCCAGTCAAGCTGCTTATTATCCAACTGTAGGTGCATTTGCAGAAGTAGCAACTGCAGACAATACATTCCTGGGCGAAGCAAATGACCATAAAGCATATACGGTCGGTGCAAGACTTACATGGAATATCTTTAACGGTGGTATTGACGGTGCGAAAGTTGAAAAAGCGAAGATTGAACAACTGAAAATGCAGTCACAGGTACAACTTGCAAAAAAAGGGATCTCTTTACAGCTTGCAAAAATAAAAACAGAGATTAAAAGTGCCAACCAAGAGATCAACTCTCTTACAAAAGAATTAGAGTTGGCAAATGCGATCTATGAAAACTATGAAGCAAGATATAAAGAGAAGCTTGTATCTATGAATGATGTTATAATAAAACAATCTTCTCAAATAGAAAAAATACTACAACTTTTAGTAGCAAAAAATAAGAGAAATGAAAAAATATTTGAACTTGAAAAACTAGCAAACGGAGAAAAATAATGAAAAAACTACTCGCTTTAATCGCACTGGCAACATCTCTTGTTGCTGAAACATTAACACTGTCTGGTACGGTGATATCAGATAACCAAAAGATGATCACAAGTCGTTTTATGGGATTTGTTACAAATGTTAATGTAAGTGAAGGTGATAGAGTAAACAGAGGTCAGGTGCTTTACACTATCGACTCACGTGAAATAGACTCTGCGAAACGTCAAGCGGAATCAGCACTGCAAATGTATGAAAACCAATACTCAAACGTTGTTATGAACCTTGAGCGTCATAAAAGACTTTTTGAAAAAGATATGGTGGCAAAGTACAAAGTTGAAGAGCTGGAACTTGCAGAAAAAAACCTCAAAGATATGATCAATATTGCAAAAGCAAGACTTCAAGAGGTAGAGAACCAATACCAATACCTTATTATTAAAGCACCGAATTCAGGTGTGATCATCTCTAAAAATATTAAAGTGGGCGAGATGGCAATACCGGGTATGCCAGCAATCGTATTATCTGATCTAAGTGATCTGAAAATTGAAATCGAAGTTGCAGAACAAGATATGAAAAGTATCTTTATCGGGAAAAAAGTAACTATCAGCATCCCATCTTTAGAGATTCAAACAACAGGTAAAATATCAGCTATCATCCCAAGTTCAAACCCTATGACACATACATTCAAGATCAAAATCTCTATAGATAAGAAAAATAAAAACATCTATCCTGGTATGTATACAACAATCGGCATTGAGGTAAAATAATTATGAGTGAAAAGGATATAAGGAACATAGTAGTTACCGATACTGCAGGGAAACTTGCAAAATCGTTTTTATACAATCCACTAACAGCTATTTTAGCAGTCTTTTTACTGGCGATCGGATATATCTCTTTAGAGGTTATGCCCCGTGAAGAAGATCCGCAAATAGCACTAAGTGGCGGTAGTATAGTTGTCGCTGCACCGGGACTCTCTCCAAAAGAGGTTGAAAAAATTGTTGTGCAACCGCTGGAGCAAAAGATTCGCGAGATTAGCGGTGTTGAGCATATCTACTCTATGAGTATGGAAAATGTAGGTATTATCAATGTAATGTACTATATCGGGCAAAACAGAGAGGCATCAAACCTCAAACTTTACGATAAAGTTATGCAGAATATGGATCTTATGCCAAAAGAGGTGATGCAGCCGTTAGTAAAACCTTTTGATATTGACATCGATATCCCCATTGTAAATATCGCGTTTTATCAAACGAATAACTCTCTTGTATATTCTGATTTTTTAAAAACAATCCAAGACCTTAAAATCAAGATCGCACAAATAGACAATGTTTCAAAAACTGATCTAAAAGGTGAGCATAAACAACAGTTTAATGTAGATGTTGATCTGGGTAAACTCAAAGGCTATCACCTCTCTTTAGGGCAAATAGTTCAAGCGATTAAAGCGATCTCCATCAAAGCACCGGATGTTAATACAAATACGCAAGATGAAAAACTTGTTGTGTTTGGTGTACAAAATGTTATAGAGAGAGTTGAAGATGTTCAGAATATAATGATCGCACAATATATGGGCTCTCCAATCTATCTTAAAGATGTTGCAAAGGTAGAGGACGGGATCAATACAAATGATAAACTCTCAGCAAGAATAACACTCAATGAGACGAAAGAGAAAAGTACATTCTCGCAAATAACTCTCAGCATCTCAAAACTTGCAGGTTCTAATGCCGTATTTGTTGCAGATGATGTTAAAGCACTTCTTGAGAAATATGATGAAGAGTTAAAAGCTAAGGGGATCGGATATAAGATCACTAGAGATTATGGACAGCGTGCAAATGAAGCGGTTAACGAACTTGTTGAACACCTTATTATTACAATCGTTATCATTACTGTAATGCTCGTCTTTTTCCTTGGATATAAAGAGAGTATGATCGTAATGTTTACAGTACCGGCTATTTTAGCAGCTACACTCTTTGTAGCTTATTTAAGTGGACAAACGATCAATAGAATGACGCTGTTTGCATTCTTACTCTCTCTGGGACTTCTTGTTGATGCAGCAATCATCGTAATTGAAAATATCCACAGACATTTACATGCACATGATAGTGAACATAAGGATATCGATACTTTAGTTGTAAAAGCGACTGATGAGATTGGTGCACCGACAAATGTTGCTACACTAGCGATCATCTTAACAATGGTACCTATGGCATTTGTAGGGGGTATGATGGGTGCATTTATGAAACCTATTCCGCTTAATGTTCCTGTTGCACTTATAGCATCACTGATCGTTGCGTATATCTTTACACCGTATTTAAGTAAAAAACTCTTAAAAATCAAAGATGATGGTGCACACCATCCGAAAGAAAACAATAAAGGGAGCCTTTAATGTCACATCAACATCAGGGAAAAAAGTTTGAAAACTTTATTTATGATATTTTGCAACATCGCTCAAAAAAACTTTTAGTTACGGCACTTATCTTTTTATCTCTTTTTGGAACAATTTTAATGCTTCCGACAGAAGTTGTACTTGCCAGAATGTTACCTGGAAAAAGTTCTAATACATTCAGCATCTATGTTAAAACACCTGATGGAAGTTCTATCTCTCAGACTAAAGAGGTTGTTCAATGTGTTGAAGATATATTGAAACCTGAAAAAGAAGTTACTGATATTGAAAGCTTTATAGGTGAAGGTGCACCTCTCGATTATGCCGGACTTGTAAAAGGAAGCGGTATGAAACAAGGTGAAAGATTTGCTGAAATCGTAGTTAACCTTACCGATAAACACCATCGTGATGAAAAATCTTTTATTATGGTGCAACGCCTTAGACCTGTTATTAAAAACAGTTGTGAGTCTAAAATAGAAGGTACTGTACTCCAAATGATTGAGATGCCTGCAGGTCCGCCTACAATGGCTTCTATAGTTGTAGAAGTGTATGGAGACTCAAATACAAAAGTTGCAGGTGTTGCAAATGAAGTATCAAAAGTCTTAAAACAAACAGATAAGATTGTAGATGTTGACGTAATGAGTGAAACACCTTATGAGAAGTATAAACTTATGCCTATCTCTGAAAAAATCGCTAGAAGCGGTTTAAGTGTTGAACAGGTAAATCAGATCCTTTACCTTGCATTTAAAGGGATGGTAGTTGCAGTTAAAAACACAATTGAACTTAATGATCAAGTTGGTATATTTGTATCACTGAGCAATGAGACAAAAGATATTAATGAAAATTCACTTGCATCTCTCCGAACAAAATTAAGCTCACTATACCTTATGAATACAAAAGGGATGATGATTCCTTTAACAGAAGTAGTTGATATCAAAGAGGTAAAATCGGACAGAACGATCTATCATAAAGACTTAAAAACGATGATCAATGTTACGGCAGAGACAGACAACCAAAGTCAGGTCTACCCTCTTTTAGATGCTAGAGACAAGATGATCGAATACTTTTCACAAAAGGGATATGATGTTAATAAAGAGCCTGGTATCTCTACATATATGTTTGATTTAACTCTAGTAGATAAAAAGACAGGCGAAGAGTACTTGCTTCGTTGGGATGGAGAAATGAAAGTAACACTTGATACTTTTAGAGACCTGGGAGCTGCTTTTATCGCTGCACTGATACTAATCTTTTTACTTATGGTTATCTATTATAAATCATATGCTATTAGCGGTATTATCTTAGGTGGTAGTTTCTTATCTATCATTGGTGTTATTTTAGGGCACTGGGTAGCTAATCTATTTACTGAGGATGTATTCTTCTTAACAGCTACAAGCTTGATTGGGTTTATTGCACTTATCGGTATTAGTTCAAGAAACTCTTTATTGCTTGTTGATTTTACAAAAGATCTCATCAAGAACAACGGTATTGAAAAACAACGTGCTATTGCAATTGCAAGTGCTACAAGACTCAAACCTATTTTACTTACGGCGATTGCCATCATCTTAGGTTCTTCACTGCTTGCTAGCGATCCTGTTTTTGGAGGCCTTGGAGTTGCACTCATTTCTGGAACTGTAGTAGCCGTTATCGTATCGCTTATCTTCGTTCCAGTCCTTATGGACAATACAAAAGCTATCTAATCCTTAGATAGCTCTTCATGTGTATGAACAAAGCTCATGTTCAGACATATACTTCTACTACCAACTACTTTCTACACTTTTTTATACTATAACTGTAAGTTCTGTACGAAATAATCTTTTAGAGTTTATAAGAAAGGGATTGATAAATAAATCAAGCAGAGCCTAAAAGGCTCCACTTGAGAATTTAAGAGGAAAGTTTATTCTATGTAGTGCTTAGATGCTAGCGTAACTAACATTTAGACAAGCGTCTAATGAAGCTAACTCTTTTAATGTAGTTTCATTTACTGCATCATCAACTAAGATAACAGCAAGAGCTTCTTTATTTGCGTTACGAGCAAGAGAGAAGTCAGAAATATTTACATTGTTTTTTGCTAAAGTCATACCAACGTTACCGATAACACCAGGAACATCAGAGTTTTTAAACAGTACCATATGACCTTTTAGAGCTACTTCGATCTCAAAACCGTCAATAGCTACCATACGTTGAACACCGTCATCAAAGATAGTTGCACTAATAGTAGTTGTACCCTCTGCAGTTGTTAATTTAGCAGTGATAAGGTTTTTATATACGTTAGAGTCACCTAAGTTCTCAGCTTCTATCTTAATACCTTTTTCTTTTGCAATAAAGTCAGCATTTACATAGTTAATTTTGTCAGAACTTTGGCTCATAGCACCAACCGTAACGAAAGTAGATAATGAATCTACATACTCACCAATCTCACCGTTACCAGTAACTTTGATAGATACGATTTGAGATTTGTTAATCTGAGATGCTAAGAAACCGATTTTTTGTCCCATCTCTAAGAATGGTTTTACAAATGATGGTATTTTAGACTCATCGATCGGTAAGTTAAGTGCATTTGGATAAGAGATCCCTTTAGCAGCTGCAATAGCATTCTCAGCAGCTTGCGTACCGATATTGTACTGAGACTCATATGTATTTGCACCTAAGTGTGGAGAAACAACAATATTATCTAAATCAAGTAATTTGTTATCAGTTGCCGGTTCTTTACCAAATACATCAATACCAGCAAAACGGATTTTTCCAGATTTCAGTCCGTCATATAATGCATCTTCGTTATAAAGATCACCACGAGCACAGTTAACTAAAACTACACCGTCTTTCATTTTAGCGATCTCTTCTGCACCGATGATACCGATAGTCTCTTTGTTTTTAGGTGTGTGGATTGTAATTACGTCACACGCTAAAATATCTTCAAAGTTTTTAGTATATTTCATATCAAGGTCAGTTACTTTAGATGGGTGGATGTACGGATCGTATGCAACAATATCCATTTCAAAAGCTTTTGCACGTTTTGCAACACGGCTACCGATGTTACCAAAACCGATTACACCAAGTTTTTTACCCTTAAGCTCATACCCGTACCATTTTTCACGTTTCCAGATACGTTGGTTTTTAAGGTGATCATGAGAGTATGGGAACATTCTCATACAAGAAAGCATATGAGCCATAGTTAACTCAACTGCAGCAATTGTGTTTGCAGTAGGTACGTTCATTACAATAATACCTTGTTTAGAACATCCAGGAATATCAACATTATCAACACCAACACCTGCACGAACAAGAGCTTTCATATTTTTTGCATTCTCTAAAAAGAATGCATCAACATCTGTAGAACTTCTTGTAATTGCAACATCAGCTTGTGGAATAATCTCTTTTACAAGTTTATCTTTCGGCTCATCAGCCGCCATAATAAAATTAATATTTTCATCGTTTTGAAGCATCTCCAAACCAGCTGTATGGATATGGTCACAAACTACAATTGTATATTTTTGCATTTTAATATTCCTCTTTAAATAGCCCTATTTGAGCTTGAATTTTATAATTTTTTAAAACTTTTACCAAGTTATTTAATTTATCAACATTTTGTGAATAAATAAGTAAATCTATCCCTTGCTTATCTTTTTTAAGATAATACTTCAGTTGATGTCCCCGTAATTCCTCTTTTAAACAAAATAGTTGATAAGGATCTTTTACTTTTGCAGACAACTTATAGGTTTTAGTTTTAGTTATTTTTTCATCTAGATCTAGTTTTACGTAAACTTCGTTTACAGGATAACTGTACCCTTTTCTTTCTGATTCAGAAAAGTGATTTAGCCACATCCTCTCAGGATTTTTTTGAACAAGATTAGTCTCTAATGCTAAAGGTTCACCCTCAACTATAGGCTCTTGTGAGTTTATAGAGATTAAAAAAAATAGTATAAAAATAGCAACTCCCAACGCAATTGTAGGAGTTAGCCATTTTAGAACAGTTTGCATCAAATATTATTTAATTTGATCTTTTATCAAGTCACCAAGTGAGTGAGATTCATTATCATTGATCTCCTCTAACATTTCTTGATTTTTAATGTAGTCTAATTTTTTAACAGATAAACGGATACGGTCACGACGAGTATCAATATTTGCAACTGCTGCTTCAATCTCTTGACCAATTTCTAACTCTTCTTTATTTAAAGGAGCTAAATCTTCATCACGGATAAGTGCATCTACACCGTCACCTAAAGATACGAATACACCGAAATCTTTAATATCACGGATAGTACCGTTTACAACAGAGTTTACTTTATTAGTTGTAGCAAACTTATCGATAGGAGACTCTAAAAGTGTTTTTCTATTTAAAGAGATTTTTTGGTCATCTTCATTGATTTTAGCAATTTTAACTTCTACTTCATCGCCAGATTTTAGAACATCTTTCGCTTTAGTGTTTTTATCCCAAGAGATATCTTGATTGTGAAGTAAACCTTCAACACCGTTGATACGAACGAATGCACCGAAATCAGTTAATGATGTAACAGTACCAGTTACAACATCACCTTCACGGTAGTTTTTCATAAACTCATCAAATGGTTTTGGAAGAAGTCTTTTTAGTGATACACGAAGTTTATGAGTTTTAGGGTTAATCTCGATAACTTCAACATCGATCTCTTGACCAACTTCTAAGTAATCAGCCGGGTTTTTAACGTTTTTGTCCCAAGTGATTTCTGAAATATGTAAGAAACCTTCAATATCGTTTCCAAGGTCAACGAATACACCGTAGTTTTCAATATTAGAAACAGTTACAGTGATTGTATCACCTTCATCTAATTCAGACTCAACTTCAGCCCATGGATCTGGTTGAACTGCTTTGATTGAAAGTGAAAGATGACGTTTGTCTTTATCGTAAGCGATAGCTTTAACAGTTACAACATCACCCTCTTTATAAAGTTTAGCAGGATTAACTGGACCTTTATAAGAGATCTCGTTGTAGTGTACTAGACCGTCAACACCACCAACATCTACGAACATACCGTAGCTTGTGATTTTCTTGATAACACCGTCAACAATTACGTCGTCAGCCATGATTTTGTCGATGATCTCTTTTTTCTTTTTACGCTCTTCATTGAAAAGTTTACGACGAGAAAGTACGATTGAGTTATCTTCTGCGTCAACTTTTACAACTTGTGCTTTAATTTTTTTACCAACTACATCATCAGTGTCTTTAAATGCAGCTAATGAACGTGGCATAAAGAATGAAACATCGTTAGCTTCTACTACATAACCACCACGATTTTTCTTAGTAATTACACCCTCAACAACTAAATCTTCAAAGTCATCTTTGTGTGCATCGATAAATTCAATAGTTTTCTCTTGCTCAAGTACTTTTTTATAAGAGATTTTAGGACGCTCATTGTAGTATCCTGTAATCATCACTTTAATTTTATCGCCAGTACCGAATTTTAATTCACCATCAGTATCACGAATTTCATCAAGGCTTATAATACCTTCTAACTTGTCACCAACACCAACTAATGCTCTGTTATCATCAGCTTGGATCTCAACTATTTCACCCTCTACGATGCGACTTGTTTCTTGTTGTCTTTCACTTGCAGCAAATAATTCTGCAAAACTTTCTTCTTCTTCGAATGATTCGTTATCGAACGCCATTACCTATCCTCTGTTACATAAAAATTGTGCAATTATAACGAAAATATGGTTATTTTTATATAAATATTTGAAGTTTTTGAAGTTTTATGAATTTTTTGATTTTATATTGTCGATGACGTTTTGTATAATCCAATCTGGAGTAGATGCACCGGCAGATATACCACATAAGTTTTTATTATCAAACCAAGAAAAATCCAAGTCTTTTTCATCCTCTATATGATACGAATCCTGACAGTTTTCTTGTGAAATTTTAAAAAGCTGTTTTGTATTTGATGAATTTTTCCCGCCGATAATTAGCATAACATCAGCTTTTTTAGAAAGTTTTCTCACGGCATCTTGATTTTCAAAAGTTGCATTACATATAGTATTAAATACTCTAACCTCTTTGTAACGAGGAATCAGATAATTTGCAACTTTCATATAGTCTTCAACTTTTCTTGTTGTTTGTGCTATAAGGGCAATTTTTTCGTGAAGTTTTACACCTTCTAACTCTTCGGGTGATGTAACAACTAATGCACCTTTTGTAGCGTACGATTTTACACCTTTGATCTCAGGGTGTTCATCATCTCCGAAGATCACGACACTATACCCTTTTTCACTCATCTCTTGTGCGATCTCTTGAGGTTTTGTTACGTAAGGGCATGTTGCATCTACAACATTAACACCTTTTTTTTCTAAGTCTTCTAACTCATGTTTTTGGATACCGTGCGTACGAACTATCGCTTTATCACCGGCTTTAAAAATTTTATAATTATCCGTTAAACCAACGTTAAAATCTTTTTCAAGACGAGCAATCTCTTTTGAATTATGAATTAGCGGTCCGTAAGTTGCTGCATTTTGATTCTCTTCTGCAATTTTAATCGCACGTTTTACACCAAAACAAAAACCGTAATTTTCCGCTAACTCAATATTCATAATTGTCTGTCTCTTTTATTTAAATTCTACTTTTGTAATTTTTTGAAGTATCTCAAAAAAGTTTGGAAATGAAGTGTTGATACAATCAAGGTCAGTTACTTCCATACCACACTTAAGTCCTGCAATAATAAAGCTCATAGCAATCCTGTGATCACCATCACTGTCAACTTTTGCATATTGGAGTTTTGCACCTTTGATCTTATAACCGTCTTCATACTCATCTACTTCAATACCGCAAGCACGAAGTCCCTCTACAACAGTAGATATACGATCTGATTCTTTTACACGTAACTCTTCAGCATTTTTAACAATGCTCTCACCCTCAGCACAAGCCATAGCAATGCTTAGAGCTGGAAGCTCATCAATTAGCCATGAGATATTATCTTCAACTGTTATAGCATGTAAAGGAGCATACTCTATTCTAATATCACCTATCGGCTCATACTTATTGTCAGTCATTGTATAAGTGATATTTGCACCCATCTTTTCTAACGCTTTAAACGCTTCGATACGTGTAGGGTTAAGTGTAACACCTTCTAACGTAACATCACTTCCCTCTGTAATAGCAGCAGCAACGGCAAAGAAAAATGCACTTGACGGATCAGCAGGCACTCTGATAGAGAGTGGTGAAAGAAGTTTTTCCATCGGTTTAATCGTAGTTTTTAAGCCGTCAACTTCGATACCGGCACCCATTCCCTTTAACATTCTCTCCGTATGATCACGAGAGAGTTCAGGTTCACTATATGTACATACACCATCAGCTCTTAATGCCGCTAAAATCATACAAGATTTTACTTGAGCCGATGCGATTTTACTCTCATAATTAAAGGCTTTAAGTGAAGCTCCACGAATTGAAAGCGGTGCTAAATTACCATTGTCACGTCCGTCTATTTTTGCACCGATACTTTTTAACGGCTCGGCAACTCTTTTCATCGGACGGCGACGAAGATATTTATCTCCTGTTAAAACAAAATGTCCTTCCGCCGAACTTAAAAGTCCACAAAAAAGGCGCATTCCGGTTCCAGAATTTCCACAATCCAGTACTTCAAAACTCTCTTGTATCCCGTTTGAAGATATTTTAATCGTTTTACCGTCATCTTCAACATCGGCGCCAAGATTTTTTACAATCTCTAAAGAATTAAGTGTATCTTCCGCTCGTAAAAAGTTTTCAATTACACTCACACCCTCTGCCAACATTGCAAACATTACACTTCTATGAGAAATAGATTTATCCGGAGCGATCTCCGAAATATTGAGTGAAAATGACTCTGCAGGTAAAACTTCAACTAAACTCATCTCAGACCTATTCCTAGTTGCTCTTTTAATGCTGCTAGAATAGATTCCATAGCATTTGTTATATCTTCTTCTTCAAGTGTTTTTTCATTAGACTGAAGTACAAAACGTAAACTTAAACTGCTGTTATCCCCTAAAGAGTCATCACTGTACTTATCTACAGGGTAAAATCTTACTAACTCATCTGTTGCATTTTCGTCTATAACTGTTTTAATTTTGTCATAACTAACATCATTTGGAACAAGTAAACTTAAATCTCTAAATGAAGCTTGATATTTAGAGCTTTTTTGAGCTATTTTTAGTCCATGAGAAAGTTCTGTAAAATCTAATTCACATACATAAGTATCTTCAAGGTCATAATCGTTCTCAACTTCAGGATGTACTTTAAAAAGCTCCCCTACTCTTTTGCCCTCTACAAAAACCTCTGCACACTGATAAGGGTGTGATAGTTTATGTGTCGTTTCAAATTTACGAAGTTCTAAATCGCCGATCACGTCAGAGATTTTCTGTACAAAAGTTCCAAAATCAACTTTTGCCGGTCTACCGCTGTTTAGAAGAGACTCCTCCTCTTTTGCACCACTGAAAAGGAATGCCATTTTCAGAGTTTCACTGCGATCAGGTGAGAATACAGAACCAACTTCAAAAAGTCTTACAGAGCTGTAACCGTTTTTCTTATTAGCAGATGCAGCTTTAAGTAAATTAGTAAGCAATGTCGGTCTTAACGTATCTAAAGTTTGTACAATAGGATTTAAAAGTTCTAACTCCTCTTGTGTCGTCTCAAAACCGTAAGAGTTAAGTACTTTTTTCTCATCAAAAACGAAATGTACAGACTCAAAAAATCCGCTTTGTGCAGCACGGTGTCTGAAATATGTACGTTTTTTATACTCGAAGTAGTTATCTTCTAAACGATTATCTTCAGTAAGTACAAACGGTTTTGCAGGGATATTATCAATCCCAACCATTCTTACAATCTCTTCGATGATATCTTGCTTGTTTGAGATATCATGGCGATATTGCGGTACAGAGATAACAAAATTATCTACTGTAGATTTTGCTGTATTAAAACCTAAATTTTTAAGGATCTTTGTTATTACAACTTTATCTATTTTTGCACCGATAATCTCATCGATCTCTTGTTTTGACACAGTGATAATCTTCTCTTTTACAGAGTTGATAAGTTCAATTGTTCCACCAAAAGTAGATGAGTTAGAATACTTCTCTATGATATCTATACAAAATGAAAGTCCAGCTTCTAATTCCGGTTCACTTCCGCGAGATGTTCTGTAAAACATCGGTCCAGACTCAACTTTGTTTTCATCCATCTTTTTAGAGATAATATCTGGTGGAATATAACTAGCTTCAATAAGGATCATCCCGTTAGCAGTTGCTACTTTAGACTCTTGCATTTGGATAATACCGACTGTTGAAGCGACATTGCCTTCATCAGACTTGATACATGCAAAACCTTTATCATCTTCGCTTAGATGTACTTTTGCCATCTTCTCATCATCAGTTCCGAAAAACTCGTGAGAATATGCTCTCATAATTACACCTGTTGAGTGTGTAGCATAAAGCATAATAGACTCTACATCACTCTCTCTGTTTTCTTCAATCTGAGCAAGTCTCATTTTTACTAAAAACGGTAAAGTTAAAGAGTCTAAATCAAGAGCTTTATAGCGAAGATTTACATCAAGATCTTTATCATGTACTAAAGATAAAATTCTTCCAATTCCACGCATATCGTCATTATCTGTAACGTTGTACTCTTTTAAAGGACGATCAAACGCTGCACTTAGATCACGTGCTACACCGCGAATACTTAAACAGTCACCTCTGTTTGCAGTAAGCTCGATCTCGATAAGGTCATCATTAAAGTATGGGTTCTCACATACATCTTCACCAAGAGTAAACTCACCGATACTCTCATCAAGTTCCATAATACCGTCACAAAAACTGTGCAGTCCTATCTCACCCGGTGAACAAATCATCCCCTCAGAATCAACACCGCGAAGTTTTACAGGCTTGATTACTAAACCGCCAGGAAGCTCTGCACCGATCGTAGCAACTACTACATCTAAACCGGCTCTTACGTTTTTAGCACCACATACGATCTGACGTGTTGCCGTTCCAAGATCTACTTTACAGATATTTAACTTATCGGCATCAGGATGTTTTTCACACTCAAGTACCTTACCGAATACAACTTTTTTTGGAACACGGAACTCTTCTACTCTGTCTACTTCAAGACCTATAGAGTTAAATGTTTTTGCGATATCTTCTGTTGAAATACCGTCTAAATCTATCCACTCGTTTAACCAAGATCTTGTAACTATCATTGAAATTGCTCCAGTAATTTTATATCGCCTTCAAAAAGTGAACGTAGGTCACCAATTTGGTGTATAAGCATGGCAAAACGCTCAACACCCAGTCCAAATGCATATCCGCTTACATCTTTGTACTCAACCGCCTCAAATACATTTGGATCAACTATACCACACCCAAGAACTTCTAACCATCCAGTGTGCGAACATACACGACAGCCGTCACCTTTACAGAATACACAAGAGATATCAACTTCAGCTGAAGGTTCCGTAAACGGGAAGAATGATGGACGGAAACGTACATCTACCTCGCCGAACATATATTTTAAAAAGTCTTCTAAAATGAATTTTAGGTTTGCGAATGAAACTTTCCCCTCTTCATCTACTAAAAGTCCCTCAATCTGATGGAACATAGGTGTATGAGTCAAGTCATAGTCACGTCTAAATACCGCACCCGGAGCGATCATACGGATTGGCGGTTTTGTAGACATCATAGTTCTAATTTGAACCGGAGATGTATGTGTTCTAAGAAGCATCTCATCTTTAAAATAAAAAGTATCTTGCATATCACGAGCTGGGTGGTATTTTGGCAGGTTTAATGCTTCAAAGTTATGAAAGTCATCTTCAACCATATTTCCCGTTTTTACTGCAAAGTTCATAGAAGCAAAATACTCTACAATTCTATCCATCGTCTGCATAACAGGATGCAAGGCACCTGCTGAACTTTTTTGACTAAAAAGAGATACATCGATAGACTCTGCTTCCATCTTCTCTTGTAGCTCTTTTGTCTGTAGTTCTATTTTTTTCGCATTTAGATTATTTGTAAGTGTTGCTTTGTGTGTATTTAAATCTTTTGCTATCTGTGCTTTTTCTTCATTAGACGCCGATTTCATTTTTGCAAACTCGTGCGCCAACACACCTTTTTTCCCAAAAACAGCGATGCGGATCTCTTCAAGAGACTCGACATTCTGTGCTTCGTTTATCTTATCGTACCACTCTTTCAATATGTTCACCCAAAGTTATAAAATTTTAAAGTGATTATAGCAAATATTATTTATAAATAGCTTCATTTGGCAAATTATGTGTTACAATAACTAAAAAATAAGGAATAATATATGTGTATATTTTGTAAAATTGTAAATAAAGAAATCCCCTCAAATATTGAATTAGAAAATGATGATTTTTTAGCGTTTCACGACATCAATCCAAAGGCACCTGTTCATATTTTAGCTATTCCAAAACTTCATGTTGACAGTTTTAATGAAGTAACGCCACAGATGATGTCAGGAATGACTGCTTTTATCCAAGAGGTAGCTAAAAAAGTTGGAATTGATAAAAGTGGATACAGAGTAATTACTAATGTTGGCGAGAACGGTGGACAAGAGGTTGCACATCTCCATTTTCATATTTTAGGCGGATCAAAACTAAAATGGGGGCACTTTAGCGATTCAGATCCTAAAAATATGATCTAAATTCATGTTAAAAAAACTATTTATTCCCCTTATCACTTCAGCAACACTTCTTGTTGCTGAGCAATCATATACAGACCAGTTAAAACAGTTTCAACAATACAAACAATCCCAAGAGAGTGCCTTTGAACAATACAAGGCTGCACAACAAAAAGCTTTTGAAGATTATAAAAAAGAGCTGGGTGTTTTTTGGGATGACCCAAAACTTTCAAATAAAACCCAATGGATAAGCTATACAAAAGACAAAAAAACACGTACAGATGTTGACTTTAAAAATGAAACTATTAAAATCGAAACCTTAGCATCTTCAGAAAAAGAGGCGAAAGCCAAGATTAACGTTGCCCTTGCAAAAGCTGTAACACTCGATACTAAAAAAGCATATGAGCTTGATCCTCTGCAAAACAGACTGGAAAAAATTGCTAAACCGAAGAACGTTGTAGGTGCAAAACCGGATGCAAAACCAATACTTGCAAACATCGTTTTTACAAAGCCTCCGGAGAAAAAAGATGTTGTAGATTATGTCGATAAAAATACAAAAAACATTCAAGTAAAAACTTCAAAAAAGCAAAAAAAAGTCTATTTTGTTGAAGTAAAACTTCCAAAAAACACAACATACAAACGCTCAAGAACATACCTGAATGATGTAGTGAAAAATTCCAAAAGACAAGATGTTTCACTTGCTTTAATATTCGCTATTATGCACTCAGAAAGCAGCTTTAACCCTATGGCACGTTCACACGTTCCTGCTTACGGATTGATGCAGATTGTACCAAGAACAGCCGGAATTGATGCATACAATTATCTCTATAAACAAAAAAGACTTGTATCGGGAAGTTATCTTTATAATTCACAAAACAATATTGAACTTGGAAGTGCCTACTTACACATCTTATACTATCAATATCTCAAACATATAAAAAATCCACAAAGCAGACTTTATTGTACTATTGCAGCATATAACACGGGAGCTGGAAATGTGGCACGTGCTTTTGTACGTTCAAACAGTGTACCTTCTGCTGCAAAAGTGATAAACAAGCTTACACCAAATGAGGTATATAATAGACTTCTCAGAGATCTAAAATATGATGAGCCGAAACATTATTTAAAAAGAGTTACAAAAAGAATGAAAGTTTATGAAGAGGTTTATCAGGGTAGCTAGGTGAAACCCTAGCTATTAACTACAACAAGCGTCAATATCGCCCATATCTATCTTACTACCGCCACCGCTAATCATTTTTTCATTTTCACGGATAAGTTTACCATTGTGTGTAATTGAGTAAGAGATCTCAGTTGTATCACGGATAGTATTGATAGTTGAACAGTATGTCTCAACCGAAGCCATTACCCAGCGAGCAGCTTGAGTATCGTCATCTGCATCAGAGTTAAAGTTATACGTTAAATGCAGTTTTACGAACTTTCTCGGATGATCCTCAGCACGTTCAACTTCACCGTCAACTACCAAGTCAGTTACAGTTTTACCTTGATTTTTCGGAATCATTACGATATCCGTCGCACTACATGTAATAATTCCCGATAAAAAATACTCAATTGGTGAGATTGTCGGACAATCTATAATGAAGCTAGACTTTTCAGTCTTTGCTTCAAACTTCATCGCATCTTGATGTGATACAGTTATTTTCATACGTTTAAATCCTCACTTTGTTCTGTTATATAAGCTCTAAAAAACTCTAGTTGCTCTAATGTTCTTACAGTTGCAGTTCCACCCTGAGATGTTCTTGCATTCATAGAGTGGCGAAGTGCTAAATACGGCATTACATCTTCATTGATTCTCTCATCAATCTCTTTAAGATATTTAAACTCCATTGCACTAAGGTCTACACCTAGTTCTTCACCTTTAGCTACTGCACGACCTGTAATAAAATGCGCTTCACGGAATGGAATATCGCATTTCTCTACAAGATAATCTGCTAAATCTGTTGCACTTAAGTGACCGATTGCACATGCTTTTTCCATGTTATGCGGTTTTACAGTCATAGTTTTGATAGCTTCTTTTAAGATCTCTAAAGAGATTTCAGCAGTTTCAACTGCATCAAAAACACCCTCTTTATCCTCTTGAGTATCTTTGTTATACGCTAACGGAAGCCCTTTCATAACTGTTAAAAGTCCCATAAGTGATCCGTATACACGCCCTGTTTTTCCACGTAAAAGCTCAGGAACGTCAGGATTTTTCTTTTGTGGCATAATTGAAGAACCAGTTGAGTATTCATCGCTTAATTCAACAAATCCGAACTCGTATGATGACCACATGATAAGCTCTTCACTCAGACGTGAAATATGCATCATCATAGTAGAGATATTAAATAAGATCTCTAACGCAAAATCTCTGTCACTTACCGTATCTAAACAGTTTACACTTACACTGTCAAACCCAAGAAGATCAGCAGTAGTTTCACGGTTTACATTATGTGGAGTTCCAGCTAATGCTGCACATCCCAGTGGTGAAACGTTATTTCTTTCATACGAGCTTTCAAATCTTTCAATATCACGTTTAAACATTGAAAGGTATGCACCTAAATGGAAACCAAAGTTAATCGGTTGTGCATGTTGTAGGTGAGTCATTCCAGGAATTAAAGTCTCTGTATGTTGTTCAGCTACAACTAGAACCTCTTTCATAAGAGCTTTTAGAGCTTCTACTAAAGTAAGGTTCTTCTTAAGTGTCCAGCGTCTGAAATCAACCGCAACTTGGTCATTTCTACTACGTGCCGTATGAAGTTTTTTCCCTGCATCACCAATAAGAGCTGTTAAACGTTTTTCAATCCCCATATGAAGATCTTCATCAGAGATTTTCCACTCAAACTCACCCGATTCTATTTCAGCTCTTACTTGATGTAAACCATCAGTAATCTGTTTTAACTCTTCTTCTGTTAAAATACCTTGTTTTTCTAGCATTGTTGCATGTGCTAATGAACCTTCTATATCTTCTAAGTATAGTTTTCTATCAAACATTATCGAAGCATTAAATTGGTCTAATAAGCTTGATGCACTTGCGCTAAAACGACCTGACCACATTTTATCCATAAGAGTTTCCTTGAAATTTTTTAAAAAAGTTTGATATTTTACCGAAATTAGGTGATTTTACAAAGAGGAAATATAGACTTAAGCTTTATAAGTCTATATTTTATACTATTTTAGTTACAAGCAGGTACGTTTCCACTATCTTTTGCATACTCTACTAGAAACTGTTTAAGATGTTTAATCTTTTTTGTATATTTTTTGCTTTGAAAGTACTTCCATGACTTTTTCGCTTTTGGATTTTCCAAATGCAGTTCTGCTAACAGCTTCCCTTTTTTAGCCATCATTTTCTTCCAATATCTCATTTTATGACTGGCTACAAATGTTTGCCCACTATCATGACATTTTACACAATTCTTGACAAACTCTTTTTGTCCTTTATAAATAGCTGCATCAGCTGACGAGAATAATAGTATTAAAGCTGCCGACGCAGCAAATACAAATTTAGTCATTTTCAAGCCTTAAAATATAAATAGAAGTCATATTACATTAGAAATTATTATATGAAGCTTAGATTTGAATCAATTTAATAAAAACTATCACAATCCTATAACAATTGGAACTTTTTGAATAAATCTTCATCAAGATCCCAAACTCTAATATTTTTTAAATGATTCACAACCGACATTGTACAATCAACATCGTCAGGCCATTCTCTTGTAAAACCGTCAAGTTCATTTTTGTTTGTTCCGTCAATACCTACCATTAACCCTGATTTGTATATATCACGAAGTGCATCAATATTATTTGTCACTCTCCATACAAGCATATACGCATTACGAACATCATTTTTCTTAGCATCTACAAACACTACTATTCTGATATTTGTACTTAACGGTAACAAGGCATCAAAATACTCTTTGGCATTTTTCATTTTATTTACACTGATCACTGTTATAGGATTGTTTGTTCTTCTCATAAACTGATGCAGATCTACAGCATCCGGAATAAGCTCTTTTACTTTTTCCAACAACTCTGCATCACCAAGAAGCTGTGGCGGTTCCACTTTGTTTGCCGATGTTGCATCGATTCCAAGTTTTCCACCTACTAACGCTTCTGGTGAAGAGTGATCAAGTGCATCTAAGATCCCTTCTGTGATAAACATAGATTTTGGAGTGAAACGATTAAGCACATATGTTGCAAACGCTTCATAGTTTTCAAGCGAAGGTGCATTTTCATCCACAAAAATTGCATGTTTCACAAAACTCATCTGCCCTGCTCCCCAAAAAGCGTGCATAAACTGTTTTGCATGCCCTTTATAAAGCGGCTGCATCTTTGCCAAGATCAAATTGTGAAAACCTGCATTTTCAGGCATATGATAGTCAATAAGATCAGGTGTTGTAGTTTTTAGTAACGGGAAAAAGATCTTTCCTGTTGCCCAGCCCATATATTTATCTTCTAACGGCGGTTTACCAACAACCGTTGCCAGGAAAGTTCTGTCCCGCTTCATTGTAATTGCAGAAACTTCTAGAACAGGATACGGTTCCTCTAAAGTATAATATCCCGTATGATCACCGAATGGTCCCTCTACTTTTAACGTAGAAGGATCTACCCACCCCTCGATCACGTAATCTACATCTTTTGGAATATAAAGCGGATTTGTCATCGATTTTACAAGCTCAGCCGGTTGCTTCTTGATAAGTCCGTACATTAAAAGTTCATTTACACCGTAAGGAAGCGGAGCAGTTGCACACCAAGTATAGAGTGGATCACCACCGATTCCAATAGATACAGGCATCTTTTTCCCCGCTTTTTGGTACTGATCGAAGAAGTGTGAAGAGTCTTTATGGATCTGCCAGTGCATCCCAAGATGGTTCTTATCGTACACTTGCAATCTATACATTCCAAGATTTACCATCTCGCCGTCAAGTGACTGTGTATAAACCTGCCCCATAGTGATAAAAGGTCCACCGTCTTGTTCCCATGTTGTAAGTACCGGCAGTTTTGTAAGATCTATATCATTTTCAAGATGGATGATCTCTTGACATGCACCTTTTGATTTTAAACGTTTTGGAAAAATATTTTTTAATTGAAACAGTTCGCCTGCCATTGAAAGTTTTTCACGAAATGATGCAGGTGGTTTCATATGAAGCAGTTTTGTGATCTCATCAGCAACGCTCTCGATCTTGCGACCAAAAAGAAGTTCACATCTTTTAAATGAACCAAATACATTCATAAGTACAGGCTCTTCAAACTTATGTCCTGTTTTTTTATCGATCACGTTTGTAAAAAGAAGTGCTTTGCCTGCTTCGTCTTTTTTCACCTCAGCATAAGCGAGGTGTGGGATCTCCAAATAGATATCTAATTCTGTATCAATTACTTTTAATTCATTATGTTTTTGCAATAGTGCAATAGTATTTTTCATTCTAAAATCTCTATAATAGTTTTAAGGCAATTGTATCATAATAGAGTTTTGTCTATAGTAAATTTGAGCTATACCTTTAAGATATATCCATGACCTTTGATAGCTTTAATAGGGATCCCTGGCAGTTTTTTTCTAATATCTCGAATATGGGTTGCAATTGCATTGTTGCTAAACTCTTTTCCGTTATATACATAATCCGCGATCATTGAATATGTCACTAAATTGTTTTTATTTGTAATGAGCAGATATAACAGTTGTTTTTGTTTCATTGTCATATCGATATAGGAGTGATGTTTGGCAACTGCGTATTCTGAGTATATGTAAGTATATTCATTGGGAAGTTCAATCTCATCTTTTGAGATCTTTTTTCTAATACCTTTGAGCATCCGTAACTCTAACTCTTTTATATGAAACGGCTTCGTAATAAAATCTTCTCCACCCATAGCAAATGCTTTAGATAGCAGATCTATCCCCTTCTCTTTAGAGATAAAGATCACCGGTTTGTCTATCTCTAAAATATTCATATAATCCAGTATATCTAGCGCCTGTTGGTTTTCATTATCTATCTCAAAAATAAAGCTGTCATATTCATGAAGATTCACCTGGTTATACTCTTCAAGAATTTTATCGTATGAATATAATAGATCTATCTCAATACTTTTCTTCCTGAAATACTCTTGTAATTCATTCGCAAGCTCTTTATCTCGATCAACAATCAATACTTTCATTATCTCTCCGTTATTTCAGCTATTTTACACTAAAAAAGATAAAAATCCATTTTTAATCCATTTATAAAGACTAAAATTGCACTTAAAGTTAAAAATAATTTTTTTATTAAACAAGAAAGGAGTTTACAGTGCAGGAACGAATTTTAGACAGATGGTTTTCACAACTTACAAATACTAAAATCTATCTCATAGCTTATCTCTTGGGTGCATTTATATTCATCGTAGCCATGGTAAGTATCTTTAACATAGTAAATAAAAATGATGTCTCAACCGTATCTATTCAGCACTTCAAAAACAAATTTCTTGAAAGAGAAGAGTATATAAACGATTTTTTCAACTCTTACATCTCCTCTTTAAATGTTCTCTCTGAGAATGTGTATCTCAATAAATACATTAATGCTCAAAATGACAAAGAGATTGTAGAAAACCTCTTTTTAACTATAGAAAAATCTTTTCCGGATATTTTTCAAATACGTCTTTTAGATATGGACGGTGTTGAAAAAGTAAGGATAGAACGTATAGTCCGTGATGCCAACTCTAAAGAAACCAAATATTATGTTGTTCCCACCTCTTTACTGCAAGATAAATCACATAGAGATTATTTTGAACAATTTAAAGGGTTATCTCAAGGTGAAATCGGGATATCGAACATCGATTTAAATATAGAACACAATAAGATAGAACTCCCTAAAAAAGCGACAATACGTCTTGGAAAAGTTTTGTATGACAATCAGGGTGTACAACGTGGAATGCTGATCTACAACATCTCCCTGCACACATTGTTCAAAAAACTCAATGAAGCTACGTTCTATAATATCTATATCATAGATGATAAAGGTCGTTATATCCTTAATAATAATAACCATGGGGGTATAGAGGGTGATCAGTTTGAGAGTAAAACTATTTTTGATACTTTTGCTAAAAAGACAGCTGATGAACTCCTTGCACAACCTTACTATTACGGAGAGAGATTTTATTCTGCTGAAATCGACAATATAAAAAACGGACAAAACCTAAAAATGATTATGGATTTAAAATTTGATCAGATAAGCCAAGATATCAATTCGATTCAAAATAAATTTATATATTTTTTAATTTTTTTAGCGATAGCTCTTTTACCGGTTGTATATTTTTTCTCAAAAATCCCCGCAGTTATGCAAAAAAGAATGAACAATACTAAAAATATTGATGAGTTGACAAAAATACCAAATCGCCGTTGCCTTTTTATTGATTTACAACAGCATGAATTTAAACAATCTGTGATCGTGTTGATACATATCAATAATTACATCAAAATTCAAAATATTTACGGTCATGAGATCGCAAATAAATTAATGCAAATGGTTGCTAAGACACTTAGTGAATGTACCGAGGAGCATTTAGCAAAAGTGTATCGTTACAATAACGAAGGATTTGCATTAAAATATAATTATCACAACTTAGATATGATGAAAAAATTTTTACGTAAAATTCATAACTATTTAGAAGCTCATACATTCCAGGTAGAAGACGATATTGAAGTTTTACTCGATATCACTATCGGTGCGAGTACTCCGGAACAACTTAATAACAACATTGATGAACTCAAAGAAGCAGAAGTTGCACTTGAACATGCCATCGATCAAAAACATGATTATTACATCTATAGGAATCTTCATCCACATAGTGTTGAAACAAACAAAAAAAATCTCAAAGTAGCTCAAAGTGTAAAGCAAGCTATTGACAATAAAAAACTAGAACTTCATTACCAACCTATTATCAACAATGAAACCGGTATTATAGAAAAATATGAGACACTTATGAGAATTAAAAACGGCGAGCAGTTACTCTATCCAGATACATTTATCCCTATCGCCAAAGAGTTAAAAAAGTATAAATCTTTAACACGTATGTTAGTGGAACAATCATTTGCATATTTTCAAAATAAACCGTTTGAATTTTCGATCAACTTAAGTATTGAAGATGTTCAAGATGAGACTTTTCAAACCTTTTTATTTTCCAAAATTGAGGAATATAAAGTTCATAACAAACTGGTTGTAGAGATTGTTGAGTCGGAAAATATTAATGATTATCAATTCTTTTATAAATTTATAAAAAACCTCAAAGAGGCCAAATGTCGAGTAGCTATTGATGATTTTGGAAGCGGTTATTCAAACTTTCAACACATTATAGCTTTAAGTGATTATATCGACTACATAAAGCTTGACGGCTCACTTATCAGAGATATACTCACTGATCCAAAAGCGCAAAAACTCGTTAAAAATATCAAGTTATTATGTGAGGAGCTTTCTCTCAAAACAATCGCAGAATATGTTGAAAACATTGAGATATTTAATTATTTAAAAAATTTAGGGATTGACTACTCTCAAGGATATTATATAGGCAAACCAAGTTCTATCATTAGATACAATCTTGATGTAGCCTAAACAAGTCTATACAATTGAAAAGGTATCGTTTGTCTCTCTGAGCGCATTTTCACAACGTTGTATAATTGTTTGAATGTTATCTTCATCACCTTGCACACTCATGCTCGTTTGAACCGGTTGAGATAGATTAAGATTATTGACAATTTTACGGCCGACTAATTGTGCATGTTCTGGAGATCCGACTAAAAAAATCACCATAAAACTTTTTTTATTCCAACGTACAAGCATATCATCATGGCGTATATTATCTTTAATAGTTTGGGAAACACTTTGAACTAAACTTGTTTCATCACTTGCAAGTTCTATTAAACAGATACCCAGAAGCTTTTCGTTAAATGTTGCAGCACTTATGAGCCTTGGAGAGATATGTTCAAAATAGTTTCTATTATATGCTCCCGTATCAGGGTCGAGATTTGTCTTGTTTTCAGTCATAATACGTTTGATCAAATCAGTTGTAATGTCATGGAAAAAGACCAATTCGTACCCGTCTAAAGGATTTTCAACAGTTACGGAAAAAGCATGCGGTTTGATTTTATGATTTAACATACTCACAATGCGGTCAGCTTCATCTAAAGATTTAATTGCCTCTCGCCAAGTTTGCTGATTTTCGATTTTGCCTGCATGGAAATAAAAATCATGTGGCATAAACCTATTTTCAAGTGTCCCGTATTCTCTGGCAAATTGCTCAAGGCTCTCAAGCCCAAAGAAATTTCTACTCGCTTTATTAAAGAGTATCGGCTCGTTATCATGATATACAAATACTAAATCTTTTTGCATATCTATCAAAGATTCAATAATTTTTAACGATGTCTCTTCAAAGGGATATTTATCAGAACTATTCAAAGCAATCCTTACTTTATTAAACTAAAAAAAACATATCAAATTATACAAGATTTTATCATTTTTGCAAGTTTACACGAAAGAAACAGCCAATAAGGAGATTTCTCAACTCAAATGTTACTATAGGTTGCTCTACTTTTGTGATACAAATAATTCACCTCAACTTTTCAATAAAATATCTATACTACATAGCTAACGATGCAATTCCTACCGTTACGTTTAGCTTCATAAAGAGCTTCATCTGCACTTTTTACAAGCTGTTGGTATTTATGTGTTTTTTCAGGTATGAGACTAGATACACCGAAACTGATGGTAAATGGGTCTATTTTAACCCCCTCTATAACAAAGTTATTTTGATCATTTTTAAGGATGTCTGCAATACTTTGACACACTCTTTTAGCCCCTTCAAGGTCAGTATCGTACAACGCAATAATAAACTCCTCACCACCGTATCTAGCAGCAAGGTCTGAGGTGCGTTTTAAAGAGTTTTGAATAATATCAGCAATATTCTTTAAAACATGATCCCCGACAATATGTCCGTATGTGTCGTTGATCTTTTTAAAATAGTCTATATCACACATAACAATAGAGGTTGGTACCTCTTTACGTATCGCAAGGCTCCAGATGTTTTGCATATGGGTTTCAAACTGACGTCTGTTAGCTATTTTTGTAAGAGGATCGATAGTTGAAAGTTTTTCAAGCTGTTTATTTGCAATCTCCAGCTCTTTTGTCCGTAAGGCAACTGCTTTTTCCAGATTATGATACACAACGGCATTCTCGATCGATATCGCTATTTGTCCGCTGAGATACTGTAAAAGTTCCACTTTATCATCGGTAAACACACCCGGAAGTAAATTGTTTTCCAGATAAATCATCCCTTTTATCTCCCCTTTGAGGATCAACGGTGCACAAAGAAGGGACTTAATTTGTTTATGGAAATTTTTTACATCAAAAAATATTTTGCTTTCATTGAGATTATCAAGAACAACAGATTTCTGCGTGCGTAAAACATAGTTAATTATCGGATGTACTATCTTTTGTGACTCCATATAAGGCTGATGCTGCATCACTTTAGTATCATTATCATCAATAGAGTATTGAGCCTCTATGAAAAGTTCTTCCTCCTCTTTTAAGAGTAGAAAAACGTTTTGCGCTCCGGAATTTTTAATAATAATTTTCACAAGAGCCTGTAAAAGATTTGAAAGACGCTGTTCTTTTACGATAATTTCCGAAGCTTTCATCAACGTTTCAATATCGAATTTTGCGATCCTTTCTTCAGCTCCTTTCTCTACCATTCCCCATTCAACTAGGTTGTCTAAAAATGCTTCTTCATAGCTATGTGCAGCTTTTTTCTGATTGAGCTCTTCATAGAGCTCCTGTGTCAACTTATTTGCAATTGCCATGAGGTTTGTCTGCATATAGATCATAGCAGTATTTAAAGCTTCTTCATAAAGCTCTATAGCTTTGTTTGTATCTCCTTGAAGCCGATAGAGTTCCGCTTCTAAAAGATAAGCTCTGGCCATAAAGTTCTCTGCACACTCTTTAGACCACATGTAAAAGTTTTTCTTTGCTTTTTGAATAATTTTTTTATACTTAAATTGTACGGCAAAGGTTTCGTATTCATAGAGTTTGGCTACTGTCAGTGCTTCATAGAAAATATGCTCTGTATTGTGTAGCATCCCTTTTGAATCAGATGCAAATTTTTTCCCTTCGTTGGATAGATCCAATGCTTTTTTATACTCTTTCTGTATGTAAAGCACACTCAACTTGTTTATGTAATAATAATGAGCGAAATGTTTTGAATGATAGTTCTCAAGAGATTGAATGAAATCAGACTCGTCAAACTCAGCCGTTTTTCCCTGTAGATTGAGTATTGCCTGTTTAACGCTCAAAACTGCACCATATTGTTCCATGGTTCCGATGTTTTTGAGTACGACTAAAAAATGTTCTATCTTCTCCAACATCAGAGAGAGGTTGACACCCCGCATAAACATACTCTGTGTTATCCCCGCAGCTGCACACCCTGTATGGAACCAATCTCCGATCTCAAGACCGTTTTCATAAGCTTCTTCCCATAGCTTTTCCGTCATAGAAGCAGGTTGTTTCCATGAAGTTGCAAAGTAACCGCTGACAAACTTAACCTCTGCATGCTGTATAGTATTTTCAAATCTTTGGAGCATATTGATCGAAAGACGGTAGTAGTCAAACCCTAGTGTATGATTGCCCAAGATACCGCCTTGAAAGATCACACCAAAAACGGTAAATGCGATCACCGACTCTTTTGTCAAACCTTTTTGCAAACAAAGAGTAACAATTTTAATAGCATTGGCTACACAAAGTTCCGGTCTTATCTGGTACGCTGCCTGTAGAGAATTAGCCGCAAGCTTAACAAGATAGATAAACTCTTCATCTTCTGCATCTCTAAGCTGACAAAGCGTATCGATACTTTTCCCTTTAAGCTTTATTTTTAAACGGACAAAATCAAATACGAACTGTGGCGGGAAAAAACTTTTCGGCATATTAAATCCAAAAAGCTTCGTTGCTTTACGGCCCGTTTCATACGCTTTTTGAAAATCGGAAATATCGGAATAGAACTTGATTAAGAGTTCATATATCTGTGCTTTTTGTATCTTCGAATCACTCAGCTGCAGTGCTTGTTCATAGTAATATACAGCTTCGTCACTATTATGGCAAAGATGTTCACACTCTCCCCTCTCTTTAAGGATAGAAACATCTGTTATGTTTGATGTTTCGCTGAAGATAAATTCCATAGCTTTTTTAATATAAATCAAGGCATTTGTAAAGTCGCCGCTTTTTTTAGAATGTAATGAGGCTTTGACATTCAGGTCTATAAGAGGAGCTCTATCTTGAAGCAGCTTATAGCCTATATTTAAATGATTTACACAAGAGATAAGCGTCTTGTTCTCAAGCTTATGTTCCTTTTGAAGGATCTGGATCCCTATTTCATAATGGATACGGGATAATGTTTCATCATCAAGTTTCGAGTAGATTGCCTCTTGCATCTTGTCATGAGAAAAACTGTACCCTTTTTCCTCGGCGTTTGTCTGTAAAATGATCCACTCATCTTTTACAGCTACATCCAAGGCATCTTCAAATAAAGTATCATCTGCATAGATGCTTTGCAATTCTGTATAAGTAAAATGGCTCCCTAAACAGGCTGCGATATTCAACAAACTACGTACATGCTCGTCAAGCAGTCCTATTCTTCTGCTCAAAACCTCAAACACATTATCGCTGATAGGCATCTCCTGCAGTTTTTGCAGGTCACAGTACCACTCAAGAGTCTCATGGCTAAAACGGATCGTATTGTTTTCTTGGAGCTGTTTAATATACTGGTTTACAAAAAAAGCATTCCCATCCGTTTTATGTACAATGATCTCTGCTACTGCATCTACTTGGTCTAATTGCATCGTGTTAAATAAGAGCTCTTTAATGTCCTCTTTTTGAAGACCTTTGAGGTGGATCTCTTCTATTTTTACATCATAAGAGTAGAGTCTCTTAAACATCTGTCTAATCTCATGTTCCTCTTTGACCTCTTCATTACGATACGTGACAAATACAAAAAGATTGTTGAACTTTAATAGGATGTTTTGTATCCACTGGATAATGACCTCATCTGCCCACTGCAAGTCATCAATATAGATACAAAACGGCTTTTCAGATTGAAAGAAAAGTTCCATAAAATGAAATAACATACTATCAAAACGCGCTTTTTTATCTACAGGACTAATATCTGTAATTTGCGGTTGCTTACCGATAATAACTTCAATTTCCGGTATAACATCGATAAGTATCTGCGCTTCGTTGCCTAAAATATTTTGCAACTGCTTTCTGTAAGCTTCTACTACTTTCTCATCTTCTGAAAGGATCTGTTTGGTAAAATTTCGCAAAGCATCATAAAGGATCTCATAAGGGGCATTTTGTTGATAGCGTTCTAGTTTTAGTTCAAGAATATGACTAAAATATTCTTTATTATCTTGAAGCACCTTATTCATAAAAAAGGATTTCCCTACGCCTGAATTACCATAAACCGATATAAGTGTATTTAACGGTTCTCTTGCCCTGATGATCTTTTGGATCTCTTGTTCAGGAACTTCCCTGCCATAAATAAGTCCATTCATGTTAAATTTGAAAAACGGTTTAAAACTATTGAGTTGAAAAATACCTACACTACCGTTTTCTTTCAGTTGTTGAAGAGATTTTGCAAGATCAACATGTACTGAGAGTATGTCACTATATCTTTCATTACGGTTTTTTGCCATCATTTTGTCGATAATATTGGATATGGTTATAGGGATCGAAGCATCCAGTTCATGTAAAGAGGGAAACTCTTTAGTAAAAAGTTCGTAAAAAAAGTCTTGAGAGTTTTTACTCTCATCTTCAAGTTTTTCAGAAAGTATTTCGTAAAAGATAACGCCGAGACTGTAAATATCTACAGAATGGTCTATCGTAAGACTTATCCTCTCATTTTGTTCAGGTGCTCTGTAGATACGGTTCTTTTTATCCTGATTCTCTTTATCGTTAGGAACTATCGTAACCGATAAACCATTTTCAGCATCGATCAATATAGAAGAGCTGCTTAGAGTTCTAAGAGTAATATTTTGTTTATGGGAACTTTCTATAACCTTACATAACTCTATGGCAATGTATAAAAATTTTTGAAGATCGAGTTCATTTCTTTGTATATAAATATCTAACTCAATACCGTCAAAATATTTTTCTTTCAATGAATACCCTTTCTCCTAGTGAATCACAAACAACTTTTTGAAATTATTATACTCTTGTCCTGACGGAATACTGTCGGTTATTGAATAGACAAGTAGCAATCTCTCTAATTTTTATTTATAAAAATTATATTTAAATTTAAACAACTTTTCATAAAAAACTGATGAAATTTTCGTCAATCATACGCTTTGTAATCTATCTGTTATTTATATAATTTAAATGTATAGATGATAGTATGTTAGTTAGATAAATAATAGAATGAGGTATCGACCATGATTAACCAAAAATCTGTCAATAAATTTCAACCTTCACAATGGTTAGGTGTAAGCATAACTTACCTTTCTGTACCACTCATTCTATTGGTTTGTGGATGGGATCTCAGTTGGTGGCAAGCGTGGGTCTTTTTAGTGCTTATAGTTACAGCCGGCATAGTGAGTCGTGTTTTGGCAGAACAAAGACATCCTGGGATTCTGGTTGAACGCTCTAAATATTTTAAAGCCCAAGATGTAAAGTCCTGGGATAAAGTGCTTGGAACATTGATGGCGTTGAGCATATCGTTTCCCATTGTGATAGTAGCAGGTCTTGATCACCGTTTTACATGGTCTTCCCATTTCCCGATTTGGGTAAATCTACTCGGCTTTATTCTGATCGCCTTTGGTTATGCCTTTGCTTCATGGGCCCTGATCGAGAACCGTTTCTTTTTCAGTTTGGTACGTATCTTAAAAGACGGTGAACATAAAGTGTGCAATAGCGGTCCGTATCGAATTGTACGTCATCCAGGCTATGCAGGAAATCTTTTTGCACTTTTGGGGATTGTTCTTGCTTTAGACTCTCTGTGGACATTGATTCCGGTAGGTATGGCGATAATAATTGCAGTAATAAGAACTGAACTGGAAGACAAAGCACTTCAAGAAGAACTAAAAGGGTATAAAGAATATACACAACAGGTACACTATAAACTGATTCCTGGAATATATTAATATGATAATTTTGAAAATGGTTAAAAACGTAGTTTAGTGGTAGGTTCCGTGACTTGAACACGGGGGCACTCCGTTCTAAGGAAGATCCAAAGTACCATCTTTTATTTATAACAAAACCTCTACAAAGAAACTTACTTGCTTATTTTTGATTCCATTCAAAAAGATAACAACTTGCTAAAGCATCTCTTTTATGCAGATATATAACGGTAAAGTAAGCCGATACGGCGATAGAGATAATAGCAATAAAAGAAGCAAAAGCAAGAGTTGATATCCCGGTAAGTCCTTGACCGACTGTACACCCTAAAGTCAAGATGCCGCCAACACCCATCATACTACCACCAATAATTGAGTTTTTTAATTTATTCTCTTTATCATTTGACGCACAATTTACTACTCTATATTTTTTATTGAAAAAAGCCATAACAGTTCCACCTAACAATAGACCAAATATTATACTAACACCAAATGACAACGTACTTCCACTAAAGAACATCAGATATTCAAGAGCTTTGCCGGATGGATATACAAAACTCAACCCTTCAAGAGTTGATATTTCAAATTCATTTACGTTTATTACTCCTGTCACTACCCATGCTAAACTGACTAATATCCCAATAATTACACCATCTAAACATAATAGTAGGCTTTTTATGTTTGGTATCATTTTCCATAATACAAATAACAAAACTGGAATAACTAATAGTATAGGCAATTGCATATTAGGCAAATATGATGATAGTTTTAATAGCAATTCGTTGTGATTCAGCAAGTTTGTAAAGTATGAAAACAATCCTTTTGAGGTTATATAAGCAAAAATAGCAATAAATAATATCGTTACTAAGGAGTAGATATTGCCTTGAGAGAATTTGATCAGTTGTCGGCTACTGCATCCATCAGCCAACATCATACCTGCTCCAAATACGATGCCTCCTATTATGATAGCGATGTAATTGATCTCTTCCTTCAAATAAATAGTGTTAGAAAAATCAACTTGAAAAAATATAGCTATTGATTGAGAAAGGATTACCGCTGTAATAATAGCAACTAAAATAGAACTAGCTCTTCTTGTAGATTTTATTTGTATATAATCTTTTATTGCACCGCTAAAACAAAATTGAGTGTATTGAGCCACTAATCCATACATTAAGCCTAGTGCAAATGCACATAGATTAATAATACTTAAATCTTCTATATAATTTTCCATAATACTTACTTTTTTAAATCGAAGTATAGTGTTGCAGTGTAAAATATGTATAAAACAATTTTATTTAATAATAGTAAGAGAATCAAGTAATTTCAAAGAGCTTATAATTGATAAAAAGTTCGTGTATTGGGAATTAAAAGTGGTGGGTTCTCCGTGACTCGAACACGGGACCACTCCGTTATGAGACTGCTTTAAAGTACCTAAAACACGATATTTTATGGATTTAGTCACTTACAATTAACTATAATTTCTGCTATTTTGGTGACACATTGGTGACACTTTTTCAACTCTTAATAAAGTTCAATTTCATTACTATAAAGGCTCCGAATACTGGAGGGTCTAAAATAAACTAAAAAGCCTTAAAATAGCCACTTTAAATTCTCTCTTCTATCAATAAAAGCTACTCAACAACACTATTTTAGCTACTGAGTAGCTAAAACAGTTCTCTCAATAAATCTTTCTATATCTCTTTAAGCTATTCTTATATTATCACAGCGTATAACTCACTAAATATTTATTTATTTAAAGTATACTTATATAAAATATAAACTTATGTTTGAATTTAAATTTATAGGAAAAATTTTATGACTACAAGTGAAACATTAATACGTGAAATTGAAGTAAAAAGAGAAGAATTTAAAAATGAAAATTACCCTATGTCTATTGGAGAACTTGTAAACTTATATATAAATGGGGAAGTAGTTATAAATCCTGACTTTCAAAGATTTTTTCGATGGTCACCTCTTCAAAAAACTAGATTAATTGAATCAATAATGCTGAGAATTCCTTTACCATCTATTTTTGTATTTCAACGCGAAGATGGAATTTGGGAAATTGTCGATGGATTACAAAGGGTTTCTACTATTTTACAGTTTATGGGTGTTTTGGAAGGTAAAGAACCTTTAACATTACAAGCAACAAAATATCTTCCACATTTAGAAAATTTTAAA
Organism: Sulfurimonas sp. hsl 1-7; assembly: GCF_030577135.1. Lineage (NCBI taxonomy): Bacteria > Pseudomonadati > Campylobacterota > Epsilonproteobacteria > Campylobacterales > Sulfurimonadaceae > Sulfurimonas > Sulfurimonas microaerophilic. The sequence goes on along the minus strand of NZ_JAUIRR010000001.1, from coordinate 249,459 downwards.
TGGGAGAATGAAGAAGATAAAGAGTATGAAATACCTGATACAGTGAAATTGAATTTTAAAAGAGTGAAACTAAACTTATCAATTATTATTGGAGATACAGGTGCAAATGCCAAGTTTGAAGTTTTTCAAAGACTTAATACAGGTGGCTCTTATGCATCTGATCAGGAAGTTAGAAATAGTGTTATGATAATGGTTAATAAACCAACATATGAATGGTTTATAGAACTAGCTGCTAATAAAGAGTTTCAAAATACACTCTCCCTCAGTGATAGACTTTATGAAGAACAATATAATGTAGAATTAGTATTGCGGCATATTGCATTATTATACTATGAATATACTCCAAAAAAAGATATTAAAGATTTTTTTGATGATATTACAGAAAAAATACTTTTAGAAGATAAATTTGACTATGAGAAGATTAAAGATAAGTTTATTAGTACTTTTAGCATACTAAATTCAATACTTGATGACAATACATTTAAGAGATATGATGGAACAAAGTTTAAAGGTAAATTTTTAGAATCAGCATTTGAAGCAATTTCTATTGGAGTAGCTTACAATATCGATAGTTATTCATTCCCTCAAGATAATGATTTACTTATAGAAAAAATTCAAAATTTACATTCTGATGACGAATTTAAAAAATACACAGGTTCTGGTACAAATGCAAGAACTAGAATTCCAAACTTATTACCATTTATAAAGACTTATTTTAGGAAATAAGGAATGGCAAAAGATTTACGTACTTTTGATGGTTTAACAAATAAATTAGCTGAAGAGCTTGGATGGAGAAGAAAAGAATTAACAATTATACAAAATAAAATTCCTACTACTAAAAATGCTATGCAATCAGTTTTTTTACGTTCAGCAGTTCCATTATTGTATGCGCATTGGGAAGGTTTTGTAAAAGTGACTTTATCTTGCTACCTAGAATATGTATCAAGTAAACATCTTACAAATGATAAACTACAATATTCTTTTTTAGCTTTATCATTACAAAATAAAATTGGAGATCTAGAAGTAAATAGTATTATCAATAAAACAAAAGTTGTCGAAACATTATTTAATGAATATACAAATAGATCTAATATACCAAAAAAGGGAATCATTAATACTAAATCTAATTTAAAATATGATGTATTTCAAGAAATGTTATTAATCTTAAACTTGGAAGAATCTTCCTTTAGTGCAAAAAAAGATTTAATTAATGATTTAGTAGATATGCGAAATCATATTGCACACGGTGAATATTTACAAGTTGATTTAAAACTGTATAATGAATTTCATAATGATATTATTGCATTATTTGAAGTGATAAAAACTCAAATAGAAAATAATGCATTATTAGAAAAGTACAAAAGATAATGAAAAATTTTGAAATTTGGAATCTTCCTATAAAGTAGACAATTTTTGAATCAATTAATTAGATAAAATAACTGTGTACATTATAAGAAGAAGTCAATATCAAACAAAATCTTAATCTTGTTAGTTATAGAATTCGTTGAAAGCTTAGAATCATAAGGTAGAAAATATGTTTGAAAAGTATACAAAAATACTAGAAGTTACATTAGAAATAATAAAATTTTTATTTAATGATGTTTTTCTTTATGTTCATCGTATAAAAACATCACATTTAGAAAATCTGCATAACGAAATAAAAAAAGACACTCCTAATATATGTATTCTTCAAAAAGAATTTTATAGTGCATATCATTTAATTTTAGATGCTGATGAAATTATAAATCTATCCAAAGATACTAAGTGTTTCCGTGTTATTCAATATATGAAAAAGTTTCCAGAAATCTTAATATACAAAAATGGAAAATTATCTTATTTTAAAAAAAATCAAAGAGAAATACATAAAATTTCAGATAAATTATGGAATATAACACTTGTTTCTCTCGTGTCATGTGTAGTTTTAATATTTATTTTGAGTCCATTTTATCAAGCATTAATAATTATGTTTGCAATTATGACATATATACTTGCCATGGAAAGATACAGATTAGACTACAAAAAATTAGATAATTTAATTGAGTCCTATAATACTGAAAAATAATAAGTATAGAATGTCCCCAATTTTATAGATACTAATTACATAAGGTCACTTTGTATTTCACTTGATTCAAAAACCTTTAATTCTTCTATTAAATGTATTGGGATTTTTGTATCTTTGATTTGTTTTTCAACTTCATTTTTTGATGTTTGATTATCACATATAATCCATACTTTTAAAGTTTTTAAGATATGTAACATAATTGTTATAGCTTTATCATCTGATGGTATAATTTTTAATTCCTGTTTCTTTTTCATAGATTCTAATTTAATAGCAAGTATTTCAAACAGTTTAGATATTCGTTTAACAGTTGTATCTGTGCTTAAACTTCTAAAATCCCCTAAATACATATAACCTAATCCACTTAAATGTGTTGCTAAATAAAACTTTAGAACTGCTCCCATTTTATATAATACTCGCTCCCCTACATCTTCCAAACTAGTAACTTCAAAGCCATTAGATAATAAAAAGAATTCGATTTGTTCATTTGAAACTTCGTCTGAGATTTCTTGCTGTGCTGTCTTTAAAATAGCTTCTTTAATTGCTTTTGTAGCTTTTTCTTTTAAATTAGCTTGAGTATATTTTACAGTATCCAATCCAGCTATATTAAAAGCCAAACTATCTTCTTCTTTTTGAAAAGGAATAATATGTTTATTCAAACCAAGCATTAGTCCATATTCCATATTGACATTAGCATTGGGCATTGAAACTCCATCTTTAATATCATTATTGACAAAAATAATACAAAAGCGAGATGTAATAATTTTAGAACATATTTTCGTGCAAAAAACACTTTCTGCATATGTTGAATGATTTTTTGCTTCGACTGGTTCTATATGTTCTTTTTCTAGAATATTAGTGATAATGTCTACCTCCAATTGAGAAGAATTAAAACCATATCCAATAAAACAAGATTGTGTCGAATTAAAGACATAACCACAACTTGGTAAACCAATGATACATTTTTCATTTTTTCTTATTGAAGTATCCATAAATATTCTCTTTTTTAGAAGATTTGTTTTCTTTAACAGTTTATAATATTCTACTAATATATGTATAAAATGTAACTTGAAAACCAATATATAAATTATTCAATATAGATTGAAAATTAAAAACAATTTTTTTATACACTTACCTAAATTTTTTAGAGTAAAATATTCTCCAATAAAGTAGCCAAATTTTAATATTATGAAGAAACGAATAATACAAGATATACTCAAAGAACTTGAAACTAATGAAAAAGACATAAACTCTTTAAGTGAAGATATATATCAAATATATACCAAGCATATTGATTTAATTCAATATATCAATGGTGACACCAAAGATATGATAGAAACAAGAAGAATAAAAGAAAATAAAGAACGTTTACGTCCATACATTACAGCCTTTAAACAGAATCAACAGTACTATGACATCTTAAATGATAGAATCAATAGCTATACGATGAAAACTCACAAAAATGTGTTTGAACTATATTTGGAAGATTATGAAAAGTTTACTAAATTACAAAGTGATACATATACATATTTTTTGACATATGTAGATTTACAATGGGCTATAAAAACTTTACAAAATAAAATGAAAGCAACAGAGTTAAATGATAAAGAAACAACATATTTAGCTATGTATCATACCCATCAAAGTTTAAAAAATATATTTAAATTTTTTCAGTATATGCCACTGACAGAAAAAGGGATTACTACTTCCCTTTCAATCCTTTTATATAAATTTATATTAAATCAAACAAATTTAAAGAAATATCAAATTAAGGAACTGATTGAAAATTTATTTTATCAACTTGATATTCCGACAACAATCCAAATCAATAAAATTGATAATGCTATAGTGACAGCTATAGTTAATGACTTATTTATTTTTGCATATCCAGGTAAAAATGATATTAAATCAATAATAAATCTCAAAGCAATTACAGAGAGTTTAAACAAACAAATAGAGAATAACAAAGATAATATCGCTTGGAGAGAAAAAATCAAAGAACATTTAGATGATGACCTTCAACCTATTTACAAACTTTTAGGAGTTTATAAAAAATTCTAAGAAATATGTGAAATTTTTTTCTATTCTTTTTCTCCAAATTACTTCATACTTCCACCATCATTAATGAAAGAAACATAAGAGTCTTAGAACTCGTATAGTTTGCAAAGCTAAAATGCTTTCTCAAAGGGCCGTAGCTGAAAGCGTAGGTCTACCAACGAGCATAAACATATAGATATCTAAAGAAATATTCACACGAGGCGGTAGCTACGAGCAATTAGTAGCGGAGTTGTGGCTTTGCCACTTCGAGCGTAGATTGCGTTAGCTACCTTTTTTGTTCGGGGTGTCTAGTAACACCCCCTTCTAAACCTCAAAGAGGTTGTTAGGTAAAAAAGATTGAAAGATTTAGAGACACAAGAGTTAGGTAGTACTCCTAAAACTATCAGCGGTATAGATACACTTTACTACTTCTATGAAACTAATGAACAGTATGATGATTTATTCCTAGATATATTAGACCAATACGAGGAAAGCAAAGCAAGGTTTGAAAAGAGAGATTTAAAGTATGAGAACAAAGATATAAATGTACTCATCAATAAACAAACTTTTTTCTTCAATGGAAAGGCACAAGGGTTTTATTGGTTTACACACATTGATAGTTATTTCACTATAGGATTCAAGGACTATAAAACCAATAGAGGTTTAAATGATATCCAAGTCCAGTTAGATGCAAGAGGGATTTATTTTCTAGGTATTAAGTTTTTAATTCAATATATAGATGCTATTCTAGTTGATTATATTACAGGTCATAAACCAATTACAAGAGCTGATTTAAATATCTTTGTGCAAAGTGATTTATCATGGATAGATAAAACAATGTTTGTAACTCGTAAACGTAAATATGAAACACTTATCAAAGAGCGTGCAAATAAACATAAATTAGAGACTTTGTATATAGGTAAACGCCCTTTTTTATTAAGACTCTATGATAAACGAGCTGAACTTAAAAAGTCAAAGAAAAAAGATATGATGTACTTTCATTTTCTCTCTAATGGGTTTGAGAGAACTAAAGATATATACAACATAGAATTTGAGATGCATAGAGACTATCTAAAGACATTTAAGATAGATACTGTAGATGATTTACTCTCTGGTGCTGAAGCGTTATTCAAAGAGTGTTTAAACGGTATACGTATGGTTGATTTATCCTCCATTACAGATAACACTAAAGAGATGAAAAATAAACATAGAGCTAAGACTCATCCACTATGGGAACATCTTGAAAAAAGTTATATATTAAAAGAGTTCTTTGAGATTCAAGCTCCTATAGAACGTATTAAAAGAAAGAGCTATAAATATACAATTGTCGAAGCAATTAAAGACACTATCGCAGTAGCTAGAAAGTTTCATATACATGGTGGTGTAATAGATGAGATGTTCTTCAAAGATGTGCTAGATGAGTTTAAAAAGAATCATATCAACTCTATAAAAGATAAACAAGGTGTCAAACTCGTTTATGAAAATGTAACTACTCAAATAAATCCAAGAGATTTAGATGATTTAGAGTTGCAAAAATATATTCTCAAACTCAAAGAGGATTTAGATAGTTCAAGTGATTTAGATATACAAGTACTCATTAAAAAGTATGAGAACGCTTATATTGAATTAAAAACTCGTGGACTAGATAATCCTTGTGAATATCCATTTTAGAAAGGAAAATGTATGAAAAAATACCTTCAAACTAAAAACCTTCCTGAAATTTTTGATTTGTCAATTGATTACTTCCAACAAAGAATGCATACAGAGTTTATCAAAGGTATTCACTTTTTTATACCGCCTACTAACTCTAAAACTAAAAAAGCTGTTCTTTGGGATATTGAAGCACTTGAAAACTGGTTAAAAGGTTATGAGCAAAATGATGAGCTTGAAAATCTTTTAGCTAGAAGAGGTTAGAATAACATGTTAGTTGTAAGTGATACTAAATCCTTTGTAAAAAAAGGAGACAGAGTGCAAGATATAAAAGCCTCTATTTTATCACGAGGAAACAGAAAATTTTGGTATGTGAAATACCAAGTGTTATTTGAAAATGATGATGTTAAAGTTGGTCAAGAGAGTACAAAAGTTCTAAAGACTGAAAAGACTCTCAAATATATGCAAACAAAATATTTACCCGTTTGGATAGCTAAGAAGATGGAAGAACTCAAAGCCAAAAAGCAAGAGTCTAAAAAGTTTTCTTACTATTTTAAAAAGTTTCTTGAACTTCATAAAACAGATAAAAGCTATCATACGAGAATAGGAATCTATAACAAAGTAAATCGTTACTTTGGAGATATGAATGTTGCAAAAATAAAACCTCTTACCGTTAAAGAATACTTAGCATCTTTAAATCTAAGAAATGGTACAAAAAGAGATTATCTCGGATGTATTAAAGGCACATTAGATATTGCACTTGATGATGATGCAATTGAGCGTAATGTTGCTTTTGGAATTAGGTTTAAAAGAGAAGAGAAAGCTCCCATTGAACCCTTTTCAGTTCAAGAAGTAAATCTAATGCTAGAAAACTCAACTGGCATGTTTCGAAACTACTTAGGTGTTGCTTTACATACTGGTATGAGAAGCGGTGAGATATTAGGTTTGATGCATAGTGATATATTGGAAGATAGAATCACCATTAGACGTTCAGTTTCCAAAGGTCGGGTTACTTCACCTAAAACACTAGGAAGTGTTAGAGATATTCCATTGTTTGATGCTGTAAAGCCATATATTGAAAGCCAACGAAAACTAAGTAAATCGCTTTATCTATTTGAGTTTGATGGAAGCTTTATCAAAGACGCTACATTCTTTAAAAGAAGATGGCATCAGCTCGTAAAAGATTGTGGAATGAATTATAGAAAACTCTATACGACAAGACACACTTTTATCACTGCAATGCTCAATAGTGAACAGTTTAAAATAATGGAAATTGCAGCCATTGTCGGACACACTTCACCAGAGATGATTATGAAAAACTATGCAGGTTTTATCAGAAATGAGCATTTAAAGGTTGCTACAAATATAGAGTTGTTTAAAAAGGCTGGTGACACTTTGGGTGACACTAGTACAATTAGACATCTAAATAGAGCTTAGGTAAAATTAAAAAGTTCGTATTTTTGGGATTAAAAGTGGTGGGTTCTCCGTGACTCGAACACGGGACCACTCCGTTATGAGCGGAGGGCTCTAACCAACTGAGCTAAGAACCCACTTTGTTTTGGTAGGGCGAAATTATACTCATCAGTTGCTTAGAATTAGCTTACTATATTGTGTGAAATCTACTGTGTATTTACCATCCATAAAGAGAATACATTTAAGTAGTTCCAAAATGACTGTAACGACGTCTCTGTAACACCTTCTTCTTTGAGTTTTTCAAGGAGCGGTATATATAGACTCAACCATACTTCTCTTGCTTTAGCATCTATGCGAAAACGTGCATGACGACCTACCATTTGAGGAGCACCTCTGCTTTGATTAAAATAATCGGGACCGCCGCAAATCTGAATAAAAAAGTCGGCTGCATGTTTTTTAGCTTTTTCTAGGTCTTGAGGATCCATAGGGAACAGATGTGCTATCTCACTCGTTTTTATAGCCTCATAATGCTCATCAATTAACTTTCTTATTCCCGCTTCCCCTACTTCGATCAAAAACTCAGGAATCGGTTTTGTAACCGGGGGTCTTACACCAAACTCTCCGTATGCTATATCAAAATTCATAAACTCTCCTAATTAATATTTTGCGGTGCTTTTATTCTATATGCCACTGCATATAAAAGCGGTACATATATAAGATTCAACACTGTAGCCCATGCTATACCAAATCCAAGCGATACCGCCATCGGCTGGAGTATCATCGCCTGACCCGATGCAAAGAAGATCAGTGTTAAAAGCCCAAGTACCGTTGTCAGTGATGTAAGTAAAATTGGCCGGAGTCTTGTTTTTGCTCTTGACATCAACTCTTCCGTATCTTTGGCTTTTTTGATAAAGTCAACCATAATAAGCCCGTCATTTACAACAACACCTGCAAGTCCTACTATACCTATCATTCCCGGCATTGTCAGATTGATTCCCATCACGTAATGCCCGACAAACACACCAAGTAAAACAAGTGGTATTGTACTGATTACAATTAAAGATTTCTTTATAGAATCAAACAACCATACTAACGTAATAAAAATTAAAAATAATGCGATCAGAGCAGACTGTGTCATCTCTCTGATATTCTTTTTATTCTCTTTCTCTTCACCCTTGATATCGATTAAAATACCTTCATTTTTAAGCTTCTCAAATACCGGTTGAAGCTTTTTCATAACTTCAGACGATGTTATAACTGTTTTATCTAAAGAGGCATAAAAACTTTTTATACGTTTTGCATCCTCTTTTTTAAGTGTCACATAGCTTTGCACATAGATAAAATCTGCTATATCTTTAAGCAGCACATACTGGTTCGTTGAAGGGATTTGCACCTCTAGATCTTTTAAAGAGTCTATATCTTCGTTCATATTACTTTCAATTTTTATACGTACCAGTCCACTATTGTTAAAGAGTTTTCCGTACTCCCCTTTGAGATAATATGCACGTAAAGAGTTTGAGATGCTTTGTTCATTAAAACCTAATTCTTGACCGTACTTGTTTATGCGAAGCTTTAACTCTTTTTCCCCCAATGTTGCATCATCGGAGATATTAAATACACCGTTTATTTTTGCGATCTCGCTTTCAAGCTCTTTGAGGTACGGCACGACATCCCTGCCGTCTTGTGATCGAAGTCCGATCTCAATATCGTGTGCAATCACACCCGCGCCCGGAACTTTTACAACTAACTCGTCATATTTTGCAAACTCATCTTTTAAAAGCTCTTTTATATCTTGTGCGATATCTCTAGAGTCCTTTTGCCGTGTTTTAATATCTTTATCGTATTCGATCGAGAGATACGGGCTTATATATGTATCGAACATATTTACAGGTGCTCTCTCTTTTAGATCAACAAAGATATGAAAAAGATTTTCCCCTATCTCCGCATTGTTTTTAGAATCCATCTTAAAACCGATCACCGAAGTAACTGAAGAGACATCCTGAGGATCAATCTTTGCTAAAATCTTTTTCTCTAATTGTGCAACGTATTGTTCCGTATCTGTCAGTTCATTGTTAATATCTACTTTGCCGTACACATACACCTGTGTCGTATCGAAATCTGGAAACAACTGAAACTTTAGTTGTGAAACAAAAAGTACGGTAGCTCCAAGGATCAAAGAAACCATAGTGATGAGTGAGATCACTTTTCTTCTAAAGAAAAAGTGTAACACTTTACTGTAGCGGACATACATACCCGCCCACATATTTTTTGTAAAACTTCCCTCTTTGGAAACTCTCAAAAATTCATAAGCATGAAGCGGTAGAAAATAGAACGCTTCAAATAATGAAGATAAAAGTAAAACAGTGATCATAATAGGGATGATCTTAATGAACATCCCCATCTCTCCGCTCATGAGAAGCATAGGTAAAAAAGCAAATACCGTTGTCAGCGTTGCCGTTAAAACTGCCGGAAACATCTCTACTGCACCCTGAACTACCGCTTCTTTACGCTCCATCCCCTCCTCTAAGTGTCTGTAGATATTCTCGGCTACTACGATAGCTTCATCCACAAGCATCCCAAGGGCTATCAAAGCTCCAAGAAGTGAGAGCATATTTAAACTATCTCCAAGTAATTCACTTACAATAAGTCCGATCATAAAACTCACAGGAATACCAAGGGCTACAACAAATGCAATCCCGCGGTTGATGAAAATAAGCATTGCTAAAAATACCAACATCAATCCAAACATTATGTTTGAAAAAACTACATTAAGACGGTTTTTAATCCATACCGATGTATCTGTATAGATATCGTAATTGAACTGCGGATTTTTTTGATGCAGCTCTTTTAACAACGCACGTATATCTTTTACAAGTGCTATGGCATTTCCGTCTTTACTTTTTGTCACATTGACAGAGATGTTTCTTACACCGTTATAGTGAGAGAGTTCAGCCTCGTCACTCAGCGTAAAATCGACATCTGCAATATCACTGATTTTCAGTTTTTTACCGCCTACATCAATCAGGGTATTTTCTACACCCTCTTTTGTTTTTTCCCCGTTAAATGTTGAGATATAAAGGTGGTTTGCCTGTTGTTTGATCGTACCGATCGGAAAAATGGAGCTGATGTTGCTGATCGCAGATACCACGAGTGCAGGCTGGAGTCCGTACGCTTTGATTTTGTCGTTATTTAAAACAATATCAAGCTCTTCATCTGCATCACCACGGATAGTGATGTCACTGAGGTCTTTAAAGTTTGAGAGTTCGCTTTTTAGCTCTTCTGCTCTATCTAACAACTCCTCTTTAGAAACATCGCCCGAGAGTGCAATAAGAGCCAGTGGGAAAGCGTGAAGTTTGATCTTTGCAACGGGTTCGTTCATATCTGAAGGGAGGTCTTTTTTAACACTGCTTACTATATCTTTGACATCATTAAGCACCAAGATATTATCGGCACCCGGTTTGATATCTGCCGAGATTGTAAAGGCACCGTTTTTGATATCACTCTTGATCTCTTCAAGGTCATCGATATTTTGCATATCGTCTTCGATCGTCTGCACCACCATCTTATCGAGGACATCAGCGGAAGTTCCACTATATCCGCCGGTAATTACGATCTTGTCCATGTTCATAGGCGGAAAGATCTCTTTTGGTATATTGATATACGCAAAGATTGAGAGCATAAATATAAATATTAAAAGTATATGATTTAAAAGAGGTTTCTCTATAGAAAACCTGATAAAACTGCGTACCACTTAATTCCCTTATTAAAACATCGTATCTAAAACTTGATTCTTAAACTTGATCGACTCAACCGATGATCGGATAAGTTTATTTTCCTCTTGCAGGGTTTCATACTCTACTTGTAACTTCGAAATATCCCTGCTTGTATAGTATATTTGCTGATTGATATATATCTTTGGAAAAGCAAAAACAGCTATAAAGGTAATCACAAGAAGCATATATAAAAAATAATTAAAATCAAGCTTTTGTTTAACTTTAATTAGATTGTCATACTCTTCTAAAAGTTCTGTCTTATCATTCATTCCAGTTCCATTTGAAATACTCGCAGTTTCGCACTTCTGCTTCGAGCATTATCTTTGAGCTCATCACTTTGAGCCGTAATCGGTTTTTTTGTTATGATTTTTCCTAAGTTGTGGTTATTTCCACACTCACATCGCATCGCCTGAGGCGGGCATATACAACTTTTTGCCCAAGCAGCAAAGGTTTGTTTTACTATTCGGTCTTCTAAAGAGTGAAATGAGATAATTGCAATTTTTGCACTTGGGAGTTTTGCATCCTCTAGAGCAGCAAGTAAGTTTTTAAGCTCCCCTAACTCATCATTTACCTCAATACGGATAGCTTGCATTAAAAGTGTTGCGGGATGGATCTTTTTCCCTTTAGGCATAAAAGGGTTCAGTTTTTGGCTTAACTCTTTAGCGGAGTGAAACGGTCTGTTTTGCATAATAACCGAAGCTACTTTTTTGTAGTTTCTCATCTCTCCGTAATCGCGTAAGATTATCTCTAAATCGTTTTGAGAATATTCATTTATCACATTTGAAGCGCTAAGCGGAGCATCTTTATCCATACGCATATCGAGGTTATCACTCTCATACGAGAAACCTCTATCTTTTTGATCCAGTTGCAGTGAAGATACACCGATATCTGCAAGAACCCCTTTTATGTCACGAGGATCATACTCATTTAAAATATCTTTGATAACATTGGAAAAACGCCCTTTTCTGATCTCTACACGCTCGCCATACTTCTCCAGTCTTTTTGTTGAAAAGTCTATGGCTGTTTGATCTTGATCGATAGCGATAAGTTTTATGTTTGGATTATTATCCAAAATCAGACTTGAGTGTCCACCATATCCCATTGTACAATCTATGATGATTCCATCTGTAATATCATCAAAAGCACTTACAACTTCTCTATATAAAACTGGTATATGTGGGATGTTTTCCAAAATTTTCCTTGAGCTATTATTTTCTTAAGATTATACCCCAAAATTGTAAAGTATTGTCTCAAGGCTATAATTTATCTTTAATTTTACTTAGTGTACTATTAGTAAAATTAACACAAAAGAGAAAAAAATGTTAGAAGAGTTACTAAATAATATTGAACTGGTTGCTATTGCCGTTGTCCTTCTACTTATCGTCGCATTTGTAGTTTATAAAATAAGTTCTAAAAAATCATCAGAAGAGTTAATCGAAGATGATTTAGAAGAAGTAAAAGAAGATGAGATAGGTGAAAAAGCTCTTTTAGAAGATGAATATGACGAGCAGCAAGAAACAGTTCAAGAAGAGAGAGTAACTCCCGAAGAACCAACAGAAGAAAAACAAACAGATTTAATGGATCTAGAGCCTCAAGGTATGGGTTCTGAAGAGGGTGACTTCGGTGTTATTGAAGAGGAAACTGTAACAGAAGAAGAAGTTCCTCAAACAAAAACCATCCAAAAAAGAGAAGTACCGCCACACGGCAAGATTACAAAAGATAGCTTCCAAGAGTTCTCAGGTCAAAGAATATTATTGGCTGAAGATAACCTCATCAACCAAAAAGTTATACTTGGTCTTTTAGCAGACAGCGGTATAGAAGTGATTGTTGCAAATGACGGACAAGAAGCATTAAGCATTTTACAAAATGACAGCAACTTTATTATTATCCTTATGGATGCACATATGCCAAATATTGACGGCTTTGAAGCTACACGCCGTATACGTGCAACACCTGAATACGATCATATCGTAGTTGTGGCACTAAGCGGTGATACTGCATCTGACGATATTAGAAAGATGACAGAAGCAGGTATGTCTGAACACCTTGAAAAACCTCTTAAAATGGATGCTCTGTATGATATTTTATATGCATACTCAGGGAATCAAGAGGAACAATCATCAGATGATGAAGATATGGTTAATGTTGTCACAACAAGAGAACTTGACGGTGAAAGAGGTTTAGAAATTTGTGGCGGTGATGAAACTTTTTACCATGAAATTTTAAGTGAGTTCTTAGAGACATACAGTGATTCAGATCAAACATTAATTAGTCTGTTGGAAAACAATGAGCTAAAAAAAGCAGATAAATTACTTTTAGATATTATTGGTGTATCAGCAAATATCGGCGCTGTAAAACTACATAATGTTGCTACATATATTAAAGATTCTATCGCAGATGATGAGGAGAAAAGCTACCTCACACTATTGCAGCAGTACCAACACCACCTAAACATCTTACTTGAAGATATAAAAGAGTATCAAAAATAGATACTCTGTTTATCTTGTTTGACCACTTCCGTATATTTTAAATTTATACGTTGTCAAACCTTCGATTCCCATAGGTCCTCTGGCATGAAGTTTATTTGTTGAGATCCCAACTTCCGCTCCAAAACCAAATGCCCCGCCATCAGTAAAACGTGTACTTGCATTTACATAGAGTGCCGCTGCATCAATGTTATTTAAAAACTCCTCTGCAGTTGTAATGTTTTCGGTAATAATAGCTTCAGAGTGTCCAGAACCAAATCTTACAATATGTTCAATCGCTTCCTCTACACCGTCAACAACTTTAATGCTTAAGATATTTGCCAGATACTCAGTATCATAATCTTCATCTGTTGCATTTGCAACGTTGATTATCTCTTGTGTAGCTCCACAACCTCGTAGATCAGTTCCTGCTGCATCAAACTCCTTTTTGAGTTTTGGTAAAACTTCTGCAGCTACTGCTTTATCTACAAGTAATGTCTCCATAGCATTACAAACACCCGGACGTTGTACTTTTGCATTGATCGCAATTTTTACCGCATTTTCTTGATCTGCATCTTTGTCAATATATGTATGACATAAACCCTTATCGTGCTTTACTACACTTACCGTAGCATTTTCACTTACATAACGAATAAGCGCTTCACCACCACGAGGAATGATAAGGTCAACATATTTATCCATCTTAATAAGTTTAGCTACACCCTCACGTGAACTGTCCGGTAAAAGTGAAATAAGCTCTTTTGGCAAGTTGTTTTTCTCTAATACCGCTTGCAGTACTTTTGCGATCGCCTGATTAGAGTTTTCAGCCTCTTTACCACCTTTTAGCACACATACGTTTGAGCTTTTAAAACAAAGTGCTGCCGTGTCACTTGTAACGTTTGGACGAGACTCATAGATGATCCCTATTACACCGATAGGGATAGATACTTTCTCGATCTTCAAACCGTCTTCAGTTACCCAACCTTCAAGCACTCTTCCAGTCGGCTCTTTTAGTGCTGCGATCTCTTCAACTGCAATCGCCATAGCATCAATTCTTTTCTCATCTAAAAAAAGACGATCCATAAGTGCAGAACTAAGGTCATTCTCTTTACCGTTTGCCATATCTATAGCATTAGCTTCGATCAGACTCATAGTATTTGCTCTTAAAGCCTCAGCCATCTCTCTTAAAATTCTATTTTTTTCTTTTCCACTTAATGTATTTAAAACTCTACTGCCGTTTTTTGCATTTTTTAAAAATTGTTCCATACTAAAAAATCCCCTCGTAAATATTAATGCTATAATAACATAAAAAATTTTGAGGACGAAATATGAAAACAATAACTTTTATTGGTAACGGAAATATGGCACTTAGCATTGCCCAAGGCTTAAAGGATACATATAAAATAGAAGTTGTTGGAAGAGATCTTACAAAATTAGAAAAGTTTGAAAAAGATTTAGGTATTACAGCAGAAAAATCATTACTTAAAGATTTTAATATTGAAGATAAAACTATTATTCTTTGTGTTAAACCGTACAATATCGAAGAGGTGTCTCAACAGCTAAAAGGGAAAGCTAGAGTTATATACTCTGTATTAGCGGGAAGTACTGTAGAGAAACTAAAAAACAATTTTGCAACACAGGCAGTTGTAAGAACTATGCCGAATTTGGCAGCTTCTGTGCACCACTCTATGACAACTTTAACAGGTGATGAAACATTTAAAGATGAAGCGATAGAGATCTTTAGCGCAATCGGACCGACTGTATGGCTTGGAAGTGAAAAAGAGCTTGATATCGCAACAGCCTTAGCGGGAAGCGGTCCTGCATATTTAGCGCTTATTGCTGAAGCACTTACTGACGGAGCAGTAAAACAAGGACTTAAGCGTGATGATGCAATGGCAATTATGAGAGGACTTTTCGGCGGTTTTGGAAAACTGATCCAAGATATCCACCCTGCACTACTTAAAGACGGCGTAATGAGCCCGGGCGGTACTACTGCTGCAGGATACGGAGCACTTGAAAAAGGCAATGTCAGAAATGCCTGTATAGACGCTATTGAAACTGCCTATAAACGTGCAACAGAATTATCTTGATAAAAATGTGATGAGTATATGGTATTATTTTTAAAAATTTTTTTATAAGGAATCATTATGTTAAAGTCTCTATCTTTAATATTGCTTTCTACAGCTATTTTTGCCAATGATACACAGTTTTTTTGTGCCGATCCTAGTGAATACATTCAAAAAGACAATACTCAATCATCAACATATAAAAACTGTAAAAGAAACGGAATGACATACTGGTATACAGATACCGGTAAAGTAAAATCACAAGTTAATTTTGTAGATGGAAAAGAGAATGGAGTTTACACATCTTTTTACGATAACGGAGCTAAAAAGCTCGTTGTAAAATATGTAGATGGCCAAAAACACGATATACAAAAGATCTTCTATGACAACGGAGTACTTGGTTCTGAAGTCAACTATGTTATGGGAAGACGTGAAGGTGTAATGAAAGAGTGGGATATAGAGGGTTATCTCTACTCTGAGGTTTATTATAAAAACAACTATAAAGTGGGATTAAAAAAATACTACGATCACAAAGGTAACGTAGTTAAAACAGAGACATACAAAATGGACCGAAACCCTGTTATGCAAAAACTTCTTAAAGATAAAAGAGAAGAGATTATGGTCGATCTTTCAAAATACGGACTTGTACCTAAAGACGCTCCAAAAGAGATGAGAGTAAGATAACTCTCTCATCCAAACCCGTAAGGGTCTTCATCATCTTCACGTTCATATTGTAAGAACATGATAAAAATCCAAAATAATAAAAATGCGGCAACTATCTCATATCCGATCAACCATACAATAATGAATGAGTTGAGATTAAGCAGCATAAAGTTATCAAAATCACCACCGGCAATAAATAAAAATAAGAACACTGCCCCCGTTACATAAGGGATAGCTATAAAGTAAAAAAGATATGCTAACCATTCATAATCGTCGGGCGCATACACGTAGTCTTTAAAATCAACTTTTTGTGATCCAAAGCTCAACTTATCTTTTTTCTTTTTCTTACTCTTTTCACCTTTGAGCTTCGATCTTCTATCGGTTTGTAGAAGCTGATTATAATACATCATGTGTCGTTTGTGTTCTAAGTCTTCATCTATACCCATGACCAATCCTATTACAAGATACTATCATTGTATGACATAAATTATTAAACAAGTATAAAAGAGTATAAGAAATATTGATTTTAGAAGAATTCGGAGAGATTAGGAGGGAAGAAAAGAGTTTTAGATAAAATCTAAAATCTCTTTTTCTATATCCTCTTTATTGATGATAGTTTTTTGAACTATCTCTTTAGTAAAGAGTTCTTTCACCATAGCAGGGATTGCTAATTTCGCAGTTTTAGAGATAGACTCTAGTGCGATAATATCTTCTGCATCTACTTCACCAGTAAGTGCGTTTGCAATTACAGGAGAGAATTTCGTCCACTCTGCAGTTGAGTAGATGATAGATTTTATTTTAGGATCACTACACGTTTCATATGATTTAAAACAAGTTGCAGTATGAGGATCCATTAGATAATTGTCATTATCAAATGTATCTTTGATGTAAGCTTTACCTTCATCCCCATTACAGAAATCTGCATCGAAACAAGTGCGTAAAGTTGCTAGTTCATCTGCTGTAAGCTCATAAACATTTTTCTCTTCAAGGTCTTGCATTAACTCTTTCGTTCTTACTTCACCGAACATATCAAAAAGAATTCTTTCAACATTTGAAGATTTTAAGATATCCATAGCAGGTGAAGTTGTATTTACTACATCACAACCGTTTAGATCGTACTTACCTGTTTTAATTAAACGAGTTAATACATTATTTTCGTTTGAAGAGATAATGATCTTCTCAACAGGAAGTCCCATTTTCCATGCATAGTATCCGCCAAGAGCATTTCCGAAGTTTCCACTTGGAACGTTTAGGTAAACTTTTTCACCCATAGTGATTGCATTTTGACGAACAAGTTCTAAATAACTATGGATATGGTAAATGATTTGGAAAATGATACGACCAAAGTTTACAGAGTTTGCAGCTGAAAGTTTTGTATTTTTTTCAGACAATGCAAACTTGAATTCGCTTGATGCAAGTAATCTTTTAAGAGCTGATTGTGCATCATCAAATACACCGTTTATACCGATAACTTTTAGATTTTCTGCATCTTCAGTAACCATTTGCAATCTTTGAACATCACTTGTTCCACCGTCAGGGTATAAACAAGCAACTCTTACGTTTGCACGATTTTTAAAAGTCTCTAATGCAGCCGGACCAGTATCACCGCTTGTTGCCGCTAAGATTAAATAGTTTTCATTCTTTTTTTGTGCAATAGATGAAAGAACAATACCAAAAGGCTGTAGTGCCATATCTTTAAATGCACGTGTAGGACCGTGATACAACTCACTTACATAAAGATTTTCTTTTACTTTTACAACCGGTACAGGGTTAGAAGCATCATCAAACTTGTCATATAGGTTTAACGCTTCATCAATTACAGCTGATTCTATATCGATATTAAAAGCATCTAACATATCTTTTGCTAACACTTTATATGAAGAGTTTAAGTGTTTATCTAAAAATGCTTGACCTAATTCCGGAAGTTTTTCAGGAACATAAAGTCCACCGTAAGATGCTATCGGGTCTAAAATAGCTTGTGAAAAAGTAACTGTTTTAGGTTTTGACGGATCAACGCCACGAGTTTGTATAAAGTTCATATCATTTCTCTAATCTAAAATTTTTCGCGATTATACCCAAATCTACCTAAATAATCTTATAGGGTTGATATGGGATGTTTTTTGGGTAACTTCAAAGATAAGTTCATCTTTTACCCTTCCGATTGTATACCCTTTTTTAATTTTATTACCAACTTTGATATTTGGAGCAATCTGTGATAAGTTTGCATAAATCGTGTGTAAACCATGGTCATGTTCAACAATAACAATATTGTCAAGAACCGCAGTTTTATCTGCATATATAACTTTACCGTTAAAGACTGTTCTTACTTTTGCATCCGGTTTTTTCGGTTTTAAAGAGATTGACTCGTTGAAGATTTTTATTCCGTAAATCGGGTCTGTGTAAGTCCCGTAATTTTTCGTAATCGTGTATCCGTTTAATGGGGCTATAGTTTTAGCTCCTCGATACTTAATCGTTTTCATTGCCTGATAAGAGCTGCCGTGTTTTTTTACTGTCGGCAGGTTTTTATCCTCAACATATATCTCTTTTTTCGCTAAAGCAGCTTTACGCTCTTTTTCCTCTTGAGCTTTTTTCTGCTGATCGATTTTAATAATATTTAGATGTGAAAGTGTATCTTTTAAAGCATTCTGTCTTTTTAGTAAGCTTTCCAGCTCTTTTTTATAAGATGCTTTTGCAATTTCCAGTTTTTTTAGAGCCTTCTTATTTTCCTCTTGCGTTACCAATACGTTTTTACGTTTATCGTCGATCTCTTTGATTGAACTTTCTAAAGTTGTCGCATGCTGACGTAAAGAATCTATATCTTCAGAGTTAGCCAAAAACTTTTCACTTAACTCTTTCGCTTTTTTTCTTGAGGATTCCAACATAGAACCAAGCACTTCCAGCTCGATCAAAGAGTCTGCATCACTTTTAAAATCCTCTTCTAAAACGATCGATAAAGAGACACTTTGTGCTATAACAAAAACAAGTTCCTGCTCAAGTTTATTTTGCTTTTTCTTTAGTTCTATCTGTTTTGCTCTGAGCTCATCAAGCTGAACGCGGCTGTCTTTATAGCTAGTTGCTTTAGACTCTAACTCTTTTTTAAGTTCTTCTAAATATTTTTCCTGTTTTGAGAGCTCTTTTTTTTGTTCTAAAATCGCCTTAGCCGTTTGTGCCATTTTTTTATTGATCTTAGAATAATCTTGACTGTAACTATGAAGTTTTTTACTCGTACTTTTTATTTTTGTATCAATATTATTTGCACCGTAAACAAAACCAAATAGTAAAACTAAAGAGAAAAATATTTTGATCATTATACCTCTTCTTTATGACCTAACATAACAAATGAGGCCAATAAAATAGCGACAGAGATAGATACTCCAAGCATAAGTAAAAAGTCATACGTATAATCAAAAAGTACTATACTAATCCCAATATGCTCAAACTCTTGTGCAATCATCGGTAATGTACTGATATATGCAAACAGTATAAAAGCTAAAAATGATGCGATCAAAGCGTCCACTATGGCAAGACGAAAAAGTACAGCTGAACGAAGCCAAGATGGTGCTCCGAACAATCCCATAATGCTCATACGTTCATTGTGTTTAAATTGCCATATTCTTAACTCTTTAGAGATTAAAAGAAGCGTTACGACTATAACAGTAAAAGCAAAAACAGTTATTACATTTTTAAACAGTAAAAGAAGTCTGTATGTAGTGTCGTGTGTCTTTTCAAAAGTTTCAACTTTTGTAATGTAATTATTTTTCAACAGTTCTCGAGTAAGTGTTTTAAGTTCTGAGGGACTTGGATAGTGTTGCAGGCTTACTTTATAAAACTTTGGCAATGTTAACTTTAAAAGCTCTAAGTTCGTTTTATTGATGCCGGTATTTAGTTTTTTAATGATGTTATCAGGAGATAAAGTCTCCATTTTAGCAATTAATGGATTGATCGATTGAAGTTGTTTTGTCTCTAAAGATTTCTCACTCACTACTACTAAAGAGTAATTGTTTGCTAAATTTACTTTATAACTATCAATAGAACGCTCAACAACCATAAAAACCTGCAAGGCAAAAAGGATTCCAAGCAAAGCTAATACTAAAGATATATGATTTTTAAAGGACTTCACGGATATCTCCAAACTCAATATGATAATGTTTATAATTCACTTTCAGATTTTCCGGTATGTGGTGCGTTACGACAATAACCGTCGTTTTTAATTGCTCATTTGCACCCTCTAAAAGGTTCCAGATCAGTTGAGAGGAGTAATCGTCAAGATTCCCCGTCGGCTCATCCGCTAAAATCAGGATCGGGTTGTGTGCCAGTGCTCTAGCCATTGCGACACGTTGTTGCTCCCCACCACTGAGTTCAAGAGGATATTTTCCCGCTTGATGTTTCAGTCTGACATGCTTTAGTAAAGAGTCTACCTGGTTTTGCGTTACCGTTTTATCGTAACCGTTGATGATCAGCGGCAACATAATATTTTTTTCAATTGTCCACTCTTTTACAAGTTTATAATCTTGAAAAACTATCCCTAAATGCTTTCGTAGAAAGTTAAGTTTTGAGTTAGATACGTTTCTTAACTCAACGCCACCTACAACAAGTGAACCCTCTTTCGGTTTTAACGCACCGTAAAGAGATTTTAGCAGTGTAGATTTCCCACTACCGCTTGCACCCGTTATAAAAACAAAACTACTTGAATCTATAGAAAAATTCGCTTTGTTTATAATGGTTTCTTCACTCGAGTAAGCCAGAGATAGATTTTCGGCGATTATAACTTTATCCATTCAAAACCTCATTTAGATATTGATGTGCTCTCAGGTTTGCTTTTGAGCGTAAAGGGAGTTCAGGATAATACTCGGCAGATGTTCCTCGAACAATCACATAAAGATGTTCAGGTCTGTCAAAACTTCCCATTGATGTACGCAGCATCACACCCTCATCTGTTTTATACACTCTTTCAAAATGGATGAAACCGCTCTCAAATCTTTTTGTAGTTCCGTGTAAAGAGATCAGTTCCTCATTTGAGAGTTTCACCTCATCAAACTCAAAACTACCCTCGATCGATAGAGGTTCAGACTCTTCGTCATTAGTCATAATAACATCGTAGATGTTTTTCTCCATCTTCTTCCATCTGTCTTCATACTTTGAACTAACAGCGATATCTTTGTTTTTATTGATAAGCAGTGTTGTTTTTGGAAATGCTATAAATGTTTCATACGAGTAAGCATAATAGTTTTCACTGTCCGTACGAAGCTCTAATGTACCGCCAACTTTAAGCGCACGTCTACACTCTTCAATAAATGCTGTTGAGATCACACGGCGGTGCGGCTTTTTATCCCAAGGAACCGGGAAGTGAACATATACAGCCCCCACTAGATTTGAAGGTACTAATTCCAGAAAAAGTCTTGCATCATAATCGAGTACTAAAAGATTGTCTAACTTTTGAATAACGGCTTGTTTTAAAACCTGTTCAATAGATGGTCTGTGGATCTCTATCCCGATGAAAAGCACATCCGGGTTATTTGCCGCTTGATGCAGCAAGTGACGCCCTGAACCAAAACCAACCTCAATGCGCACTTCTCTGTCTTTAGGGAACTCTTTTGCAAAGTACTCTATCTTTTTAAGTGCTGTTGATTCTTCAAGGTGGATATTTTTTCTCTCCACAACATTTGAAGCCAGTACATCAAGTTTGGCACCTTTTGCATACGCTAAAAGTGCTTTATGTACGATTGAAATTGACGCCGGGCGTGTAAGCTTATCTGTTTTTAAAAGGACTCTGTCCTCATCCTCTTTAACAAGTAAAAAGAACTTCTCACCATCAACTGTTGTCGAGATTAACTGTTCATCATCTCTAGTAGCATTATCAGCTAGGAAATTAAATTTCACCCCGTCTATCTCTTGAGGTAAATCGATCTGTTTAAATTCTTTAATGTGTAAATGTGGCATTATAACTCGTTCATATCTAAATCTTCTGCAGGTGCTATCACCTTTTCATCTGTTTTCACTTCAACCGGTTTTTTAACCGTTTGCTCTTGTACCTTTTGCGCTTTTGGAGCTTCAATAAACTGTGTTGATTCCGGAGTTACAACCACTACAGGCTCACTAGATTCAGATAAAATCTTATTTTCATCTAAACTGTAAACTCTATACGTGTATGTAGTGTCTGCATCTACAACGTTATCGCTGTATTTTGTCCCTGTAATATCTCTAAACTCGTCACGTTTAGTATCAAGCCAACCTTTTTGCGTCTCTTTAACGATGATATAACTTCTTGATCTAGGATCAACTTTTGACCAGTTTAACTCTATAGCCGAACCGACAATTTCTGCTTTAAAAATTGCAGGTGCCGCAGGTTTTGCAAGTGTCATCCCCATGATGCTGTTCTTTTCGTTTTCACTCTCTAAACCGTCTTTGTCAACAACACTTACACGATAAAAGTAGCGTGCGCCGTCTTCATCGATCTTATCTGTAAACGTATTGTTATGAAGTTTAGCGATCAGTTCATAATTACCGTCTATACTGGCAGATCTATACACATAGTATCTTGAAAAATCTTTTTGTGTCGTCGCATCCCAGTCAATTTGGATCTGCTTTGGAAGATTTGTACTTACTCTGATATTTGTAACAGTTTTCGGTAAAGGTTTTGTTACTACTTTCACGATTTGTGAAGGTGTTGAGATAATACCATCATATGTTTTTGCTCTGAGTCTGTACATATACACATAATTATCTTTTAGATCAGTATCTAAAAACTCTGCACTTAATCTGTCATTGATAGTCTCAAGTGTTTCCCATTCTGTATCTTCAAGTGTTTTACGCTCTACAATATACTTTTGTACCCTTTGGTTTGAATGGGGACGCCAAATAATTTTTGCACTTCTTGGAAGCCCTGTAATACTGTGTATCCATGCAACAGATTGTAAAACAGGTTTTGTATTTATCTTATAAACTTGAGAAAGTCTTCCCTGCGTATCCTCTGCTAAAACTCTAAAACTGTATGAGTAGATAGTATCAGGAGTTACATCGTCGTCAACATAGTGTGTTTTAAAACGACTGTCTACACTCTCATAATATTGCATCTCTTTATTGTTTTCAGACTTTGGAGATGTTCTATAGACATATATCTCTTTTACTCTCGGGTCTTTAATACTACTCCACTCAAAAGCGATACTTGTCATATCTGAGATGATCCCGTTTTGTGTAAGTGTTATAACAGGAAGTGTATCATCAACGGCAGTTTTTTCATCTACCTTAGGTTTCACACCACTACATGCACTAAATGTCAGTAGTGAAGCTGTCAGTAATGTACTCAAGTTCAGTAACTTCATTGACCTTCTCCATATCAAATTTTTTCTCTATAAAACTTTTCATATTTTCATCATATTTTGCTTCAAAAGAGAGCAGCTCTTTTGTTGTTGGATGTATAAAATATATTATGTACGCATGGAGCAAAATTCGTTCCGATTTCTCCATTTTCGGGCTTTGCGCATACAAGTGTTCCCCGACGATATGTCTGTTCAAACTCTCTAAGTGTACCCTTATCTGGTGTGTTCTTCCAGTAAAAAGCTTACATGCGATTAATTGCATTCTTTCATCATCACTTAGCAGCAGTTGTTTAAACATTGTTTTGGCGTATTTACCGTGTTCTAATCCGCTTGCCATTTTTAGACGGTTTGAACTGCTTCTACCGATGTTTGACTCAACAGTAGTCACATCCTCTTTTAACGGTGGTGCAATTATAGCAAGATAATATCTTCCCATACTCTTGTCTTGCAGTTGCTGAGATAAGAACTCATGTGCTTCGTTTGTTTTTGCGATCACCATCGCACCTGATGTCCCTTTATCAAGACGGTGCACGATACCGTGACGCTCTTCGCCGCTGATCGTAGAGAGTCGGATCCCTTTAAACTTTAACCAGTCAACCAGAGTGGGCTCTTTTACGCTTGGTGCAGGATGGACCGTTACTCCGCTTGGTTTATTGATAACCATAATATCTTCATCTTCATAAAGAACTTCTACATCTTTTGCCCAAGAAACCTCTTCAAGCAAATTAGTATTGACCTCATCAATTTTCAATTCCGGAAATTCAACTTTTATTTTTTGTCCCGCTTTTAACTTTACACCGGGACGAGCTACTAACTTATCGTCTACAAATACAACTTCTTGTTTAATCAGTTGCGCTATTTGTGAACGTGTTTGAGCTATTTGTGAAGCTAAAAAAGTGTCTAATCGTTCTGATTTTTCACAAATATACTCTTTTACATCTCTCATTATATACCTTTATGTTACAATCACAATAATTTTATTTGGAGTTACAAACTTGTGGAGATTTGATAAGAGTATTTTATCACAATTTGACTTTTTTTCTATAATTCTTATCATACCCCTCGTTATTATGTCCAACTGGCTAATCGGGGAAGCGGTTCCTGCACTTGCAGAGAAACAACTTGCCTATGTCGGTGTAGCACTGATGACCTCTTTAGGTGTCTTTTTACTCCCTATTAGAAAGATGAGATGGGTGATCCCTTTTATCTATTGGCTCAATATCCTTTTACTCCTTGGGGTTGAGTTTTTTGGGCACTCTCGTCTGGGTGCCCAGCGTTGGATTGACATCCCTTTTGTAAATGCAACTATCCAACCCTCAGAGTTTGTAAAGCCTGCACTTATTTTAATGCTTGCATATCTGATCGACAAAACCCCTCCTCCGGTTGGTGGTTATCGACTCAAAGATTTTATACGTATAAGTGTTTATATCCTCATCCCGTTTATTTTAATCGTAAAAGAACCCGATCTTGGAACTGCCTTAGTACTTCTGCTCATCGGTTACGGTGTTTTATTTTTTGTCGGGATCTACTGGAAAATAATTGCAACTATTGCCGCAGCAATCCTTTTAATCTCACCGCTTGCTTACAAGTACGGCTTACACGATTACCAAAAAGTACGTATCAAAGACTTTTTAAGTGAAAAGCCGTCGTACCATGTGCAACAGTCGATCATCGCTATCGGTTCAGGCGGGTGGACAGGAAAAAACAAAGAGGAAGCTACACAGACACAAATGAAATTCCTCCCTATTGCAACGAGTGACTTTATTTTTGCTTTTGTGGTTGAGAGAACAGGATTTTTAGGGGCACTCTTACTCATTTTAATCTATGTAGTACTCATTTTACATCTGCTGAGTCTCGGTGTTTTCAATAAAGACTACTACATAAAAGTTGTTACCGTCGCGATCTCTTTTATGATATTTATCTATATGGGAGTTAATATCTCCATGACGATAGGATTTGCCCCTGTTGTGGGGGTACCTCTGCCTATGTTTAGTTACGGGGGAAGTAGTTTCTTAAACTTTATGGTTCTCTTTGCTATTATGCAAAACCTTATCACTTTTAGATATAAAGATATGTACGATAAACGGGGAACAAAAAGTTTTCTCTAATAAAGGTTGACCTATGAAAACAAATAGTCTAGATTTTGCAACAGTTACAGAGCAACTCGATCCTTTACATGTTAAAGATATATTAAACAGCGATCATCCGTCTTATTACTTCCCTACGGATAATTATGTTCTTCTTATAGTGAGATTTTTTGAAATTGAAGAGGATGAGCTTCGCGGTGTATCTATCCCCTACATTATCAAAGATGAATTGATCTGTAAATACAACCGTACAACAAACAGTTTTTCGGTATACCATAACATTGAAGAGATGCTTCACTCTATAAGTATTCATTTAGGAAAAGCGGAAAGACTTGTCAAAAGATATTTAGATGAAATCGACAACCTTGAAGATGCTTTGTATTCCCGTAAAATACCTGCAATCTTTTTAGATCTGTGGTTTGATCTCAAAAAAGACTTAACTAGAATAGACAGAATGTTAGAAAGGATTGATATCGTTTTAAAAGAGTACAAAAGCGAACAACCGGAAAATAAAAATTTTCCGGATGATTCCCTCTCTAATATTTTAGAACACATACAGCGTTATCAAAGACTGGCAAACTTACATACTATAAAACTTGACACTTTATATAGCTACTATAACTCTTTAAAAAACGACAAAATAAATAACAACATCTATGTACTTACAATCCTCTCGGGAATATTTTTACCGCTCAACCTTATTGTAGGTTTTTTTGGTATGAACACCCAAAATCTCTTTTTTGCTAATGACCCTGATGGGACTATGCACGTTATAATTCTTTTAGGATTAATGTTTGTCATTTTATTAGCTATCTTTCCTATCACTCGTATAGTCCACAGGTATATATTACAAAAAGTATTAGAAAAACTTCATATTTATAATAAAATAGTTAGTAAAATAAAAAAGCTTACACAAAAATAAGAATGAACGTTTCTTTTAAGCAGAATCAAGATAGAATTGTTCCATGAAGAAATATGGTAAAGTACTTTTTTTTAATGCTACAGAAGGCAGTGGTATTATTATAACTTCTCAAAAAGAAAAGCTCCAATTTAATGTAATGGAGTGGGATGACTTTGAGATTATGCCTGCATTAGGATTAGAAGTAGTATTTGACTATATAGATGAAACCGCAAAAAATATTGCTGCAAAACAAGATGATGATATAGAAGAGGAAGGAACCACTCAACTGGAAACAGCAACTGTTCCAGAGGAAACTTCCCAAATAGAAACAGAACCTCAGCCTACAAAAAATATTTCTGAAACTTCAGAAGAGACTATTCAAGAAACTGCAGAAGATGAAGTTGATGAAACTCCAGAAGAAAACATTCAAGAAACTTCTCAAGACAAACTCAATGATGAAACTCCTATAAAACCAGAAAACGACACTCTTCAAGTAGAAGAAAAACATTCTACAGATAATGAAGATGCTGTTGAGAATGATGACCAAGAGCAAGACGTTCAAGAAGAGAATACGGAAGAACCAGACCCTAAACATTTTGAAGATGACGAGGACATTGAACTTTTGAATGATCTTGAGGAGGAATATGGTCCAAGAGAAGAGAGTGTTACATTGACACTTAATATCAAAATTGCTGTAGAGAATTATTTTAATATTATTAACAATCATATTATAAATAGACATAGTTATAAAAAAATAAAAGGAAAACTCAATTATCTTCTAATTAGACGTTTTCTATGGACAACATATAATAATCTCAGTGAAATTGATATTCATATTATCACACCTCAAATCAAAATGTTAAGTGATGACCTAAAATTAACCAGCCGTCTTTACGATGATTTTATAAGAAAAACAAGATACCCTGCTTTAGCTTACCAAGAGGTCTTTTTAGCGTGTCAAGACGAATATATGAAGATCACAAAAGGTGCTCATGATATGATGGAAAAGCTTTCACGATTACGAAGCAGTGAAGAGCAAATTGGTACTATTTTGAAAGTGAAAAAGCAAGAACTTTCAGACAATATTCAAACAGAAGAGTTCGATCTTCTACAAGATGAACTAAAGTCTTTAAACGGTGCCTATGTTGATATTGTTCATATGATGGCAGAAATTGATGAAAGATACAAACATGATATGCAACTTTTGCAGACTTTTGAACAAGAGTATAAAGAAGAATTTAGTGATATGTTTAGTGTAGCTGCAAAACAACACCATATTGATTTGTTAGAACTTTTAAATGTGCAAGCTTTTTTATTAGATGATCAACTATGGAAACAGGCAAAAAGCTCAAAAGCTATAAAAGCCCATTTTCAACAATCTAATATTGAAGGTGAATTAAATACAAAAACATATTTAAAATATTATCTTGATTCATTAGATGACAATAAAACCAGTGAAGATAACCAACAACTTGTTAAACTCTATAATTATCTCGTCTCCTTACATAAAGATCAGGTGATGATAGTATCAAGCTCAGCACAAGATGCTATGGAATACGAATCTGAATTGAAAAAACTAGGTTCTGCATATGAAGTTAAAGCATTTATTGATGAAAAATCAGCACTAAAATGGGCTATGAAGCATACTATAAAAGTTTTAATTATAGAGGATGAGCTTTCACGCCTAAATGCAGAAATTTTTTTGAAATATTACAAAAAATATATTCTTGTCTCCCCAAAAATTATTTTACTTGGGATAAAGCCACACAATATTGACTATCCAATATCTAAGCTTCTGAGTAAAAACGTATCTCCAAAAGTTCTTCTACAGCAGGTAAAAGAACTATTTAAAAGTAAACACTAGCATCAGAAAAGAGGCTCGTCAGACTACTAAATAGTTAGTAGTTTTTCTGATGGCTTGCCTATGTAAAATCCTTGAACATAGTCAACATCTATCTCTTGTAAGAATTTCAGGATATCTTCATTTTCCACATATTCGGCAACTGTTTTTACTCCCAACTCTTTAGCAAGAGAGATAATAGATTTCACAAATGCAAGATCTTTTTTATCTTGATGGATATTGATTATGAAGTCACCGTCTATTTTTATATAGTCGATCGGAAATCTTTTTATATAGTGAAACGATGAAAAGCCCGAACCAAAATCATCTATTGCAAAACTAAACCCTTCCAGTTTTAAATTTTGAACAAATTTTTCAAGCAATGCAAAGCTCTTAACCGTTTCTCTCTCAGTGATTTCAAATACGATGTTACTTCTTTTGATCTCATATTGTGAGCTTAAAAGAACAATTTTATTGATAAACTCCCCAATCATCAGTGCTTTTGGAGAAAGGTTTATAAATAACAACCCTTGATAGTTAAGCTTTTTGATCTTTTCAAAAGCAGCTTCTATAACCATGTAATCCATTTGATGCACTACACCTAAAGCTTCCGCTGTTTCTATAAAGCGACCCGCTGAAAGCACTTCATCGTCAACCTCTATTCTCATTAAAAGTTCATTGATCGCGACCTTATTGGTTTTAACATCCATGATCGGTTGAAAATGTGGAATTATTTTTTTCTGTTTGATTGCATCTAAAACAACAATCGACTGATCTTGAGCTTTTTGTGCTATCTCTTCAATATCAATCTCAGTAGGATATTTAACAAGGTTTTTCCCTTCGTATTTTGCCTTATACATCATAGAATCAGCAACATCGAAAAGCTCTTTAGGCTGTTTTCCGTGTTCCGGGAAGATCGCGATTCCGATTGAAACAGTCATACTTGTCGGTGTCCCATCCGGTGCAATAAGTTCAAAGTTGGCAACATTTTCCAAGATTCTGTTTGCTACTGTAAAAGTCTCCTGATCTCCAGACTCCGGTAAAATCAAAGTAAACTCATCTCCACCGTAGCGAGACAAGATATCTTCATCACGTTTTGACTCTTCAAGAAGCTCTGCAAATGCTTTTAAAAATTCATCACCGAAACTATGCCCGTATGTGTCGTTTATAGGTTTAAAGTTATCACAGTCAATTACAAGGACCCCAAACTCATACTTATGTCTTGCTGCCCTTTTTACTTCATACTCTAAGAGATCTCTAAATACCCTTTGACTAAAGAGTCCCGTTAAAGGATCTCTTGTTGCATAAAACTCTAAATGTTCCGTATATTTATTGATCGCTTTAATTGATCCTACTAAATTTAAAAGTGTTGTTAAAATTGAATCGATAACGATCGAATGAATTGAGTCTTTTTCCATTCTTGCTTGTATACCAAGTCCTACAATACCACCAATTTTTGGAGTTTCAAGTAATAAAGATTTCGCCTCATGCTCAATATCATCAATGGCAAGTTCCGTCAAACAAAGATTTTCTTCACTAAAATTATGATTGATTTTAGAACCGTTATGATCTGAATGATGGTACTCGGTAATCATCTCTTTTGCAATTATATTAAGATGCTCCATAAGCTTTTTATCCGGCTTACCGTACCAAAATACTTCTACCTCATACTGCTCATCTTCTGTTTTAAATATTGTCACTAAACAATATACAGGGAGTACAAAATTGATCTCGTGTAAAAGGTCTTTTATATACTCTTTCCAATCCTTGATCACATCTGAAGTGATAACCATCTTATCAAGTAGTTTTACTTCAAACTCGAGTATATCTTTATCTACGGCAATATCTTTAAGCTTTTTACTCAATATATCTAAACCCTCGAGTATCTGGTCAAACTCTTTGTATGTGTTTTTATCTTTAACTATACTCAGGTTTTTAAAATCTTTAACACTGTTGATATTGTGTATCTTTTTTTGAAATGCATCTAACGAGATATTTATCTTGTTTAAAAACAGTTTTGAAAAGATATATACTACAATAAACATCAAAGGCAAGATTAGAATAAAAAATAGAAGATGTTCATTTTTACTGTTCTCAATAATTTCAGAAAAATCATACTCTACAGAAACTACACCCAGGATATCTCCCTCTTGAGTATTGATATGACACTGTATACACTCTTGCTTCGCTATAATAGGTGTAACTATCTTCGTTGTATCATTCTCTGTAGTCAAAATTTTTTCTTTTGTTTGAAAAACTTTTTGAACGTTATTATTCATCTCTCCTTGTTCAATTTTTCCAAAAAGAGCTTCAACTTTTTTCCCTCTATATATCTCTACCGAATAGTTACTATTTTCAAAAGAGTTTTGGGTTTCTGTTAAAAACACTTGGAGATCATCCCTGCTCCACCCTTTTCTCATAACTTGGTACATAGAATTAAAGACTTGTTTAGATAAGGATTCAGAGACTTTTTGAATTTCTGTGATCGTGATATTTTTATAGATGTAAGAGGAGAAAAAATAGAATAATATAAATAAACTAACTGTAATTGTAAAAATAGAGACTCTAAAAGCATTTTTAAGTGTTGTTATCTTCATATCTTTATTACCTCTAATATAATTTTAATTAATAATATCCTTAATAGAATTAATTTTTGATAAAGCTAATGTTAATTTATATTATATAAAAATAAAAAAGTCTCAGGTTCTGAATTGCTCAAGTTTTCCTGTTAATGAACTTGTCATGTGATTTAGATGTTCCGATGCACTTGCTATCTCTTCCACACTTCTTGCATTTTCTGTCGAAATGCTATTAATCTGGCCGATTATAGTTGCAATTTTATCAATATTATTACCAGTATTTTCAAACTCTGTAACGGTTCTATCACTAACATTTGCCGCTTGGGAGACAATGCCGTTTGTTAATTCTATTTTGTTTTTAACATTTGTAGAGATCTCTGCAAGCTCTTTTATATGTTGAGAGTTGTTATTCATCTGCTCACTTGCTGAGTTTGTAGCTTGAACGATCATGTTAATCGTACTGTCTATCTCCATCAAAGTTTTTTGTGTACGCTCTGCAAGTTTTCTTACTTCATCAGCTACTACGGCAAACCCACGTCCATGTTCCCCTGCTCGTGCAGCTTCAATGGCAGCATTTAACGCTAAAAGGTTTGTCTGATCTGCAATGTCAGAGATAACCTCTAAAACATTTTTTACTTGGTCCATGTCTGTTGAAAGTGTCTCAATCGTATGTGCAAGTTCAGTTTCAAGTTCTGCACTATTGTGGACACTGTTTGTAAGATTCACAATCTCATCTTGTGACTCAAGAAGCATACCGTTAGCCTCTTGAATCTCCTCTTTTGATTTTTTTGCATCATCAATTGCTACCATTATTGTATTGATAATCTCAGATGTTTGCTTTGTAGCACTGTCGATAATCTTAACAGACTCTTCAACATTTTTTCCTACCTGTAATGACGTTGTGGAGAGCTCATGAGAGATAGAAGAGTTTTCCAAAGAATTAGCTTTAGCATCATTGATAACTGTTTGTAACTCATGAAACATATAGTTTAAATCTTTTGCTAGTTGTGACAATTCATCTTTACCCTCTACTGTAAGGTGTTTAGAAAGATCTTTTCTGTTTGTTATGTCGTGAATAGAGTGCGAGATATTTGTTATTTTTTTATTGATCGTTGTTGTTACAATGTATGTAAGTACACTTACTATTAATAATAAAATAACAAATATAGTTATATATAAGAACTGCACTTGTGATTCTTTTTCCAAAATTGTATTATCTACGCTATTGAGTACCTCATTCAAAGATTTATCTGTTTGATGAATAGTATCTCTCATTTTTCCTAAAGCACCCTCTTGAGAAGAGAGCCCAATCATCTTATACCCTTCAACTAGATTATAAAAATCTTTCTTATAATTGTCCAAGAATTTTGTTGCCAAAGCTTTATCTGAGAGTTCTTCTTCCTGAAGATGTGTGAGAATAGTTTTTAGTGAAGCGTCAAACTTCCCAACGTACTTTAGATCTTTACGTAACATAAAATCTTTTTCTCCGCGGCGAAGCATTAACATATCAGTAGAGAGTTTATAATTATTATCTTTTTTGAGTAAAGCTTCCAGATTGTGAACACTATCTCTAAGTGAACCGTAAAGGCCATCTTTTGGATTTAAACCTATCTTTTTTTGTATATCTACGATAGCATTAAAATCTTTTGAATATTCTTCAAGTATTGTACGTAAATTTTGAACCTTTGTAAGATCGATTCCAAAGTTTTCTAATTCTGTAGTAATGTTATTAAGTTGTATTTCTAGTTTTTGATAGTTTTTTTGATATTTCTCTTGATACTTCAAATCATTTCGACTTAAAAAATCTTTTTCATTACGGCGTAACTGTAGTATTGTATTATCAATATTTGTTACTTCATATTTAAGTTTAGCTAACTCTTTAGCTTGTGATGATGAGTAAGAAAAGAACAGACCCAATATAAGAAATGAGACAATAGAAACCCCGGCCATGAGGATTAATCTGGATTTAAAAGTACTGAGAAATAACATCAAGTTTTTCCTTATTTGTTAGTAATATATGTAGAAGGATGGTCATTATAAAGAAATGTTATTTAAAAAATTATTAAAAATGAAGTGGCGCGGTGGACGAGACTCGAACTCGCGACCCCCTGCGTGACAGGCAGGTATTCTAACCAACTGAACTACCACCGCGCATGTAAAAAGAAATGGTGGGCACTACTGGACTCGAACCAGTGACATCTACCTTGTAAGGGTAGCGCTCTACCAACTGAGCTAAGCGCCCATCTAAATGGGAAAATTAAAAACACCAAATTTTGGCGACCCCTAAAGGATTTGAACCTCTGTAACTACCATGAAGTGATAGTGTCCTTGGCCACTAGACGAAAGGGTCACTTATGTTAACAAAGGGTTATTGTTATGGTGGGCACTACTGGACTCGAACCAGTGACATCTACCTTGTAAGGGTAGCGCTCTACCAACTGAGCTAAGCGCCCATTTATACTAAATGGCGCGGTGGACGAGACTCGAACTCGCGACCCCCTGCGTGACAGGCAGGTATTCTAACCAACTGAACTACCACCGCATTTAGTTTAAAAATGGTGTCCCGTGATGGATTCGAACCATCGGCCACATCATTAAAAGTGACGTGCTCTACCAGCTGAGCTAACGAGACATTTTGTTTCTCTCATTTAAGAGGCTGGAATTATAGACAAATTGAAATTATATGTCAAGGGTTTTTTGAAAAAAATTGCAATTTTTTAAAAAAAAGTTTTTTTATCTAAAAGTAAGAGCATTTTGATGGCATAAAGAGCACTTTGATTTTGTACAAAGTTTCTATCCCCTTTAAAGTAAAGATGCTTTTCATTATGATCGGATTTGCCTCTAACACCAATATATACAGTTCCGACAGGTTTTTCATCTGTTCCACCCGTGTCTCCTGCTATACCGCTGACTGCTATTGCATAGTCTGCATGACTCACGGCCATTGCCCCTTCACTCATCTCGCGAACAACTTCAGCACTGACGGCTCCAAACTCCTCTAAAGTTTTTTCACTAACAGCTAACCAGTTATCTTTGAGATCATTTGAGTACGTTATAAGTGCGCCCTCGAGAATTTTTGAAGCTCCGTTGTTTTTTGTAAGATAGTAAGAGAGCAGTCCTCCGGTACAACTCTCAGCAAATGTTATCTTTTTGCCAAGTGAAGAGAGTCTTTCTATAATGTATTCAAGAACATTACTTGCCGGTATCAAATTGTTTGAAAGAAGTTTTTTTGATGCACTGATAAAGTTAGAGATATCTCCATATCTTTTTGAACAGATATCTATCCTTTGCCATCCGTCTATAAGTGTTGTAACTTCAAACGTCACTTCATATGTTTGTGCGATTGGAGTAAGTATATTAATTAAAGTATCTTTTTCCTCATCAAACACATGAATAGTTGCATTGGTTGTTTCACTTTTCATAAGTATGGGAGGGATATTTGTCGACTCATCTACTTGAAGTACATTTACAAGAGTTTTGTCATGTTCTATAAGATAACTCCCCTCTTCATATACTAAAGCTTTTTGCGGCATTAAAAACCCATCTTTTAAAACCTGTATATCTGTCGTAGCGGTAGAGATAAGTTTGCCTATCGTTGAAAAGTTTTGTTTGGTTGTAACTATAATAAGTCTGTTTTTATTATTAAGCTCTTTTTCTATCTCTAAAAACAGAGTATTTTCTCCATCTTTATAGTAACTTATAAGTTCAATCTCATCACACGTTTTTTGAATATGTCTAATAACATACTCTTTTAATGACTCGTTATAAATAAATTTACTTCCTACAAACATCACGTGCAATTTCATCGATCTCTTACCTTTTACTATAAACTAAAATCGGCTTATTATAGCATTTTATACACTTTTAAACGCAAAAAAGATATAATCCGCCCAATTATACAGATAAAAACATCTAAATACTTGAGGCAAATATGGACTATAAAGATACATTACTTTTACCGACAACGTCGTTTGCAATGCGTGGTAACTTGATCAATAATGAACCCCTAAGATACAAAGATTGGGAAGATAAAAAAGTTTACAACAAAATGAAAATCAACCGTAAAGATGCAGAAAGCTTTACACTACACGATGGACCACCGTATGCAAATGGAAATATTCATATCGGTCATGCACTCAATAAAGTTTTAAAAGATATCATCATCAAACACAACTACTTCAACGGGAAGTCTGTTCGTTTCACTCCGGGCTGGGACTGTCACGGTCTACCAATCGAACAACAAGTTGAGAAAAAACTTGGCGGTAAAGCGAAAAAAGAGCAGTTAGAAACTGCTGAAATCCGTAAACTTTGCCGTGAACATGCTGCAAAATTTGTAGATATACAACGTGGTGAGTTTAAACAGCTTGGTATTTTAGCTGACTGGGAAAACCCATATGTAACTATGGATTTTAAATTTGAAGCAAATATCTATAGAACTCTTTGTGAAGTTGCAAAAAAAGGTCTGTTAATCGAGCGTAGTAAACCGGTTTACTGGTCTTGGGCTGAGCGTACTGCACTTGCTGAAGCGGAAGTTGAGTATGAAGACAAAGAGTCTCACTCTATCTTTATTGCCTTTGAATTAAACGACGATGCAAAAGCAAAACTAGGCATTACAGGTAAAGCTGCTCCGGTTATCTGGACAACTACTCCTTGGACGATCCCTGCAAATACAGGTATCTCTTTAAATCCAAATGAGAAGTATGTTCTTACAACTGACGGTTACATCGTTGCTAAAGAACTTTACAATGCAAATGTTGAAAATGAAGTTATCAGCGGAACAATAGCTCAAGAATTCGATGCAACTGTATTTGAAAATCTAGTAGCTATCAACCCTCTTAACGGCAGAGATTCTCGCATCGTTCTTGGTGAACACGTATTAATTGACAATGGTACTGGTTGTGTTCACACGGCACCAGGACACGGTGAGGATGACTACCGTGTTGGCCTTGTTTATAACCTTGACGTAGTTATGCCTGTTGATGAGACTGGTTGTTACGATCAGACAATCGTACGTGAAAAGCTAATCCCTAACGCTGAGGATTTCTTAGGTCGTCACATCTTCAAAGCTAACGATGACATCATTGAGCTTATGGGTGATGCAGTTCTTAAAGTAACTAAGTTCACTCACTCATACCCACACTGTTGGAGAAGTCATACTCCTCTTATCTTCCGTGCTACGAAACAGTGGTTTATCTCTGTTGACGGAACGCCTGAAGGTGAAGCAAGGACTTTAAGAGAGATTGCACTTAGCGAAGTTGAAAAAACTAAGTTCATCCCTGAAACTGGTAGAAAAAGACTGAACTCTATGGTTGAAAACCGCCCGGACTGGTGTATCTCTCGTCAACGTGACTGGGGTGTGCCTATCGCATTCTTTAGAGTAAAAGCTACAGGTGAGGTTATACTTGATGAGAAAGTGATGAACTTTGTCGCGATGATCTTCGAAATGCAAGGATCTGATGCTTGGTACTCAATGTCGATCGAAGAACTTCTTTACCCAGGTAGTGGTTACAAAGCTGAAGAGTTAGAGAAAGTAAATGACATTTTAGATGTATGGTTTGACAGTGGTTCAACTTGGTACTCTGTACTTAAATCTCGTAACTATGATGCTGGAGAATACCCGGCTGATCTTTACGTAGAGGGAAGTGACCAACACCGCGGTTGGTTCCAGTCTTCACTATTTCTTTCAACTGCAATAGAACATCAAGCACCGTATAAAGGTGTGCTTACTCACGGTTTCACAGTTGATGAAAAAGGTGAGAAGATGTCTAAATCTAAAGGGAACGTTATCGCACCAGATAAAGTTCTTAAAGAGTACGGATCTGAGATCCTACGTTTATGGGTAGCATCTTCAGATTACCAAGGAGATCTTAAAATCTCTCAAGGTATCTTAAAGCAGACAAGTGAAAATTACCGTAAACTAAGAAATACGTTTAGAATCATGCTTGCAAACATCAACGATCTTGAAGAGTTAGTAAGCATTGATGCTATGGGTGACTTAGACAAGTGGATCCTTTCAGTTGCAAAAGAAACTTTTGATGAAGTTCACAAGCTATTTAGCGAGTACAATTTCGTTAACGGTATGAATACACTTAACAACTTCATCGTTAACGAGTTAAGCGGTATGTATATCGACATGACAAAAGACAACCTTTACTGTAACGATAAAAACTCTGCTCGCCGTCGTGCAAGTCAAAGTGCTATGGCTATGATCACAAAAGCGATGCTGCTTCTTGTAGCACCGATTCTGACGTATACGGCAGATGAGATCATAGAAAATGCACCTGCAATCATCAAAGGTGATGCAGAGGATATCTTCGACTTTACATATGAGTCTTTACCTGAAGTTCAAGCACCATTTGATGCTGCTTACATGGACAAAGCAAGAGAAGGTTTCGGAGCGATTGTAGATACACTGAAAAAAGAGAAAGTTATCAAAGCTACTCTAGAACTTATCATCTACACTGAGTCAAAAACTGTTTTAGATATGAACGAAACAGATGCTGAAGACTGGTTTGTTGTAAGCGGCATCTTCGAAGACAAACCTGAAGAGAACGAACTTGGTTCATTTAAAGTTGGTGACGATACTTTCACGGTAGCAAAAGCGACTGCACACAAATGTCCAAGATGTTGGAAATTCCAAGCTGAAAAAGAGGACTGCACTTGTGCTAGATGTGCAGAGGTTGTAGCATAATGCCTGACATGACACAACCTGTAGAGATGAGCTTCATCCTCTCTACAATCGGTGTCATCTTTGCTGTAATCGCAGTAGGGATCGCACTTGTAAAACTTGGGAAAAAGTCTAGAAACTCTTAGGCTTTTTCTTCTCTCATTTTTTCTTCCCCTATATAAATACAACTACAAAACTATAAAGTACACTTTATGCATATACACTTTCAAACAGTCTGTAAAAGGAAGTAGATGTTAAATTTTGGACCGTTTAAATCTCTTTCAACGAAAGAGTTTCAACAAAAAAGAGAAGAAGGTTTTGCCGTCATTGACATAAGAAGAGCTGATGAGTGGGAAGATTTCGGTGTTATTGAGGGGAGCTATAAGATCACATTTTATGATCAATTGGGACAGTTTGATATTGAGCAGTTCCTAGAGCAATTTACAAAGGTAGTAGCAGATAAAGAACAGCCTTTTATTTTAGTATGTGCCCATGCCACCAGAACAAAAATAGTGGGTGAAATAATGGGCCTAAAACTTGGATATACTAATGTCTATGAATTAGACGGCGGGATCAACTGGGGTTGGATCGATAAGGGCTTGGAAACGATAAAATCATGATAAAAATAAGTTTTGAACAAGTTACAACAACCGAACAAATTGACACAGTAACCCAATTGGCAAATACAATATGGCAAGAGCACTACACTCCCATTATCGGTGCAGAGCAAGTTGACTATATGCTAAAAACTTTTCACTCCGAAGATACTATCTCCAATGAGATCAAAAATAAAGGGTATGAATACTTCCTAATCATCAAAGATACTACACCTATCGGATATATTGGAATCAATATAGAAGAACAAAAACTTTTTTTAAGTAAATTCTATATTTTATTCTCATACAGAAAAAATGGCTTTGGAAGATTAAGTATCGATTTTTTAAAACAATTAGCCCGTTCTTTTGAATTAACAAAAATCACCCTTACTGTAAACAAACATAATTTAAACACAATTACAGCATATCAAAAGATGAACTTTCAAATAACAGCTGAAGTATGTGCTGATATAGGAAAAGGATATGTGATGGATGATTATAAAATGGAGCTGTGTATTTAGCTAAAATCAAGATAATCAATATATAATTCTTCCTAATAAAAAGTAATATATTGAAAGTGAAGGGAACTAAATGGATACTCATATTCTAGATTCAGTATTAGATATAGAAGATGAAAACCTGAGCGAACATACTAATGCTTTAAAAGAGGTAGAATATCTCAACTCCATACCTAACCTCATAGCTTCTATTCGTGAAGTGATGGAATTAGACGACAGTGATTTTAGTGAGGAGATCGAATGGTAAACTACAAAGTTCTCTTCTCACACCATGCACTTAAAGATGCTAAAAAACTCACAGGTTCCAACCTTGCCGAGAAAACGAAAAAGCTCATAGAGCTCCTAAAAACAGATCCCTTTCAACAACACCCCTCTTTTGAAAAGCTGATCGGCAATCTACACAACACTTTTGCACGCCGAATCAACCATCACCATAGAATCATCTATGAAGTAAAAGAGCAGGAAAAAGTTGTCAGAGTTTTAAGAATGTGGACACACTACGGAGACTAAACACCTCATTAAAAAACTATTGAATTTAAAATATATTTGGTGTTTTGAGATTG
Organism: Sulfurimonas sp. hsl 1-7; assembly: GCF_030577135.1. Lineage (NCBI taxonomy): Bacteria > Pseudomonadati > Campylobacterota > Epsilonproteobacteria > Campylobacterales > Sulfurimonadaceae > Sulfurimonas > Sulfurimonas microaerophilic. The sequence goes on along the minus strand of NZ_JAUIRR010000001.1, from coordinate 210,263 downwards.
TTGCTATATAATACCTTTTGATTGAAGAGTTAGTTTAAAATATCCAGCGATTATTATTCAAAAGGAATAATTATGAATACTCAAAAACCTCGTGTCTTGTTTCTATCTCACGGCGGTGGCCCTTTACCAGTACTCGGTGATGAAGGGCATTTAGAGATGGTTGAGAAGCTCAAAGATTTAGCTTTAAAACTTCCAAAACCATCAGCTATTTTACTCATTAGTGCCCATTGGGAAGATGAACTAGTTTGCATCACCTCAGCCAGACATCCTTCACTTATTTATGATTATTACGGTTTTCCAAAAGAATCTTATGATATCAAATACCCTTGTAATGGAGAGCCCTCTTTAGCTCGAGAAGTTGACAGAGTACTGACAAATGCAGGTATAGAAACAGAACTTAATGAAGATCATGGTTTTGATCACGGTCTCTTTATACCTCTAAAAATAATGTATCCAGAAGCAGACATCCCTTGTGTAGAGATCTCTTTACTTAACACTCTTGATCCACTCGAACATATAAATATAGGTTCTGCCTTAGCTGATATAAACTATGATAATCTTCTAATCATTGGTTCGGGTTTTTCTTTTCATAATATGAGAGCTTTTTTTGTAAAAGACACTGCCGAAACTATCTCTATGAATGAGCAGTTTGAACAGTGGCTGTCTGACACATGCTCAAACAAAGATCTTTCAGATACTGTAAGAACAGACAGGTTGGTAAAATGGGAAAGTGCACCTTATGCCCGCTACTGCCATCCTAGGGAGGAACACTTACTCCCTTTACATGTTTGCTATGGCGTGCATCAATCTTATTGTAATGAATATGTTGAATTAAACATAATGAATAAAAAGTCTAGTTTTTATCTTTGGTAATACTTGACTGAAACTAAATGTTATTCTCAATGATCTTGATCGCTTCTGCGATCTCGTCGGCACTTAACTTACCGTCTTTATTAAAAAGCAGTTTACCGTTTTTTGAGAAGATCAAGATATCTGAATTATTGTCTGCAACGCCCCACTCTTTTACTACTACACTTTTCATATCTTTTACGTAAAGTGTATGGGGAAATTTTTTCTGTTTTGCTTCAAGTGCCATTTGTATAGCAAAATTCGGTTTCCATGATGCCGCCATGTTGATGATCGCAATACTTCCAAACTTTTCTTTATCAAACTTCTTGGCTTTAAGTGTGTCGGCAAACTCCTCATTGAGGTCTTTCTCATCTGGATCGACATAAAACATCACTAAAACTTTATCTTTTAGCGAGCTAGAACTCCATTGGCTTCCATCTTTTACAAGACCACCATTTGCTCCGCTTAGTACAATATTTTTAGGTACTTCACCTATTGTCAGAGCATTTAAACTCCATCCAAAAACCATTACAAATAAAAAAGCGCTGAGTTTCATTATCTCTCCATACGTTTAAAAATCAGAACAACTATTTTATCTAAAAAGAGTAATTCATAATCTTTTTGCAAGTATATCTCCATATAATGCTTTTTCAATTTTAACTCTTATTAGGAAACAATATTATGAAGTCTTACGTTGTCGGTTTTGCATTCTCTGAAGATAAAGAGCATGTTCTTCTCATAGAAAAATTACGTCCTGCCTGGCAGAAAAATTCTCTAAACGGGATCGGTGGAAAGATCGAAGGAGCAGAGGAACCAAAGGAGGCTATGGATCGTGAGTGTATGGAAGAAACTGGACTTTGCTTAGAGTGGGAACAGCGTGGCATTATGTCAGGCATCAATGGTGACGGCAAACCTTTTGAGTGTCATATATTTTATGCTTACAGCAACACAATATCTAATTTCGAGCAAAGAGAAGATGAGCCGCTGAATGTTTACGCTGTAAAAGAACTTCATGACAAAAAGATGATCAAAAACCTTCGCTTTCTCATCCCCTTTGGACAACACAACGACGCACAAGAGTTTATCCGTTTAGAATATAAGTAAAAAACCTTTATATGACTAAATAAAAAAGATAACTACTAACAAAAGAGATAAGTACCCCGTATCCAACAATAGCAGAGCTTAGCCTTGGTGAGAGCCCTGCCATAGATGCCATTGCTGCAGCTGTGATCATCGGTGCCATTGCAGCTTCTAAGATGGAAACTTTTGCCGCTAAAGTATCCCAAGCAAACATATAGCAAACCAATATAGCAATCATCGGTGCAATAATCAGCTTGATAATCAGTGCTACACTAAATGGTTTAAGCTCATGTTTTGGGAGTTTAAACTCAAGTTGCAAACCAACTGCAACCAGAGCTAAAGGGATAACCGTAGCAGAGAGCGAATTTAGAGCTAATTCTATTGAAGACGGAAAGGTTATACCATTTAAAAACAGAGCTATGATCAATGCTATAAACGGTGGAAATGTTACTATTTTATAAACCACCATAGATGGGGTGATTTTCGTAGTTGCACTGTAAAAAGCACTTACAAAAGTACCGTAAGTTGCCAAAGCCAAAAAGACACCGAGTTGATCATAGACCATAATGTAAGGTAATGCTTCTTCACCATAATACGCTTGAATGATCGGCAATCCTAAAAAGGAGCTGTTTGTAAGCACTGCAACAAGCATTAACATACCCGTAATCTCTTTAGAAAAGTCCATAAATTTTGCAACCCCGAGTACGATTAGTGCCGAAGCGGTCATGACGCTCCAAGAGACAATAACGGGAATTAAGATATCAAAAGAGAATGTAAGCTGAGATATCTGTACAAGTATAAGTGCAGGAAGCGAAATAAAGATCACAAACTGGTTTAGAGATGTTGCTATGTCACGTTCAAAGATCTGCAATTTCTTAAAAAAATAACCTATAAACATCATCAAAACAATAAATACAAAATTTTCCACTTACTCACAACCTGATTTTTTTGCGCAATTATATCACTAACTAAACTACGCTAAATATTTAAAAATATATTTTCAACTTTAATTAACTTTGGCTATAATTTTTCTAAACGCATATAAAAGAGAAGGGACAACTGTGCCACTTAATTTAAAAGACACGTTAGTTATCGGCATCTCAGCAACAGCATTATTTGACCTTTCAGAGTCGGATCAACTTTTTCAAGAAGAGTATAAAAAAGATCCCGACCATGCGATCGAAAGATATAGACAGTATATGCTCGAAAATGAGGAAGAACCTCTAGATGAGGGGATAGGTTTTCCCCTTGTAAAAGCACTTCTAAACCTCAACAGGTATCAAGAAAAAGATGCAGCGCCCCTTGTTGAAGTTGTTGTAATATCAAGAAACTCTCCCGAAACCGGAATCAGAGTTTTAAACACCATTAGAAACATCAATTTAAACATCACCCGTTCAGCTTTTACGGCAGGTGAATCAAGTGCCGATTATCTAGAGGCTTTTGATGTAGATCTCTTTTTAACAACCAATGAAGAAGATGCACAAAAGGTGATTGACAGTGGTGCTTGTGCCTCCGCTGTGCTCTCTACCCCTCCACAATACAAATGTGACATTCCGGACGATCAAGTAAGAATTGCCTTTGACGGAGATGCCGTCCTTTTTGATGAATCAAGTGAACTTGTATACAAAGAAAAAGGGCTTGATGCATTTCATGAAAATGAAAACAACTCCCAGAATGTTCCTATGAATGAAGGACCTTTTGCAAGTTTTTTAAAAAAGCTCTCTACTCTGCAAGAGAGACTTCCCATGAAAGTTGAATACTCTCCGGTAAGAATTGCCATAGTCACGGCTAGAAACAGCCCATCAGATCTCAGAGTTATAAAAACTCTCAGACACTGGGGTGTATATGTCGATGAAGCATTTTTTCTAGGCGGGATTGAAAAAAGCAATATATTAAAAGCTTTTAAAGCGCACATCTTTTTTGATGATCAGGAGGTTCACCTCAACAGTTCCTCTTTGGTAGTGCCTTCAGGAAAAGTTTTATACCCTTCAACATCACCATTAAACAAGGAGACCTAAATGGATAAGATAATTGAACATATAAAAGACACCTTACTTACAGGTAAAACACTCTCCTACATAGAAAACTACCCTATAAAAATAGTCCATGATCAAACTCGTGTCAAAGAAAATGCTGTTTTAGAAACACTCAAAGAGATAGAGTTCTTCGATCAAGAAGGCTTTTCAAACACTACGCATACAGATAAAACCATAAAATTTCTACACGCTAATGCACCTGAATATATCCAAAGTGTCTCTTTTGGGATCTCTACTAAATCAACTTACACCAGTTTTAACTTTTCGGAAAAATACCCTCAAGATCGTTGGAAAAAAATTGTAGATGATGAAGATTTACAAGCAATTATTGAGGTTTCCTATTTTTCCCATTTTGATGAGGAACATGAGATTGAGACTGAACTTAGAAACATTATGCGCAGTAGAAAAGAGGTACCGCTACTCAAAGCAAAAGGTTTCATTTGGATTGCAGATGTAACCGATGAGCATGATCTTTCAAAGATTATGAAACACTATTTTCTCAATAATTTCACCTCCATAAAAACAGATGAGAAAACTCTTTTTATCGGGTGGAATAAACAGTTACAAAATATAAATATGCGCTATTTTGTCCATCAACCGCAATCACTCTAAACACTATGAATAAGAGACAATATGCAAGAGCCAAATAAAGAAGAACTCATAAAAGAACACCAGCCGGCAATGATTCGCGAACGACTTTCTCGTACACAACAAAAGTATAATGTCTCCGATGCAGTTTTAGGCGGTATCGATGGATGTATAACAACTTTTGCCGTAGTTTCAGGATCTGTCGGGGCTGGATTCCCCTCTTCCGTAGCCGTGATTCTCGGTTTTGCAAATCTTTTTGCAGACGGTTTTAGCATGGCTACGAGCAATTACGAATCTATTCGGGCAGATCAGGAGTTTAACGATGCCGTCAAAACCTCTGAAAAGATGCATATAAAAGAGTTTCCGGAAGGGGAAAAAGAGGAGATAAGACAAATTTTTAAAGCGAAAGGTTTTGAAAATGAGGTGCTTGACACTATCATAGAGACTATCACAAAAGATGAAAAAATTTGGCTTGATGTAATGCTAGCAGAAGAGCATGGAATCAGTAAAACATCCCCTTCACCATATAGATCCGCATTAGTGACTTTTTTAGCATTTATTTTTGTCGGCACCTTCCCTCTTATCCCCTATTTAATTTCATCACTAAAGATAAATGAACAGTTTATGTTCAGTGCTTTACTGGCTGGAGTTATGTTCTTTTTAATCGGTATGTATAAAAACATTACACGTGCAAAGCCCTCTTTTTTATCCGGATTGCGTACACTTTTAACCGGAAGTGCTGCAGCATCGTTGGCTTATGTAACAGCTTATATTCTTCGAGAAGTGTTCAACATTGCCACGATGTAAGAGCAATAATTGTTATGTTCTAAAGAAAAAATAAACACATTTAGGTATAATACAAAAAATAATTTTACGTTCATAGGAAACTTAATGATTACATTAAAAGAAGCCCTACAACTCTCAAAAGAAGAATTAGCAAGTTTTAAAGAAGAATTAAAAGCAAAAATTGAAGCAAACAAAGATATTAATGCATATATTGATGTAAACGATTTCGGCGAAGGTATTCCTATCGCGGTTAAAGACAACATTCAAGTAAAAGATTGGTCTGTTACTTCAGCTTCAAATATCCTTCAAGGCTATATAGCTCCATATAATGCTACAGTTATCAATAAGATGGTTGATGCTGGTCTTTCTCCATTTGGTAGAACAAATATGGATGAGTTTGCAATGGGTTCTACGACTGAATCAAGTTTCTACGGTAAAACATTAAATCCTCATGCATCAGACCGTGTTCCAGGCGGAAGTTCAGGCGGTAGTGCAGCTGCAGTCGGTGCCGGTCTTGCGATCGCAGCATTAGGTTCTGATACGGGTGGTTCAATCCGTCAACCTGCTGCATATTGTGGGATTGTTGGGATGAAACCGACTTACGGAAGAGTAAGCCGTTACGGTCTTGGTGCGTATGCTTCAAGTCTTGATCAAATCGGTCCTATGACGCAAAACGTGGAAGATGCAGCTATCTTATATGACATTATCAGTGGAAGCGACGAGAAAGACTCTACAAATGCAAAAATGGATGATAAAGTTGTACCAAACCTTGATCCAACAAGAAAACTAAAAGTAGCTGTAGTTCCGAAATATATCGAAAATGCAAGTGAAGATATCAAAAATGCATATAAACTCGCAACTGAAGCGCTAAAAGCTGCAGGTCATGAGATCGTTGAAAAAGAGCTAATGGATGCGAAATACGATATCTCTGCTTACTACATCACGGCAACTGCAGAAGCTACGACAAACCTTGCACGCTATGACGGTATCCGTTACGGAAACAGAGTTGAGGGTAAAAACCTTGAAGATACTTTTGTTCAAACAAGAAGTGCAGGTTTCGGTGACGAAGTAAAAAGAAGAATCCTACTTGGTAACTTCGTACTAAGCAGCGGATACTATGAAGCATATTATGTAAAAGCACAAAAAACAAGACATATTATTAAAGAGGAGTATGCAAGAGTATTTGAAGATGTAGACCTTATTCTTTCACCTGTAGCTCCTACAGTTGCACCGAAATTCGGTGAACTTGCAAACCCTATGGATATGTACTTAAGTGATATCTACACTATTAGCGTAAATCTTGCAGGTCTTCCGGGTCTTTCACTTCCGATTATGAAAAACTCTGAGGGTATGCCTATCGGATTACAACTAATTGCAAAAGCATACGATGAACAAACACTTTTTGACGGTGCACTTAGCCTAGAAAAAGAACTAAACTACAAATAAGGACAGTTTTATGGCGTATTTTGATGATGTAAAAGTTAAGGACAAAGTCTACGGTCTTGTTTTTGGACCGGGTAAAGTTGTAGCAGTTTTTGAAGAATCTCATTATAAAATGATGGTCAAGTTTAAAAACGGTTATGAAGTGCCATACACTGAAGACGGTGTTCCGGGCTGGGGTAACTTTAAAAAACAAACATGTTTTTATAAAAATGATGTTGATTTAACAGACGTTGACTTCTCACCTGTAACAAAAGTACTTTCAGCAAAAAAGATTATCAAACTTCGTGAAAAGAAAAAACTAGAAGTAAGACTTCCTTCAGGAATTTGGACAGAATGTTCAAAGTGTGTAGTCGGCTATATAGAGGAGATGCTAGAAGCTGAAAATTATCATCTTTTTAGAAAGAAAAAGTAAGCCTCTTTACCTGTTTTTAACAACAAAAAAGGTATAATGCAAAAATTTTTAATAATTGACAACCATTTTAATTCTGCAAAAGGAAAACCATGAGAATTCGTAAACGCGCTCTAACATTTGAAGATGTACTTTTAGTACCACAATATTCTGAAGTTCTTCCAAAAGAAGTCTCACTAGAAACTAAATTAACTCGTAATATATCACTTAAAATTCCAATGGTTTCAGCTGCAATGGATACAGTAACTGAGTACCGTGCAGCGATTGCAATGGCAAGACTTGGTGGAATCGGTATTATCCACAAAAATATGGACATTGAATCTCAGTGCCAACAAGTAAGAAAAGTTAAAAAATCTGAAAGCGGAATCATTATCGATCCAATCTATGTACATCCAGATGCTACACTTGCTGATGCTGAAGCTCTTATGAATGAGTTCAAAATCTCTGGTGTACCTGTTGTAGACGGTCATAATAAACTTCTTGGTATTCTTACAAATCGTGATATGAGATTTGAAAAAAATATGAAAAAAATTGTATCTGAAGTGATGACAGCTATGCCACTAATCACTGCACAACAAGGGATTAGTTTAGATGATGCTGCAGATATCATGCACCAAAACAAAATCGAGAAACTTCCAATTATCGATGATGACGGTTTCTTAAAAGGTCTTGTTACGATTAAAGATATTAAAAAACGTATCGAATACCCTAACTCAAACAAAGATGACTTTGGTCGCTTAGTAGTTGGTGGAGCTATCGGTGTTGGTCAAATGGACAGAGCAAAAGCACTTGTTGACGCAGGTGTTGATGTTTTAGTTCTTGACTCTGCACACGGACACTCAAAAGGTATTTTAGATACTGTTAAAGAGATTAAAGCTACTCTAGCTGTTGATGTAATTGCAGGAAACATTGCGACTGCTGAAGCGACTGAAGCGTTAATTGAAGCTGGTGCTGACGGTGTAAAAGTTGGTATCGGACCTGGTTCAATCTGTACGACAAGAATCGTTGCAGGTGTTGGTGTACCTCAAATCTCTGCTATCGATGAGTGTGCTACAGCTGCAAGAAAACACGGTGTACCTGTTATTGCAGACGGTGGTATTAAATACTCTGGTGATATTGCAAAAGCTCTTGCAGTTGGTGCAAGCTGTGTAATGGCAGGTTCACTATTAGCTGGTACTGAAGAATCTCCTGGTGAGACTATCATGTTCCAAGGTCGTCAATACAAATCATACCGTGGTATGGGAAGTATCGGAGCTATGCAAAAAGGTTCAAACGATAGATATTTCCAAGAAGGTACAGCTGCTGACAAACTTGTTCCAGAAGGTATCGAAGGGCGTGTTCCGTTTAGAGGTAGCATTGCAGGTATCGTTCACCAAATGATGGGTGGACTACGTTCATCTATGGGTTACTGTGGAAGTGAAAGTATTCCTGTATTCTGGGATAAATCAGAATTTGTAGAGATTACATCTGCAGGTTTAAAAGAGTCTCATGTTCATGATGTAATCATCACTCAAGAAGCTCCAAACTACCACGTATAACATATAACACTATGAGTGAAGTAAAATATGCCGGTTTTGGTATCAGATTTTTAGCTTCACTCTTAGACACTTTCTTTTTAGCTCTTCCCGTTGGTATCGTTATCTATTTTATCAGCGGCGGAGAGTGGTTTGACTTTTCCCAATATCAACAAAATCTACAAATGGCAATGGCTGGTAATGCTAATGCTCTTAACTCACAACCGCAAACATCTTTTACATGGGAACTTATCTTTGAACTCTCAGTTTTGATTGTCACAATTATATTTTGGAAACAATTCAAAGGTGCTACACCAGGAAAGAAAATCGTAAATATTAAAATTGTTGATGCAAAAACGCTGAAAGATATCTCTAATAAACAAGCAATTACAAGGTCTTTAGGATATATTCCCTCAACGCTCCTTTTTGGATTAGGTTTTCTTATGATAATCTTTACAAAAAATAAACAATCTCTCCACGATATGCTCGCTAATACCGTAGTTATATACACATTAGATTAATTTGTAAGAACTTTGTGATATTTTAAAACTACTTTTATATTATCATAGTAAAATATACTCCTAATTTCCAAAATTACAAACAGGGGTATTTATGAAAAAAAGTATAGGAGCTGTATTATTAGCAGCTGGTTTATCGTTTTTAATGTCAGGATGTTCAACAATGCATATGGGTTGGACAGCTGTAACTAAGCAACATACGCTTGATGACAAAGCAATGGAAGCATATGACAATATGTTTACTAAAGTTACAGAATATGGTGATCCAGCAAGAGCAATGATGCTAGAGTGGAAAGTTGCTGAAGGTATCACTGGTGATGAAGTTAAAGAATCTATTGAAGCACTTACTGAAGAGTACAACATGAGACTTACTGGTTATGTAAAAATGTACACAAAAGAAGATGCTGCACCAGATGAAGTAAAAGAAGCAAGAATCTACTCTTTATGTAATTTAACTACTGCAAAAGTATTCCTTAACTACTCAAGATACTATGGTGGTTTCATGCCATGTAGAATTATGTACGTTTCATATGGAAACGGTGATGCATACCTAGTAAGTATGGATATGACTTTAGCTATCCACGGTGGTAAAACACTTCCTCCTGAAATGTTAGAAGCTGCATTAAAAGTTAAAGAAGCAATGGAAAAAGTTCCAGAGCGTGCTGCTAAAGGTGACTTCTAATTAGATGTCCCTTTCCTTAGAAACTTTCTAGTTTCTAAGGAAGCTGCTTTTCTTAAGCAAAAGTTTCTCTTTCTTTAGGAAATCTATTTTTCTAAAGAAAATTTATAAGTAGGATTTTAAACTCCTACTTTTTCTTCCTCTTTCTCACTCAGAAAAAAACTATCAATACTTATATTTTTAAAAGCGGCATTTAGTGAAGTAAATAATTGAGGATGCTCTTTTTCCATCTTTTCAAGCATATCTTTTGTATTAGCTCTTGCATATGGCATTTTAACGTCAAAACGCATAGCAGGACATGCCTCATCACCTATTGCTTCAATACCGTTCTCAACAACAAAGGCACGCAATTGACGTTCACGCATTTGAATAAGTGGACGTATAACTACTAAACCGTTTTCAGCAGTATATTTAGGTGCTAAAGAGCGAAGCTGACCATTATAGATAAAGTTCATGAAAAAACTCTCTGCAGCATCATCTAAATGATGCCCTAAAGCTACTTTATTACACTCTAACTCTTTTGCCGCAGTATATAAGTAGCCTCTTCTCATACGTGAAAAGAAACTACAAAATGACGAGTTTTTACGGATCTTCTCTTTTGCAAGCTCATACGTTTCCGTCTCTTTAAGTACATGCGGTATCTCTTGCTCTTTACAATGTGCAATTAAGTTAGAATAATCTTCTCCCATTCCATATGTAACAGTAACGGCCACAAACTCAAATTTAAACGGTGCACGACGTTGTTGCTCTTTTAAGGCATGAACAAGTGTTAAAGAGTCTTTACCGCCGCTAAGGCCGACAAGTATCTTATCACCCTCTTCTATCAATCCAAACTCGGCATTTGTCTTACCGAGTTTAGACATAATTTTTTTAGATAGTTTGATCCCCATTATTTGATTATCTCATCCAACATTTTCATAACAAATTCTGCCGATTCAACTGCACTTGTTTCTAGAAATTCGTCAAATGAAAAACTTGCGTCCATATCTGCAGCATCACTGATCGCTCTTAGAATAAAAAACGGTACATTTAAAGCGTTACAAACAACGGCAACGCTTCCACCTTCCATCTCTAGTGCATCAGCATTAAATGTAGTCCCAATCCAGTTCTTTCTCTCTTCATTGGCAACAAATTGATCACCTGTAGCAATGATACCTTCGCGAACACTTTTACCTAAAGAGTTTGCAACCTCTTTACTAAGATTGATAAGTTCCTGATCAGCTTCTACATATACAGAACCTTCAGGAACGTAACCATACGGATGACCAAAAGCCGAGATATCAAGATCGTGTTGTGAAAGTTTTGTAGCAACAACTAAGTCACCTACTTTAAGTTCCGGGTTTACTGCACCGGCAACACCACTAAAAAGTAGTTTCTCACATCCAAAATGCTCAATCATAGTAGTAGCAGTTAAAGTAGAAAACACTTTACCTATCTTAGAATACGCAACTACGACATCTACACCTTTATAGTTTGCTTCATAATACTTGTTTCCTGCATACTCTGTAGTTGTGTAATTACCTAACTTTTCTAATATCGGTGCTACCTCTTCAGGCATTGCTCCCATTATTGCTATTTTCATTTTATACCTCGAATGTTTCTATACTTTTTATAAATCTTGGCAATTTTGCCACAATATTGCCGTTGTCAACAATACAACTTCCACCCCAAAAACCTAAACCATCTTCAAAACCGACTCGATTGACAAAAATAAGCTTTGAGTTTGATTCATGAGAGAGTGTTTTGATAATCTTATACCATTTATCTTCAATAGCTAATCCACTATCATTGAAGCCTCTTGCCGGAGATGCAACAAGTGTTATAACAAAATCTGGGTCCATTTTGATAATCTCTTTATGTACATTATCATGCCATACATCTTCACATACCAACATAGAGATTTTTTTACCATTTACTTCAAAAGATTCAAACTTGTCTCCGCCTTCAAAATAACGAGCTTCTTCAAACATTCCATAGTTCGGTAAATGCACTTTAATGTGTTTAGAGAGTAATTCTCCACCGCTAAAGTACAGTGCAGTATTTCTAAAAACGTTACCGTCTTTTAAAGCAGCACCTACAACTATGTCAATCTTAGTACTTAAATCTTTGAGTAGTTGAAGCTCATCTTCATTCCATGCATCCTCGTAAAGTTTGTCTTGCAGCATATAGCCGCTTAAACTTAACTCGGGAAATACTATCAGGTCTGAGCTCTCTTTTACGCTCTCTATTACAGAGATAACCTCTTGTAGGTTACCTCTGTTGAGCTTAGGAGATGTTTGGGCTAAAGTGATTCTCATTTATGAGCAGATTTCCTCTTTAACTTTCTCTAATGAAGCCATATCAGAGATATTAAGAGTTGTAAGATCTTTTGCAATTCTTCTATTTAAACCTTTAAGAACTACACCATTTCCAAATTCGATAGCCATATCAAGGTTACCTGCAACAGCTTCGATTGATTGCTTATATTTTACAGGAGATGTTAATTGCTCTTTTAAAAGTTTTATAGCTTCCTCTTTTGAACTATACGGTTGTGTTGTAACATTTGAAATGATTGGTGCTTCAAAACTATCATTTACCATAGTTTCCATAATAGCTCCAAGTTTCTCAACTGCAGGAGATAAAAGATCACAGTGAGATGCTACAGACATATTTAAAAGTAATGCACGTTTTGCACCTGCATCTTTAAATGTTTGCTCTAATGAAGCAAGATCCGGTTTTAATCCGGCAACAACTAGTTGACCGTCTTGGTTATAGTTTGCTGGCCAAACTTTTTTACCTTCTGCTTGTGCATCTGCACAAATCTTCTCAACTGCATCGTCATCTAATCCAACTATTGCCATCATACCGGCTTCTATTTCATTACATGCTTCTTGCATAAAAGAACCACGTTTATGTACTAACTCTACCGCATCAACGTAGTCAATTGCACCACTTGCACATAAAGCTGAAAATTCACCTAATGAGTGTCCTAAGAATAGCTCTGCTTTTGTGTCTGGACAAACCTCTTTAAAAAGTTTGTATGCAATCATTTGCACTAATAAAATAGCAGGTTGTGTGTATGCAGTTTCGTTTAGCTTTTCATTCTCTTCAAATATTAAAGCTTTAAAATCAACACCTATTCTTTCACCCGCTTTTTCGAACATTTCACGTGCTAGTTCAGAATTTTCATAAAAATCCTTTCCCATACCAACTGCTTGTGAACCTTGTCCTGCAAAAATCATTGCTATTTTACTCATCATTTTCTCCTTGTAAATACTCTTTATTATCAGAAATCTTTTTTCTTAATGTATTTCTGTTTAGTCCTAATCTATCAGATAATTGTAATTGCGACTTAAATTTTGTTAACCCTGCTCGAATTAAAGGAACTTCATAGAGATATAAATAGTTTCTATAATCACTGTTTGAACCTAATTTGTCAAACAGATAGTTTTCTATAATATCCATCAACTCTTTATCGTCAATATCTTGTAATAGGTAACTTATCATCACTTGTCTTCTTAACGAATTAGCATTATCTGATAAATCCGGTTTAAAGTCTTTAATATTAAACTTATTTTCACCACCAAATAACTTTACTGCATCTTTTACAAAAACTTCTATTAGTTCTTGAACATCTTCCTCTCTTGCCGATAACGGAGGAATGTCAAATTTTACACTAAATATATCATCAAGATATTCATTACTAAACGACTGTTTAGATGTCGCAATAACTCTGACCTTGTTTGTTTTTATAGTATCAATTAAAAGTTTTATATTTGGGAAGGTATCAATATCTGTAATAATTATTTCATTAGAACTTTCCATTGCTTGTAAAAGTTCTTCATAATTTGATCCATTTATTGCTGTTGCGTTTGGTAAGATAAAAGACGCTAAAGTTCTTTTACCTACACCATTTTCACCCATAATAAGGGCGTTTATAGTAAGCGATTTTAACAGTGTTGCTGTTTTAAAAGCTTGGCTTGACGCTTCAGAAGCTGTTACGAAATTAGTGACATCCACAGCCGCTGCCGCCACCAGTTCCACAACATCCTGATTCTGCTGGTTTATTTTCTTCTGGAATACCAGTCATAGCTTCTTCAGCAGATGCTTCTCTAATATTGTTAATAGTTACAGTGAACATTAAATCTTTTCCAGCTAGTGGGTGGTTAAAGTCAATAATTACAGCTGCATCTTTGATCTCTTTAACGATAACTTGTACAGTTGAACCATCTTCACCTTGACCGTAAAGTGTCATACCCTCTTGTAAATCGATTCCAGCGAATTGCTCTTTTGGAACTTCTTGTGTAGCTTCTGCATTGTATTCACCGTATGCATCAGCTGGTTTTACTAGAACGTCAGCTTTTTCACCGATTGACATACCTTTAATTCCATCTTCTAAACCAGGAATGATTTGCCCTTTTCCAAACATAAATACTAATGGGTTTGCACCAACATTACTATCTACTACTTTATCTCCGTCACGTACTTCATATTCTATAGATACGATTTGATTTGCTTCGATTGCCATTATATAACCTTTATTTAATTAATTTCGAGATTTTAACATAAAAACATTAATTCAAAAGTTTTTTCGCCTCTTTGGCTTCATTTGAATTTGGATACTTTTTAATTATAGCTTGATAAAAAGATTGTGCATGCCCTTTATCCCCCGTCTTTTCCATCGATATTGCCGTATGTAACATTAACGTTGGCATATAAGACGCTTTTGCATAAAGATTAGATGATTTCTTAAAATAAGATATCGCTTTACCGTAATCTTTACGTTTATAATAGATCTCTCCCAGCATATAATGTGAATATGCAGGTTTATACTTTCTAGCGATAAGTTCAGTATATTCTTCTATCGCTTTTATATAAAGTTTTTTATCAAAATTCTTTTTTGCACTATTGTAAATCTCTGCACTTGCTACTTTTTTTGTATTTGCAGCTTTGTGCGATCCATTTTTTAGCTCTTTAGCTACAAGAGTTTTAAAGTCATTAATATCTGTTACCAAATCATTAAACTCTTGTTTAGAAACATAATTTGCATTTATCTGATCTACAAGCTTAGATAGTTCTAATACCTGCTCTTGTAAAGTTTTAATGCTTTGTGAATCTTGTTGTACTACTTCAGAGAGTCTTTTCTGATATTCATTAGAGTTTTCATCATCTAATTTATCTTTATTTTGTAACTCTTTTAATGCGATTTTATTGTTATGTGATTTTCTACTTAGTGCTTCTATAATATCTTGAAGTCCATCAATTCTTTCTCTCAATGAGTCCAATTGTGAAGCATGAGTTTTTGTACTAAGATCAACTTTTTTAAGTTTTTTCTTAGTTTCTAATATAACTTTTTCATCTGGAGTAAGCCCGTATGGACTGTCGCTTGAAAGATCTCCTGCACCGAACGCTGATGGCTCGGCACAATTGAGAGAAAGAGATGCAGCAGCACTAAGTAATAAAATTATTGTAGTGCGTTTCATCTATAAAACTTATGGAAGAAGTTTAAAGTTTACTCTACGGTTTTGTGCCCAGCACTCTTTAGTTTTATCAGTACATACAGGATTGCTTTCACCGTAACTTACCATTGAGATACGAGATGCATCGATTCCTTCATTAACTAAAGCGTTTTTAACAGCTTCCGTACGTTTTAAACCTAAAGCAAAGTTATACTCATCGCTTCCCCACTCATCACAGTTACCTTCTAATTTTACAGAGTAAGGTTTTGCACCTGTTTTACCAAGTTCAGCAGCAGTTACGATTTTCTCTTGTGCTTGAGTCGAGATATTGAATTTATCAAAAGCAAAATAGATAGTTGGTAATTTACTTTCTACTTCATCCATACTTAATCTAGAGATTTCATTTGTGCTAGAGTCTACAACACTTTCCTCTCCTGCAACAGTCTCAGTAGCCGGTGCTTGCACCTCTTCAACTTTTTCAGTAGATTCTTGAGCTTTTGAATCAACAGCAGGCTCTTTTGAACTACATCCACTAAATACTAAAAGTGCTACAGCAACGCTAGAAAGTACTAAACTTTTCATATCTTAAATCCTTCGAAATTATAATTTGAAATATTATACCAGAAAAATATTAATTGTTACCAATCCATCGATTGAACACGTCCGTATCTTAATGGGAAGAGATAATTTTTATTATACTTCAATCTAATGATACCGATCGAACTTTGGTTTTTATAGTTTTTAATAAAAATAATAGCATCACCGTCTTTTGAAAATCTAGGAAATTCATTGATCCCGGTTGCTGTTAAACGTCTAATAAAATCAGATTTTGTAGAGATAAGGTGTAAATTAAATGTATTTTCACTAAAGCTATTTGAACTTTCACGCGCTTTATATACTACATATTCACCGTGAGCACTACAAGCTGAGTTATTTTTACCGTAATAAACTAATTGTTCTACTTCATTAGTATTAAGTTTTTTTGAAAAAACATTCGGATAACCAAGACGTGATGAGATAAACACAATTTTATCCCTTGACATAAATTGTGCATTTACATCAATACCACTGTATTTTGTAACTCTTTTATATTTTTTGCTATCTACGTTATATGTATAGATATCCGGCTGCCCTTTCGGTGCCATAGTCAATAGTAAAGTTTTACCGTCAGTACTAACGTCAGAACAAACTAACATACCGTCTGAAGATATCAAACTCTCTATTTTAGCAGTTGTAATATCCACATATTTTAAAGTAGGTTTTGCATCTAAAGATGTATAGTAGAACCCTTTTTGTCTTTTATCAGCCCATTTAGGAAAAACGTTAAAACCACCCTTAACGATTACATGCTGATATCTTAAAGTATAATCCGATATTACTATTTCACTTTTCTTAGGTCCAACAATACGAGAAAAAATAACTTTTCTTTTCATCCACTCAACTGACGGCTCACCCATAAACTCGTTAATATCATATGCTATAGCATGAGAGATAAACACATACAGATTTTGCTTACTTACTTTGTAGTTCTTGGAAAACACTTCTTCATTTTTATTCAAGAGCTTTATAGATAAGTTTAATGCCCCGTTATCATCTTCTTGCATCATATATCTAAGAACATAGTTTTGATCTTTATTTTCAACTAATACATCTGTATTATTAAAACTTGCAATTCTATGGTGTCTATCAACATTAAAAATAGATATAACGTTTAAGTCAGCTACCAATGATTTAAACACTTGTAATTTAAATGTGTCATCATAACTTATAGATGCATCTTCTAGTGCCAATGACGGTAAAGAATCAACTTTTTTTACAACATCTATTGTCGCATCATTTGCAAATGATAATATAAATGTAATTAAGAGTGAAAATAATAACTTCAAAACTACTCCTTGTTTTCTGGAATTAAATTTATAATAGCTCTAAATGAATGATGATCGGGGTTTTGAGGAAACATAATGTTAGCAAGTCTCATTTTTATCTTATCAGCTTCTTGATTTAAAGCCTCATTAGATGAATACGTTAATACTCTAAAATCTAACATTTTACCGATTGCATCAAGTTCTATTACGATCTTTACAGTATTCCCCTCTGAATTCATAGGGGGAGAGAAATTATCGTAAACTATTGCTTGAATTTTAGCTAAATATTCATTAACTTCATCCGCAGTTGAACTGCTTTGTTGCTCTTGATCATTGTTTGTAGCATCTAGACTTTTAAGTTTTTCAGAGATAGATTCAACTTCATTTGTTTTACTTGTTTTCACTCTTTTTGAGATCTCTTGTATTCTTTTAGAGTTTATTTTTTTAGGTTTCGTTTGCGTATGGTCGATCTTCTGTGTCCATACATCGCTAAAGAGATCATTTACATCAACATCTTTTGTCACTTCATTACTCTCCGTAACTATTGATGGCGCTTTTTCAACTTTCTTTTTTGTATGAGGCTTTGTAACGACAGGTATATTGAGTGAAATAGAGACATAGTTGTCTTTTTTTAAACCGTATTTTTTTGTTTGTGATGCGCTAAAAAGAAGGATCGCAAAAAGAGCGAAAAAAAATAGAAAAAGAGACAGTGATATAAAACCACTGATATAAAAATATTTATCGTCCCTAACCATTGGTAGCTAAAGAGACCTCAGTAAATCCAGCTTGTTTTACAGCTGCTAATATAGACATAACAATACCATAATCTAAACTTTCATCTGCACTGATAAGTACAGTTGCTTTTTTATCCAATTTGTTTGCATATAGATAAAAATTGTCTTGAAAACCGTTAAGTAAAAAGTTTTCTTTATTCACCTGTATATTTTTTTCTTCATCTATTGTAATATGAACAGGTGGAATTTTAGATATCTGTTTTGTAGTAGAACCCTGAGGAAGTTTTATATTTTCCTCAAAGATTATGTTTGGAGCAATAACCATTAAAATTGCTAAAAGAACAAGCATTACGTCAACAAGTGGCGTAATGTTAAGTTCAGGTTTTTCATCCCAATCATATAACATATCTTAAGCCTTACGAGCTAAAAGTGCATCACTTTGCATCTGTATATGACTAATAACATCATAAGATAATCGTTTTAAAATTTGGTGATATGTGTAAGAGAATATTGCCACAAATATACCTGCAGCTGTTGCTATTAATGCATCTGATACACCTGTTGAGATCACAGACATACTTCCTGTTGTTTGCCCTATGTGCGTAAAAGTATCAAGGATAGAAACCACAGTACCAAAAAGCCCGATAAACGGTGTGGTTGAAGCAAATACAGAAAGTATAGAAAGACCTTTTGTTGCTTCTTTTGTGGCAGCCAACTGGCCTAATTGTAAAACTTCTTTTGAAATAAAATTACTTGATTTCACAAAGTTATTTAAAAAAGAGTTCTCATTTACTCTTGTGGCACCAAGTAAAAGTGCTTCAAGTGAAGCACTTTCATTTTTTAGCCACGTGTTAAGAGAAAAATAGCGGTAGAAAAACACCCAGTTTAAAACTATAAAATATACTGCAAGTAATGCGAGTACTCCAATAGTAACCGGATGAGATTTTAAATAAAAATCTATTATATTGTTAATCATCTATTATAGTAACTTTTGTGCAGCTGTTTCAATTTTAGCTGATACAGCAGCAATTGCAGCACTAGAGTCTGCAATTTCGTTAATAAGTTTTTTCGCTGCATCAATAGCATTAGCAATTTCAGATTCGTTTTCACCACGAATAGCTGCAGCACCTTCAACTAAAACAACAACTTTTTCTTCATTAACATGAGCAACGCCCCAGTTAATAACAATAGATTCGACTGATTTATCCTCTTTTTCGACATCAACTACACCAGCTTCTAACAATGTTGTTAGTGCAGCATGGCCAGCTAAAACACCGAATTCTCCCTCTATACCAGGAAGAACTACGCTAACAGCTTCACCGTTAAAGATTTCACCGTTAGGCGTTAGGATTTCAAGTTTAAACTTATCCATTACAGTCCTTTATATTAAAAAAGCTTATTTGCTTTTTTCGTATTTCTCGATAGCTTCGTCCATGCCACCAACCATATAGAAAGAGTTCTCTGGCATATGATCGTACTCACCGTTTAAGATTCCTTTGAAACCTTTAATAGTATCTTCAAGAGAAACATATTTACCAGGAGCACCTGTAAATACTTCTGCAACGAAGAAAGGCTGAGAAAGGAATTTCTCAATTTTACGAGCACGTTCAACAACATTTTTGTCATCTTCAGAAAGCTCATCCATACCAAGAATCGCAATGATATCTTGAAGGTCTTTATATTTTTGAAGTGTTTGTTGAACACCACGAGCTACGTTATAGTGCTCTTCACCTAAAATTTGTGGATCAAGTAATCTTGAAGTTGAATCTAGTGGATCAACTGCAGGATAGATACCTTTTTCAGCAATTTTACGGTTAAGAACTGTTGTTGCATCTAAGTGAGCGAAAACAGAAGCCGGAGCCGGGTCAGTTAAGTCATCCGCCGGTACGTAAACAGCTTGAACAGATGTAATTGAACCATTTTTAGTTGATGTAATACGATCTTGTAAAGCACCCATTTCACGAGCAAGAGTTGGTTGGTAACCAACAGCTGAAGGGATACGTCCAAGAAGTGCAGACATCTCTGAACCTGATTGAGCAAAACGGAAGATGTTATCGATGAACATAAGTACATCAAGTTTCTTCTCATCACGGAAATACTCAGCCATAGTAAGACCAGTAAGAGCGATACGGTTACGTGCTCCTGGTGGTTCACTCATTTGACCGTAGCACAGTGCAACTTTGTCAAGTACGTTCGATTCTTTCATCTCGTAGTAAAGGTCATTACCTTCACGTGTTCTTTCACCAACACCAGCGAATACTGATAAACCGTCGTGACCATGAGCAACATTGTGAATAAGCTCCATGATAATAACTGTTTTACCAACACCAGCACCACCGAATAGACCAACTTTACCACCTTTTGCATATGGTGCTAATAAGTCAACAACTTTGATACCTGTTTCAAACATCTCTGTTGTAGTTGATTGATCAACTAATGGTGGTGGAGCACGGTGAATTGACCACTCAGGAGCACCTTCAACTTGCTCACCACCGTCAATTGTATCACCAACAACGTTAAAGATACGTCCAAGAACTTTTTCACCAACTGGTACTTTAATAGGAGCACCAGTAGCTTTTGCATCCATACCACGTACAAGACCTTCACTCATATCCATAGCAATAGTTCTAACACGACCATCACCTAAGTGAGCAGCAACTTCTAATACTAATTTATGTTCACTACCTTCAACAGTAACATTAACCTCAATAGCTTCGTTTATTACCGGAAGATAACCATCAAAATCAACATCAACAACAGGACCCATTACCTGGCTAATTTTTCCAATCATATTTTTCTCCATTATTTCATACTCTCTACACCACTGATAATTTCAATAAGTTCAGTAGTAATAGCAGCTTGACGTGCTTTATTAAATTCAACATTTAAGCTTTTTACCATCTCTTTAGCATTGTTAGTTGCTGTATCCATAGCTTGCATACGTGCTGAATGTTCAGCAGCAACTGAGTCAATTAAAGAGTAGTACATGTTATAACTAACATATTTAGACACTAAAGAGTTTAACATTTTCTCTTCATCTTCTGCTTCAACTTCTATAGTAGAATTCTTTTGAACCTCTTCACAATTAAATTCATCAGAATTTACTGGTAAGATTTGATTTACATGTAACTCTTGAGTAATCATATTTTTATACCCGTTATATACTACATGTAAAGCATCTATCTTCCCTTCTTGAAAATCAATGATAGAAGTTTCAATAAAATCATCAGATCTTTCTTTGTTAGGTTTTGAACTTAAATCTACAACAGAGTCAAGCATCTCAACTTCGTTGTAATTAAAATATTCAATACCTTTTTTACCGATTCCACGTAAACGCACTTTAACATTTTGTTCTTTATACTCGCGAAGCAGTTTATTTACAGCTTTAATAGTTTGAATATTAAAACCACCACATAAACCTTTATCCGCAGTGATAAACACGATGTCAACCATCTTTGGATTTTCAATTGTTTCGAAGAAACGATTGTCTAATCCTCCAACTTTACTACAACTAATGCGTCCAGCAATTTCGGCAATAACCTGATTCATTTTCTCCGCATAAAGACGTGAGCGTTTTGCAAGCTCTTCAGCACGGCGAAGTTTAGCCGTTGAAACTAACTTCATCGCACGTGTCGTCTTTTGAGTGCTTGATACACTCTTAATTTTTCTTTGAATATCTTTCAAGTTTGCCATTAAGTATCCCTTATGACGCTATAAAGCTAGCTTTGAACTCTTCAAGTGCTTTTTTAAGTAATGCATCTGTGTCATCATCAATTTTCTTAGAGCTGCTAATGTTCTCTAAAATTTGTGGATAAGATGCTTCAATAAATGGATACATTTCAGCTTCAAAACGTACAACATCTGATGCGTCCATATCATCTAAGAAACCTGCGTTACCAGCGAAAATAATTGCTGCTTGCTTCTCAGCTGAAAGTGGAGAGTATGGTGGTTGTTTAAGTACCTCTACCATTCTTTGTCCACGCTCTAGTTGTTTACGAGAAACTTCATCAAGATCAGATGCGAATTGAGCAAATGCTTGAAGCTCACGGTATTGAGCAAGGTCAAGTCTTAAAGTACCAGCAACTTGCTTAGTAGCTTTAATTTGAGCAGCACCACCAACACGAGATACAGAAAGACCAACGTTAATCGCCGGACGTACACCTGAGTTGAATAGGTCTGTTTCTAGGAAGATTTGACCATCTGTAATTGAGATAACGTTAGTTGGGATATATGCAGCAACATCACCAGCTTGAGTCTCAATGATAGGAAGAGCAGTTAAAGAACCTGCACCCTCTTCATCAGAAAGTTTAGCAGCACGCTCAAGTAAACGAGAGTGTACATAGAAAACATCACCTGGGTATGCTTCACGACCTGGAGGACGACGAAGGATAAGTGACATTTCACGGTAAGCTACCGCATGCTTAGATAAATCATCGTATACGATAAGACCATGACGAGCATTGTCACGGAAATATTCACCCATTGTAACACCAGTATATGGAGCTAAGAATTGAAGTGCAGCAGCTTCAGCAGCAGTTGCAGATACGATAATTGTATATTCCATTGCACCGTGCTCTTCTAAACGACGAACAATTTGTGCTACAGTTGATTCTTTTTGACCTACTGCTACGTATACACAAACAACACCATTACCTTTTTGGTTGATAATAGTATCTACAGCAACTGTAGTTTTACCAGTTTGTCTATCACCGATGATAAGCTCACGTTGACCACGACCGATTGGCACTAGTGCATCAATAGCTTTGATACCAGTTGCTAAAGGCTCATGTACAGATTTTCTTTCCATGATACCAGGAGCTTTTTCTTCAACGAAACGAGTTTCAGTTGCTTCGATTGGACCTTTACCGTCAATTGGCTCACCAAGAGCATTAACTACACGACCAAGAAGAGCATCACCTACAGGTACACGAAGAAGTTTACCAAGACGCTTAACACTCATACCTTCACGAAGATTGTCACCAGAACCAAGGATAACAACACCTACACTTGCTTCCTCAAGGTTCATTACTAAACCTCTAGTACCGTCTTCGAATTCAACCATTTCTCCTGCCATTACATTGCTTAGTCCGTAAACTTTTGCAACACCGTCAGCATAAGAAACAATCTTACCTGTTTCATTTATATCAACACTTAATTCAAAGTTGTCGATACGTTCTTTAATTATTGAGCTGATCTCATCAGCTTGGATTTTTGCTACCACTATTTTTCTCCTCTCTTGAAGTTAAATTGCTTTAATTATATGTTGAATAATTTGATTATCAATTCTATCTTTAGAAAAATTAATCTCTACACCAAGTCCGTCTACTGCAACTTTAATTCCGTTAAAGTCATTTTTAACAAAATTAAGAGTTATTGTAGAGTCAAACTTTTTACTAAGTCCGCTGCTTAAATCACTGATAACTTTTGAATCTAACTCACTGTCGCTAAAAACAGTACCTTCATAAGTTTTCGTTGAGTTTGCTATATCTTTTTTTAGCTCAACTGAAATAGCCGGAATAACTTCGATTCTTTTGTTTTCAACAAGAAGTTTTACAAAATTATTCAGTTTTTCAGAGTTTGCTGGTTTTACCGCTTCTAATAAGATATTAGATTTATCTTCAATTGTTACATCTGGGTTAGTAACAATTTTGATAAATTTATCATCTTTAAAAGAATCAGATAAAGCAGAAAAAACATCGCTAATTGCTTCTATAGATGCTAAATCAACGCCATCTTTTAAGGCTTTAACATATCTTTTTGCTATTAATTCTTCCATCTACTATGCCACCTTCTTTAAAATAACGTTAGCCATAGCTTCTCTATCAAAAATTTCAGAACTTTGATTCAATGTTTCAGAAATAACTTCTTCAACAACTTCTACAACCATATTTCTTGTTTCAAAATCTTTTTTCGTCTCATGTTGTTTTGCAATAACTTCAAGATCAGAATCACATTGAGACATAATATTGTCGTTTAAAATCTTGTTCTCTTTTTTAGACGCGGCAGCCAAATCTTCAGCAAACTTTTCAGCTTCTGATATTTTAGCCAATGCTTCTTTTTTGAGTTCTACAGATTCTTTAAGTTTCTCTTGAACTTTGTTTAATTCATCAGCAATTTCATTACTTCTTGAAGCGAAGTAATTTTTTGCCGGTTCTGCTACAAGGTACCAAATAAGTCCAGCAAATAATAAAAAGTTAACAGTTCTTTGAACTATATCAGTACTTTCATGACCTGCTTCAGATGCTAATGCATAAGTTGATACCATTAGTAATAACACTAAAATTCTACTCACATTACATCCTTATATTTGACTTATTTTAGCTGTAACAGCTTCTTTAAACATTGGAACTTGAGCCATGAGCTCTTTAGTCAACTCTTCTTGAGATTGAGCAAGTGACTGCTTAAACTCAACATAATCTACTGCAAGTTCAGCACGTTTTGCTTCCAACTTGTTCTCTGCTAACTCTTTAGCATCCGCAATAACTTTTTCTCTTAGGGCCGCAGCTTCTAGTTTAGCGTTCATAATGATTGATTGAGCTTTTGCCTGTAACTCAGCGATTTCAGCATCATTCGAACCTACTTTTTCAAGGTCTTTCTTGATATCTTCATCACGTTTGTCCATAAAGCCAAACAATGGATTATAAAGCCAACTATTTAGAACGGCTATAAGCGAAACAAATACAACAAATGTAGCCAAAAGTAACATTGGATTTATATCTAACATAGCACCTCCTAAAAGTTGCGAGATTATACTATTATTAAATTGAAAGGATAGTTAAATTTATAAAAAAAATATTTTTTTTGCAGAAATTACGATAAATGTGACAAAAATTCACGAATCTCATCTTCGGACGAAAACTCGATAGTTAGCTTATTTGCAGAAGTTTTATAATTAAAATTAAACGTGTCAAATTTTTCTTGTAAATTAGAAAAGTCATACGAGATTTTTTCTGTTGTAGTAGGCTTTTTCTCTAAATTTTGCTTTCTATTCTTAATCATAGATTCAACTTCACGTACGCTTAATTTCTGACCGATAATAGAATTTACAATTAATTCTTGCTCTTTATCATCTAAGCCGACAAGTACTTTTGCATGTCCAGCTGAGATACTTTTTTCAATAAGAGCTTTTTGTGTTTTTTTTGAAAGTTGCAGCAAACGTAATGTATTTGTAATATGTGCTCTACTTTTATGGATCATACCAGAGAGTTCATCATGTGTTAATTCATGAAGTTTTAAAAGTTCTCCGTAAGCTTCTGCTAGTTCTACAGAGTTAAGCTCTTCACGTTGAATATTTTCAATAAGAGCAAACTTACGCATTTTATATTCATCAGAATTTAAGATAATCGCTTTAATCTCTTTCATTTTTGCAAGTTTGGAAGCACGGAAACGTCTCTCTCCTGCAATAAGAACATATCCTTCTAAATCATCTTCTTTTACTACGATTGGTTGAATTAATCCATCGTTTTTAATAGAATCGGCAAGTTCATGTAAAGCATCTTCATCAAAATGTTTTCTTGGTTGGTAAGGATTAGGACGGATACTTTTAACAGGAATTTCTAAGATTGCATCTCTATGAGAACCTTCATTCTCATAAGCTTCATCTATCTCTCCTAAAAGTGCATCTAATCCACGACCAAGTTTTTGACTTTTCACTTTTGAACTCCCCTTTTTTCTATTTTATTATTGCTTGCGCTAAATTTTGGTATGCAATTGAACCTATTGATTTTACATCATATAAAATTGCAGGCTTTCCAAACGATGGAGACTCTGCCAGTTTTACATTTCTCGGAACTACTATATATTTACTTTCATCATCAGTAAAAAGTTTCCCTTTAAAATGTTGTTTTAGGTCTGCAAATACTTGTTTTGACAAGTTGTTTTGCGATGAATACATTGTCGGTACGAAACCTTTGATATTCAACTTAGGATTGATTGATTTTCTTACCAGTTTAATAGTATTTAATAACTGTGCCAAACCTTCCAATGCAAAAAATTCACATTGAATCGGAATAATTACAGAGTTTGATGCTGAAAGTGCATTGATTGTCATCGGTCCAAGTGCCGGTGGTGAATCTATAATAATATAGTCATAATCTTTTTTAACATGAGCGATAGCTTTTTTAAGAACAAGCTCACGTCCTCTTGCTTTATCAGCATCATAGTACTCTTTCTCTATTCCAACTAAACCAATGTTAGAAGGAGCAAGATGTAAAGTTGGAAGATCAGATTTTAAAATGATATCTTTGAGTTTCTTTGCACCAATAAGCACATGATAAATATTAAACTCATAATCATTTCTATGAAACCCTAATGATGTTGTTGCATTTGCTTGAGGATCAGAGTCGATCAATAAAACTTTTTTTTCAGCAACAGCGAGTGAAGCTGCAAGATTTACTGCAGTTGTAGTTTTTCCAACCCCACCCTTTTGATTTGCTATTACTATTACTTCACTCATCTTAGACTGTATATCCTCTCACCATCAATATTTAAACTTCCATCAGCTTCAAGTATGGCATTACTTAAAGAAACTTTTTTCTCATTTACATGCACAAAAAATTTATTATTCTTGTGAAATTCTAACCTATATTTGCTAAAAACTTTCTTCCATAAAACTTTTTTTTCAACTTTTTTGAAATAGTTTTCAAGCAACACTTTTTTCTCTATCTTTATGTCGATTTTTTCAAACCCTTGCGGTGCTGCCACTAAGTTTAATCCTACACCGCAAATCAAGTAATCTTCTACAATAGTTGTAATCATTCCCCCGATTTTTTTTTCATTGAGATAAAAATCATTAGGCCATTTTATAAATACTTTTGAACCACTTTCGGCTAATGTTTCTTTTAAAAGATAAGCAAAGTAGATAGAAGCAGATTCAAGTTTTAGATCATTCGGCAACTCTTTAAAAGGAAGAGCAAAAGAGAGAAATAGATTGCCTGAAATACCGCTCCATGAATTGTTACGACTTCCTATACCGTTAGTCTGGCTCTCAGATGAAACTGCTATAGGTAAATCAGGTGTAGAATTTTGTATTAGTTTTTTTAAATATTTTTGTGTAGAGTCAACTTCATCAAGATAAAGTATCTTCAACACCTATCCTTTGACCGTTAATGTAAGAGATTACGCTCATCTCTTTTTTTGACTGAGGTTGTACACTGAATATCTCTAAAGAACCTTTAGTACATCCTACAATAATGCTCTCTTTTTTAACTTCTAATATTTTTCCTGAATCGTTTGTTGATTCTATTTCAACTAAAGAAAGATTTTTGAGTTTTAATCCACTCTCTAAATAGATCCCCGGCCATGGTGTAAATGCACGATATTTATTATAAAGTACTTGTGCATCATCAAAAATGACTTCTCCCTCAGCCTTTGTAATTTTCGTACAGTGTGTTGAAAGTGATTCATCCTGTTTTACAGCTGGGTAGTTCTCAAAGTTTTTTAACACATCTATAGTTAAAGAGGTTGCTGTCTCAGTTAATCGCTCAAAAAGTGTTTCTACCATCTCATCAGCGGGTACTTCGATCTCTTCAATCTTGATAATATCTCCGGTATCTAGCCCCTCATCCATAAGCATAGCAGTAACACCTGTTTTATTGTCACCGTTTAAAAGGGTTTGTTGAATTGGACTTGCACCTCTGTACTGTGGAAGTATTGAAGCATGTAGATTGATGCATGGAGCATGTTCTAAAACTGCTTTAGGAAGTATCTGACCATAAGCAGCGACAACTATGTAATCACATTCTATTTTTAAAAGCTCTTCTACTGTTTCTTCATCTCTTAAGCGTGTCGGTTGATATACATCAATAGCTGCTTGTTCAGCTGTAACTTTTACAGGTGGGGGCGTTAAAACTTTTTTTCTACCAACCGGTTTATCGGGTTGTGTATATACAGCTACTACATTAATCTCTTGATCAGCAATAAGCTCTTTAAGAATCTCATCTGCATAAGATGGCGTTCCCATAAAAATTACATTCATTATATACCTTTTGTAAATAAAGTTCCACCGATATGATTTTTTTCAAGCATAAAATTTTTAACGTCACCAAGATCAAACCCACTTGCTAAAAACATATCTATATCACTGTTTAGCAGATAAGAGGCAGCTTTAAGTTTAGTCACTATGCCACCCGTTGCAAAAATATTGTTTGGTGTTACATCTTTTGTCAATTCTTCTTCAGATATATCATGAACAACTTTTAGTTTTTGTGCATCATCATGTTTTCTAGGGTCTTTGTCATAATATGCATCTATATCAGAAAGGATAATTAACATATCTGAATTTGTATGTTTTGTCATATAAGCTGATAGTTGGTCATTATCCCCTACTTCAAGCTCCTCTGTTGCTGTAGCATCATTTTCATTCACGATTGGAATGACATCGTTTGCTATTAATGTATCAACAGTGTTTTTAATTTTTTGTATCTCACTTTCACGAGACAAGTTTGCAGCCGTAACTAAAACTTGTGCCGTGATAATTCCGTACTTTTCAAATTTATGTGCATATCTTTGTAAGAGTACAGGCTGCCCTATCGCA
Source organism: Sulfurimonas sp. hsl 1-7 (assembly GCF_030577135.1). Taxonomy (NCBI): domain Bacteria; kingdom Pseudomonadati; phylum Campylobacterota; class Epsilonproteobacteria; order Campylobacterales; family Sulfurimonadaceae; genus Sulfurimonas; species Sulfurimonas microaerophilic. Next base: position 181,790 of record NZ_JAUIRR010000001.1, on the reverse strand, counting down.
GCAAGAGCTTGTTTATTTGCCAAAACAGATCTGTCTAGTTTTAGTTTTGTATACCCGCCTGCAACAGCACCCGATGAGACTAAAATTACTTCATGCTCTTTTTTTAATTCCGCTAAAAAAGCAACTAAAGCTTTCATTCTATTTAATGCGATTTCACCATCTTGTGTTAAAACTGCACTACCAACCTTAACTACAATTCGTTTCATTACTCTTTTCTATCACTTTGTACAAGATTAAATAGAGCGTATTTTAAACCCTCTATATTTTTATTGATTGCTGAAGATATCGGTAAAATAAAGTATGGTTTTTCTCTATCGTACCCTAATGTTTCATCAACAGTTTCTTGAATATAATACGGTAAGTTTTTATCAAAATCAAATTCACTATGTTTACTAGGTTCAAGATCCATCATTTTTATAAAACTACTTACAAGTTCATTCACATCATCCGGAGCAATAATATCTACACGTGTTAATGCGATAGCATATTTTGAAGTACCGAGTTTTTCAGAAAATGCTGCCACTTCTTGACGTAAAACATCGATCTGCTCTTTTAAGTCTCTGTATGAAGCAAGATCAATCATAAACAGAAGTGTTTTAGTTCTTTCAATATGACGTAAGAACTGAATCCCTAAACCTTTCCCCTCATGAGCCCCACCGATAATTCCAGGAATATCTGCCATAACAAACGACTCATAATCACCAATGTTTACTTGACCCAGTTTTGGTGTCAATGTCGTAAATTCATAGTTTGCGATCTCTGGACGTGCGTTTGATACAGTTGAGATTAAAGTAGATTTTCCAACATTAGGGAATCCTACAAGTCCAACATCAGCGATCAGTTTTAACTCTAGTTTTATAGAACGAGTTTCACCCTTTTGTCCAGGCTGTGCATATGTCGGTCTTTGATTTGTCGGTGATTTAAAGTGTGTATTACCAAGTCCACCTTTTCCACCTTCTAAAAATCTAAACTCTTCACCGTCTTTTACAAGGTCAAGAAGTACTTCACCTGTTTCTGTGTCAACAACTTGTGTCCCCGGCGGTACAATAATAATCTTTTTGGCACCAGATTTTCCCGTCATATTTGAGCCTTCACCCGGACGACCGTTATCTGCTTTTATATGCATTTTTCTCTGAAAATGGGAAAGTGTGTGTGTATTGTTATCACACTTGAACCAGATGTCTCCACCTTTTCCACCGTCACCACCGTTTGGACCACCGTTTAGTACAAACTTTTCACGACGAAAAGCTACACAACCCATACCACCTTTTCCCGATGAGACTGTTAATTCGACACTATCTGTGAACAAGTGAACTCCTAATATTAATATTTAGTTTTAAAAAGTCAATATTTTTTTCAAATATTAACCAACGAATACTTAACAATACACTAAACGTTTATAAAGTAGATTATTAAATATTTTAAATTTGAGTATTTTGGAAAATTTTCCGAAGTTAAAAAAATATCTGAGCCGAAGCTCAAATATTAAAAGTAGAATTATGCAGCAGGAACGATAGAAACTTGTTTACGTTTCTTATCTTTTCTTTCAAAAGTAACAACACCGTCAACTAAAGCATAGATAGTGTGATCTTTACCCATACCTACGTTTTTACCTGGGTGAACTTTTGTTCCTCTTTGACGAATAATGATGTTACCAGCAACAACACTTTCACCACCAAATTTTTTTACACCAAGTCTACGACCTGCTGAATCACGGTTATTCTGTGTACTACCCTGACCTTTCTTATGTGCCATCTTGCGTCTCCTCTATTAGTTTAAAGCTTATGCAGCGATTTTCGTGATACGAACACGAGTGTGATCTCTTCTGAAACCACGTTTTACTTTACTGTCTTTACGACGACGTTTTTTGAAAGTGATAACTTTTTTGTCACGACCTTCACTAATTACCTCAGCAGTTACAACAGCGCCATCTACATATGGAGCTCCAACTTTAAGCTCACCAGCATTTACTGCTAAAACTTCTTTGATCTCAATAGTAGCTTCTGGCTCAAGAGACATTCTGTCAAAATCTAGAACATCACCCTCTTGAACTTTATATTGCTTACCACCATTTTTAATAATTGCGTACATCTATGGTCCTTAAATTATATATATGTATTTCTACAAAAAGTGCGGAATTATACCCAACTAAGCTTTAAGTTTAGTTTAATCGTTTAATAAAGCTATAGCATCTATCTCAACAAGTGCGTTTTTTGGTAAAGTTTTTACCGCAACTGTTGAGCGTGCCGGTTTATGAGTACCGAAAGCTTCCGCATAGATCTCATTTACTGTTACAAAGTCATCCATATCTGCTAAAAAGATTGTTGTTTTAATAACTTTATCCATAGCACTTCCTGCTTCAGTTAAAACTGCCTCTAGGTTTCTTAGTACCTGAACAGCTTGAACCACTACATCTTCTTTGAGTAGTTCATCACTCCCATCCGGTTTAAGGGCTATCTGCCCTGAAGTGTAAACCATACCGTTTACCGCTACTGCTTGAGAGTATGGTCCTATCGCTGAAGGTGCATTATTAGTTTGTACAAATTTCATTTATTTTTCTCCTTATTTATTTACTTTTATCTCATCTTGAGCACCGTCCATGAATGCTTCAAAACATTCAACACCACGGTGTCCTAAAGATTCATATACAATCTCTCCGTCGCTATTTACAAAATAGTGTCTCGGAACCGGTGTTGTTTCAAAATTCTTTGGTACAAAATCACGATCTCTGGAGATATGAACAACAATAAACTCTTGTGCCAATCTCTCTTGTATAGCTTTTTCTTGAAGAGTTGTGTTCTCAAATCTTCTACACCATCTACAATTATCCGATGTTAAAAGTACATACACAAGCTTATTTGATTTTTTTGCCTCTACCAATGCTTGTTTATAATCATGTGGCCAGTCAATTCCTGAAGCGAATAATGAATAGGTTATGGCTAAAATTAAAACTATTTTTTTCATATTACTTATCCCATATTTCAATCAAAGTTTTGAAAACTTGACATAAGTCCTCAACCTCTTTTTTTGAAGTTCTTTCATTTACTGAGTGAATAGTGTCATTTTTGACACCAAATTCTACCACATCAACTCCAAACGCAGAGATAAAACGTGCATCACTTGTTCCGCCTGCCGTTGAATGTTTAGGCTTTATAGATGTTACATTTTCTATAGCTTGATCTATCTTCTTTACAATTTTTGTATCGGTATCTGTTTTAAACGGATAAGAGCCTTGAGTAAGTCTGAGCTCGTAATCAAGTTCCCCTAAATATTTTTCTACAAATGCTTTGATCTCTTCTTGAGTTGTTTTTGTGTTGTTTCTTACATTAAACATCATATTAAGCTCATTTGGAGTTACATTTGTAACCTGCATACCTGCTCTTATATCTGTTACTACAAACTTTGAAGGAGCAAAATGCTCATCACCGTTATCTAAATCTACTCCGGCCATCTCACCGAGTACACGTGAGATTTGATGAATCGGATTGATCGCTTTTTCAGGATAAGCGGCATGACCCTGCTTCCCTTTAATAGTGATGTATCCGTTGATCGAACCGCGACGCCCTACTTTAATAGCATCTCCAAAGTTCTCTTCACATGTCGGTTCGGCTACAACACAATAATCGGGTAGCATCTCTTTTTCTCTTAGGTACTCCAACACTTTCACGGTTCCGTTGATTGCATCACCCTCTTCATCAGATGTAAGTAACAGAGAAAGTGTCCCGTTAAAACTACTTGCTTCATTTACAGCCTGTGTAAATGCCGCTACTCCGCTTTTCATATCTTGTGTACCGCGACCGTAAATGTAACCGTCTTTTTCCATAGCTTGATAAGGATCGCTATCCCAACCTTTTCCTGCCGGAACCACATCTACATGCCCTGCAAAACAAAGATGATCGCCATCCCCGAACTTTTTATAAATAAAAAGATTTTTTACATCTTCGACGTCAACTCTAACAGCTGTAAAACCAGGTAAGTAATCTTCAATAAAAAGTAATAAGCCACCGTCATCCGGAGTTTCACTTTTTGAATTGATCAGGTACTTAAATAATTCAATAATTTGCAAAACTATTTTCCTGTACTACCGTACTTAAGTGTTTTTAGAGCTGCCTCTTCATCATCTTGACGCATTAAAGACTCACCAACTAAGAAAGCATCTACACCAGCTTTGCTAAGATCTTCTAACTGACCGTGTTCATAGATACCGCTCTCAGCTACAATCACTTTACCGTTTGGAATCAATGGAATAAGTTTGTAAGAAAGCTCCATATCCATCTCAAAAGTTTGCAGGTTTCTATGATTAATACCGATGATATCACTTCCCGCATAGATAGCTTTTACAAGATCCGATTTATCATGAACCTCAACTAACGCTTCCATACCAAGGTGTCTTGTGTATGCTAAAAGCTCTTTTAACTCTTTTTTAGACAGTGCAGCTGCAATTAAAAGGATAAAGTCAGCCCCGTACACCATCGCTTCTAAAATCTGATATTTTGAAACAATAAAATCTTTTCTAAGTAGTGGAATCCCTACATATCTTCTAATACCAGCTAAATAATCTAAACTTCCTTGGAAGAAGTGTGGTTCGGTAAGTACAGAGATAGCACTAGCTCCCCCTCTCTCATATGCCTGAGCTATAGCTAAAGGATCGAAGTCTTCGCGAATAACACCTTTAGACGGAGAAGCTTTTTTTACTTCGGAGATAATTCTATACGGATCTTCCTCAGTTGCAGTAAGGTATGGGAAAACATCTCTTGGTTGTCTAGCATTAAACGCCAATGAGCGTCCTAACCAATCCATAGAGAACTCTTTTTCCCTTTTTTCTAAATCTTCTTTTGTTTTTTTGATAATATCATCTAAAATCATTCTTTATTTTTTCCTCTTCAAAATTTGTTTTTTTAAACATTCATTTATCTTTTTCATGTGCAGATCCACTTCAGGATCATCTCCACCCTCCAAAGTTTTCACCTTAAGCATTAACTTTTTGGCTTTTTTACATTGCCCAAGTTTGTAGTACCCCCATGCCAATGAGTCTAAATAGTATCCCGATTTCGGTTTTACTTTTAATACTTCTCGGATATACTTCATACCTTTTTTAATATCTATCTCATGGTCTATCAAGATATATCCAAGATAGTTTTTATAAAGAGTGTCATTTTTATTCGCTACCACTTTAGTTAACTTAGAGACTACACTCTTCAAAACTTTTTTATTGAGGTCTGCTTTATTTGCTTCATACTCATAAATTGCACTTTGACCAAGATACTCTAAAGAGTTCTCTTTCTTATAGAGTTTAGAAGCTAAAAGATATGCTTTTTTAAAATCTTTTGCCGAAAGATAAAGTTGTAGTAAAAGTTCCTCATCTTCACCACTCTCTTCCAAAAAGTTCATCAACTTAACATAATCTCTTGTATAACCGTATATCTGAATAATTTTTTTAGCTACTTCACTCTCTTTGTCTAAAGAGTACTTACGTTTATATACGCTCAATAATCCATCAATATCATTTTCATTACTATAGATTCCAATGAGTCTGTTACAAATCAGTTCTGAACATCCATGCATCCTTGAATGTGTTTCAAGCTCTGCTATAGCATCTTTTTTTCGTGATAAGTTTACATATAATATGATCGCTATTTTATCTAATATCTTCTCATTATATTCTTTAGCATAAGCACTCTCAAGATACTGCAACGCTTCTTCATACTGACGGTTTTTAATATATACATCTGCCGTGAGGATATAATCATCAGGTTGCTGTGTTTGTTTTGAAAGGAGAAGTGCTAACGAGATCGCTTCAGATATATTTCCGGATTCCGCAAGAGAACCTATCTTATATCTTTGCAATTTTCGATCGTTTGGTTCATATTCTAAATAACGATTGATAATTTCGATAGTAGTATTGTAATCTTTTGCAAGATATCTGTTTTGCACAGATCTATACAAGTACTCTTTTTTTTGTGACTTGTCATACAACTGAGCAAAAAGTTTAGCTGCTGTTTGATAACTTTTTACCTGCTCGGCACGTAAAGCGAACATAATATAGGTATCTTCTTCATCAAATGCTTTTTCATTTGGTGTAAGTTTATTCTCGTGTGTTGTTGCACAAGAGATAAAGAAGATTGAAACAAACAGAAGCAAAAAAATTTTATACATCTACTATCCCTGGGCACTCATCTTTAACTTCTTGCACCCTTGTTTTAAAATAATCCCAAAACGGAAAAGTTCTACACTGCGTTGGACGTGCTTCATAGATCTGACATCCGTTAGACTCTTTATCGTAAAATACACACTCGTAAGAGTCTCCGACTTTTTTCTCTTTTATAGAGTATTTATACCCTTTTTTAAAGAGATATTTTATCGCAAAATCATTAACATCCATCTCTAAAAGATCTGCGATCGCAAATATCTCACTCTTTGTGACGTAGATATATCCACTCTCACCCGTACAACATCTCCCTTCACAAGTTTCACACGCTGAGGGTGTAAAACCATAAGGGAATCCATCTTGTTTTATTATATCTGACATTTTATACTCTGTGTTGACGCTTTTTTATAAATTTTTTTTGATTCTTCACTTTGCTCGTTACCCTCAAAACTGATAAACGGCGGCCAAACTTTCATCAAAGAGTTTGAACCGTTTCTAGCATGAATCATAACAATAGAAGCTGCACGATCTACTTTTGGATGTACGAAACGTACATCTACCACTCTCATCTTCACTTTATCAAGCTCTGCACATACACGCCCAAACTGCGTTGCATCGTAACAAAAGATAAAGTGAGATTTCGGTTTTAAAAGTTGTGAAACTTTTTTAAAAAACACTTCCATCGGCAAATTTACGTCATACCTTGCATGAAACAACATATCATTCGCACTTTTTTGAGCACCCGATGGATAAAACGGTGGGTTTGATATGATGTAATCATATTTCTCCTCCACCTCCAAAGATGTAAAATCAGTATGATAGACTTTATATTCTATACCGTTTTCTTGCGCATTTTTTTCTGCATAAGAGACAAAAGCCTCTTGTTTCTCAACAGCTTCTAAAATAACTTTTTCATTATCACGTGCAACTAAAAGACCAACAATTCCACACCCTGCACCAACATCCAAGACTCTCCCTTTAGGATTGAAACTATCGATAAAATCGTATAAGAAGAGAGAATCACTGTTGTAGCAATATCCAGATTCCGGCTGGTGTAAAATCATTATACTCCTTTATGTGCACTATGTTATAATTGTGGCATTATATCAAAAGGGATTTAAAACAAAATGATAATTATTCCAGCGAGATTAGCCTCAACAAGATTTCCAAAAAAAGTTATAGTAGATATAGGTGGTTTACCTATGGTTGTAAGAACGGCAAAAAGGGTTGCCCAGCTAGATAGAGTCGTAGTTGCTGCAGACGATGAAAAGATAGTGGAGATATGTAAAGAACACGGCGTAGAAGCGATGCTTACATCTACTACACATAAAAGCGGAACAGACAGAATCCATGAGTGTGCAACTCTTTTAGATCTTGACGATGATGAACTTATCATTAATGTACAAGCCGATGAACCTTTTATTGAAACTGATGTTGTGGAGTCTTTACAAAAACGACTCAAATCTCTTCAAGAAAACGGTGAAGATTTTATCATGGGGAGTTGTTACAACGCTATCAATGATGAAGCGGCCCAAGATCCTAACCTTGTAAAAGTTGTTCTGGATGCAAATCACAACGCTATCTATTTCTCACGAGCAAAAATTCCATATAATGCAGGCGGAGGGGCACAATATTTTGGCCATATCGGGATCTACGGATTTTCTAAAAAAAGTTTAAAAGAGTTTTGTTCTTTAGGTGATGCACCGATCGAAGACATAGAAAAACTTGAACAACTACGCGCTATTTATCACGGTAAAAAGATAACAATGGTAAAAGTTGCTTCAACAGGGTTTGGAATCGATACGAAAGAAGATTTAGAAAGAGCAATAGAGATATTTTTATAATAATCTCTACAATTTTTCACTCAAATGGATAAATATACAGTTGATACAGATGAGTTTGAAGAGGATCTAGAACCCTCATGGCTAGTGAAGCAAAAGGAAGATGCAAAACTGGCTGAAGAATCTTATGCCCAAAATAAAAAAACAGTTTATAAAGCGGGCGATCAACTAGGAAATTTTTTATTTGTAAAATATAACAAAGCAAAAAATCGTGCTACTTTTGAGTGTCAAGATTGTGGACGAAAATTTACATATAACATATATGCTATAAAAAATAAAAAACGGTGCAAGTGGTACAAATACCACTAATATTGCACCTTTTTTTATGCTTTTTTGAGAATCTCTGCGATCGTTTCACTGTTATAGAGTTCCCCTATTCCCCAAAGTGCAGCTAACTCTGCAGCATTATCAGCAATCTCAGCTATCCCCTCTTCAGGTATCCCCGCTTGCTTTAATGTAACGGGTGAACCTATCTTCTCAAACCACGATTCAAGTGCAGTTATTCCCGCATCTGCATCTTTAAGATCAAAAACCTCTTTTGCAAAACGTTCAAACTGAGAAATATTTTTTTCTTTATACCATTTCATCCATGCAGGAATAACAACTGAGAGTCCTGCACCGTGAGGTACATTATAAAGAGCAGAAAGAGCATGCTCGATCATATGATTTGGAAAGTTTCCGCCATGTGTTCCTGCCGGAGTCAGACCGTTTAGTGCCTGTGTTGCTGCCCATGCGAACTCACCTCTAGCCTCATAATCATTAGGATTCTCAATTAAGATTTCCGTTGTTTCCATAATAGTTTTAATGATAGCTTCTACAATTCTAGAGTTGAAGTTTGGATGAGACGTGGCAGTAAAATAAACCTCTATAGTATGGGCAATTGCATCTACCGCTGAATATGCAAGATAATCTTTACTGACCGTTGCCATCAATTCAGGATTAATAACCGAGACTACCGGATTTACAAGTACAGATGAAATTGAATATTTTTGTTGTGTATCTTCCTTGGTAATAACCGAGTTTCCATTCATTTCACTCGCAGTTGCGGCAAGCGTCATCACGGTAAATACAGGAAGAGCTTCTGTGATCTGTGCTTTTTGAATAAAAAAGTCCCAAACATCTCCATCATATTTTGCACCTGCGGCAATAGCTTTAACAGAGTCTGCGACAGAACCCCCGCCAACACCAAGGACAGCTTGAACTTTTTTCTCTTTGGCTATTTTCACCCCTTCTTGTACTTTGCTAAGAACTGGATTACTAACTATGCCGCCAAACTCCTCAAATGTAACTCCTGCTTCTTTAAGTGAAGCAATAGTATCATCATACAGCGTACCTTTTTTTATGCTTCCTGTTCCATATACAAGCAAAACGCTATCATATCCTGCTTCTTTTATATAAGTTCCTATCTTTTTCTCTTTACCCTTACCAAACTCTATCTTAGTCGGGTTGTAATATGTAAAATCATTCATAAAATATCCTCATTTTTTTAATTAGGAAATAATATACCATATTATCCTAACACAGTGATAACAGAATAGAAAAGTAAAAATAAGAATATTGTAAAAATAGTTTCAAAAAATTTTTGGATTGAAAAAAAAAGGATTTATAAAAGTGGGAAAGAAACAAAACCTTATCCATCTCAAAAGAGGTGGATAAAGCTAAGAAGTTTAATTAGATGTTATCACGGATTCCTAAAGACTCTACAAGTGCTTGGTAACCATCTTTGTTCGTTCTTTTGAAGTATTTCATAAGACGACGACGTTGACCAACTAATTTTAGTAGTCCAAGACGAGATGCGTGATCTTTTTTGAACACTTTTAAGTGCTCAGTTAATTCCGCAATTCTAGTAGTTAAAAGTGCAATTTGAACTTCACTTGAACCAGTGTCGTTTTCATTACGTCCGTATTTTGCAATAATCTCTGCTTTTTTAGCCGAATCTAAAGCCATAATAGCCTCCTGATAGGTATAATAATCTAACTCAAATGCAATTGCAGAAAAGTTGAAGCGCAATTATATCCAAATTTTTCTTTATTTTTATTTATATTACCATTAAGGGTTTTTAGCTATAATATTCATCAAAATAATAGTTATAAAGAATATAGAGATGTTAATTACAAAAGCAAGTGAATATGCAATACTTTCGTTAATAGTTTTATCATCAGCAAAAGAGCCTATGGATAGTGAATCTCTCTCGCGAGAGTTGGCTATATCAAAAAGTTTCTTAGCTAAAATACTTCAATCACTTGCAAAAGCCGGAATACTGAAATCGTATAAAGGTGTAAACGGTGGATTCTCACTCAATAAAGATCCTCAAGAGATCAATATGTTAGATGTCCTTTCAAATGTTGAAAGCAAAGCACCTGCAGTATTTGACTGTTCCCCATCTGAAAAAGATTGTCCATCCGATCGAGCTGATGTCTGTTCTATTTGGCCATTTTTAAATAAACTGCAAATAAAGATAGATGATTTTTTAAAAAATCTGACTCTTGCAGATATATTAAAAGATTAAAAATAATAAGATGAGTTACATTGGCTAAAAAGAAGTTAACACTAAAACAACAAGTCGGCACCAGCTTAAATTTTCTACTTGGACAAAAAGATCTCAGTGTAGTTATATTTGTTATGGCAATTTTAGCCATTATTATCGTACCTCTTCCATCATCAGTTTTAGATCTTTTCTTAACGGTATCGATGGCTATGGCAGTTTTAATCCTTCTCATTTCACTCTATATACCCAAACCGACCGATCTAACAACATTTCCTACGCTCATACTTATTCTAACCCTTTTTAGATTGGCACTAAATATTGCGACTACGAGGATGATTTTAAGTCATGGGTATGAAGGTCCTGAAGCGGTAAGTGATATTATCACCAGTTTCGGTAACTTTGTTGTGGGTGGAAACTATGTAATCGGAATCATCGTATTTGCAATCTTGGTTATTATCAACTTTATGGTTGTTACAAAAGGTTCTACAAGGGTTGCAGAGGTTGCAGCTCGTTTCGTGTTAGATTCTATGCCGGGTAAACAGATGGCAGTCGATGCGGATCTTAATGCAGGACTCATCGATGATGCCCAAGCGAAACAAAGACGTGCAGAGATCTTACAAGATGCAAACTTTTACGGAGCGATGGACGGTTCGAGTAAGTTTGTTAAAGGGGACGCCGTTGCCGGTATCATTATTACTCTTATCAATATTATCGGTGGATTTTTAATAGGTGTTTTCCAATACGATATGAGTGTAAGCGATTCAGCATCAACTTTTACACTTTTAACTATCGGTGACGGTTTGGTGGGACAGATTCCGGCCCTTATCGTTTCAACTGCTACAGGTATTATGATCACCCGTTCATCTAGTGACGGCGATAATTTTGCAGAGGGTACGATCAACCAAATGGTTGGAAATGCAAAGATTCTAATGATTGTCGGTGGGATCATGACACTCTTTGCACTAGTTCCGGGACTTCCTACTGCTTCAATGGGGCTTATCGGTATCTTGTTTGCACTTCTTGGCTGGTCAATCTACAAATATGAAAGAGGTGAACTCAGTATCCTTGATGTTGAAAACATCTTATCTAGTAAAACGAAACAAGAGTTAGAGGCTCAAGAAAAAGCTAAACCGAAAAAGACTCAAGAGGAGATCCAAAGAGAGGAAGAGAGTGCTTTAGAAGATATCCTAAAAGTAGAGATGTTAGAACTCACACTCGGATATCAGCTCATCAAACTAGCAGACTCTTCTCAAGGAGGAGATCTCTTAGAGCGTATCCGTTCAATGAGACGAAAAATTGCGAGTGACTACGGATTTTTAATGCCGCAGGTTCGTATTCGGGACAACCTCCATCTTCAACCGACACAATACCAAGTGCTTTTAAAAGGTGTTGAAATAGGTGAAGGTGAAATACTTCCTGATAACTTTCTAGCTATGGATAGCGGTATGGCTACAGGTCACGTTAACGGTAAGCCTACAAAGGAACCTGCATTTGGGCTTGATGCCCTGTGGATCTCTCCTGATGATAAAGAGGATGCAATTATGCATGGATATACGGTAGTTGATCCTGCTACTGTTATCTCTACACATATGAGTGAGCTTATTAAGCGTAATGCAGAAGAGCTCCTTACTCGTCAAGAGGTACAGGCACTTATCGATAAAATTAAAGATGATTATCCTGTTATTATAGATGATGTACTTAAAGTAGCTAATATCGGTTTAATTCAAAGAGTATTAAAATCATTATTACATGAAAAAATACCTCTTAAAGATATGCTCAATATCTTAGAGACAATTGCAGATATTGCAGAATATACTAAAAATGTAGAGCTGCTCACTGAACAGGTAAGAGCAAAACTCTCTCGTGTTATTACACAGATGTATTCCGGAGATGACGGTGTGATCAGACTGCTTACATTTGATACGCAAACTGAACAGATGTTACTGCAAAAATCACAAGAGCAAGACGGAGTGAGAAATATTATGCTTAATGTCGGTGAGATAAATGCCCTTATTCAAGCTGTAAGTACAAAAGCGGCTGAAGTATTACAGAAAAACATCTCACCTGTTATAGTGATAGTAGATCCGCAAATACGTCGTGGTGTTGCAGAGATATTTGAAAAATTCTCTCTGGATATCGTAACACTTTCACATGCTGAGATAGATTCCAGTGCAACTTTTGAAGTACTTGGTTCAATCTCTATGGAACAAAACAATTAAATTCTAAGGAAACAGATGCAAAATAGAACACTACACCACTTATCCCATATAGACTTAGATGGGTATAGTTGTCAACTTGTTATGAAATATACACCGTATGAAAAGCTTAATTACAATGCAAACTACGGTGCAGAGGTCAAAGCAAAACTAGAAGAGATTTTAGAAAATATTCAAAACGATAGTAACAGTGCATATATTTTAATCTCAGATCTCAATTTAACTGCTGATGAATCTAAATGGTTAAACCATGAAGTAAACAAACTTAATGAAAATAAAAAAGATGTAAAACTTCAACTTTTAGATCACCACGGCAGCGGTGAAGAAAGTGCAAAAAAATATGACTGGTATTATCTTGACACTGCAAGATATGCTACAAAAATCATATACGACTTTGCGAAAGAGAATTTTACATTTGATGAGCCGTCATGGATGGAGCACTATGTTAACATTGTTAATGCAGTTGATCTCTGGAAACAAGAGGAGCAAGCAAACTTTGAATTTGGAAAAGTTTTTATGCGTCTTGTTACAGAGACTAGAGAGTTAAACCGTGTAATGTTTGCAAAAAAAGATACAGAGTATAAACTTGCTCTTTTACATGAAGCTGTAAACTACATAGATCAAGAAAACGGTCATATTGTACTGGATGAAAAGATCCATACCCTTAAAAAAGATTTTTTTAGAAGAGATGCAGACAATACTTTAGATAATCTTGCAACTGAATATATCGTTGATCTTCTAGGAGAGAGCAAAGCTGACAAAACGATCTACTATAAAGGTTACAAAGGGTATCTCTCTTACGGTGTTGGAAATACTTCTATTATCGGTAACGGCTTTTTAACAAAATATCCTGAATATGACTTTATCGTTGATGTAAGTTACAGAGGGACAATGAGTCTGCGTGCAAATAATAACGTAAGCGTTGCACAAATAGCTAAAGAATGGGTTGACGGTGGTGGACATCCAAATGCAGCAGGAGGAAGAGTTCAAGGATTTAAAGAGCAATTCCGTTACCCTAAAGTGAAAGAGCAAATCGAGTCTATTATACATAAAAAAGAATCTGTTGCCGGAAAGCTTGAATATAAACAAGACTAACTAGAGTTGGATACCATCCATCTCTAATTATTTAAAAAGTATCTTTCAACCCCATTGGCAAGTCCAAGAGCCATTCGTTTTTGGTATTGTCTATCTACCAGTCTTTTTGCTTCCTTTGGATTTGTAATAAATCCGACTTCAACTAAAACTGAAGGCATCTGTGCACCTACAAGCACCCAAAACGGTGCCGGTCTTACACCCGCATCTTTAACATTCTTATATTTCTTTCTCAGTGATGCAAGTGTACCTCTTTGCAAGTCAATAGCCAGTTTATTTGAAGCAACTATATTATGAGAGTTGAGTGTTGAGAGAAAACTTTGTTTTCCATAGAAATCCATCTCGCTCATATCTGCAGAGTTCTCTTGTGCAGCTACCTTTTTTGCACGGCTTGAACGTGACTTATCGAGAAAATAGCACTCAATCCCGTACGCTTTATGTGCCTGTTTTTTACTTACGGCATTTGCATGAATACTTATAAAAAGATCCGCTTTTTTACGGTTTGCATATTTTGTTCTATTTCTCAGTCTTATAAATTTATCATCATCTCTCGTCATAAAAACTGTATATCCGCGAGCTTTTAAAATTGAGTTTAATTCTTTTGCTATTTGAAGTACTACAACTTTTTCTCTATACCCCTTATAGCCGATGGCACCTGGATCTTTACCGCCATGTCCCGCATCTATCACTATTCTTTTATTTCTATCGAGTCTTTTAGGTGAAACTACGCTTTTTGCTTCTGGAGTTTGAGAATATTTTTTCCCCGCCTTAGGAACCATGTTAACAATAAGTTGTTTGTTCTCTTTTTTAAACGAGATACTTACCTGTGCACTATCTTGAATAACTAAGCGAAGTGTTGTGGGGTTAAATTGTGCTAATTTAATTTTATCGATATTTTGTTTTTTTAATGTTTGTGATTTTGTCAACATAGAGGCATGAATATCAAATACATACTTGTACACTTTTTTCTTTGTATCGTATAGTTTAAAATAGTTGATTTGGTTATTACGCAGTTTTTTATCGAAACTTAGAACAAGTCTTCCATCTCTCCAACGAATAGATTTCAGTTTATGGGAAGAAGAGACTCGAATATCTGAAGATTGTTTTTGCTTGATTTTCTTTTGTTTTTTTACTGTTGAGGATTCTTTTTGTAGTTTTTCGAGTTCATCGGAATATTGAGAGACATCTATATGTAGTTTTGTACCGCACTTTACTATACCTTCAAGTGCACATATTTTTAACTTCTGATCTTCGTTCATTAAAGCACGAAGATAGATGTTTTTGTAATCATTATAGGCACGAAACTGATTTGCTTTTGTTGAAGACTTTGCATAGCCGTCGGCACGTTTTAAAAGTTCAAAGTCATCTGCACCATAGAGTGAAATAATAAAAAGTAGAAAAAACGTTACAACAAAGCGAATCATCTAACTTCTATTCACCCTCTGTCAGTTTTTCCATTAACTCTTTGACTGATATGATCTTGTCAAGTCTGTATCCGTTTGTTCCAGAGAAGAAAAGACCTGTTTCAAGATTTCCTTCATATGCGTCACTGAGTCTATCAGCAATACAGAAACCTACAACTTTCGCTTCTTCACCTCTATTACAAGGAGCTACACAGTTTGAGATACATTTAATGTCCGGCCCTTCTCGTTTTTCTACAAGCTTAGTAAGATTTGAGACAACACCGCGTGCAGGATATCCAACAGGAGAACTCATCAGTTTGATATCATCCTCTTTAGAATCTAAAAGTACTTTTTTGAAGTTGGCATGTGCATCACACTCGTACGTACCGATAAAACGTGTCCCCATTTGAACACCTTTAGCACCTAGAGCCATCATCTCTTCAATATCTTTTTTATCCCAAATACCACCCGCAGCAATAACTGGAATATCACCCCAGTTTTTTGCTTCTTCAACAACCGGTTCTACCAAGTTCTCTAGTTGGTATTCGTCCATTAGACACTGCTCGTATGTAAAACCTTGGTGACCGCCAGATTTTGGTCCCTCTAAGATAACTGCGTCTGGTAAACGATTGTATCTTTTTTCCCATCTACGGCAAATCAACTTTAAAGCTTTTGCAGACGATACGATAGGTACTAATGCTACATCAGGATACCCTTCTGTGAACTCTGGCATATTTGTAGGAAGTCCTGCTCCGGTAATGATAATATCAATACCCGCTTCACATGCATCTCTTACAACTCTTCCATAGTCATTAATTGCATATAAAATATTTGCTGCAAGAGGCTTGTCTCCACAGATCTCTCTTGCACTAGCTACTAGTGCTGCCAATCCCTCTTTAGAATAAAAGTTTGCTTCACTAAGTGGACGATCAGCTACTAACTTTTTAGCATATTCTTTATCTTTATAATATCCAGTACCAACAGCAGAGATAACACCCAGTCCACCCTCTTTTGAAACTGTACCGGCAAGTTGATCCCAACTAATTCCAACACCCATACCACCTTGAACGATAGGTTTTTCGATAGTATATTTTCCGATTTTAATAGAATTAAAACTCATTAATCAACCCTTAGTTTTGCAAATTTTCTTTTTCCAACTTGAAGCAAATATTCACCACTATTTAGTTGTAAGTTCATATCTGTAACTTTTTCTTGGTTTATTTTAACACCACCTTGCTTAATGTCACGTCGTGCTTGTGAAGTAGATGGTTCAAGCTTACAATCAACTAAGGCTTGAGCGATCCATAGAGATTCAGCGTTAACAGTAAATTCCTCTATATCTGTAGGTATTTGACTTTGTGCATGTACTCTATCAAACTCTTCTTTTGCTGCTTGCGCTGCTGCTTCATCATGAAATCTTGCTGTAATTTCAAAAGCAAGTTCCTCTTTCACTTTTTTAGGATGTAGAGAACCATCTTCAACACCAGATTTTAAAGCTGCAATTTCATCCAGAGATTTTGCAGAAAGAAGTTCATAATATCTCCACATTAACTCATCAGAGATACTTAACGTTTTACCAAACATATCTTTTGGTTCATCACTTACACCGATATAGTTTCCTAAAGATTTTGACATCTTTTGAACACCGTCAAGACCTTCTAAAATAGGCATCATTAAAACGGCTTGTTGTTTTTTTACATCATATGCTTTTTGAAGCTGTCTACCCATTAAAAGGTTGAATTTCTGATCTGTACCGCCTATCTCAATATCAGATTTAAGATGTACACTATCATACCCTTGAAGTAAAGGATACATAAATTCACTTACAGCAATAGGTGTATTTGATGCATATCTTTTTGAAAAATCATCACGTTCAAGCATACGTGCTACAGTCAAGTTAGAAGCAAGTGCAATCATATCTGCTGCAGTCATATTTCCTAACCAGTCGTCATTGTAAACGATATCAGTTTTTTCTTCATCTAAAATCTTAAATGCTTGTGTAGTATAACTGTCTATGTTATGAATAATCTCTTGTTTTGTTAACACTTTTCTTGTAGCACTTTTTCCTGTCGGATCACCGATAGTTGCTGTAAAACTACCAATCAAAAACTGTACACGCGCACCATATTTTTGAAATATTGCAAGCTTCTGTAAAAGTACCGTATGCCCTAGGTGTAAATCCGGTGCTGTTGGATCAAAACCGGCTTTTACAGTATAGCCTTTCCCCTCTTCAAAATAAGCTTTTAAAAGTTTTTCTATTCTTTCATTATCAATAATTTCCGCAGTTCCACGGCTAATTTCTCGTAAAGCTTCTTCTATCATCTACTACTTTCTCTTTCTAAATTTTTTAGTTTCTATAAGCGTCATCACTTCTAACTAAATCAACGACTTTAATTTTTGACTCAATTTTAGCACGAAGTGTATTAATATCAGCTTCTTCGGATTGAAAAACTATGTCACAATATTGTACATAGTCTAAATCATCTTTACCCAACTCAATTGAAGTCAGATCAATATTTTGCTTTGCCAAAAATGCCAAGAACTCTGCTAAGGCACCTTTTTCATTTGTTAACGAGGCGATAAGTTTATATCTGAACACTTTCTCTTTTGCCCATTTTACAAATACCATAGGTTCATTATCTTCAAGTTGTTTAGCCGCATTTTGACACATTTTATGGTGTACATGTGCTTTTGATTTCTCTACAAACGCCATCACTTCATCACCAAATTTCGGATGACAACAATAATCGAAAACAACATCGTTGATCGTTGTGTTTGAATAAACTTCCAAACCGCTAATTTCATACGGTTTTAACTTAAATCTGTGACGCGTGATAAATCTTTTAAAACGGTTGTTTTTTGCAATATCACTGATATATTTATGTAACACGTTCTTAAGATGTTCTAAATCTGTCGGAATATGTGAAAGGTTTTCACAATTATTCTTACTTAACCACTCCTGTACCCTTGTATGATTTAAGTTCATAACGTTAGAGATAATATTTACAGCCGATTTTGCATTAATCTCACGAATCCTTGCATTACAGTTGTTTTTCATATTTGTCTGTGCTTTAGAAGTTTTTACCGCATCGAGCCAAGAACATCTTGTCTCAATATCATCACCTGTTATAACTTTTACGATATCACCGTTATGCAACTCTGTAAGCAGTGAAGTTTTACTTTTGTTTACTACACCGTTTATAGCTTTATTTCCTATATCCGTATGCACAGCGTAAGCAAAATCTAACACTACAGCACCGCGAGGAAGTGTAAATGCATCACCCGTAGGAGAAAAAACCGAGATATCTTCCGAATATAAATCGTTTTTAATCAAGGCATAAAAATCCTCAACAGATTCGTTTTGATATTGAAGATTATCAAGCCAGTCTAGCTTGATATTATTACCGCCAGATTTATACTTCCAATGTGCCGCAACTCCAAGCTCTGCAGTTTGGTGCATATCGTATGTTCTGATCTGAACTTCAAAAATTGCCGTATTGTAAAAAACAGTAGTATGGATAGTCTGATATCCATTATCTTTAGGAACTGCAATATAATCTTTAAACCTTGATGCAAGCGGTCTAAAATTAAGGTGAATGAGTCCCAGAGCATCATAACATTTAATAGGATCTTTTACTAAAATTCTAATTGCAAGAAGGTCGAGTACTTCATCTATGCTCACCCCTTTTCTTTGCATCTTCAAGTAAATAGAGTATCTGTGTTTTATACGCGAGAGAATCTCAAAGTCATCTTCACAAAATCCATTATGGATTAAAATATCGGAAACACGCTGTTTAAAATCATTAATACGCATCTCAATGGCATGATAATTTGTATCGAGATAATTATCTATATAGTGTTTCTCTTCTGCAAAAAGATATGAAAAACTCAAATCTTCCAACATATTTTTTAGAAAACTGATCCCTAAACGGTGGGCAATTGGAGAATATACGACTAAAGTCTCTTCCGAGATACGCTTTTGCTTATGTTGCGGCAAAGCATCCAGAGTAAGCATATTATGAAGTCTGTCACAAAGCTTTACTACCAGTACACGGACATCTTCAATACTTGCTAAAAGCATCTTTCTAAATGAAAGTGCGGATACTATCAATCTTTCATTTGAACTAGAAGGGATCAATTCACTATCACGTATTGAGTCTATCTTGGTAAGTCCCGATACTAAATGAGCTACATCTTTTCCATAAAGCTCTTCAACCTCTTCTATAGTTGTCGGAGTATCTTCTACAACATCATGTAAAAGTGCGGCAATAGCCATCGCTTCATCATTAGTGATTGAAGCAACAATTGCTGCAACTAATATAGGATGAATAATATAAGGTTCACCGCTTTTTCTAAACTGTGTTTTATGTGCCTCTTTTGAAAAGTCAAGGGCATGTTTTAATTTATCGGTAGGAATTATATGGGAGAAAAGATAAGCCGTAGCCGAGTCAATATCATGAAGATGCTTAACTTTCTCGATATCAACTGGACTTAATGACAAGGTAGAGACTTCTTAGTTTTTAGAATCTTCAAAGCCTTTTACGTTTACAAGGCCTTCAGCAATTTCCATTAATGCTAAATCAGTAGATTTAATATTTGATGTACTTACGCTTAATTTGCTTGTAGCACCGTTATCAAGCTCTTCAGATCTTTTAGCAACTGCGATTGCTAATTTGTAACGATCCATGCTTGGATTGTCATTTAAAACTTTTGCTGTTAATTCTTCTATTTTCATCTACATTTCCTTTATTTAACTATAGAACAGTTTTGCATGTTTCCATGCTTTAAAATATCTAAAAGGTTACCCTCTTTAAACATATCACAAACAATAATTGGAAGTTTGTTGTCTTTTGCTAAAGCGATAGACGTATCATCCATAACTTTGATATGATCTTGTAAAGCCTGATCATAACCAATTTGATCAAATTTTACTGCATCGCTATATTTCATAGGGTCTTTATCATATACACCGTCTACTTTAGTAGCTTTTACAATCACTTCAGCACCAATCTCTACCGCTCTTAGCGTTGCTGCAGTATCTGTTGTAAAAAATGGGTTTCCGGTACCCGCTGCAAAAATAACAACGCGCCCTTTTTCAAGATGTCTACATGCTTTACGATTAATATACGGCTCTGCTATCTGTTCCATTTTAATTGCCGTTTGCATACGTACTTCAAGACCGGCATATTCACAAGCTTCTTGCATTGCAACACCATTGATTACCGTTGCTAACATACCCATATAGTCTCCACTAGTACGTTTTATGATACCATCCTGTGCAGCGGTTACACCACGAATGATATTTCCACCACCGATAACAATTCCAACTTCCACACCAGCATCAACAAGTGACTTGATCTCTTGTGCAATAAATTTAAGAATTTGAGTATCTATACCATGACCAGCTTCACCAGCAAGGGCTTCACCTGAAAACTTCACCAAAACACGTTTATGCGCCATGTAACACCTTCTTTATAAAATCTGCGTATTATAGTAAAAATTCTCTTTAAAATTGCTTTGACTCAGCTTTTGCAATAGCTTTTTCTATTAAAGTATCGCTATCGGTACCGTCATTAGGGTATTTACAAAGACCTATTGAAATATCGTATGAAGCATCGATATCTACGGGATCCTCTAAAAATTCTTTTTGCAATCTTTCGATCACTATATGGGAATTATCCTCTTTGAGATATTCATTAAAAAGAATTATAAAAGTGTCATCCTCTATATGTGCAACTAAATCTTCATTTCTTGTAGATTTAATAATAACATTACTTGCTTCATACATAAATTCATTTACAAGTTCTGTAGATTGCTCTGCAAGTTGATGGTAGTTATTCATCTTAATTGCCAAAATGAGAAATGTTTGATTGTGTCTTAGAGTTCTGTCTATTTGCTCATCAAAAACATATTTGATATTCTTTCTATTAGGTAGGTTGGTTACCGGGTTAAAATAAGCCTCTTTTATTAATCTATCTTTACCTTCCTGCATACTGTTTATTGTAATTCGAAGCCGAATTATATAAGCGATTAAAACCAAAATTACAGCGATGCCAGCGTAGATATAGTACTCATTCATCATTATTTTTCCCCTCTTCCCTTACCTTATTTTATACTTACAACAATTGTAACATAATTTTTTATTTTTTCATCATGAGTGAAGTAAGAGTTATTTGCTATAATACGCTTAAAAACCAAGGGTACCTATATGTCAAAATTTTTAACTTTTAGTTGTAATTTGGAAAAATTCATAGATGATTTACAAGTAAAATTACAACACAACAATGAAAGAATAGAAACACTTTTAAAACAGGAAAATAAAAGTTACAAAAACTTTGTAAAACCTCTGCAGATGATGGAGGAGGAGCTGGAGCATTTTTTTACACCCCTTTCTCATCTAAACAGTGTTAACAACTCAGAAAAGACTCAAGAGGTATATACTCAATCGATCCCTATTATTACAGAATACTCTACAAAAATTTCTCAAAATATTGCCATCTACAAAGCATATAAAACAATTGCTGAGAATGAAAAAACTACACTGAACTATGAACAAAAAAGAGTTTTAGAGTTAAATATCCAACATTTTGAACTAAGTGGTGCACATTTGGATGAAAAGACAAAAGCACGTCTGCAAGAGATTAATATTCGAAAAAGTGAACTCTCAAACGACTTCTCTCAAAATATTCTTGATGCTACAAACGCTTTTGAATGCATCATTGAAGATGAAGCTGATGTGAAAGGGATCCCTGCGAGCGATCTTGAAAGTGCAAAGTTTGAAGAAGAGGGAAAAACAAAATACAAATTCACCCTACAAATGCCTTCATACATTGCTTATATGACCTACGGTCAAAACAGAGAGATCAGACAAAAACTATATGAAGCGTATGTATCTCGTGCACCGCAAAACGCTGCAATCATCGATGAACTTCTAGCATTGCGTCAGGAGATGAGTGAACTTTTAGGTTTTAATAACTATGCCGAGTACTCACTTGCTACAAAAATGGCTCCGGCTCCTGAGAAAGCTTTAGAGTTTTTAGAATCTCTTTTAGACAACTCTGTAGAGCAGGCAAAAAAAGAGTTAGAACAACTTCAAGAGAGTGCACCTCATACATTAGAGAGTTTTGACACTGCATATTACAGTGAAATTCTCAAAAAAGCACAGTATGAGATAGATGAAGAGGAATACCGCCCATATTTTGAACAAAAAAGTGTCGTAAACGGGATGATGGATTTTCTTGAGAAACTTTTTGCTATTAAATTTGAACTTCAAGAGGAAACTCTCTGGCATGAAAAAGCGTATGCATATCATATCTATGAGAATGAAAAACTCAAAGCAAAAATCTACTTCGATCTAGAAGCAAGAGATTCTAAACGCGGCGGAGCATGGATGAGTAACTGGCAGGCACACTGCAGTGATGAAGCAGGTAAAGAACAGCTGGCTTCTGCATTTATAGTGTGTAACTTTCCACCATCAAGTGATACAAATCCTTCACTCCTTAGACATGATGATGTTGTAACTCTCTTTCACGAGATGGGGCATGGGATCCATCACCTCCTCTCAAACGTAAATGAGAATGAGGTAAGCGGAGTGAACGGTGTAGAGTGGGATGCAGTAGAATTCCCGTCACAATTTTTGGAAAATTTTGCTTACGAGCCTCATGTACTGAAAATGTTTGCAAAACACCATAAAACAGGTGAGGTTCTGAGTGATGAGATGATCGAAAAACTGGTTCGTGCAAAGAACTTCCTTTCAGCTATGGGGATGTTACGTCAATTAGAGTTCTCTATCTTTGATCTGCAACTCCATACGAAACTTTACAAAGGGGATGAAGTTCAAAACTTACTTAACTCGATCAGAGAAAAAACAGCACTGATTCCAACTCCTGATTACAACAAGTTTCAAAATGGATTTTCACACATCTTTGCAGGTGGATATGCTGCAGGATATTACAGTTACAAATGGGCTGAAGTATTAAGTGCAGATGCTTTTTATGCAGTTGTTGATGAGGGTATATTTGAATCTCAAACGGCTTTAAAATACCGTGATATTATTTTACACGGCGGTGGCGCAAAATCTATGCAGGATTTATACATTGAACTGATGGGTAGAGAAGCAGATACTGCTCAACTGCTACGACTAAATGGAATTGGTGTGTGAAAAACCTTTTACTCATCTTTTTAGTAGTTAGCACTCTTTTTGGAGGTGATAATTTGAAAATAGCTACCTATAACGTTGAAAACCTTTTTGATCTCAAAAAAAGCGGGGCTGAATATGTAGAATATATCCCCTACTCTCAGTCTGCTTGGGACGATCACAGCTATAAAACAAAGCTAAAAAACCTCTCTAAAGTGATTCGAGACATTGATGCCGACATTATAGCTCTTCAAGAGATTGAATCTCGTGAAGCGTTTAAAGATTTACGATACCAACTCAAAAGAGATGGACTTTATTATCAGTATGCAAAAATAGCCGACGCTAAAAATACTACTATTAAAGTTGCACTTTTAAGCAAGGTCCCGTTTGTTTATACGAAAGAGTTGGTTGTCGGTTATGCTTACGCTTTTAGAAACATTCTGGAAGTAAAACTAAAAGTAAACAATGAAGAACTCTACATCTTTGTCAATCATTGGAAGTCAAAAGCGGGACCTGAAAGTCAAAGAATCTCTTATGCAAAAGCACTCAAAAAAAGGGTACAGGAGCTAGGTAATAAAAATATCATAGCTCTGGGTGATTTTAACTCCCATTATGAAGAGTATAAAATTTTCAAACGTAAAAGAAAACATAATGATACTGATGGGAAAACGGGGATTAATCATGTTTTAGGGACTATCAACTACCAAACAGATCTCTCACCTGTTTTAAAAATCAAAGAAGATGAATTTTACAACCTCTGGTACGATATAGATAAAGATGATAGGTACAGCTATATATATAAAGGGAAAAAAGAAGCACTTGACAATATCCTGGTAACAGGTGCATTGCTTGATCACAAAGGGTTAGATTATAAAGAAGACTCTTTACACAGCTTTGTAAAACCATACCTATTTAAAGGGAAAAATATCTATAGATGGCAAATGAGCCGAGGCAAAGTAAGACGTCATAAAGCCAAAGGATACTCAGACCATTTAGCCGTCGTTGCCGAGTTTACTCTAAACACCAATTAATTGGTGTTTTCTTATTTGCTATCAGATACTCATTTGTTTTTGAAAAAGGTTTCGAGCCGAAAAAACCTCTGTAAGAAGAAAGCGGTGAGGGATGTGGTGCTTTTAGAATTAGATGCTTACTTTGATCGATCAGTTTCTCTTTCATCTGTGCAGGTTTTCCCCATAGAATAAACACAATATGCTCTTTTTTCTCACTAATTGCCTTGATCGTAGCATCTGTAAACTTTTCCCAACCTATCGCTTTATGTGATGCTGCATTGGCAGCTCGAACCGTTAAAACTGCATTGATTAAAAAGACACCCTGCTTTGCCCAAGATGTAAGCTCACTTGTAGTTGGATACTCACACCCTATATCATCCTGTAACTCTTTGAAAATATTTACAAGTGAAGGTGGATGCTTTACACCGTTTAAAACAGAAAAAGCAAGCCCGTGAGCCTGATTTTCTCCATGGTAAGGGTCTTGACCAAGTATCACAACCTTTACATCATCAAAATCAGTCGTATTGTAAGCATTAAAGATGTTTTCTTCTTCGGGATAAATAGTATGGTGTAGTTTCTCTTGAAGAAGCGTTTGTTTTAGCTCTTTTAGATAAGGTTCTTTAAGCTCCTTGTCTAAAACATCTCTCCAAGATTGATTTGTTATTTTTGCATCTAAGGGCATTGTTTAAAGTCTTTGCGGCATCTCGTCTTTAAATGCTACCTCTTCAGCCTTTTTTAGTAGTTCCAATGCACCGTTGTTGATCATAAGCTCTGCCATCTCAAGACCCATATTTTGACTCTCAGATATCTTCTTAATCATCTTCTCTTGCATAATATTTGTACCGTCGCTAAAACCGATCATAGTACGGAATACAACATTGTCTCCATCTATTACAGCATTACAAGCAACAGGCGCTGAACATCCTGCTCCGATTTTAGAGATAAAATCACGTTCAATCTGAGTACAGATAAATGTATTGATGTCTTTTAAACTCTCTGCAATCTCTAAAACTTTCGGATCACCTTGAACGATCTCGATTCCAAGAGCAGCCTGACCCATTGGCGGGATCATCATATCAAGAGAGAGTTTTTCTACATGAGGGATATCTTTTAAAAGATCAAGTCTATTTAAACCGATAAAAGCAAGGATAATAGCATCATACTGCCCTTCTGCAAGTTTTCTCAAACGTGTATTTACATTACCACGAAGATCTTTTACTTTTAGGTCTGGACGTTTTGCAAGTAGCTGCATACGGCGACGTAAACTTGTAGTACCGACCACTGCACCCTGAGGAAGTTCATCTAAAGAGCTGTATGTGTGTGATAAAAACACATCACTTTGATCTTGACGCTCAGTAACTGCAACAAGTTCTAAACCTTCAGGAATATATGTCGGTACATCTTTTAAACTATGTACAGCCATATGAGCATTTCCTGCTAACATTTGGTCTTCTAACTCTTTTGTAAAGTGCCCTTTTCCACCGATTAATGCAAGTGGTTTATCTAAAACCTTATCACCGTTACTTACAATCTTATTGAGTTCAACTTCAATCTCGGGAAAAGATTTTTCAACTCTTTCTTTAATATGATACGCTTGCCAAAGTGCTAGGTCTGATACTCTTGTTGCTATTACTAATTTTTCCATTATTTAACTTTTTTATATCCCTTTTTAGTTTCATCAAGCTTTCCATCTAGGTAAACTGTCGGTGTCCCTGCTACCATTAATTCATTTGCCGTATCAAAGTCACTATTTACGTGTTGTAATACTTTTGGATCATTGATATCTTTTTGTGTTAAATTTGTTCCAACAGCTGTGTTAAATGCTTCTAATATTTTATTCACATCTTTTTCTCTTGGATTAACTTTAATGTTATACATTTTCAGTGTAACATCTTTTACACCTTTTAGCTCAGCAGCCGCAGCCATTTTAACAATATGAACAGAAGCCGGGTGGATTCTCTCTAACGGCATATGGTAATAATATACTGCAAACTTTTTAGGATCATTTTTCATATCTTTAATTGCGCCCGGCACAAACCCTTTACAAAACGGACATAAAGGATCTGAAAAAAGTGCTACTTTATGTTTAGAGTTTGCATCTCCGTAGATCAAGTTCTCTTTTTTATAAAATCTGTTTTCAAATTTCGGCTTTACCTTTTCTACAAGGCTACGCCCGCTTTCCATATCTGTCAATTCTTTTGTGATCATTTGACCGTCAGAGAACCATACCATTCTTTGTTTTACTTGACGTTTTGGGTCTTCTTTGAGATATGCTTCAACTTCAACTATATAACCGCTCCACCCCTTTAACTCTTTTAAAGGAACTCTCTCTTTAACTTTTACTTCAATCGATTCTATTCTTTTATTTTCTTCAAACTTATCTGTTAAGAACTCTTCTATTTTTTCATTTGTATTTGCCGATAAAACACTACTTAGTAGAACTGTTATGCTCAATAATCTCAACGTCGATAACATCGTTTTTATCCTTTTTAAAATTTTCTTCATCTTCAAAAGCTGAAGTTTTACAGCTTTTGGATTTTACATTATAACGGTTAACAATCATACTCGTTATGACACTAAACTGTAATAATATCCCTAAAATATCTGTTAAAAAACCGGGGATTATTAATAAAATAGCTCCAAAAAGGGTAAATAGGTTGAGTCTTTGAAACTCTTGTAGATCTATACAGTTGTAAGAAACTGATTTCATGTTTTCAAAAAGTGTATTTCGAAAGTTTACAAGTATAGCTATACCGATAAAAGCACTTGCCAAAATTTCAAAGAATGTTGCAAGGCCACCAATAGCAGAAGAGATATTGACTGAGACCAATACCTCTAAAAATAGATATATTAAAAAATATACCATTAAATCATTTCCATAATCTTTTCATAAATTTCATCAGCTTTCACCTCTGTTTTTTCTGTTGTAGCACGATTATATATTTGTACATTACCGTTTACAAGCTCTTTACCAATTATAACAGTATATGGAAAACCGATTAACTCAGCATCTTTCATTTTAAAGCCGAATCTATCTTTACGATCATCAAGGATAACTTCAACTTTACTTTCTTGAAGTTTGCTATAGAGCTCTTCACCAAGGGCAACCTGTTCATCATCTTTGATGTTACTTACCATGATATTTACCATATAAGGAGCTGTCTCTTTTGTCCAGATACAACCGTTCTCATCATGGTGTTGTTCAACTACAGCTGCAACTAAACGCGATACACCCATACCGTATGTACCCATAATAAACGGTTGAGTTTTACCGTTTTCATCTAAAAATTCTGCTTTAAGTGGAGCTGAGTAAGTAGTTCCCAGTTTAAAGATATGTCCAACTTCGATCCCTTTAGTGAACGAAAGTTCACCATCACAATATGGACAAGTATCACCCTCGTTTACCTCTGCGATATCTGCAAAATAAGCCACTTCACTAATTACGCTTAAGTCAACGCCAACAAAGTGATAATCAACTTCATTAGCTCCACAAATCATATTTGCCGCATTTTTAAGATCAGTATCGATAACATGTTTTGCTTTATCTTGGTCTAACGGTCCAATAAATCCAGGTACTAGCCCAATCTCTTGTAGCTCTTCCTCTGTCACATCTACGATATCAAGTGCATCTGTAGCATTTACAGCTTTTACCTCTTGAAGATTGTCACACCCTCTTACAAAGAAAAGTACGATCTCGCTTGAATCTTCATAGATAACTCTTTTTGCTACACATTTGATCGTGTAGTACGGATCGACTTTGAAGAATTGTGCTAAATCTTCAATTGTCTTAGTATCTGGTGTTTGGAACTTGTTAAAATCCGCTTCAGGAGCTTCAGGAATAGATCCTCTTTTACTTCTTTTTGCCGCTTCGATATTTGCACCGTATTCACATTTTGAACATACAGCGATCGTATCCTCACCACTGTCAGCAAGGACCATCAGCTCTTTTGAACCGCTTCCACCGATAGCACCGCTATCTGCTTCAACCACTCTAAAATCAAGTCCTAAACGAGTAAGTATCTTTTTGTATGCAGCTTCAACAGCATCAAATTCACGATCTAAATCTTCAAAAGAGCTATGAAAACTGTATCCGTCTTTCATGATAAATTCACGTCCACGCATAAGACCGAATCTCGGTCTTGCTTCATCACGGAATTTCGTTTTAATCTGATAAAGATTTAACGGTAAGTTTTTATAAGATGTTACACGGTTACGTACTAGATCAACCATCATCTCTTCATGAGTCGGACCTAATACAAAAAGGTTCTCTTTACGATCGCGAAAACGTAAAAGCTCTTTTCCGAACTTCTCTATACGTCCACTTTCAGCCCAAAGATCAGCAGGCGTAACAAAACTTAGTTCAACCTCTTGTGCCGAGATAGCTTCCATCTCTTCATTGATTACATTTTCGATCTTTTTGATCACTTTTTTAGCAAGCGGCATATAGTTATAAAGACCGGCTGCAACTTGAGAGATAAAGCCTGCACGAGATAAAAATATATGACTAGGGAGTGTCGCCTCGTTTGGCACTTCCTTAGATGTAGGTATAAACGCTTTACTTCGTCTCAAAAATTAATCCTTTTTTATGTAATGTTTGTATTTATCTGGAATATTATCATTTTCACTGTTAAGCATATACTGCATTGCACCTGTCATGCTGTCACTTTTGGCCTCAGTTGAGACTGCTCTCATCTTTTTAGTCATATCGTGTAAAAATCTTTTTATTGCCTGATTTGCCATTTTTTGGGCTTCATAAGCACACTCTTCAGGGATAAAACCTTTTTTAAGTGCTCTAGCCATCTCCGCTTCTACCGCTTTGTTCGCTTTAAGATAGATCTCTTTGATCATCGGTTCTACGTTTAGTGCATCCAACCACTCATAAAAAGCGACTACACTACGTCCAACAATTCCATGTGCTTTTCTTACATCTTGTTCACGTTGTGCACGGTTAGCATCTACAACATCTTTAATATCATCAATACTAAAAAGATAGATACTCTCTTTATGAGTCATCTCTATATCTCTAGGAATCGCCAAGTCAAACCAAAAACGCTCAAACTCAACATCCTCAACCATATCATCTGTAATGATAGGGTACTGTGCACTTGTAGCTGTAAAGATAATATCAAACTCATTTACTGCCTTGTGAAGGTCACCAAACTCATACACTTTAGCCCCGCAAGCATTTGCTAAATGCGTTGCTTTCTCTTTTGTTCTGTTTGTAATATATGTTTCAACACCGTCAGATATAAGATGCTTTGCACATATCTCACTCATCTCACCTACACCGATTACAAGAGCTTTTTTACCTGCTAAGTTTGAAACCTTCTCTTTCACTTGTGCAATCGCTACAGAAGCAACTGAAACAGGTTTAGAAGATATCTCTGTAAAGTTTCTTACCTTTGCAGCGGTTTTGAAAGCATGCTCAACTGCCCGAGACATTTTTTGTGACGAGAACCCTTTTTCCTGAGAAAATTTAAAAGCATCTTTTAGCTGTCCTGCTATTTGCGTTTCACCCACTACCATAGAGTCAATTGAGCTAGCAACTGCAAAAAGGTGATGAATAGCACTACTATCGTCCACAATCTCTGCTGTTTCTTTAATGAACTCTTTAGTAAGACCTGACTTAGAAGTTAAAAGATATAACATATGTTCAAGTGCACTGTCTATATCACTACAACAACCGTAAAGTTCAACACGGTTACAAGTAGCAAGTATCATTGCTTCACTGATCGCTTCAGATTGTAAAAGATTTTGTAAACAGTTCTCTTTTTGCTCATCCGTATAAGTAAACTTCTCTCGGAGGGCTACATCACTATTTTTATGTGAAAGACTGACTGTTAAATAATGCATCGTTAATAACTTCTCTTTATCATGGTTTCTAAAATGGCAACAAGTTCCGGATCCTCTGCCATTGCCTCTTGCGCTTCATTTGAAAGTTTAAGTGCTAATTCAAAAGATTTTTCAATAGTGTTGTACTTTTGCATATTCTCTTTAATCCAAGCACTCTCTTCGCTTGATATCTCTTTAGCATGTGAAGAGACAAGTCTGTGTTTATCTTGTTCGTCTAAAGCATGATAGAGATAGATATAAGGCAATGTACATTTTCCCTCTACAAAGTCATTCATAGCAGGTTTTCCAAGTGTAGCTTCATCTGACGTGATATCTAAGATATCATCAATTATCTGAAATGACAATCCAAGGTTTCTTCCATACAAAGCGTGTGTTGCAGCATTTTTACCCGCTAAAATCGCACTCGCTTTTGCAGCAGCTTCTATGAGTGTTGCCGTTTTTAAATAAAGCATATCAAGATATTTTTTTTCGTCGGAGTTGAATGATTCAGCCATCTTCACATCCATCATCTCACCCTTACTCAGATCAGTAACAGAAGCTGAGATAGTTTGTGCGACCAGTTTGTCAAAATGAACAAGTTCCGTAAACGCTTTTGAGTAAAGAATATCACCCAGCATTACAGCTGTTTTACTCCCCTCTGTTGCATTTACCGAAGCTTTTCCACGACGAGTCATCGCTTCATCTATCACATCATCGTGAAGAAGTGAAGCACCGTGAATCAACTCTACAATGGCAGCTAATAAAGGTGCATCTTCATGCTCATTTGCAATTTTTAGTACTAACTTTGCACGAAGACGTTTTCCACCGCTAAGCATGGAAAATAAACGACTCACCTCATCATAATTTATCTCTTGAATCAATCTCTCAATCTGGGCTTCTACTCTATGCATTACTCTCGTCTTTAACTGTTTTTTAACTCTTCTAAAGTGACTTGAACTTTGTTATTAAAATTATAAAGTTCAAAAGTTGCTTCATCTTTTTCATAATCAAACTCTTTAAATTTTACTAATAAATATGGAACATTATAATTACTAGCGCCTCGAGGTTTGACAGTAACTCGAAAGCTTTGATTTTTATGATTTAGTTCTAGCACGTTTTGCGCAACTTGTTTATCGTAAGAACGTAGTACAACTAAACCACCGTTTACATAAAGCGTCCATCTAAATGTAAAGAGCTTGACTTTGTTTTCGTATTTTACAAGAATTTTCTTTTGCTGATCCTTTTTTAAGGAAATTTTGCGAACTTCCTTGTATTGATCGGCAAAAGAGACACTAAAAAATAATATTAGTGTGATAAAAACCTGTAAAAATACTTTCAAGTTGTTTTATTCGCTTTTTGAAACGATAGAACCTGTTAACTCAACGAATAAAGATTTTGTTTTCATATCACATTCTGCACTGTATTCAAATGCAAACTGCTCAACTGCTCTGTCAATATCTTCACCGACATGTTTCTCTAACATCAATTCCATCGCTGCCATTTTTTGAATAATTTGCTCAAGGTCGTATCTTACAACGTCATTATTAGCAGTAAACACTACATCCATAAATTTTGATTTTGGTGAACCACCAAATACATTATCTTCATCTTCAAATAAAGCTTCGTATTTCATTATTCTTCTTCCTTTTTCTCTATAATCTGTGTACCAACACCCTCTGATGTGAAAAGCTCAAGCAGCATAGAATGCTCTAACCTTCCATCAATAATATGTGCTTTATGTACACCGCCATCTATTGCTTCTAAACAAGCATCGACTTTTGGAACCATACCACCATGTATCGTTTCATCTGCTTTTAAATTTTCTACATCTGCTTTTGTTAAGCTAGATATCAGGTTTTTATCTTTGTCTAATACACCCTCTGTATCTGTTAAAAAGATGATTTTATTTGCACCAATCGCCTTTGCAACTTGCGATGCACAAAGGTCTGCATTAATGTTATACCCAGGATGTCCCATCTCTTCACCAGCAGCAATCGGAGCGATTACCGGAATAAAATTCTCAGCGATCAGGTTTTTTACAACATCTGCATTTACATCGGTAATGTTTCCTGTGAGACCCCATTTTTCAAAATCTTTTGGTTTGGCTTTGATGAAATGAGCATCTTTACCACTTATACCGATCGCTTTTGCACCATGAGAATTTAAAAGTGAAACTATCTCTTTATTGATCTCACCGCTGAGTATCATCTCAACAATACGCATAACATCAGGTGTAGTTACACGCTGCCCTTCGATAAACTCAGTCCCAATATTGAGTGCAGATAACATATCTGTGATCTTCTTCCCGCCACCGTGAATAATAACAGGCTTGATTCCCACTAAATACATAAGTAAAATATCTTCTGCAAACTTCTCTTTTAGTTCAGGGGAAGTTTGTGCTGAACCGCCATATTTTATAACAACTATCTCTTTTCTAAACTCCCGAATAAACGGAAGTGCATCAAGAAGTGTTTTTACTGTTTCTATTTTAGCTTTCAATATTTTTTCCTAAAATTATAATCTTGAAATTTTAGCAGAATTCAGCTTTAGTTCCAAGTCTAACAACGACAAAGGGAGTCCAAACTTTTCAATCTTCACATAATCTTTAAAAGTCACAAGCAAACTCTCACTTTTGTCTTGTTCCAAAATTGTTTCAAGTTCCTCTTTCGTGAAACTGTGATGGTCCTCAAAATAGTGCTTTGCAACAACTTCAGGCAGATATTTATCAAGCCTTTGGGGTCTTGCAATTGCAGTCACTAAAGACATCTTGGCAGTTGGATCTTTTAAAGTTGTTTTTCGGCTAAAATCTTTCTCCTCTTCTACAACCAGTGCATCCTTAGCACTCCAAAGTTTTTCTCTATATGGACCGCTAGGCAAGCAAAAACTATTTTTTGTTTTTACATCGATGAGAATATCTCTTTTTTTAATGGAGTGTTTTGAATAAGCATCATCTAAAAAGATCTGTTTTACACCCATCTCTTTTGCTTTGTCTATTGCTATTTTTCGATCTTCACTTACGATTACAATTGCAAAAGGGAGTTTTTTTGCATAGATCATCGCTTCATCACCGCTAACAGAGACATCTACCAAGATATTTTCTCTGTCTTTAACCACAATCATTCCACTTGAGTCTCTTCCGTATCCGCGTAATATGATCGCAACATCTTTTTTATCCTGTGCCAGAGCCGTGACAAAGGGGGTTTTCCCGCTTCCCCCTACTACCAGGTTTCCTACACTAATGATATCTATACCGAAATCTTCCGCTTGTGCAATACGAAAACGTATCCACATGATAAAACAGTATAAAAACGATAAAGGAAGAAAAATATAGGAGAGAAGTTTTTGGAAAACATTTGGGTTGTAGAGATACCCCTCAACCCAAAATACTAACGTTCTTTTCAAGTGAATTAAACTCTTGTTTTTGCGATCTTTTTCACTGTTGCGATCACATTTTCAACATCTTCATCACTCATATTTGCATAGATCGGGAGTGACAATACCTGCTGATATGAACGAAGTGCTACAGGAAAATCATTTACTCTTAGTGAGTATTTTGATTTATAGTATGTTAAAAGGTGCAGAGGAATATAGTGCAGTCCTGCAGTGATCCCTTCCTCTCTTAACTCTACGGCAAACGAGTCACGGTTTTTATCTATCTTGATAACATATAAACTAAACGGATGTTCATCATTACTCATATCCGGGATTGTAATATGATCAACACCGTCAAGTTTTTCGCTGTAAATACGTGCGATCTCTTGTTGTCTTGCAATGTTGTTATCTTGCTCTTCAATCTGCGCACGGATATATGCTGCATTTAACTGACTTAAAGAGTAATCGTTTCCAATATCTACAACATCATAAATATACTCTAAAGCATCTTCATCACGTACGATGGCATGGTTAGCTAAAAGTCTTGCACGCTCAATGATCTCATCATCATCCGTTACCAACATACCGCCGTTACAGATATTTTTTCTCAAATGTGGAGAGAAGTTAAAACAAACAATATCAGCTCCCGTAGAACCGATTTTTTGCCCTTTATATGTAGCACCTAACGCATCACATGCATCCTCTACAATTTTGACGTTATAGATTTTACCCATTGAGTATACACGTTCAAGATCAACCGTAGTCCCTGCAATATGTGTGATAATTACAGCTTTTAGTTTTTTTGACTTGTTATCCTCTAAATAGTTTTCAAGTTTATCAAGGTTGATATTATAATTATCTTCACAGATATCTATAAATACCGGTTCAGCATCAAAGTGGCGAACTACTTCGGGTACATTTGGATGCGCATTTACAGAACATACAACTTTATCACCACGTTTTAGATCAAGTGCCAACATCGCTAAATGAAGTGCTGAAGTACCATGCGAAGTTGCAAGGGCATACTGAGCTCCTACATAACTTGCAAACTCATTTTCTAACTCTTCAACCTGATTGATCTCTTCACCATCTAATGCATCACTTACATACGAGTGTGCCGCACGAGAACTTTCATATTTGCTAAATGGTATTTCCATACTGTTTCCTTTATAAAGTTATATCTCTTGGATAATTAAAATCGTGATTTAGCGTCCTAGATGTCAGTTTTGCAATCACAGGCATCTTACGCTTAAAATGGTTTGCAAAGATACGTTTAATGATCATCTCTAACATCTTCTCATCCACACCTTGTTTTACCACTTCCTCTTTTGAAAGTCTTTGGTCTACATAGAGCTTCATTGCACCGTCAAGTTGTTCATAAGTATAACCTAAGTCGGCTTCATCACTCTGCCCTGCCCATAGA
Source organism: Sulfurimonas sp. hsl 1-7 (assembly GCF_030577135.1). Classification (NCBI taxonomy): domain Bacteria; kingdom Pseudomonadati; phylum Campylobacterota; class Epsilonproteobacteria; order Campylobacterales; family Sulfurimonadaceae; genus Sulfurimonas; species Sulfurimonas microaerophilic. Next base: position 146,828 of record NZ_JAUIRR010000001.1, on the reverse strand, counting down.
TCAGCAGATGGCGGCTTTTCAATGATGCTTTTTGTAACACCAAGATAGGCTGCCAGTTCAAAAACTTCACTCTTATAAAGATCGCCTATCGGGTTGATAGCACTTGCTAAATCCCCGTAAAGCGTTCCGTAACCGAGCATCAGTTCACTTTTGTTACTCGTACCAAGTACCAAGGCTCCTTCACGAGCCGAAATATCAAAAAGTGTCGACATTCTCATACGAGAGGAGAAGTTCCCTTTTCTTAAATTGTTAAGATTTGGATTCATCTCTTCATATGCACGTAACATCGGCTCAATCGATACCGTCTCATTTCTCAAAGAAAAATCTTTACACAACTCGTCAGCATCATCAAGTGAACTTTGTGAAGAGTATTGTGAGGGCATCTTGACGCATAAAAGGTCATCTCCGAATGCTTTTTGAGCAAGTACGGCAACGACAGCAGAATCAAGTCCGCCACTCAAACCAACTACCACTTTTTTTATCCCTGTTTTTCTGACTTCTTCATCCAAAAAACTTACGAGATAATCAGTTATTTGTGAATACTTACTCATAATTATACACTAAACCTTTAAAAAATATTAACTATTTAAATTATATCTTTTTAAAATTAACAAACCTCTTTATTTGCCATAATTTTCAGTTCATTACAACTAAACCCTGCCTCTTTTCTTGCGTCAATATTGAGATCATCCGGACGTAAAAAACCTCTTGGATAATACTTTTTGATAATTTCGAAAAATATACCAGTATCTTGATTTTCCAATTCACAAGCATATGTAAACCAGACATCCCCTTTTTTTACGTGGTCTATCTCTTCTTGCAAGATTATAGTCAATACAGATTTGATCTTTTCTAATATCTCGTTTTTAGGATATTTTTTTAATTTTTCCAAAATCATGGGAGTTGCATCAAGTCCGTTAGCTTCCAGATATCTAGGGACAACTGCCATCCGCTCGATCAGTGTTTGTGTTTTATAACTCGCTTCAAACAGCGAATTGTGCACTTCGATCTCTCCATATCCGCTTCCAAGTTCATGTAACAGGGTTTCAAGCATTTCAAAATGGCGAACCTCATCATCGGCAACCTCTAGCCAGTCTTCGTAATATTTTCCGGGAAGTCCGCGAAATCTATATGCTGCATCAAGGGCTAAATCAATTGCAGAGTATTCTATATGTGCTACGGCATGGAGTAGATTAATCTGTCCCTCTTTTGTAGTCAGGTTTGAGCGTTTAGGCACTTTTTGAGGCGGTACAACTTTACAGAAACCTTCATAAGCAGGTTGGATAAATATTTTTGGCGTTTCTGTTGCATTAAAATCGATTTCTTGTTTTTGAAATTCTTTGTAAAATTCCCTAAATTTTTCCAGTTTTTCTTTTGGAGTTTTTATCTCCAATATCACTTCAAGTTCATTATAAAAATTCATAAAAGAATAATGGTATAACTTTTCTTAAAAAAGAGAATTTATTTTTAGAAGATTGTTCTTAAACAGTAAACGAAGTTAGTAGTAATTTTTTTGTTAAAAGAAAAGTTTTGTAGATAAAAAGCATGATACAAAAGTATCATACCCGTTAGTGCTTAGTGAGCACGATCACCTGTATTAAAATATACGTACATTCCTGAAGCGATCGTTAAAGCAGTACCGTAAACAGCTACCATGATTTCCATATAATTTCTCCTTATAATTTTTTAAAAGAGGAGATTATACTTTTTCTATCTTACATTTGTGTTAAGAACAAATAATTAAGAGTTTGATTAGTATCATTACTATACAATTCCTCCCATAAAGAGAAGAATAGTAACACCATTATATATTCTAAATTGGAGCAAAAATGACAATAAAAGTACAACCTATGGGACCGTATCAAACAAACTGTTATATTGTTACGGTTGATGGAAAAGATTTTATTATCGATCCTGGTGTGGATGCTACACAGTGGGTAAAAGAAAATGTCACTAATCCCGTTGCGATCTTAAATACTCATGGACATTTTGATCATGTATGGAGCAATGCCCAGCTGCAAAAAGAGCTGGGAGTTAAACTTTACACGCCGCAAGGTGATGTGATGTTATTACAGGGAAGCGGTTGGATGCCTGACCTTCCACCTTCAACTCCCGATGTAGAGATAGTAGGTGATGAGGAGCTTGATTTTGACGGTGTTAAAGTAAAATTTCGTCACTTTCCCGGTCATTGTCCAGGATGTAGTACAATTGAGATCGGTGATGCTATGTTTAGCGGAGATTTTATCTTTGAACGCAGTATCGGAAGAACCGATTTCCCATATTCATCTCCCGAGGATATGAAAAAATCACTGGAAAAATTTAAACAGATAGATTATGACAAAACAGTATATCCTGGTCATGGCGGAACAACAACTATAAAACAGGAACAAAAAAATTCAGATTATTGGATAAGTATATTATGAGTCAATTTGATAAACGTGCCCAAAACTGGGATAAAGGCGACATCAGAGTTAATGGTGCCAAGGTTATAGCAGATGCTATTGAAAATAAATTTGATCTATCAAACGAGATGGTTTTAATGGACTTTGGAGTTGGTACGGGACTGCTTGGTTTTGAGATCGCAAAAAAAGTAAAAAAAGTGTATGGTGTTGATACTTCAAAAGGGATGCTTGAAAAGTTAGAGGAGAAAAACACTCCGGAACTTACAATTGATGCAATCCATCAAGATATAGTTGAAACACCGTTAGATATGAAATTTCACGGACTTATCAGTTCAATGACACTCCACCATGTTGAGGATCTTACAAAGTTTTTCCAAACTATCAAAGGTAACTTACATGAAGGCGGTTTTTTAGCGATTGCAGATTTAGAGAGTGAAGACGGTACATTCCATTCAGACAATACCGGAGTATATCACTTTGGATTTGAACAAGAGGCTCTTTGTAAAATTGTAGAGGATTGCGGTTTTAAAAATGTATCGTTTGAAAATATTAATACAATCAATAAACCACATAGAGATTTCGGAGTCTTTCTGCTGAGTGCAGAGGTGTAGAGCTATTCTACACTCCCTTCAGGTGGAGGTGGTGTAGTTCCACTGTTTAACGCTTCTTCGTCATGAAGGAGCTTTAACTTTAAAACGTGTTTCTCGGTAATAACCGTTTTAAACTCCCCTTCAAATACTTTTACATCTAATACATGTCCCGTTACATACACATTTCTTTTTCGTCCCTCTTTATGTCTTACACGCGCTACGATATTCACTTCATCGTGTAGTTTTACAGGAGATAAAAATTGACAATCAGATGCTACTAACACTACATTTCTTTCATTTACGGCAAGCATAGCTGCATAATCGGCAGCAGAAAAAATAAAACCGCCGTGAATCAGACCAACGTTATCAGCCAACATATCGATTGTTGTTGTAAGTCTTACCTCAACATAACCGTCTTCAAGTTTAGTAACCTCACCACTTAGATCTTCATTGATTCTGTCATGTGTTTTTGCAACAACCTGGTCATCCCTATAATCTTCTATCTCTAAATCTGTTTCGTGTTCTAGTAGTTCTTCAGCCATTATTTTTTATCCTTTATTAATCGTACGTATACTCTTTGCGGTGCAGGGTAACCTTCAACGGTCTTTGTTTTATCTTCAGGGTCTAAAAAGTCCTCTAGAGACTGCCCTTCGATCCATTCTGTTTTTCTTTGTTCACCCTCATCGGTGATCGAAGTTTCTAATACTTCAAACTCGGAAAAACCGGCTCTTAAACACCAGTTTTTAAGTGCCTTGATCGTAGGAACAAAGTAGATATTCGGTATTTTGGAGTAACTAGACTCCGGACACAGCGCCATCTCATCTTCCCCGTCTATATAGAAAGTATCTAGTATCACCTCACCTGTTTTTTCAAGTCCGCGATACAAAGACTTTAACATCGCCACTGGATCACTTCTATGGTACAAAACACCCAAACAAAAAATAGTGTCAAACTTCTCTTCATAAAACTCTAAGTGCTCAACACCTAAAAGTTCATAAACAATCTCGCTCTTTACAAAATGGTTTATAAAATCAAATTGTGTTTTATAAAGCGGTGAAGGATCAAACCCTACAAGTAACTTAGGCTCCTCTTCCAACATCTTAAACATGTAGTAGCCATTGTTACACCCTATATCGGCAACTTTCTTCCCTTTTAAATCAAAATGTTTACGAATAAGGTTGTATTTGATATTACTCTTCCACTCAGAGTCGATAAAAGTCTCACCAACTGCAAAAGGTCCTTTTCTCCAAGGCATCAACATTTTTGCAGTGTTGTATATAGCCTCTTCGTCAAAATCGCCGCTGATCTTAACCACATCTCCAAGAGTGACATCGCAAGGTACATCATCAAGTTGAGCCAAAGCATCCCTAAGAGGTGCAATATTTTTCCAACTCATCCACTTTTTTCTATCTTCTTTAATCTTTTGTATGTCCATTTAAGCTCAATAGTTTAAAATTTTTATATAATTGTAACTAAAAAAGGATCGGTTTTATATGACTTTAGAGAAAAAGGCTACAGTTGTTTCAACTTCCGTTGCAGGACTACTCGTACTACTAAAAATGACAGTTGGAGTTCTAAGCGGTTCTATCGCTGTTCTTGCATCGGCAATCGATAGCTTTTTAGATCTAACGGTTTCACTCTTTAACTATTTTGCTCTGCACAATGCAGAGAAAAATCCCGATGACAGTTTTCACTTTGGAAGAAGTAAAATAGAACCGCTTGCAGCTGTTATAGAGGGAAGTGTGATCTCTTTTTCAGCATTTTTCATCCTTTATGAAGCTTTGGAAAAAATTATCCATCCACATGAGATGCTCTATATGATGGAATCGTTCTACGTTATGCTTGCTTCAATCATCATTACCGCCCTGCTTGTTGCGTTTTTAATCCATGTAGCTAAAAAAACGAAAAACATGGTAATACGTGCCGATGCACTGCACTATAAAACAGACCTTCTTTCTAACGGTGCTGTACTTTTTGCATTAGCAGCAGTTAGCTATACGGGGGAACAACTTATCGATCCAATTTTAGGTATCGCAATTGCAGGGTATATGATCTATTCTGCATTTCCTATCATTAAAGAGGGTATTTTAATGCTTCTTGATATCGCTTTACCGACAGAAGATATTGAGAAAATCGATCAAGCGATCAAAAGTGAACCAACTATTACAAACTACCACTATTTAAAAACAAGAGAGTCTGGTTCACACATCTTTATCTCTTATCACGCTGTATTTAACGTAAGTATCTCTTTATACGATGCGCACCTTGTAGCAGATAAGGTAGAAGCCAAAATCCTTGCACTTTTTCCAGATAAAAAAGTACATGTGCTGACACATATGGATCCGTATGATGATTCGGAGATCAATGAAGATGAAGAGCAGTGGTAAAAACCCCTACTTTACCTTTTTAGCTTTGTAGTTTCTATTTGCAATCGCTTCTAAAAATACCGTAGCGTAAGAACCTTTAGGAAGTGAAAAACTGATATTTAAAATATCAAAATTATTTTTATAATCAAGCTCTATCTTTTTAGGAAAAACTACCGCTTCTCTACGATACCCTTTCTCATATAAAAACTGATCATCATATTTTTCCTCGATCTTTCTTGCATCACTTCGTGCACGAAATACATCACGACCGCATAAAAGCCCTGTAGGAACTATTTTATGAGATTTAAAATCTTTCTCTTGGGTTGTTTTAGGGGTAAAGAATTTCCCTTTATCATCCATATATACATCACCCTCTAAAAGAGCAAATTCACCGTTATTGTTTTCTCTGCTAAAAAGAACTCTCTCTTTCAACCAGTCGTTAAAAAACTGACTCTGATAAACAGAGATTAAAAAGTTTTTGAGTTTTGCATCGTTGATATGCAGCTCTCCGGCGATCATCGCTTTAGCTTGGTCCAGCGAGTCTTCATCACGTCCAAATCTTTGATATCCGAAATAGTTCGGCAAACCGTTTTTCGCAATTTTGCTCGCACGTTTTTCTATCTGCCCTGCTTCTATCTGACTGACACCAAAAAGATTGATCGTAAAACTGTTCCCTTTAAGATCACCCATACGAATCGAGTGTGTATGATGTGTAGAACCTATGATCGTAATTTGAGGATGCTTAAACTTTTTAAGTGCTTTTTCATACTTTGCTTCAATCGAAATATACTGTGTCGTAGTCGCATGCTTATCTTTCAAACCAGCGTAGCCTATCTTTTGTGCCTCAATTCCTAGAAATTTTGCAAACTCTGCGATCATATCCCACGTTGTAAGCTCCACTTTTTTTACACGAAGTATTAAAAAATTTCCTTTTCCTTTAAAATCTATCCCTATCTCATCTACGATAAAGTCCTCTTTATTTTGTTCAAATTTAAAATAAAGGGTCTCTTTATCTTCTAAATATTCTCTTTGCATTTGTTTCTCTTTCATAATGCTAAATGTTTTAGCTCTTTATTTGCTATAGCTATATCTTTATTGATCGCTTCACGCAACTCATCCATCGTTTCAAACTTTTGATTCTCTCTAATGTAAGCTATGAAACTGATCTCCGCTTTTTCATCACACTTTACCATCCCGTCAAGTATATGGGTCTCTATAGCAAAGCTTCCATCGGTACTTACACGATGCCCGACAAAACTAACCGATGGATGGAAATGTTCTTCATTATCTATGCGTGTAGTTGTTACATACACACCCTCTTTTGGAACAAGGAACTCTTTAGCCTGCAAGTTAATCGTTGCAACCAACTCTTTTGCTCCGATCCCCTGTCCCGTGATCTTGTTCCCGCAAATCGTGTAGTTATATCCAAGAAATTCATTTGCCCCTTTGATATCTCCGATCGAGAGTTTATGGCGAATTTTATGGGAATGGACCGCATCATTATGGTGTTTTACTTCCTTTACGATTACAACTTCTCCGTTTTCATTCTCTTTGAGAAAAAGCTCTTTGAGATCTTCATAAGAGTATCTTCTGTCTTTTCCGAAATGGAAGTCGTATCCAACTACTATTTTTTGCAGTTTTGGGAAATCTTTCTTTAAAAGTGCTATAAACCCCGCTCCGTCTAGATGACGTATATCTTCTAGATTGTAATAGTAAAGATGTTTGTCTGTATGTTGTTCTCTAAAATGGGAGGGTGTAAGATTTGCATATCCTGTATTTATAACGACAATTACACCGTTTTTATCTAAGTGATGAAAAAGTTCCTGATGCCCAATATGCATCCCGTCAAATCCACCTATAGCTATACTTGTGCTATTTTGTAAAATAGTAGCAGTATTCAAGATTCCCCTCTTTTCCTGTTGTTTTTGAAGGTGCTTTACTCTGCAAAGTCCAACCTTTTAATTTACATGCATCTTCAAATCTAATCATACCATTTTCTATAGCTTTTTTATCTAACACCACTCCGTTTTTATCACGTTTTGCTTCACGTCCGACCTCAAACTGTGGTTTGAAAAGCAAGATAATATCTTTACTTGCCAACCGCTGGACATCATCTAAAATATACAGCAGCGAGATAAATGCCACATCACTTACAATCAGCTCAAACTGCTTCTCACTCTCAAATTTTCTTATGTCGCAGTTCTCGTAAACTTTTACTCTTTCATCATTGCGCAGAGAGTGATGGAGCTGATCGCTTCCCACATCTACACAAGTTACCTCTTTTGCTCCCGCTTCTAGCAGTACTTGTGTAAAGCCACCCGTAGAGGAACCGATATCAAGTGCCGATTTTCCGCTTGGATCATAATGGATCTCATCAATAAAATCTCCCAGTTTATGTGCAGCACGGGAAACATATGCTTTATGCTCTTTCACAATCACATTCATTGAACCCTCAACTTTAAAAGCGGGCTTTTTTATCTCTTTGTCATCAACTAAAACCAGTCCCTCTTTTATGATCGACTGTGCTTTATTACGGGTTTCTGCAAGTCCCTGTTCAACTAAATAACTATCGAGTCTCAAAGGAGTGCTCTCATCTCATCTTCTGTAAGTGTAGCAACACCCAAACTTACAGCTTTGTCATACTTAGAACCGGCATCTTCACCGTAGATCACATAGTCGGTCTTTTTACTTACCGAGCCTGAAACTTTAGCCCCGAGATTTTCCAGCATCTCTTTAATTGCCCCGCGAGATTCGCTCATAGTTCCTGTAAGAACTACCGTTTTTGCTTTAAAAGGATTCTCTTCTGCTTCTTCTCTTAGTTCCGGTTCAAGCGGTTCGATCACCTCTAGTAACTCTTTAACTGTCTCCTCGTTCACACGCAAGAACTCTAAAAAGCTCTCCGCCATCTCTTCACCGATACCGTCGATCTCCAAAAGCTGCTCTTTTGTAGCATTTAAAAATGAAAAACCAAATTTCTCTGCAATCATCTTTGAAGCGACTTCACCTATATGCTCGATTCCAAGAGAGTTTATAAAACGCCATAATTCACTCCCTTTAGCATTTGCAACAGCATCTAAAAGGTTTTGCGCTTTTTTCTCTTTAAACCCTTCAAGTTCTAAGAGTTGCTCTTTTGTTAAAGAGAAAAGATCCAGGACAGACTTTACAAGATGTTCATTGAAAAGCTGTTCAACTATTTTATTTCCAAGTCCGTCAATATTTAAACACGGTTTTGAAGCAAAATAGATAATAGAGTTAACTACCCGTGCATTACACTCAAGATTTTGACACTTGATAAGGACATCTTCTTGTAAAAGTTCACTGCCACATACGGGACAATCAGTTGGACGATGTACTTCAACTTCACTACCCGTTCGCTCATTTGTCAACACTTTGATGATTTTAGGAATAACATCTCCGCTACGAAGGATGATAACCTTGTCACCCAAACGGATATCTTTACGCTCGATCTCATCAAAGTTATGCAGCGTTGCACGCTCTACCACTACCCCGTCAATATCTGTCGGCTCAACAACGGCAACCGGTGTCACAGCTCCGGTACGTCCAACTTGAAGCAAAATATCTTTAACGGTAGTAATTTTCTCAACCGCAGGAAACTTATACGCTACAGCCCAGCGGGGTACTTTTACGGTATACCCCATATCGATCTGGCTTGAGATCTCATCTACTTTTATTACCATCCCATCAAGCATCATAGAGTAGCTGTCCCTGTTTGCAACCATCTCTTTGTATATCTCCTGGATATCGTCTTTGTTTTTGCAAACTGCTCTTACTGGGGCTTTTCTAAATCCTAAAGAGTAGATATAATCCATCTTGTCATGGAGCAGTTTTTGAGGAAGTTCATTCTCCCCAAGCCCGTAAGGTAAGAAAACAAGATTTCTTGCAGCCGTAATGCTCGGATCAAGCTGACGCAGACTTCCCGCTGCCGCATTTCTAGGGTTTGCAAAAACCGCTTCTCCGTTTTTAAGACGCTCTTGGTTAATCTTATCAAACTCATCTTTAAAGATAACAACCTCGCCGCGAATCTCGATCAGACCCTTATGCTCAATAGTTAAAGGGACCGAACGGATAGTTTTTACGTTTTGGGTAATAAGCTCACCTTCTACACCGTCCCCGCGAGTAATTCCCTTAATCAGTTCACCGTTTTCATAAACAAGGTCAAGTGATGCCCCGTCATATTTCGGCTCACAGTAAAAGCTAATTCTACTGTCTAATTTATAGGTTTTTGTTAGCCATTTCTCTAGATCTTCTTCATTGAAAATATCTTCTAATGACCACATACGAGAAAGATGTTTCTCTTTTGTAAAACCGTCACTTACAATATCACCCACTCTTTGAGTCGGAGAATCTTTTAAAACTTCATCTTGATGATTTTCTTCATACTCTAAAACTTCATGGTAAAGTTTATCGTAGCCCTCATCAGTCATGATAGGATCATCTAAAACATAGTAATGGTATGCCCATTTGTTTAATAATTTTACTGCTTGCTTATACTCTTGATTATTCATGATGATATTTTAGCAGATTGAGATTAAAATATATTATCATAGCTCCATAAATTCCAGTATAATTATCGAAACAATTTATTATTTTTTATCTGGAAATATACTATGAACAAAAACAGCTTTTTGAAAATCTTCACTGCCTATAAAGGTTTTGATGCTTATTGGATAGGACATCCTTTGCTAAACAAAATAGGATTACATATTTTTAGAATTAAGCTTGCCGATCTTTTTTACACTACAAGGAAAATGTTTTTTTTTAACTTCAAAAACAAACATCAACTAAAAACCTTATTTAAAGATGGTGTATTAACCGTACCAAACTTTATATCTAATGAAACTTTTTCCCTTATTAGCAAAGAAGTACAAAACAGAATAAAAGAGCTTGAACAACAACAGCCGATACAATTAGGTGATATACCTGGGTTTCAACAGCCAACTCCCTTTAAAGGTGGATTTGATCGATATGACGGAGGAACATTAAACCGTTTTATTGACATAAATAAAATAGATACACCACACTTATACGACTACATTTACAACAATCCTGAGTTAAAAAATATTTGTCAAAAATCTTCCAGCTATTATTATAAACCTCATAAATTCAAAATTTATCAAATGGTTCATGGTGATTCAGAGACTATACACGATCTTCAAAAAGAGATACACAAAGATACTTTTCATTCAACAATAAAATTGTGGATTATTTTAGAAGATGTTAAAGATGAAGAGGGACTTAAGTACAGTATAGGCAGCCATAAAATAAACTTAAAACGTTTAAAATGGGAATATGCAAAAAGTATAACTATCTCTCAGCCTAACCATAGCATTAAAGGTGGTGCATTTAGACTTTCTAAAGAAGAACTTTTAGATATGGGATTTAGCGATACTACCTCTTTTGCTCCAAAGGCAAATACTTTAGTTATTGCAGACACCCGAGGTTTTCATTGTAGAGGAGAAGCGAAAACAGGAGCACAACGTATTGCAATTTATGCAAGTCTTCGACCTGCACCGTTTTCACCGTTACCTTATTAAATTTTCGTATGTAACCAAGTACGTCTGGAGTAGATATACCAGAAGACAACACCTTTGATCAGCGTTTCAATATTCATAATAATAAAAATAGCAATAATCCCATATCCCATCGCATACGCTATATAGGAAGGGACAACACGTAAGAACCAAAGCGATGCGACATTCACCCGCATAGTTATTTTTGTAGCTCCGGCTCCCCTTAATGCAGATGAGTAGACAAACATAAGTGCCAGTGGGATTTGTGCAAGTCCCACTAAAATAAGATACTGTGATGCTACTACGATCGTAAGCGTATCTTTTGTAAAAAATGAAACCAAAAACTCAGGAAAAAGGATCATCACAACCCCTACACTACCCATAAAAACATACGCTATACGTCCGGAAATTATCCCCATGTTGTACGCTTTGTCAAAATCTCTTGCTCCGATGTTTTGTCCGACAAGTGCCATAGCTGCGATCGCAAAACCAAATCCTGGCATAAATGCGATCCCCTCAATTCTAAGACCCACTTGATACCCTGCTAACTCTGCCGTACCGTATGCCGTAATGATTGAGACAAAGATCAAAAAACTTGCACTTGAAATTCCGCGATCTAAAAAGGCTGAATACCCAACCTTAATAGCACGGACAATATCTGTTTTTCGCACAATCGGAATAAAATCTAGTTTGGCATTGAGTTTTTTGATAAGTATATAGTAAGCTATAACGTTAAACAGATATGCGATTACAGTTGCAATTGCTGCCCCTTGTACTCCAAGTTCCGGTGCACCAAAATGCCCGAAGATCAATACATAGTTTAAAAAAGCGTTGAGTGCTGCCGAGAGCAGTTTTATGTAAAGTGAACTTTTCGTATCTCCCGCAGCCGAAAGGGCATTGTAAAGAAGATTATCTATAAAGATTAAAATAATCCCCAAAGAGAGAATGCTAAAGTACTCCTCCCCTGCTTGAATTACATCAGGCGTTGAACCCATTGCACTGTAAAAAGTTGCACTTCCAAAATAGCCGATAAGCGTAACAAAAAAACCGAGTATTGTGGCAAAGATAACAAGCCCGTAGAGTAAAGAGGAAGCCCGATTTTTTCTACCGCTTCCGATAAATCGTGATATAAGTGCATTTCCACCCACTACGTAAAGTGTTATGATCGCATTAATAAGCATCATAAACTGCATACTGATCCCAACAGCTGCAAGTGCAGCCGTACTCACAGCACCTACCATCAGCATATCTATAAGAACTTGCAGTATATCTACTAAATGTTTTAAGGCTGCCGGAATGGCAAGTGAAAATACTTTTTTCGTATCTTGTGAAATTAGTTGAATAATTTTGCTACCTCTTGCATCTCTTGGATCAGTTCATCTTTTGTCTCGTAAGTTAAAACTACTCTGTTCTTCTCTTCATCACCCGTTTGCGTAGAATCAAATACGAGTACATAATGTACAACTTTTACTTTATCGCCGTAAAGCTCGATCCACTCCAAACTCATCTCGGCAACTTCACCTTGCATATCCACAACAACTGCCGGGTAAAGTCTAACTAATTGTGCAAGGTCTATATCACCCTCTTTTGACTTATATATCAATCCTCTTCCTTCTCTAATGTTTTTCTCAGTACTCCGATTTTCATTTTATAAAAGGCTAAAAGCCCGAAGATAACTCCAATTGTTATAGAGATAATTCCCCAAAAATCATCTCTTTCATATGCCATAATCACCCAGCACAAATCAGCAAATAGATACACTATGACAGCTTGAAAAATTTTTCCTTTAAAAGTCAGGAATGCACCTATATTTAAAAAAATACCACCTAAAACTGCAAAACTCATATACTTATCTCTTTAATCTTTTTTGTCTTAATCACATAACCATAATAGAGAGCTCCGACAATAAATCCTGCCCCCATAATATTGGCTATATTTTCAAGCGATATATCTGCCGTTGCCAGATACCCGATCATATACGAAGTAAATGCCGCCGAGCTTAAAAAAAGCATATCGTTATAGGCAACTATTCTACCATAATACTTCTGCTCAATATTCTTTTGCAGCAGAGTATAAGAGTATGACCAAAGTGTCGTTGTAAAAAAGCCCACCACTACACTTGCAACTAAACTAAGATAAAAATATTCCATCACATACGACCATAAGAATACGGCAAATGCTTGTGCTATAAAAATGTAAATAAGGCGTTTGTTATTTACAAATTTTCCAAGAACTACCGGTCCCACTACTAAACCGACTGCACGGGCGGAGTGAAGGAGTCCCAGAGCTAAAGAAGTTGCAATAATCCCGGCATAATACTTATCTACCATTAATGCTACAAGTGCATCAAAAGCGGTAAGTCCTACAAAAGCGTGTACAACCATAAGGTGAAATGCTTTAGGTGTGCGTTTGAGATATCTGAAAGTATCTCGCATCATCTCTGAAAGTTTCTCTTTTTGAGTAAGCAGATCTACTTCGATTTTTAAACCGCTAAGAAGGTAAAAGGCAACAACGAAAAAAAGTGCATCGAGTATAAACGCGATTTTAATCCCTAAAAGATAAACTACAAATCCACTGACAGCCATCCCTAAAGTATAAGAAAGCGACCAGATAATAGAGTGTAATTCATTTGCCTTTTGTAATACTTTTTCATCAAGAATTTTAGGCAGTAGTGACATCTCTGTCGTAAAATAAAACGATGCAGCCGCCATCTTCACAAAGATCAATACATATAATAATAACAAATGATTGTGGGTCGTTACCATTACCAAAGATGCAGTAGCAACTATCTCCAAAGCTATAAGAGAGAGCATTAAGTTTTTTGGCTTTACCATATCGATAATTGCACCCGAAAACGGAGCCTGAACAACACCGGCCAAGAAATGAAGCATTGCCACGAATGAAACAACTTCGGCAGAAACTTCCATTTTAAGCAAAAGTGTGTAGATAGCGACATTGCTAAACCACGCACCGAAATAAGAGATCAGCTGGATAAAGGAGAGTCTACGTAAGATTTTTTCCTGCTTTAAAAGTTGTATATAGCTATTCATAAATGGAAGATTATCATATAAATTATAAATTTTTTGTTTTTTTTCTAAACATTTTTTTTATGTAGTCGATCTAGTTGCTACTATATTAATTGTGAATACAAAAGGAGTAAGGCATGGATGGCATAGCAAATGTTGCTAAACAACAACAAACTCAGATGGGTGCGCAAGAGCTTCAGGGACGAAGTATAGAACAAAACCAGTCAACACAATTACAACAACAAGATATTGTCAAAGAGGTACAACAGAATAATGTAGATTCAGTAAAAAAACTCAACTCAAAAGAAGATGTTGAAAGACTTGTAAAACAACTGAATGAAGCATTAGCGCCGATTAGTACAAATATCAAATTTGGAGTTGATTCTCAAGATATATTTTATGTTTCAGTTATAGAAGCAAAAAGCAATAAAATGATACGAAGATTTCCGGCTGAAGATGCACAGATAGTTTTACCAAAAATGCAAGAAGTAAATGGAATTTTATTCGATTCTAAAGGATAAAATTCTCCCTCCTTCTTGCCTGCTTCATTGAACCGTTCTATCTATTTTTTTACTATAAGCAAATTCTCACTTACAATTAGATACAATCTGCACTATTATTTTATCACCAAAAGGTTTTTTACATGAAAAAAAGTGTGAACAAAGTTGTTTTAGCTTACTCTGGTGGGCTTGATACGAGTATTATTTTAAAATGGCTTCAAGATGAATATAATGCAGAGGTTATTACTTTTACAGCTGATCTTGGGCAGGGTGAAGAGGTTGAACCTGCACGTGAAAAAGCACTTAAAATGGGTATTAAACCGGAAAATATTTTCATTCTTGATATTAGAGAAGAGTTTGTAAAAGATTTCGTTTTCCCAATGTTTAGAGCAAATACAATTTATGAAGGTGAGTACCTTTTAGGAACTTCAATTGCAAGACCGTTAATTTCAAAAAAACAGATTGAAATTGCAGAAAAAATGGGTGCGGATGCAGTTAGCCACGGTGCGACAGGTAAAGGAAACGATCAAGTAAGATTTGAGCTTGGTTACTTAGGGTTAAATCCTGACATTACAGTTATTGCACCTTGGAGAGAATGGGATCTAAACTCTCGTGAAAAACTTTTAGCATATGCTAAAGAGCACGGTATTGAGATCGCACAAAAGCATATGGATGAAAATGGTAATCCACAAGTAAGTCCATATTCAATGGATGCTAACTTACTTCACATCTCTTACGAAGGTCTTCACTTAGAAAACCCAAATGCAGAACCTGAAGATTCTATGTGGTTATGGACAAATTCACCAGAAGAAGCTCCAGATGAAGCAGAGTATATTACAATCAGCTACAAAAACGGTGATCCGATTGCAATTAACGGTGAAGAGATGTCTCCAGCAACAATTCTTAAAACATTAAATGATTACGGTAATAAACACGGTATTGGTCGTATCGATATTGTTGAAAACAGATACGTTGGTATGAAAGCTCGTGGATGTTATGAGACTCCGGGTGGAACAATTATGTTAAAAGCACACCGTGCAATCGAGTCTATTACAGTAGATCGTGAAGCTGCACACCTTAAAGATGAGATCATGCCAAAATATGCAAAACTTATCTATAACGGTATGTGGTTCTCTCCAGAGCGTGAAGCACTACAAGCACTTATTGACAATACACAAAAACATGTTGAAGGTGATGTAAGATTGAAACTTTACAAAGGGAATGTAATGGTAGTGGGTCGTACTTCTCCAAAAACTTTATTCTCAGAAGCACACTCAACATTTGAAGCTGATGATGTTTATAACCAAAAAGATGCAGAAGGTTTCATCAGATTAAATGCACTTCGTTTTATCATTGAAGGTAAAGCAAGAAGAAACAAATAACGACAACTTAAGAAAGGGAAAAACATGAGTATAGTTAGAATCGATATGAACTCTCCGGAATTTATCGCGGAGATGGAAAAAACTATTAAATTTACTGACAAGGTAAATGCACAGTTTGGTTGGGTTTATAACCCTCAAGAAGAAGTAAACGAAGGCGTGCAAATGGGTCTTGCACGTAATAAAATGATGTATGGCAAAAGATTTTGTCCATGTTTTATGGTTGAAGAGGTTGACGGAAAAGCAAGAAGTGTAGATGATCGTATCTGTCCTTGTAAACCGGCAATTGAAAAAGAGATTCCTGAAGACGGAAAATGTCACTGTGGAATTTTCTGTACACCTGAATTTGCAGCGAAACAAAGAATTGAGCTGGGAATGGAGGAAGCTGCCCACACTCACTCAAGAGGATTAACTCACGAAGAGTGCGAAGCTTTAGTAAACAAAAGTGAACTAGACGGTGACGAGTTAGTTGCACTTCTTGAAGCACGTGATCTTGGTATGGTTAATTTTAAAATTGTTGACGTTCGTGAACATATGGAGTGGCAAATGGGTCACATCAAAGGTGCGGATAAACTTGTTCCTACAAGTAGCTTTTTCCAAACTTTAGATGAAGCAAAACTTGATAAAAACGAAAATATCATCCTTTACTGCCATGTTGGTAGCCGTTCTGCTCACGTTGCTAGAATTTTAACAGACATGGGATATACAAAAATCGGAAACTTAACACACGGTATCGTTTCATACCCTGGTGATATAGAAAGATAATCGGATGAAAGTATTACTTATCAAGGATGTAAAAAGCCTAGGAAAAGCGGGTGAAGTAAAAGAAGTAAAAGACGGTTACGGTAAAAACTTTCTTGTAGGGAAAGGGTTTGCTAAACCTGCTACACCTGAGATCTTAGCTGAACATGAAGCTGAACAAAAAAGATTGGCAGCAGAAGAAGCTGCAGAGATTGCAAAACTTAAAGAGATGGCTGTAAAACTTGATAAAGCAGAGATCATCATAACAAAAAAAATGGGTGAAAACGGTCACCTTTTTGGAGCCGTTACAAAAGATGAGATCGCTGATGCACTTGTTAAACAGCACTCTATCGAAATTGATAAAAAACATATTACAGACAAAACTGCGATCAAAAGTGTTGGTGAACACACACTTGATTTAAAACTTGGTCACGGTATTCATGCTACATTACATGTAGATGTTCAAGGGGAATAAGTAAACAATGTTTGACGCTACAACAATACTTGCCTATAAAGGGAAAAATAAAGCTGTAATCGGTGGTGACGGTCAAGTAACTTTTGGCGACAGTGTATTAAAAGGGAATGCTACGAAAATCCGTACACTTCACCATGGTAAAATCCTTGCAGGTTTTGCCGGAAGTACTGCTGATGCTTTCAACCTTTTTGATATGTTTGAAGAGTTTTTAGAGAATAAAAAAGGTGATATTTTAAAATCTGTTATCGAGTTCTCTAAAGCTTGGAGAAAAGACAAAGTTTTACGTCGTCTAGAAGCGATGATGATCGTTTTAAACACTGAGCATATCTTTATTTTAACAGGAAACGGTGATGTTGTTGAGCCTGAAGATGGTGAAATTGCCTCTATCGGAAGTGGTGGCAACTATGCTATCTCAGCTGCTCGTGCACTAAAAAAACATGCAAATCTTGATGAAGAGGAATTAGTGAAAGAATCTTTGTCAATCGCTGCAGATCTATGTATCTATACAAACCACAATATTAAAACACTCATTTTAGAGGATAATAAATAATGGATATGACTCCTAAACAGATAGTCGAATATCTTGACAATTATGTCATTGGTCAAAAAAATGCGAAAAAAACTATAGCTTTAGCGCTTCGTACAAGATATAGAAGAATGCAACTTGATAATGAGATGCGTCAAGAGATCAAACCGAAAAACATTCTGATGATCGGTTCAACCGGTGTTGGGAAAACTGAAATTTCCCGTAGACTTGCAAAGATGATGAAAGTTCCTTTTATCAAAGTGGAAGCTTCAAAATATACTGAAGTTGGTTTTGTCGGTCGTGACGTTGAATCGATGATCAGAGATCTGGTAGTAAACTCGATTAGTATTGTGAAAGCAGAACAAGAATCAGAAAATAAAGAAAAAATTGAAAACTATATCCTTAACCGTATAGTTGAAAAACTTTTACCACCACTTCCAGAGGGTGCAAGCGAATCAAAAAAAGATGATTACCAAAGACTCTTAGAAGCTATGGAAAAAAGAGTTGAATCAGGTGAGATGGATGACAAAACAATTGAAATCGAACTTGACAGTGCTTCACTGCAGGTAGAGTTTGCAGATACGAACCTTCCACCGGAGATGATTAAAGCACAAGAATCAATTACTAAACTTTTTACATCGATTAATAAAGAAGATAAGAAAAAAGAGCTCAAAGTAAAAGATGCAAAAATTTTACTTCGTCAGGAAGCTTCTTCAAAGCTTTTAGATATGAATGCCATTAACGGTGAAGCTCTGCGTCGTGCAGAAAACGGCGGTATTATCTTTTTAGATGAGATCGATAAAATTGCTCTGAATGAAAAATCGCAAGGAAGAAACGATCCTTCTAAAGAGGGTGTTCAGCGTGACCTGCTTCCAATCGTAGAGGGAAGCAGTGTTTCTACGAAATATGGAACTATTAATACTGATCATATTCTGTTTATTGCAGCAGGAGCTTTTCACGTAAGCAAACCGAGTGATCTTATCCCTGAACTTCAAGGAAGATTTCCACTAAGAGTTGAGTTAGAGAGTTTAGATGAGGATACTCTCTATCAAATCCTTACACAGACACAGAACTCTCTTCTTAAACAATACCAGGCACTTCTAAGTGTAGAAGATATGGAATTGATTTTTGAGGATGAAGCGATCAGAGCAATGGCAAAACTTGCACATCGTGCTAATGAAACTGCAGAAGATATCGGAGCAAGACGTCTTCATACTGTTCTAGAAAGAATTCTAGAAGATATTAGTTTTGAAGCAGATGAATATGCAGGAAAAGAGTTTAGAGTCACAAGTGACTTAGTACACGAAAAACTTGACATCGTTGTAGAAGATGATGATCTCTCTCGATACATTCTTTAAAGGAACTAAATGACAAAAGCGGGCTTCGTTTCACTTATTGGTAGACCGAATGCGGGTAAAAGTACCTTAATGAACTCACTATTAGGTGAAAAAATTGCGATGGTGAGTCAAAAAGCCAACGCTACAAGAAAGCGTTCTAATGCTATAGTTATGCATAATGACACGCAGATTATTTTTATAGACACACCGGGTTTACACGAAAAAGAGAAGGTATTAAACCAGTTTATGCTTGATGAAGCACTAAAAGCGATGGGAGATTGTGACTTAATAGTTTACCTTGCACCGGTAACTGATTCCTTAGAACATTATGAAAAGTTTTTAACACTCAATAAAAAGAATATTAAACATATTGTTGCACTAAGTAAAATCGATCAGGTATCTCAAGAGAAACTATTCAAAAAAATTGCACAATACAATCAATATGCAGACAAATTTGAAGCGCTAATCCCTGTAGCAATTCCTCGCCAAGTGGGTCATAAAGATCTACTAGACACAATTAGTAAAAACCTACCTGAATCACCTTTTTTGTTTGATCCGGAAGATTTAACAAGCGAATTGGTTCGTGATATCTATGCCGGTTTTGTTCGTGAAGCCATTTTTGAGAACATCAGTGATGAAGTTCCTTATGAATCAGATGTAATTATAGACAAGATCTATGAAAATGAAGGTATCGATAAAATCTATGCAACAATCATTTTAGAAAAAAATTCCCAAAAAGGGATTATTATAGGTAAAGGTGGGGAAGCTATCAAGCGTATCGGTAAATCAGCACGCGCGAAGATTGAAAAACTTAGCGGTCAACAAGCCTACCTAAACCTCCAAGTTGTCGTGAAAAAGGGATGGTCTAAAAACAAGAACTTTCTAAAAGAGATAGGTTATGATAATGAAAAATAGATCTTTTTTTAGTGCTATTGTACTATTAATACTTTCTATTAATGCTTTTTCATCTGATATGGATATAGTCACTAACTATAGAATCCACGGAATTCAAGATATACAAAAAAGACTCGATGAGAAACTTGCTACAACAGAATACTGGAAAGAGTTTTTAGAAAATAAAGATACAAAATTCGGTTACCTGGAATCATACTGTAACATACTTACTTGCGATAAGAAGAACTCAAAACTTTATATATATATGAAAGATCAAAACTCTTCTACATATAAACTTATGAAAGAGTATAGTGCTTTTACAGGTAAAGCAAAAGGCGATAAAGTTAAAGAGGGAGATTTACGAACTCCTGTAGGGATTTATGAACTTACAAAAAAAATAGATAAAGTGGACCCTTTTTACGGTCCATTAGCATTTGTTACCTCATATCCAAACACATATGATAAATATCGAAATAAAACCGGTCAAGGGATATGGATTCACGGTTTACCGATTGATCAGGAACGTGATGAGTTTACAAAAGGTTGTATTGCAATAAACAATCAAAATATTGAATGTTTAGATAAACATATAGATATCAAAAAAACACTTTTACTTATTGATGAGTCAAATGTAAAGACAGATATACAAAAAAAGAACTTAGCAATCATATTATCGCAGCTCTATGCATGGAGACTAGCATGGATATATAATGACTTAGAAAGTTATCTTAACTTCTATGATCCTACTTTTAAACGTTTTGACGGAATGGATAAAGAAAGATTCACAACGTATAAAACAAGAATATTTAATAAACAAGAAGATAAAACCATTATTTTTTCAAACTTAAATGTTATCCCCTACCCTGATACACCAAATATCTACCAAATAACATTTAAAGAAGACTACCAATCAAACTCTTTCTCTTTTATTGGGGATAAAACATTAATTATTAAACTACAAGATCAAAAAATATCTATTATTACAGAGAGATAGATGAAACAGCTTTTTATCATCTATCTTCTGAGCTTTTCTTTTCTTTTTGGCTCAAACATCCAACTCATAAAAAAAGAAAATCCAGACTCTAATACAACACTTTTAGTAATCGGCGGTATCCATGGAAATGAACCGGGTGGATACTTTGCAGCTTCTATACTTGCTACACACTATAAAATCACTTCTCAAAACTTATGGATTGTACCAAATCTAAATGAAGAGAGTATTATCAATAATTCACGTGGTATTAATGGAGATATGAATAGAAAATTTTCCTATATTCGTCCACATGACAAAGATACTGAGATAATAAAAGAGATAAAGGAAGTTATCTTATCACCGAATGTAAGTTTAGTATTAAATTTACATGACGGGCATGGATTTTATAGAAAAGAGGATAACGGAAGTATCTTTAATCCTAACGCCTGGGGACAAACATGTGTTATAGATCAGTGTCAACTTAAACAAAATCAAGCTTTTGGTAATCTCAATCAAATTGCTATGGAAGTAAAAAACAACGTTAACCAAAAGTTATTAGCAAAACACCATAGATTTGATGTTAAAAACACAAAAACAAAATATGAAGATGAAGCTATGCAACTTTCTCTTACATATTTTGCCGTAACACATAACAAACCTGCATTTGCTATTGAGACAAGTAAAAACTTATCTTCTCTGGCACAAAAAGTATTTTATCAACTCTTAGCAATTGAAGAATATATGAAAATTGTGGGTATTAGCTATAAAAGAGATTTTGAGCTCACTATAAAAAATATAGAAAAAACCATCCAAAACTATGGTGTTTTAGCAATAAATAACAACTTTTTGTTAGATTTAAATAATATAAAAAAAATTTTAAGGTTTATTCCGATAAAATCAAGGAGTAACGATTTTAGTTTTTCACATCCATTGGGAAAAATTAAAAGCTCTAAGGGGGTTTATAAAGTTTATATAGGCAACAAGCTTATCACTAAACTTAAACCACAGTACTTTAAGGTCTGTCAAGAAAGTCCGGAAAGTTTTGAAGTTATAATAGATGGAAAATCATCCTTTATTAAAAAAACTTCAAAATTTTTTGTATCTGACGATTTTAAGGTTGTAGATATAAAAGGATATCGTGTAAATATTATTGGTTATTCATCTAATAAGCAAAAGGATGAAACTAATGTAACTATTACTAAAGAAGATATGAATAAACTTTATTCTATCGACAAAAGTAATAATATATACAGGATAGAGTTTTATAAAAAAGATGAATTTTGTGCCATGATTATGGCAGAATTTAAATAGGATTATAGTTTATGAGTAAATCAGAACAACACACTTTTTCAAGTGTACTATCAGCTAATCCGTATAAGGAAACTTACTTTAAAGGAGTTTCTAGTTTTCTAAGTGAAGAGAAAGCACCAGAATATTCTAAAGAACAGTTGGTAATCTCTTACTTAAATACGAAAGAGTTCATCAATGCTCAAATTGAAATTAGTAAAAATATACCCGATGAAGATTTATATGATGCTTTAAGCAATAAAGCTTATGATGAGTTAGCACTTGATCAAGCGGTTGAGTATAAAATTCAGTATATTGAAACTTTTAGTAATTTAGATGAAGAGAATCGTCACTTTCATGTTTTCATTGTTGATCCTTTAGATATAACAAACACATTTTCACATGTAGTCGAGACAGTTAAATACATTGATGTAATTATCCCTGTTCCTCTTTTAATCAAATCTTTGTATGCAAAAGAGATCGTTGAGAATTCTGGTGTTCATTGTTATATTTACTTTCAAGAAAATGATGCTTTTGTAACATTATATTCTGAAAAAGAGTTTTTATATACAAAATCTATAAAGTACTCTTTTATAGATATGCATGAAAGATTTTGTGAACTTTATGGTGAGAGAATTGACTATGATGAATTCTTAAAGTTTTTTACACATACAAACCTTAAAGAGACAGATAGTGAATATAAAAACTACATTATCAAACTATATAAAGAACTTTTTGCGAATATTAATGATATTCTGACATATACAAAAAGAGCTTTTGAAATTGATAAAATTGATCATATATATATAGGTTCACAAACTCAAACGGTTACACAACTTGATGAGATGATTGAAGCTGAACTAAATATCCAATCAAGTCAATTTGACTTTGACTACGGCTTTGAAAACAATGATGTATATATAGATCAGCTTCATGCATTAATGCATCTTTACTCAAACCTTTCAAATGAAGACAGATATAAGTGTAACTTTACGGACTATAAACGTCCTCCTCGTTTTATCCAAAGAGATAGTGGTAGACTTATTACTGTTGTAGCTGCCTCTTTAGCATTAGCTTTTGCATATCCTATTACTTATTGGGTTTTAACTTATGCTCAAACTTTACAACAAGATCTTTTACAACAAAAATATAATGAGTTGCACAATACAAGAGTTACAAGGGAAGCAACTATAAAAAACAGACAAGCCGATAAAGAGAAGTCTTTAAAACTCTTAACAAAAGAGGAAAAAGAGTATGATGAGAAGAAGAATACTTTAATTAAAATACATCAGGTAAAAGTTGATTATCCTATGAAAGCAAAGCTTTTAGCTATATTTACAAAAGAGATGTCTAAATTTTACGTTAAAGCAACTAAAACTCATTATCATGAAAAAGATTCTCAACAAACTTTAGTTATTAAGTTGGCTGCTAAAACAGACAGACAGATCACTAGACTTGTTGAACATCTAACAAAAGTCTATGAGGGCAAATATACATTTGAATTAGAAAAAATTCTCTTAAATACTAATTCTAAAATGTATCTTAGTGAACTAAAGGTGAAACTGCAATGAAGATAAATATTGAAGATTACTTACATAAAATAGACACTGCTTTTAAAGATAAGCCAAAAAGAGATGTACAGATGATCTATATTCTTATAGTAGCTGGTATATTCGCTTTTTCTTATCTTTTATTTTGGGACAGTTCTTTTGAAAGTTTTGAAAGAACGCGAGCAAATGTTGTGAGTTTGCAAAATAAAATAAATACGGATGAGATGTATTTGCAAAGAAATCCAGAATCGATAATTACAAATCTTAATAATGAGATTAGAAATATTGATCAAAAAACAGCACTCAAAAAAGAGAGTAACAGCTATATTAAAAGTAAAATTGAGACTATCTCATCGTTAATATACGATGAACAAAGTTGGGGTGAGTATCTTGATTCTATCACAACAAATGCTCAAAAGTACAATATGAAACTGAGTGAGTTTACTAATAGATATGCTAAAAAAGACAAATCTTTTGGTCATGTATTAGATATATCTGTAAAAGGGACTGGAAACTATACAAACACCTTGAAGTTCATTAATGCACTAGAACAAAGTGAATTAGTAGTTGACCTTCATGATTTTAGTATAACTGCTAAAGACAGAAAACTCAATTCAGATCTAAATATATCAGTTTGGGGGATTGCATACTAATGAAAAAGTCAATAATTACAGTCATCTCATTGTTTGTATCAACTGGACTTGTAGCAGATAATGTCATGGTAAACACAAGTGAATTATCGTGGGTTGATGAGCAAGTTGAAGCTATCAAACCTGCTCGTGTTGGAGCTAAAAACTCTTATTTAGGAACAATGAGTGATCCATTTATTTTTTTAGATAAGACAAAAAATACAAAAGGTAAAAGCTCTCGTTCTTATACTTCTTCAAGAAAAGTGAAAAGTTCTTCACAAAATCTTACAGGAGGTTCAGATGCAAAATCATCTAAAGGGAAGTTATCACTTGAAGCGATTATTAATAAATCGGTTTTAATTGATGGTAGATGGTATAAAGAGGGTCAGAGTGTCCAAGGCTATAAGATAGAGAAAGTGGGTAGTAAAACGGTTTTTTTGAAGAGAAACAAAAAACTCATCGTTTTATCAACAAAAAGTCAACATAAAAGTCTAAAATTTAACAACAACTAGGGATTGGATATGAAACATATAAAAACATCAATTTGCGCAGCTTTATTAACTGCAGCATTATCAACAAGTAGTTTTGCTGATTGTTCGTATGAACTTTTTAGTATTAGTTCAGCTAAAAATACAAAAATCATAGATTTTGTTGAACAATTAAGTGATGAGTGTGGATTTAGTATAGTCGTAACTGATCCTTATGCGGAAAAGTTTTTAGATACGAAACTAAATAAAACTAATCTAAAAAACCTAACAATTGATGAAGTTCTTAATCTAATACTCAGTGAGAACAACCTTACATACACGTTAGAGAATAATCTGTTAAAAATTTCATATCTTACGACAAAAGTTTATAACATTGATTATATTTTATCTCAACGAAAAAGTACAGGAAGTACTGATGTTACATTAAGTTCATCTGCAGGTACCTCAAATATATCAACTACAACAGGAACTACAACGACTAGTAGTAGTGGTTCTGGAACTAGTAATTCAGCAACTTCATCAACTTCTGATACGGGTATAAAAATTGAAAGTACTGATGAAGTAAAATTCTGGGATCAATTAGATGAAGAGTTTGTAAAAGTTCTTAATCGTCCACACGATGTATATAAAGCATCGCATCCTATTATTAATAAAAATGCTGGTTTAATTACCGTTACTGCGACAAATAAGCAGATGAAACGATTTGAATCATATCTCAAAAAGCTTCAAGAAAAAGTTCAGCTTCAAGTACTTATTGATGTACAACTCTTAGCAGTTACAATGAGTGAAGGAAAAACTACAGGTATTGACTGGAAACAACTCTATGCACTCCAAAACATTGAATTAGGTGTACATCACTTAAATAATAAAAATGTAACAGAATGGGATAGTGTAGATGGTACAAAGATCAATATTACTGAGTCAGCAGTCCCTGGTCCAGGTGTTGCAGACACAATCAACGGTGCAGCTAGCTTAGTAAGTATTAAAGCTGGTGGAACGTTAAATGAAGTAGTAAAATTTTTACAAACACAAGGAGATGTTAGTTCGATTTCAAATCCTAAAGTTTTAACATTGAATAATCAACCTGCACTTATTACTGCCGGAACTGAATATTTTTATAAAATAACATCATCAACGAGTACAACAACTTCTTCTACTACAACTGCGCAAAATGAAGAGATTAATTCTGTTTTTGCTGGTGTATTATTAACAATCACTCCAGAAATTTCTAATGATAATACTATAACATTAAAAATCAATCCGTCTTTATCTGAAACAGCACAGGACATTTCTACTGCACCGAGTACTGGTAGAGACATTCCACCTGATTTAAATCGTCGTCAACTCTCTTCAGTAGTAACCGTAAAAGATGGAAATAGAATTATCCTTGGTGGACTTATAAATACAAAGAATACTCAGGAATCAAATAAAGTACCTATTTTAGGTGATATTCCAGTTATTAACTATCTTTTTAAATATGAAGAGAAAATCAAACAGATTCAAGAACTGGTTATTATTATTGAACCACATATTATTCACAAAGATAAAAATAATGTATCTTTATCTGATTTAGGATATGAAGGTTTAAGTAATGAGCTTTTAACAGCTCCTAGAAGTTCAAGTATTTCTAAAAAAGACTCTGCAAAAAAAACTACATCATCAGATGATGCAAAATAATTAGGATTTTAGATATATGAGTAGTATCTATGTTAAGTCCAGAAATGTTTTTCTAGATACTGTCAATGCAAACGATTACATACAGTTAGATAGAGTCTCGACAATATACCAGTCACTAAAAGACTCTATCAAAAAACCTCTCAAAATGATTTTACTATTTGGTAAACCTGGTACCGGTAAGAGTATGTTCTTAACAAAACTTTATAAAGACTTACTTGAAACACAAGATATCTATTTATACCAAACACCTATCATAGATGAAAGTGAATTTTATAAAACTCTTGCTCAAGATATTTTTGATACAAAATATAATGGTGAACTTAATTTCACACAGTTTATGAAAATTGTAAGTACAAAAGAGATGAAACATGTTCCTGTTGTTTTATTGGATGAGGCTCAACTTTACTCTGAGACTCTCATGGAAAAAATAAGGCTTCTTTCCGATAGTAGAACTATAAAGTTTGTGATTACACTACATAAGACAGAGAAAGAAGATATAATAGCAAAGGAGCATTTTCAAACTAGAATATGGGAAACTATTGAGCTTGAA
Source organism: Sulfurimonas sp. hsl 1-7 (assembly GCF_030577135.1). NCBI lineage: Bacteria > Pseudomonadati > Campylobacterota > Epsilonproteobacteria > Campylobacterales > Sulfurimonadaceae > Sulfurimonas > Sulfurimonas microaerophilic. Next base: position 119,907 of record NZ_JAUIRR010000001.1, on the reverse strand, counting down.
AATGCTTCAAATGTAGAACTCAAAATTTATATTCAAAAAAAACTGATGAAAGCAAACTGTTTTGACAGTGCAAATATGTTTACGCAAAAAGCAGTAAATAAAATCAGTTCTTTAACTCATGGTAACTATAGAGATACAAATAAGCTTATTTATGCTCTATTTGATATATATAGCACTTATGAAAAAAACAATCAACTTCAAGATGTAAAAACAGATCAAATTTCTAATAAACTCATTGAAATGGCTGCAATTCACACAGGACTAATAGATGCTTAATACAAGAGATTTAGAAAGAAGATGGTTAAGATATAAAATCAAATCTTTTTTACCTCATGCCGTAATTACAGTGAGTGTTATAATTATTTCTATTTCAGTTAGTGTATATCTTTCTTCTGATGATCAAGAAAAATTAGTTTCAAAAGAGAAAAAAAACACAACTATGATTGCAAGTGAAACTACAACTACATCTATAAACAAAGTACAGCAACCACATATACCTACAATAGCCAATATAGTAGATACAAAAATAGAGCCTGTTATACAAGTGCTTCCTAAAGAGAACAGAAAAGTTGTACTTCAACCATCTTTGGACTTTATGAAGAGTATGCAAGAATCAACTGATGGATACTACAAAAGTACTCCTCAAGAACAAACATTCAATACATCTTATGTAAGTGAGGCTCCGAAGAAAAAACATGTTGAGACACCTAAAGTATCAACAACTGTAGAAGTTGAAAAAATGGATGTTGAAGAGAGTGATACTGTTTCTAAAGATCACAACAAAATTGTTATAGCTAGAAAGACCAGTTTACAAGACATCAAAGATGCTGAAATGAGATTTAAAAAGAATAACAGTCCTGCTTTGAGTCTGTTTTTAGCAAAACAGTATTATTCTCTTGGTGATTATTCAAAAGCTTATAACTATGCACTTGTAACAAATCAACTTGATAAAGAAAATGAAGATAGCTGGATTCTATTTTCAAAATCACTGGTAAAACTTGGTAAAAAACAATTAGCTCAAAAAGCTTTAGAGGAATATATTAAATTTTCACATTCCAGCAATGCTGAACTTTTATTAGATGATATTACAACAGGAGAATTTCGATGAAAACACTTTTAGTCATTCTTTTGTCTATTAATTTATTTGCAAGTGTTAAGCAAGATATTCTAAATCTATATCAAAATAAAAAGTTTGAGTCTGCCTGTAATATTGGTTTTAATAACTTTAGACACTACAATAAAGATGAAGAGTTTTTATCTCTTTATGCTTTTTCATGTTTAAAAGCAGATTATATTGACAGACTGGCTTTACCTATTGCTAAATTAAAGTTTTCGCCAGAATCAAGATCTAATTCTGCTTACTTTTCAATAATATTAATGCAAAAAAAACTATTATACCATGCACTTGTAGATGATTATGATCTTTCAGAACTGAATTTACCTTCAACAGATTATATTCTTTCGAAAGTTTTTGAATTTTATACAGAACTTGGTAAACATGATAGAAGAACACTCTATATTTTTGATGATCCTGATAACAATAAAGTTTCTTATAAACTTTATTTGCAAAAAGATTATAAGACATCAAAAATGGTAATAGAAGAGTATTATGACACAATGCTGATAAAGCGTCATATATATTGGTAGAGGTTTAATATGGATAGAATAACAACCGATTTACTTGCCAACGGTTCAATAATGAAAGGGCAAGTAGATAGATTACTTGCAAAAGGTGTTAGTGAAAATCTAGTCCTTAGAGATATTACCCTTTCAGGTTTTATGACAATGGATAGACTTGTTCGTTTTATTGTCCAACAGGTAAGAGATGGAGTTTATGATCTCTCAATTATAGATAACTATGATTATATACCTGAATCTGTTGTCCTGGAAAAACTAGCGCATGAACTTGATCTTATGTTTGTAGATCTTGATTCAATCGATATGGATTATTATCTTACAGAACAAGTTTCACTTTCACAATTGCAAAAACATAATGCTATACCAATTTCACAAGATGATATGAGTGTAACAATTGCTATTAATGACCCTTTAAATATTGAAGCACAAGAAGCAATGCAAAGACTTTTTCCTCGAAAAGTTCTTAAAATTGCCCTTGCTACAAAAAAACAGGTCTCATCATACCTTTATAAAATCGGCCTAAAAGACAGTGTTAAAGGGCTTGTTAAAAGAATTCGTGAGGAGTTAAACTCTATTAGCTCTTTAGAGGAACAACAAGAAGCATCTTCAATATTACAACTTATTGATGTTATTTTAAAAACATGTATAAGTGGTCGTGCTAGTGATATTCACATTGAACCGACTGAAAAAAACTGTGTTGTTCGAGGTCGTGTAGATGGTAGACTTTCGGAGATGTTTATCTTTGAAAAAGATATCTATCCACCATTAGCATCAAGGTTAAAACTTCTTTCAAATTTAGATATTGCAGAAAAACGTAAACCACAGGATGGTCGTTTCTCTACTACTGTCGGTTCAAGAGAATACGATTTTCGTATATCAACCTTACCGATTTTATATGGTGAATCGATTGTTATGAGGGTTTTAGATAAACAAAAAGCTCTTGTTAGACTTGAAGATGCCGGTATGGATCCAGTAAGTTATAATAAACTGATTAAAGGCCTTAAAGCTCCATATGGAATTATTCTGGTCACTGGTCCAACAGGTTCCGGTAAAACGACAACACTCTATGGGGCCTTAAATGAGTTAAGAAATGTAGAGGATAAAGTTATTACTGTTGAAGACCCGGTTGAGTATAGAATGAACCTGATCCAACAAGTTCAAGTAAATGCTAAAGTTGGTCTTAGTTTTGCAGATGCACTTCGTTCAATTCTTCGTCAAGACCCTGATAAAATCATGATCGGGGAGATTCGTGACCAAGAAACACTAGAGATTGCTATTAAAGCTGCACTTACAGGACACTTAGTTATCTCGACTCTCCATACAAATGACGCTATTAGTGCCATTCCACGTATGGCAGATATGGGAATTGAGCATTATCTTATTAGTGGGGCTTTAGTTGCTATTCAAGCACAAAGGCTTGTAAGAAAAATTTGTCCTCATTGTAAAATTGAAGATGAGCTCTCCGCTTCAGTATTTGAAGAGATCGATGGAATTGTACCTCCAGGGACAAAGTTTTATAAAGGAAAGGGTTGTAGAGAGTGTAATGACTCCGGTTATATAGGTAGGGAGATGATTGCTGAAGTATTAAATGTATCAGAAGAAATTTCAACACTTATTGCAAAAGGAGCGTCAAAAGATGCTATACTTGAACAAGCGAAAAAAGAGGGATTTGTTAATATCTTCCAAAATGGTATACAAAAAGCTATTGATGGCATTACAAGTATTGAAGAAGTATTAAAGGTGGCAAAAGAATGAAGTACTTTGAAGCAACAGTATTAAAACATGGGAAAAAAGAGACAGTAGGATTATACGCTGCAGATAAAAAAGAGGCTATGAACTACGCTAAATTAAAATTTACCGGTATCATTATAAAGATTGCAGAAGCAGACGAACCTTTTGAAGATAAGTTTAAAAGACTTAAACATGACTTTTTAAAAAATTATAGAAAAAAGAAAATCAAACCAGATTCTTTAATAGCAGCAATTCGTCAACTAGCAGTTATGACAAATGCCGGTATCTCTATCCACGATTCTCTTTCAGAGATTGCCAATGCTACTGCTGATGAAGCATTAGAAACAGTTTTTTCAAAAGTAGCTGATGATATTAACTCTGGACAATCTCTATCTAATTCGATGCAAAACTTCCGCTTTGAAGTAGGAAACCTTACTATTGCGATGGTACAACTCGGTGAAAAAACAGGTAACTTAGATGAAGCATTATATTCACTCGCCGATATGTTAGAAGAGATCCGTTCTAACGTTGTAAAATTTAAAAAGGCAATGGCATATCCAAGAAATGTTATGATTGCCATGGCTATTGCTTTTACAATACTTATCACTTATGTTGTTCCCAAATTTAAAGATATGTTTGAAAAGCTAAATGCAGAACTCCCTTTACCAACAAAGATCTTATTAACTTTAGAGCATTTATTCAACACTTATGGTCCTTATATTTTACTCGGTCTCTTTATCGGATTTATTATTTTTAAATATATGATTAATAACTATGAACATATTCGATTTAAGTGGCATAAGTTTTTACTCCGAACATATTTAGTTAAAAACCTTATTATGTTTTCAACATTAAGTAGATTTACACTTGTTTTTTCTGAACTAGTACGTGCTGGAATTCCTATTGCTGAAGCGCTCGATACTGCAATTAGCATGATTGATAATCTTCCACTTAAACACAAACTTTTATCAGTCAGAGTAACAGTTGAAAAAGGTGGTGCATTAAATAAGGGACTTGAAGAAACTGGTCTATTTGAAAATATGATTATCCAAATGGTTAGAGCAGGTGAGGATAGTGGTACACTGGATTCTATGATTAAAAAAGTAGCTGAATACTATAAAATGCGCTTTGATGCTATTATTGATGGTCTAAGTGAAGCAATTGAACCTATTATGCTCTTTATGATTGCAGGTATGGTAATTCTTCTTGCTCTTGGTATTTTCCTACCTATGTGGGATATGGGGAATGCTGTACAGGGAAGATAAAAGTAAAACCTACAAAGGTTTTACTACCCTTTCTAGTTTTTTCAATAAAAGGTCTAAGTTCTCTTTTGTTGATCGTAATATATACTCTACATTTTGAGCAAAATTTTTCTCCACTATTTTTACCCCTATCGTTTCACATTCATATTCCAAAAGTCTTACATCTGCATAATCCACAGATACTTTTGCAGTAAACTCTTTTTCATATTCATAAAGAACTGCTTCGCCAATCACTTGGTTCACGGCATCACTGTACGCTCGAACCAATCCACCAGTTCCCAGTTTTGTACCACCAAAATATCTAACAACAATAACAGCAATATTGATTAACTCCTGTCCTTGAAGTACCATAAGTGAAGGTTTACCGGATGTCCCTTTTGGTTCACCGTCATCACTTGAGTGTTCAACCACTTGATCAAACTCATTTAAATAACGAAAAGCCGTTACAAAATGTCTTGCTTTAGGATGTTCAACTTTGAGTTGTTCTAATGTAGTTTCGTAAAGCTCATAGGGAATAAGGTGAGCAATAAACTTTGATTGCTTCACCTCTAATGTGGAAGTAAAATGTTCTTGTATATACTGCATATTATGCTAAGTTTGTATATACCTTTTGAACATCTTCATCATCTTCAAGTCTTTCTAAAATTTTATCAATATCAACTTGCTGCTCTTCAGTGATCTCGATTGGTGTATTTGCAATTCTTTCTAACGTAGCTTTTGTAATCTCTACACCCATCCCTTCTAATGCTTCATTCATGGTACCGAAACTTGTATAATCAGCAGTAACTAAAACTACACCCTCTTCCGATTCAATCTCTTCTAATCCTGCATCAATTAGTTCTAACTCTAACTCTTCTAGATCCATATCATCTTTTAATGCAAATTCAAAGATCGCTTTACGTGAGAACATAAACTCTAGTGAACCGTTTGTTAACATCTCACCGTTGTTTTTATTTAAAATAGATTTTACGTTTGCAACAGTTCTAGTATTGTTATCTGTTGCACATTCAATGAAAAGTAAAACACCATGAGGAGCTTTCCCTTCAAAGTTCACCTCTTTCATATCTGCAAGATCTTTTGCTGTTGCACGTTTGATCGCTGCTTCAATGTTGTCTTTTGGCATATTTTCAGCTTTTGCATTTAAAATAGCTGTACGTAACTTTGGATTTAGATCCGGATCGCCTCCACCCTCTTTAGCTGCCATCGTAATAACTTTACCGAGTTTAGGAAACAGTTTTGACATTGCTCCCCAACGTTTTAGTTTTGATGCTTTTCTATATTCAAAGGCTCTACCCATTTCTTTCCTTTTAAATCCAAAATTTTATTATTTGGAATTATACCATTTCAATGTATAATATCACCTAAGGAATACGTATGAATTTTGCTTTTAAATTTAAATATCGTTTTTTTAATGCTTTTAGGGAACTTTTTGTCCATCATCATGGATCGTTAGAGTTTCGTGCAAAAGTATTTGCCCTGCTTATTGCAGCAAATGAACAAGCACCTGATGAAAGTTTTATAATCGTAAAAGATATAGGAATGGATATTTATGAACAAGATGAGGCTCGTGCAAACCTTCTCATGCTTACAACCAGAGAGATTGTACAAAAAGTCCATAATGACAATGGTTTAGATATTGACAAACTTGTTTATCATATTCAAAAAGAGTTACATATCATTCCAAGATATGCAAACAAAATTGATATCAAGGCACTTAAACCGTTAGTGATTTTAACAAAAGATGAAGATACTCTAAGCTATCAAGAGAGAATATTAGAGTTCCTCAGTAATTTAAAACAACAATACAAAGAAGAAAATTAAAGGAAATTTAGATGGATATACAAACTAAAGCATTACATGTAGGATACGATAAAGATACGCAAGGGACGATGGCTGTTCCAATCTATCAAACAACTGCATATGAATTTCGTGATGTTGAACATGCAGCTGATCTTTTTGCATTAAAAGAGCTCGGTAATATCTATACACGTTTAAATAATCCAACAACAGATGTATTTGAAAAACGTTTTACAGAACTTGAAGGTGGTGCAGCTGCGATTGCAACATCTAGTGGAATGAGTGCTATTTTTTATGCCTTTGCAAATGCTGCTGAAGCAGGAGACAACATCGTTTGTGCAAAACAACTCTACGGTGGTAGTTTAACGCAAACAGCACATACTCTAAAACGTTTTGGAATTGAAGCACGTTTTTTTAATGTTCACAATCCAGAAGAGATCGAAGCGCTTGTCGATGATAAAACTAAAGTAATCTTTTTCGAGTCTTTAACAAACCCTAGTATAGATGTAGCCGATATTGAAGCGATTGTTGCTATTGCTAACAAACATAATATCTTAACGGTTGTAGACAATACTGTTGCTACGCCTATTTTGTGCAATCCTTTAAATCATGGTGTAGATGTTGTAGTCCATAGTGCCTCAAAATATACAACGGGTCAAGGTTTAGCTATCGGCGGTATTATGGTTGAAAGCAAAAACATCTTAGAAAAGCTAAAAAACAATCCGAGATACTACCATTTTAACGAGCCGGATGAATCGTATCACGGTTTAGTCTATACAGATGTTGGACTACCTCCGTTTTCACTTCGTGCAAGACTCTCACTACTACGTGATCTCGGTGCTGTATCTTCACCTTTTAACTCGTGGTTATTTATCCAAGGGATGGAAACACTAGCGATCAGAATGAAAGAGCACTCTAACAACGCACAAAAACTTGCAGAATTTTTAGAAGCGCATCCAAAAGTAAAAAAAGTAAATTATCCGGGACTAAAGAGTAATCCTAACTATGCAATGGCACAGAAATATTTCAAAGATGGCCATTCAAGCGGACTGCTTAGTTTTGAGGTAGATTCTTTAGAGGAAGCTACAAAAATAGTTAATGCAACTAAACTTTACTCACTTGTGGTAAATATCGGCGATAGCAAATCGATTATTACCCACCCTGCATCAACTACACACCAACAACTCAGCCCGGAAGAGTTAATTGCTTGTGGTGTACCATCAGGACTTATCCGTATCAGTTGCGGACTTGAGAATGCAGATGATTTAATAGCAGATATGAAGCAGGCGTTAGAGGTTTAATTAAGTGACTTTTGATAGAATTACAGAAACAATTTTTTAAAGAGCGCAAAATTTGAGTTTAAACCTACAAACACATACGGAACATTTTACTAACCCCTTATACCTAGAAAGTGGTCGTATTTTAGAACCTTATGACATAACATACGAAACATATGGAACTCTTAATGAAGAGAAATCAAATGTAATAGTAGTTTGTCATGCGCTCACGGGTTCACACCATGCTGCAGGTATCTATGAAGGTGAAAATAAAGCCGGTTGGTGGGATGGACTCATCGGTCCAGATAAAGCGATCGATACGAACAAATATTTTGTAATCTGCTCAAATGTAATAGGCAGTTGTTTTGGTTCAACGGGACCTATAAGTACACAACATCCTCACCACGAACCCTACCGTTATAAATTTCCGGTAATTAGCGTCAAAGATATGGTCAAAGCGCAAAGAATCTTGTTCGATCGCCTTGATATCCATAGAGTTGAAGCAATCATCGGTGGAAGCATGGGTGGGATGCAAGCCCTTCAGTTTGCGATCCACTATCCTAACTTTGCAAATAAAATTATTGCACTTGCAACAACACATGCAACGCAACCTTGGGCAATTGCTTTTAATAAAGTAGCTCAAGAAGCTATCCTCAAAGATCCAGACTTTCAACAAGGGTATTATGATCCAGAAGTGATAAAAGAGCAAGGTCTTTCAGGTATGGCTATAGGAAGAATGGCAGGACACATAAGCTTCTTGTCACCGGAATCTATGCAAAAAAAGTTTGGCCGTGACTATAAACGTACAGATGGACTTTATGAACTTTTTGGAAAGTTTCAAGTGGAATCGTACCTAGAATACAACGGTTATAACTTTACAAAATGGTTTGACCCGCTTTCTTATCTTTACATCACAAAAGCGATCAACATCTACGATCTTTCCCGCGGATTTGATTCTCTTAGCGATGCTCTTGACAAAGTGAGTGCAGACCTTCACCTTATAAGCTTTAAAAATGATCTTTTATTTAGAGACTTTGAAATGAAAGAGATTGCAGACGAGATGACACAACTAGGAAAAGAAAACTTTAACTACCTATGTGTAGAGAGTGATTACGGGCATGATGCCTTTTTGGTTGAACTAGAAAAATTTGATAGATATATAACAGAGGTTTTAAATGGATAATGAGACACAAAGTTTTGAACTTAAACTGGAAAATGCAAAAAAAACTCTTGAAAAACTAATGAATCCTGAGATTACACTAGAAGATAGCGTAAAAGAGTATGAAGCAGGTATGAAAGAGCTAAGCGAAGCACAAAAAATGCTTGAAGATGCACAGATTAAGATCCAAGAGATCAAAAGCAAATAATGAAAGCTGCCGTTTTACAACTAAGCTCACAAGGTCTTAGTTCTACAAAGCTCTTAAACTACATTAGAATTGCAAATAAAAAAGGGGTTAAACTTCTTTTACTGGGTGAATATATACTAAACCCTTTTTTTAAAGAGCTTCAATCTTTATCAATCTCTATGATCAAAGAGCAATCAACACAACAGATAAATATATTAAAAGATCTCTCAAGCACTTATGAGATAACTATTATTGCACCTATTATTGTTGTAAAAAAAGGGAAACCTTACAAAACAATCGCAAAATTTGCACCAAACTCAACATCTTACTATCAACAACAGATACTTATCAACTATCCGCACTGGAACGAAGAGAAGTTTTTTGCCAATGAGATTGAAACGATAAAAGCACCGTTAACGTTTAAGGTAGAAAATCTTAAGTTTGCCGTTGTAAGTGGCTTCGAGCTTCACTTTGATGAGATATTTAAAAAACTTAAAAACAAAAATATAGACTGTATTTTAATGCCAAGTGTTTCTACATTTGAATCTTACGAACGATGGAAAGCACTTATTCAGACACGTGCTTTTACAAACAACTGTTATGTATTACGAGCAAACAGAATCGGTGAATACCAAGAGAAAGATTTTACATGGAAGTTTTACGGAGACTCCGTCTTAGCATCTCCTGACGGTGAGATACTAACACACCTAGGAAATAAAGAAGAGCTTATGCTGGTAGATCTTTCTCACAAAGAGGTTGTAGCATCTCGTAGAATGTGGGGATTTCGAGAAGCAGTCAAACGAAGAGAAGTTAAGCTATAATTTTTTATGATATAATCACTTTTTTATGACAAAGGCTGAATTATGATGAAATACTTCCATCGCCAAGTACAACTATGGGGCGAAGAAACACAACAAAATCTACAATCAAAAAAGATCGCTATTATCGGTTCTGGAGGACTTGGTTCCTCTTTAGCATTTGCACTTGGTGCTAGCGGTATCGGAGAAATCCACATGGTTGATTTTGATGAAGTAAGTTTACATAATATCCATAGACAAATAGCTTTTAAAACGGGTGATGAAGGGAAAAACAAAGCCCAAATAAATGCACAGCTTATTGAGCAAAGATGCCCTTTTACGAAAGCTATTGCACACGATTGTGACTTTGCCGGCTGGGCAGCGAAAAATATAGAAGTGGACCTCATCATAGATGCGACAGACAATCTACCTACTCGCGGTGAGATCAACGAGTATGCAAAAGAAAAAAACCTTCCATGGGTCTACGGAAGTGTTGAAGCATTCCACGGACAAGTTTGTTTTATAGATGAGTCCTCTTTTTCCGATGCATTTAAAATTATCCAAAAAACACCTGCAGGGATTGCAGCTCCAATTGTGATGCATATAGCTTCTCTACAGGCGAACTTGGCATTACGCTTTTTAGCGGGACTTTCAGTCAAAAAAGATATGCTATACTATCTTTACTTTAATGATGAAGGTGAATTAATAACACAAAAGTTCACCCTGCCAAAATAAACCTTTAAGGATTTTCCATGGCATTTACCCCAAAAACTCCATATCTTACAGTTGACGGTATCGTTGAGATCTATAACGATGCTTCGGAGTTTCAAGGGATAATTCTGATACAGCGTAAATATGAGCCGATCGGTTTAGCAATCCCCGGTGGATTTGTCGATATCGGTGAAAAAATAGAAGATGCCGTAATTCGTGAAATGAAAGAGGAGATCTCTTTAGATGTAGAGATCAAAGAACTCTTAAACGTCTACTCCGATCCTGCAAGAGATAAAAGATTTCATACAGTATCTGTTGTTTTTGTATGCAAAGCTTACGGCACGCCTAAAGGTGCAGACGATGCAAAAGAAGCGTATGTTTATAGACTAGATCAACTACAACTCGATCAACTTGTCTTCGATCACGGACAAATTCTAAAAGATTACCTCAAAAAGTATCATCATGAGCAAAGAGACTGAAATCCCGCAAGGTTTAACATCACAAGAGGTTCAAGAAAAACTTGAACAATATGGTTATAACCAGTTAGACGAAAAAGAGGATAGCTGGTATAAAAGACTTTTTAAAAGATTTTGGGGACCTATCCCCTGGATGATCGAGATAGCTGCCCTACTCTCCTACTTTGCACACAAATACGAAGATTTTATCATTATTATGGTTCTATTGTTTGTCAACGCTTTTGTAGACTTTTTCCAAGAGTCTAAAGCATTAAGTGCTATCTCCGTATTAAAACAAAAACTACAACATCATGCTCTTGTATTTCGTGACAATCATTGGCAAACCGTAGAAGCTAAAGAGTTGGTTCCAGATGATCTCATAAAACTAAAAATCGGCGATATAGCCCCGGCTGATCTTAAACTACTTCCAAGTGAAGAGTTTTTACTCGTTGACCAATCAGCCTTAACAGGAGAATCTTTACCAGTAACAAAAAAAGGGGATGAAGAGGTCTATGCAAATGCGATCATAAAACAGGGAGAGATGTTAGCTAAAGTAACCAATACCGGAGCAAATACCTACTTTGGTAAAACAGTTGGTTTGGTAGCTAAAGCACAACATCAACAAAAAAGCCATTTTCAAAAAATGGTTTTAAATGTAGGGAACTTTTTAATTGCCGTAACTATAGTTATGATCTTGATTATCTTAGGTGTCGGGTATTACAGAGATGAGAGTATGAGTGAACTGCTTATCTTTTCACTTGTACTTACCATTTCGGCAATTCCTGTTGCAATGCCTGCCGTTTTAACAGTCACTATGGCGGTCGGAGCCAGGGTTTTGGCAAAAAAGAAAGCAATTGTCAGCAGACTCTCGGCTATTGAAGAGTTAGCAGGAATGGACATCCTGTGCTCAGATAAAACAGGAACACTCACTAAAAATGAGATGAGTCTCTCTGATCCGTTTACCCTCCATGGTTTTACTGCAAATGAACTCTACTATTATGCTGCATTAGCAAGTATTAAAGAGAATGAAGATCCAATAGAAAAACCTATCTTTACATATGTAGATGAGCATAAACTAAACGATAAACTAAGTAATGCCGAGTTTATAAAACATATACCTTTTGATCCAATCAGAAAACGTATAGAAGCTGTCTATAAAATTGACAATAACACTATAAACGTTATAAAAGGCGCACCGCAAGTTATCTTGTCTTTAAGTGATATCTCAGGCCATGCAAGAGAAACTGTAGAGGAGCAGATACACCAGTATGCTTTAAAAGGTTTTAGAACACTAGGTGTCGCATTTAAAAACAATGAAGATGACAAATATACCTTTGTTGGGATGATTCCACTTTACGATCCGCCAAGGGATGATTCACTAGATGCCATAGCTCAAGCACTTAATCAAGGTGTTACAGTTAAAATCGTTACAGGGGATAATATCGCTGTAGCACAATATATATCTTCAATATTGCAAATTGGTGAAGATATAGAGAATATCCGCGATCTAAAAGGCGAGAGTACAAAAGAGTACATCTATCTCTCTGAGCTTTTGTCTCGATCATTCATAAAAGTTCTTGAACCGAAAATATCTAATGTAAAGCTAGAACATTTAGTACAAACTGTTGTCAATGATGTAAAAGATCAACTCCATCATCGTCTCCCTTCGGGAACAGTACAAAAGCATGAATCTGAGATCATATCACTCATCGAAAATGCAAACGGTTTTGCTGAAGTTTTCCCTGAAGACAAATACTTTATAGTTGAAGAGCTTCAAAAAGCCAACCATATAGTAGGGATGACAGGAGATGGTGTCAATGATGCGCCCGCACTTAAAAAAGCGGACTGTGGAATTGCCGTCAGTAACGCAACAGATGCCGCAAGAGCAGCCGCAGACATTGTACTTACCCTACCAGGCCTTAGTGTCATTGTAGATGCAATAAAACAAGCGAGAATCACCTTTGAAAGGATGAAAAGCTATACAATTTTTAGAATAGCCGAGACTATACGCATTATACTCTTTATGACCTTGGCCATAGTTGTTTTTCAATTTTATCCCGTTACCGCTTTGATGATCATAGTTCTTGCACTTCTTAACGACATCCCTATATTGGCAATAGCCTACGACAATACCAAGATTCAGAACAAACCTATACGTTGGGATATGAAAGAGTTACTGGTACTATCTTCTTGGCTGGGGATCGCTGGTGTACTCTCTTCATTTTTACTCTTTTGGTATACGGTAACTATTTTAAAACTGCCGTTAGAACTGGTGCAGAGTATCTTTTTTGCTAAGCTTGTTGTTGCCGGTCACGGAACTATCTACAATACCCGTACAGATACATGGTTTTTCAAAAAACCTTATCCTTCGTTAACACTCTTCGGTGCAACATTTTTAAGTAGAATTGTAGGTACTATCATAGCTGTATACGGTTTTGGACTCATGGAACCTATAGGATGGGAGTGGGCTTTAGGTATGTGGGCATATGCAATGGTATGGTTTGTATTTAACGATATGGTAAAACTATCAGTATTGGACTTTTATCATAAAAAAGTTTTACACAGTTCTCAGCGTTAACTATTTAAACTGGACTACGCTGTTACGCCCTTTATTCTTAGCCTCATACAATGCTTTGTCTGCACGCAGTATTAAATCATCTATTTTATTATCGTTCATAGAATCAAGTGTAGTCACACCCGCACTTACTGTAAATAAAACATCTCCACGCTCTGTTATTACGGATAGTTCTTCAGTTCTTGATCTAATCTGCTGTGCTAATATAGTTGCTGATTCCAAGTCCGTATTTGGACAGAATAAGATAAACTCTTCCCCTCCGATTCTTGCGACTATATCTGATTCTCTAACATGTTGAAGTTGTTCTGCAAAAGCTTTAAGTACATCATCTCCGGCTGCATGCCCGTATGTATCATTAATATTTTTGAAATAATCAAGATCAAACATAATCAGACTCAACGGTTGAGAATCTCTTTTAGCTAGTTTTATAAACTTGCTACTCTCATTAAAAAGTGCCCTTCTATTGTATAAACCTGTCAATGCATCTTTATTTGCAAGTTTTTCAAGTTTATTTTTGGCTATTTCCAATTCCTGCGTTCGGCTCTGAACTTTATTATCTAACTCTTTATTTGTCTGCTCAATAATTTCCAGCTTTTCTGTTTCCAATACCTTAATACGATATGCCAACGCTAAAGCAAAAAAGATCATCTCACCAAATGACCCTACAATAATGCCGTAACGGGTAAAAATATTAAACTCTAAAATCCCATAAGCAGCAAGAGCAAAAAGTGTCCCCATAGATAAAAAACAAAATTGTGCTATTAAAAAATATATAGCAATTTTATTTCCGGCTTTATAACTTTGGTACCCTATAAAAAGTAAAAGAGGCAAAATAAAAGTTGAGAAAGTGTTCATAAAAAACAAGCTACGAGCAGGGTCAAACAACATACCAATTGAAAAAACTATATATAGATAGGCAACTACTTTTAGCATTTTTGCATACTGAGGCAACTGATGTTTCAGGTCTAAAAGAGAACGGGCAAAAAGCATTAAAAAAGCTTGAAAAAGCGGTATTGCCATCGAAAAAGCATAAAAACTAAATGTTGAACGGAAACTATCAAATGGAAAGATTCCTATAGAGATCATCTGCCAAACAGCAAAGCCACTTACAAAAAAGATGTAATAGAGATAAGAGATATCTCGAATAAAAAGAAAAATCCCCAAGTTGTACAATACTAAAGCAAGAACTGCACCTAGAAAAAAGATATGAAATAATCGTACTAAATAAGAAAACTCTTTTACACCCTCTTCATCAAAAAGGTGTATAGCGGTAAACATAGGGTATTTTGAAAACATTCGTATGTAGACAGTTTTCTGCTCATACGGGTTTAGCTCTATCTTTATCGTCGGTTTTACTACCTCTTTTTGCTTACTTTGAGTTAAATACCATACTCCATAATGCACCTCACTAAAACTGTTGTCATTATTGATAATGTAACTGTTTACTTGATCTAAATATGTCTCTGTAAAAAAAATAAAATATTTTAGTTTTTCTACTGAATCATTTTTTACCTTGAAACGGATCCAGAAAGCAGAGTCGCTATACCCCTTGCTAATATTGCTTTTATAGGGTTTGAAACTTGTTAAACTCTGAACTTCATTTAATGTAAGATTTTTTGTTTTATCTTCATAAATTTCCAATGGGAAATTACTAATCTTTTGCCCATTTGCAGTAATACTTATATCTTGTGCATAGATACTTACAATCATAAAAAAAAGCAAAAAGAAAATGCGCATTACTACTAACCTAAATTTTATCTATACTACTTCGATGATTGATTATAGTAGTATTGAACTTAAAATTTTCTGCCCTTGTCATGATCTTAAACTCAATTTTTCAAAGGAACGGAATCTGTATAAAGATAATTATTACTACAAGGAGCGAAAAATGTATAGTAATTGTTCAGATGAATATAATATGGTTGAGTTTGAAGATGAAAGAGTAAATCATTTTCTACATCATTTTGACGAATGCGATCTTGATACTTTAGAATATAACTTTGAGTTTGATTGTATAGAATCTAATACTGATTTTATAGAGGAAATTATATGGGATTAAACAAAAACATATAGTGCTCTTTTATTCAGATCGATATAAAAGAGTAGCTTTTTTTTGAAACTTTAACCCTTTTATTTAACCATCCAACTAACAGACTTATTCTTTTTTAGTTTTTGTAACTTTAATCTATCTAATGTACTGAGTTTTGCTTTTTTCATTGTTATGTCCTTTTTATTTTATGACATCATCATTTTAAAAGATATTCATTACTTAATTATTACAAAACATCTCTGCACCTTGACTGCTAACACTCTGCTAACGTAAATATCCTATACTTTCTCCACCAAACAAAGGAGAAAATTATGAAAAAAGTTTTAATGACACTAATGATTCTTGGAGCTATGGCTTCTAGCGCATTCGCTCACCATATGGCGGAGTATGATGATGCTGGAATCTATATTCCAGAGTGGTCACCGCATTTATTGATGGAGTTCTAAGTTATAGACCTAGCGTCTTTTTAAAATTTCATGGGGGATACTGCCATAAGTAGTATCTTCCTTATTCCCTCGAAAAACTTCTATCCCTTGATACTTTACTTTTCTATTGCTTTTTATAATGCCGTAAAAAGAGCTAATTTATTAGGTAGCTAATTGCACATTTTGGCACAAATATGACACATCTGAATTTTTTATGTTGAAAAAATATTTATTTTATGGATTTTAAGTAGTGGTGGTGGACAGAGAGGGAGCACGGTTTTGCATCCATTCTATACCACTCCATCCCAATAATACGGACTTATAGAAAATCAATTTATTCAAAAAAATAGCATTTTTTAGTATAAAACTGCACAAAAACTGCACAATTTTGACACATTATGTAACTAGAATTTTTTCATAACAAAAAGAACAATTTTAAATTTATAATATTTTTTTTAGTATAATTCTTTGATAAAAATATATTTTTATATTTACTGTATAAAAGGCATTAAATTTGATGGAAAAAAAAAGAATTGGAATTGCATTATCTGGAGGTGGTTTCAGGGCTTCTGTATTTCATATAGGTGTATTAAAAGCTTTAGCTGAAAATAATCAATTAGAGAATGTTGAGATAATTTCTACAGTATCAGGTGGTTCTCTGACAGTAGCACTCATATATAAACTAAATAATAATAAATGGCCAACTAGTCATGAATATTTAACTTCAATATTACCTAGTCTTCAAAAATACTTTGTAGAATTGAATTTAGGTGCCAATATTATTCAAAGACTTTTTTATCCTAAGAACTGGATAAATATTTTCAGTAGAGCTAATATAGTAGCTGATTCATTAAAAAATTATTGGCAAATAAATGCTTCACTGAATAATTTAGAAAAAAAACCTATTTGGGAAATTAATGCCACTACGAATGAAACTGGAAAGAATTGGCGTTTTTCTCAAGAAAAAATGGGAGATTATAAATTTGGAGTTATAAAGGATCCAACGTACTTTTTGTCTGATGCTGTAGCTGCATCTGCCGCTTATCCAGGAATAATTGGACGGTTCACATTAAAAACAAATAAATTTACAGGATGGGAAGTTTTTGATTGGAAAGACAAGTCTTATAAAGAGAAAAAAACACCTTTGGAGTTTAGTAAATTACACTTGTCAGATGGAGGACTATATAACAATTTAGGAGAAGAACCATTAATTGATGAGTTAGGGAAAAGTTTAGATAAGAACATTGATTTTTTTGTCATCAGTGATGCATCAAAACCTCTTTTAAATGAAAAAAGTAAGGCTTCATTTCGAATTTTAGCAAGAACTTTACGATTAATTGACATAGCCATGGACCAAATAAAAGCTCTAAGAACAAGAGCTATACATAGTTTTTTAAATAAACATCCTAAAGATGGAATTTTTGTTAGAATTGGCCAGTACCAAAAAGAGTTAAATGAAATATATGACTCAAAAGCAATTGGAAAAATAAAAACAAACTTTTTTTCCTTATCAGATGAAGAATATGAACTTCTAGTAAATTATAGTAATGAATTAACACATAAGAGTTTAAAGAAATATATAAAGAACTAAAAAGTAAAAGACAATGTTGTCAAAAAAATAAATTTTGTATTGCAAAGGAGTTTTATGCTTAAAAAACAAAAAGAGGAAATTATAGTACATATTCAAGATAACAAAAAATCTAATTCAGCTTTATATCAGATTATTGCAACTATTACTGGTGGAGCAATAGTCTTTGTAAGTAATTATATTGCAATGAATACTACTTATGAGTTGGAAAATAAAAAAATTATTGCAGAAAAAGAAAAATTAATATACGAAATTAACCATCAAAAAAAAATAGACGTTTTTACAGAATTCTCATACGCTATTGATAATTCATTTAAAGTATTTAATGAAAATACACCTGACAAGGTATATGGAGAATTGATGACAAAGTTTTTTCAACTCTTATTGGAAAAAAAATATGAAGAAGCTAATAATATTTTTTATGAAATACAAAAAATTTCTACACAATATTCATTTAATTTAGAAGAAGCAAATTTAACTTTGACAAAAACATCAGAAATGTTACATAAATATAAGTATAACTTACTACCTTATATTTCGAATAAAGATGACAGAATAGCCTTCGAAAAAAAATATAATCAACTTACAAGTTATTTTCAAAAAAATATAAATAATGTTAATTTAATAATCAATGATATTAATACATTACTTAGTACATATAAACCGGATAATCCAAATAGTATATATGAATACAGTAGATATATAGAAATTCACAAAGAAAAAACATATAATGCTTATTTGGCTGTAACTACAGATCTAGAAAGTGATATAAAAAACTTGAATGAGATAAAAACTTTTACATATAATATATTATTTAAATAATATGCTTGCATGAACACAATTTTATATCACTACTCAAGCTTTTTACTTAGTAATAAATTATGAATAGAGAGGGAATATAGGCACGATTTTTGCATCCATTCAATACCACTTTTATCCTGATAATACGGACTTAAAAAAATAAAAGTATCTAAAAACACAGTATATAATTTAGTATAATTCTACACAAAAACTGCACACTTTCTAGAAAAAAAGATTATATTTTCTTATAAACTTAATAATAATATAACATAGTAATTTGATTGTTCAAAATATAATAACAAGGAAAGGACTAGGGCCACATAAGTTTTATACTTTATGACTTTTTTCTTATAAAAAAAAGCAGTTTTTACTATTACTTCTTTTGCACAATGCATATTTTGAAACACTGGTTGAGTAAGTAATCCAGCAATTATAAACATAATCATAGTATAAAAAAGAAAAACAGTCATACTAATAAAATATGTCTCAAATAGATACAATCCAGGACTATGCATTAATGTTTCAAAAGACAAAAAAAAATCTTTAGATTTCTTAATATGATAAAGTGTTAGTAATATGACCAGTATATAAAAAACTGCTTTAAATAACATATTTATCATTCCTTTACACATCATTTTTGGAAGAAAGTCTTCTATTTCTCCAAAAACATCTAATACTTCTATACTCATTTTAAGTGCCTTGCAGTTTGATATTAAATTATTATAATATACACTATGTGTAAAGCCAGAAAATCTTACAAATTGTCAAATTTTTCTTTGTATTATGTAACAAAATAAGATATTTTACTAAAATACTTTTCATAATTTAATTTTTGTATATTAGAATACGTACATTGTTATAATAAACTTTACTATCATAATCAGGAGTTCATTAGTGAATTTAAAAACACCAGGAGAAATAGAACGTTTTTTTAGAAAAGAATTAGGGGCAATTAATCCTTATATGTGTCTTATTGACTCCGCAGTAAAAGAGTTTAAAAATAAACCTTTATCTGAAATAAACTCTCTTAACAAAAATTCTGGACACCCAAATATATATTTAGAACATTTAGAATTAAATAAGTTACAAGAATTAGTTAATATGTCCCATATTGCATATATTAATAGTAAAGCAGAAACTGCATGTAATTCTATTATGAATTTAAAAGAAATGAATAAAAACCATAAAAATGTAAATGTTGGTGATTATCTTAGAAAAACTATTTTTGTAGTTCATAGAAGTAAATATAACCTTGAGGAACTAAAGTCTAAAGAAAAATTTGATTTTGATGAAAAACTGGGGAATAAACTTGAGGAGTTTTTAGGTAAAGAAGAGTTTCATGTAATAGACTATTACCGTAAAATTCGTAACAGTAGTTTTCACAATAGTAACCGTAGTATTTTTCTAAGAGATGACTACTTTAATGAAACATTATTAACATCAATTGAAAACAAATTTGGCTATCGACCAAATAATAATAAAACATTGAATGAAAACGACATCTATATATTATCATTAGCTTGGCAAAATGCAATATCTAGTATTTGTAAATCGTGTATTGATATACATCATTCTATAATACCTAATTTACAAAAACGATATAGTCATGTCCCTCAAAAACGTCGTCTAAATGGGATTAGGCAATCACTACAACAAGAATATCTCTTGACAAAAAATGAAGTAGATGATATTATTCATAGAATAAAATTTGACTGATTAGCATTGCGGTTTCAATGTGCACCCGTCTTTGGTAAAGTGGTATTTGTACTATTTTGACAAGGGTGAGAAGAAGGTTCAAATCCTTCATCAGTCATCATCATCGCACCCAGTTAAATCCCATATATAAAATAATCTCATTATACTTTGTGATTCATAAGTAACCGCACACTTTTTATGAACTTGAATTAATTGAATATAATTAGATAATATTTTCTAATTACCTTATATGCTTTTTTAAATACAAAATTTAAATACACAAGCCAAACTACTAAAACGTTTGGAAGACTACAAGAAAATCGTTCAAAAATCCAAGAAAATAATAAGAAGGTACCCATTGCTTCAATAGCAACTCCTGCACCCACTAAAAAATGGAATAACATAAAAAAAGGAGAAAATACAGGATTAACTTCATTATATAAATAGTTAACAATACCCTCAGTAAATCCATATGATGTAAGAATTCCGGCTATTGAACCAAAAGTTACCAACATATTTCTTCTTCTATATGCTCTATCCTCTTTATTTAAATCTATATTATGATATTTAAAAGCATAAAAATTCAACTTAACAACTACATACATCAAGGTAATTCCTAACATTTCTTACTCCTACTTTTATAAATTTGTAAAATCTTATAATAAATGTATAATTATTAATTATACATTAAAATAATCCGCTTTCTTGATGCCAAATTAAAAAAAACTTTAAAGAATACAAAGATGATGAAAGTTCTTTTTTTCCCTTTGATGGCACCTTTTAATCTTTTAATTTTCAAAATATACATAAATGCTATATACAACTTTGATATAATAGCAAACTAAAAACAACTAAATTTAATTTTAAATGATTGGAGCAACCTTGTACCTCAAAAATATAGCTATTAAAAATATTGGCCCAATTGATGAACTGTCAATACAACTACCATTCAATGAAAATGGAAATCCAAAACCTCTACTATTAGTTGGTGAAAATGGCGCAGGAAAAACCATGTTTCAATCACAAATAATAGATAGTCTTTATGAAATTGGGAGTAACTTATTTCATGATGTCGGTATCAAAGGAGCAGAAGGAAGAAATTATTATAAAGTTTCTGGAGCAATTAACTTACAGATAGGAAAAGATAAAGGTTTTTCACTACTTAGTTTTGTTGATTCTGAAAATCAGAAAATAGAATATTTTGACAAAATAGGTAATGTAACAAAACAGGATTTTACAAGTGCTATAGCTGACTATTCTCTATCTCCTAATGGTCAAAATGGCAACCAAAAGCATGAAATAGTGATTCATGATACTATAAAAAAGGAAAATCTAGAAAAAGAATGGATTCAGGAGGTTCATATATTTCAACCAGCATATAGATACGAAGAACCTTTTTGGAAAAATGAAATCTTTAAAGATAAGCAGAGATTTGAAGATAAAGTGAACTATACAGGAGTACTTGGTAAAGAAATAGAAATTATTTCTTCGACAAAAGAAAATAAAGCTTACTTAATGGATTTGGTCCTTGATTTTACAAATAATAGAGCAAATACAATCGACCAAGTTACTTGGAATAATATCAATAGTATATTAAGGAAGATTAAGAAAAAAGACAATATACGTTTTGGAATAGGTCCTAGAGGTGGTTATAGAGTGAGTATAGTAGAAGTTGGAGAGAGTTTAGAACCAGTAAAGACTGTCTTACCAAGTATTGATAACCTTTCATTGGGTGAATCAATTTTACTTAACCTATTTATTAATATAATTCGTCATGGTGACAAACCTCCAAAATTAACAACAGATATACGAGGAATAGTTGCAATTGATGAAATAGATGTTCATTTACATACTGATTTACAAAATGCTGTTTTACCTGAACTTATACGGCTCTTTCCAAAAGTACAATTTATTATTACTACACACTCCCCATTATTTATACTAGGTATGAAAAATGTTTTGGGAGAAAACAACTTTGAAATAAGGAACATGCCAAATGGAGAAGTTATAACAGCAGAAAGATTTTCTGAATTTGAAAATGCTTATAAAGTATTGAAAGATACTCAAAAGTATGAAGCCGATATGAATATTAAAATACAAGAACTCAATAAGCCTATAGTGTTTGTTGAAGGTCCAACAGATGTAAAATATATTCAAAAAGCTTATCAACTATTTGCTAAAGAAAAAGACTTACAGAATTTTGATATTGATATAATTGGAGAAGATACAGGAACAGGTACAAAAAACTCAAATAATTTTGCTTTAAAGAATGCAAAAAACTTTATTAAATCAAATATAGGTTTTGTAAAACAAAAGGTGTTATTACTTAATGATCCAGAAGAGAATGTAGCAGATGAAACTATTAACAACCTTCTTTATGTAAGAAAGATGAAGCAATATGATGAAAATCCATTACAACATGGTATTGAAAACTTATTTCATAAAACTTTTATAGACCAATTAAAAGAAGCTAAAAAAGATTGTTTTCAATACCAAGTAATTGGTGGTGAAGAAAAAAATTTAAAAATAGTTAATGGGAAAAAAGTAGAAATCTGTGAATGGATTTGTGAAAACGCTCAACAAGAAGAGTTTGAAAACTTTCAATATATTATTGACATTATAGAAGATTTTCTCAAAGTTCAATAAATAAAAATAAAGCTACCTATATAAAGGAATTAAAATTTTGGATAATTATGAAATACATTAATATTATAATTAAATTTATAATTTGGTTTCCAATTATAATGCTCGTATTTATTTTTTCATCAAAGTTATTTGAACTTTTATTTCAAAACAAACACTATAAGTTAAAAGAAGACCTAACATCAGAAGATGGAGAAAGTATTCGTGAAGAATGGCAAAACTTTCTTCAAAAATATACTGTCCAAGAAGATTATCAAGAGGAATGTATCAAAACATTAGAATACTTTAGTAGTTTTGATAAAATTGTTATTTTTGACTCTGAAAAACAAAACCCTCAATTTGTAGGAATTAAATATATTTTTCATATATTATCTCTAGCTCACGAAGCTCTCCAACATTTAGAGCAAGTAACAGCTCAAGACAAAAAAATTTCTTACTATGAATCCAATAAAAATGCTTCATTAGATAGCTTGATAGACCACTATATTAAAAAACTAGAATCTAAAAATGAAGATAAACTTCTAACAAAAATAGCAAGAAATGAAGTTCGTCTTCGTAAATTCATTGTTAAATTAAAAAAACATGATACATTGTTTATAAACTTTTATCTTATGCTGTATGCCTTACTTCCAATGGAAGATTATTTTCCTAAGAAAAAGAAAAAAGATAAAGAAGATTTAAAACTCTTTCAAGATTTATTTGAATTTTTTCGTATAGGTCATGCAACATCTAATCAAATTTATAAAAGTGTAGCTATTCAAATATATAGTTTGTATAAACATAATATCTCTAAAGCTGACTTATCCACAAAAACAACAGATACAAAACTCAAAGAAGAAATTGGAAAGTTAATTGATTATACTTTTAACACTGAAAAACCCTATCAAAACTTTACTGGTATAGTACAAGAAGCCTATGTAAAAAACATTATTTATAATTTTCCTCTCTTTGAATGCGATTCAAAACTCACTAATAAACAAATACATAGGTTTAAGTTCTACTTTTTAGGAAAAAATAGTTTAGTTCCAAAATATATTCCTAAATTTATGAGAAAATATTTTCTCAATAAATTTTTAGATACACCCCTCTCATACTACCAAAAAATGGTGCGTATAAAACTTTTCGGATTAGTTCAGAAAAAAATATAAAATTCTTTTTTAACCTGAAGAATAACTCTTTCATAAAACATCCTACATGTGAAACAATACTACTTGTCAATTGATATTCAAAAAACATCTCGGTGTTTCTTTACGCGTATAAGTTTTCATTTCATGCCAAAAGGATTCAAAAATGGCAACTTATAAAAAAGCAAAACTTCTGCATATATTTACAAGTGCAGATTTTACAAAAGAAGACGGTTCTACAGTTGCGGGCAAAGTAAAGCTCCAGCTCTTAGAAACAATTACTCTTCGTAATGGTGAAATTAAAAATGAGTTGATAGATATCTCTATCCCAAAAGATAAATACAATCTCTATAAGGACAAAGTAGGTTCAACAGTAGAGGTTGAAGTTGGAATCATAGGCAAGTGTAGTTTCTACGGAATCTAGATTAACAAATTCGCAGTGAGAGAAGCGTTCGGCTCGGCTTGTCGGCATTACGACAAGAGAGAGAAAGCGTATCGAACAGCGGTTAAGTTTACCGAGTATTCTTGGTAATACTCGGTTCTTAACATATTTACAAGGAAAAATGATGGAAAACAATAACAATATATCCACACTTTTACCTCGTGTAATTTGTGGAATAGATACTCTTTACTACTTCTATGAATCTAATGACAACTACGACAATATGTTCCTAGATATATTAGACCAACTCGAAGATGCAAAGAGCAGATTCGATAAAAGAGAAATCTCTTATGAATACAGAGATTTAAAAGTATCAATAAACAATCAAGTGTTTGAATACAACGGTAAAGCTCAAGGGTTCTACTGGTTCACACATATAGATGATTATTT
Organism: Sulfurimonas sp. hsl 1-7; assembly: GCF_030577135.1. Taxonomy (NCBI): domain Bacteria; kingdom Pseudomonadati; phylum Campylobacterota; class Epsilonproteobacteria; order Campylobacterales; family Sulfurimonadaceae; genus Sulfurimonas; species Sulfurimonas microaerophilic. The sequence goes on along the minus strand of NZ_JAUIRR010000001.1, from coordinate 95,160 downwards.
CAAAGTAGGCTTTAAAGACTATATGACAAACAGAGCTTTAAATGATATTCAAATACAGCTCTTAGGTATAGGTATTTATACATTAGGATTAAAATCAATTCTAAGCTATATAGATGAACTCTTTAAAGAGGTTTCAAGCGGATATAGACCAATAACAAGGGTTGATTTAAATATCTTTGTTCAAAGTGATTTATCTTGGCTTACTAAAGATATGTTTGTAAGCAGAAAAAGAAGATATACAACTCACTCCAAAGAAGTAGCTTCAAAGTATAAACTTCAAACTCTCTACATAGGCAAAGAGCCTTTCTTACTTCGTATTTATGACAAAAGAGAAGAACTTAAAAGCTCCAAGAAAAAAGAGTTGATGTATGAGTACTTTGCTAACCATGACTTTATTGAGAATGAAGCTATATTCAATGTTGAATTTGAACTACATAGGAAGTATTTAAAGACTTACAACATCACAACAGTAGATGAACTCTTAGGAAAAGCAGAACAGCTCTTTAGTGAGTGTATGGAAAATATACGACTAGTTGATTTATCAACTATCTCAAACAATTCAATAAAGAGTTCCAACAGATACAAAGCAGAGATGCATCCACTTTGGCAGCATCTTAAAGAGTCTTACAAACTCAAAGACTTCTTAGCAGTTGATACACCACTGGAACGTATCAAGAGAAAGAGTTATACATATACAATTGAAGATGCTATCAAAGAGCATATATCTTTAGCTCGTAAACACTATATACATGGTGGAGTTGTAGATGAACAGTTTTATGAAGAAGTACTTCAAGCATTTGAGAGAACTTTAAAGCCTAAATATGAAGATATAAAAATATCTCAAACGCAATCTCAAGAACTAGAAATTGTTTATGAAACAGTAGCTAGTGAAATCAATATTACGGAACTTACAGACTTAGAACTAGAGAAGTATATAAAAATGATTGAAGTGTCTATGAATGAGCCTGATTTAGATTTACATGTTCTTATTAAAAAGCATCAATTAGCTTGTATAGAGTTAGAGTCAAGAGGCAAACATCTTCAACAGGAATTTCCTTTTTAGGTGGTGGAATATGAATTATGAAGCATTTAATAATTTAGAACTAATTCCTCAACTATTTGACTTAATAGAAGAGCTAAAAAATACAAGTACCAACTCTGATAAAAGATGGTTAAGTGTAAAAGAGTTAAGCGAATATCTCACATTTGGAAAAGATAAAATCTATAAAATGGTTGATGTTATTTTCATAGAGGGAGAACACTATTATCGTAAAGAGAACAGACTCTTATTTGACAAAGAGAAAATTGATGATTGGGTATTAAATACTCCCGAAAAACTTGACTTTCAAAGTACTATTCAAATTATTGATGATGTGGTTGCCTCAATCAAAAAATAAACCTTTAAAAAATAATAGCCTATAATACGACTTTCTTGAGTCCGTATTATTTGGTTTTTAAATTTTTAGGAATTTTAAAAATGAAAATAAAATCAAGAAACAATAAACTATATTTACACTTTGCACATGACGGAAAATTTGTACGAAAGTCTTTAAAACTAGAAGATACTTTTAAAAATAGGACTTTAGTAAAAAAACAAATTATTCCTGAAATCCAAAAACAATTAGTGCTAGGTGAGTTCTTTGAAGAAAAAGAAGAAAAACCAACTGTTGATGAGTTTGTAAAATTAAGCTTTTCTCTGCACAAGCATCATAGAAGAGAATTAACTCAAAAAAAGTATGAAGATATTTATAGACTTCATATACAACCAACATTTGGTCATAAACAGATTGATAAAATCAAACGTGCTGAACTTTTTCTTTGGCAAAACAAACTTTTAGATACTCGAACAGGTAAAACGGTAGTATCAATTAGAACAGTTCTTATGAGTATCTTTGAAGATGCCTATAAAGAGGAGATAATTGAGAAGAACTATCTTAAACTTGTTGACCCACCAAAGGTAGTTGAAACTAGAGAAAAAAAGCCTTTTACAGTTGAAGAGATGTACACAATACTAGATAATGCACCTGAACATATCAGAGCTTATTTTGCGATAGGTTTCTTTGCAGGTTTACGTACTGGTGAAATAATAGCTTTGCGATGGCAAGATATAGATTTTGAGAACTGGATGATATATGTTCGTCACAGTATCAGAGCTGGTCTATTTACTGCTCCAAAAACAAAAGCAAGTATTAGAGACATTGAAATTATTGATGCACTCAAACCTTATCTCATAGCACATAGAGAACAAGCAAGTGATGAAAGTGTCTTTTTGTTTGAAACTTATGTCGGAAAACCTTATGCAAGAAGTGACAAGATTAGTTCTCACTATTGGAAAGCGATTTTAAAGGAACATAACATTCCATATAGAAATCTCTATCAAATGAGACATACGTTTGCTAGTCAAATGCTTATGAATGGTGAAGATATACTTTGGACTTCTCAAATGTTGGGTCATAAAGACAGTACTATGACACTAGAAAAATATGCTAGATATATTCCACAAAAGAATGTAAAAAGGGCTAGTTTTTTAGATAGATAATTGCACATTACTGCACAAAAACTGCACACTTAGTTTTAAGAACTCTGAAATTGCTTATTTTAGGGGGATTTTCAATCAAGTGGTGGACAGAGAGGGATTCGAACCCTCGGTACAGTTACCCATACGCATCCTTAGCAGGGATGTGGTTTCAGCCAGCTCACCCATCTGTCCTTTGGAGGTCGACATTATAATAATGTTTATATAATATTTTGCTTAAAACTCGAAAGTTTTAAGCATTATATCTGTTCTAAGATTTTTTCAACTACTTCAGCAGGGTTTTCAGCTTTATATATAGGACGTCCGACTACTATGAAATCAACTCCGGCACCTTGTGCGTAAGCTACATCTGCAACACGTTTTTGGTCACCTGCATCTTCACCAAATGGACGGATTCCAGGCGTTAATGTCATAAACTCGTTTGAAGTAATATTTTTGATCGATGCACTCTCAAACGCAGAACATACAACACCGTCAAGTCCACAATCATATGCATCTTTTGCAAACTGGTCAGCCTTTGCAGCGATAGACTGCTCATATACAGCCGTGAACTCATCTTCTGCAAATGAAGTTAGAGCAGTTACCGCTAGCACGATCGGACGTTGTTCATAGCTTGAGAGTCTATCCATAACCTCTTTCATCGCACGACGCCCTGCACTTGCATGAACGTTAAACATATCAACACCAAGCCCCATGATCGACTCAGCAGCATCTGCCATAGTATTTGGGATATCGTATAGCTTTAAATCCAAAAAGATTTTAAAATTTGGATTGATATCTTTGAGTGCTTTTAAAAACTCTTCACCGTCACGAATATAAGTTCGAAGACCCACTTTGAGCCAAACATTGTAATTTTTGATTTTTTCAACTAACGCAAGGTTCTCTTCTTTAGAAGGAAGGTCTAATGCTACACATAATTCCATAATCATTCTCATCGTCATAAATTTTATGAAATTATAACACTTTAGAGTTTGGTTCAGCCTTATTTGCAGTTTACAAGGAGAAACTATCTATAATGTCAAAATAATTACATACTAAGGTAGAGTACCCTGCGATGAAACTTCTTTATGAAAACAACGATTTTGCAATTGTCTCAAAGCCTGCAGGAATGAATTTTCACTCAGAAGATGAAGCAGGATTTGTTGTCCTTGCATCTGAAATGACGGGATCTAAACTTTTTCCTGTTCATCGTTTGGACAAAATGACATCGGGACTTGTGATCCTTGCTAAAAGCAGTGAAATTGCAAATGCATTTTTGCAGCTATTTGAATCACGCAAAATTGAAAAATACTATCTGGCAATCAGTCTGAGAAAACCGAAGAAAAAGATGGGAAAAATTGTAGGTGATATGCAAAAGTCAAGACGAGGAAGTTGGAAACTGTTACATACTAAAAACAATCCTGCAATAACTCGCTTTATCTCGACATCTTTAACTACAGGTGAAAAACTTTTTTTAGTAAAACCATACACGGGTAAAACACATCAAATAAGGGTAGCTTTAAAGTCTATCGGTTCTCCTATAGCGGGGGATGAAAGATATGCAGCTGTTGAAGATGCAAAGCAACTGGATCGTGGGTATCTTCATGCATATGCATTGAAGTTTGTTTTAAATGGGGAATCTTATTCTTTTAGATTTCCCCCTGATGAGGGAAAATTGTTTTTAACACAAGAGTGTCAAAATCACATAATGCTCTGGGAAAAGCCGGAGACTTTTTTTAAAGGCTAAGTCTTATTTAGACTTAACCATAGTTTCGATTTTTTCAACTACTGAAGGATCTTCTAGTGTTGAGATATCTTGAGTGATCTCTTCACCTTTCGCAATTGAGCGAAGGATACGACGCATAATTTTTCCAGAACGAGTTTTTGGAAGTCCCGGAGCAAATACGATATCGTCACATACAGCAATGTTACCGATCTCTTGTTTGATGTGAGAGTTGATAATTTTCATCTCTTCAACTTCATCAGCTACACCGTTGTCAGATTTTAATACAACATAAGCAAAGATACCTTCACCTTTAATCTCATGTGGTTTACCAACAACTGCAACCTCTGCAACATTCCAGTGTTTTTTGATTGCTGCTTCAACTTCAGCAGTACCCATTCTGTGACCACTTACGTTGATAACGTCATCTGTACGACCCGTGATCGTAATGTAACCGTCTTCATCGTAGATAGCACCGTCACCAGTGAAGTAAACAGCTTTGTCATCTTTTTTCACATCACCGAAGTAAGATTTGATAAATCTTTCAGGATCACCCCAAACACCACGGATCATTGACGGCCAAGGACGTGTAACACACATATAACCTTTTTCATTTACACCAACTTTTTTACCAGTTTCAGGATCTAAGATCTCACCCATGATACCCGGTAGTGGTAATGTAGCACAAGCAGGTTTAATAGGAGTAGCACCCGGTAATGGAGAAACGATGTGACCACCTGTTTCTGTTTGCCAGTAAGTATCCACGATAGCACACTTAGATTGACCAACTTCTTCATAGTACCATTTCCATGCCGGTGGATCGATTGGCTCACCAACAGTTCCAAGAACTTTAAGAGATGAGATGTCATATTTTTTAGGCTCATCTTCACCCGTTTTGTGTAATACACGAATTGCAGTTGGAGCTGTATAGAATTGGTTAATTTTATACTCTTCTACCATTTGCCATGGACGACCAGCATCAGGGTATGTAATAACACCCTCAAACATTACTGTTGTAGCACCCATTGCAAGTGGACCGTAAACAATGTAAGTATGACCTGTAATCCAACCGATATCTGCAGTACACCAGTAAGTATCGTTCTCTTTTACGTCAAATACCCATTCCATAGTCATTTGTGCCCAAAGAATATATCCAGCAGAGTTATGCTGAACACCTTTTGGTTTACCAGTTGAACCTGATGTATAAAGTAAGAATAATGGATCTTCAGCATCCATAGGTTCTGCTTCACATACTGAAGATTTAGATTTGATCAGTTCATTGTAAGAGTAGTCACGTCCAGCAACCCACTCAACATCTTCGTTGTTTCTCTCAACAACTAGAACTTTCTCAACTACGTCACACCCTTCAAGTGCAGCATCAACAACAGGTTTTAGCATATACGGCTTAGTTTTTCTAAACGCACCGTCAGCTGTAATAACAACTTTTGCTTCAGCATCTTCGATTCTATCACGTAGAGCCTCTGCAGAGAAACCACCAAATACGATCGAGTGGATTGCACCAAGTCTAGCACAAGCTAACATAGCAAATGCAGCTTCAGGAATCATCGGCATATAGATAACTACACGGTCACCTTTTTTAACTCCGAAGTCTTCTTTTAAAAGATTTGCAAATTTATTTACTTGATAGTAAAGTTCAAGATAAGTGATGATTTGTTTGTCACCTCTATCACCTTCGAAAATGATAGCCGCTTTATTTTTACGAGACTCTAAATGGCGATCAATACATTGGCTAGCAACATTAAGCTTACCACCATTGAACCATTTTACAAATGGGAAGTTTGATTCATCTAGTACCTCATTAAAAGGTTCCATCCAATCCAGTTTCTCTTGTGCATAACGTCCCCAAAAACCTTCATAGTTTTCCATAGCCTCATCTTGAAGCGCTTGGTACTCACACATGTTTTTTATTCTTGCCGTTTTAGCGAACTCTTTGTTTGGTTTAAAAACCGGTTTAGTTTGAATCTCTGACATTTACAGTCTCCTTTATTTAGTTTGTTAATTTTAAATAAATCATTGCAGTCATGATCGCGTCATTAACTGCATTATGGGCTCCCATACTTGGTAAATCATAGTTTTGCATGATTGTATCGAAGCGTAAATCAATATTTCCTTGAGGTATTAAAGTAATTGTTTTATCAAAATATAATTCAGAAATCTCAACCATTTCATTCGGTAACTCTATACCTAAAAGCGGTCTTGTATATCTGTTAATCATAGCGACATCAAACTCTAAATAATACCCAACTAATTTTGAACTTCCTATAAATTTTAAAAACTCTTTTATGGCTTCATCACTATCTTTAGCATTTACTAAATCACAAGGACGAATGCCATGAATTTCTATACTTTTTGCATCTATCTCCTTAGAATTTTTCAAATAAACTTCAAATGTCTGTGATGTTAATATTTTATTGTTTTTTACTTTTACCGCACCTATTGAGAGTATCTCATCTTTTTTTGGATCAAGCCCTGTTGTTTCCGTATCAAATACGACAATTTCATCATCTTTGTTTTCACAAAATAAAAATGCAAAATCTTTATCTTTTAATCTTTTAAAATCCCTATATTTTTTAAAAGATCTTACTAAAGATGTAAACATTAGCTCACCATCTCCAAATGAAAGTGAAATGAGATAAATTTTTTAAATTTGTTTACTATTTTCAAACTATCTTTTAACAGATCTTTTTGTACTTTATCTAAAGAGTTTGGATCAAGGAAGTTATCATCTTCCAAGTTTTTTGCATTTAGCATTGTTTTTAATCTGATAGAAGATAGTGTGTCAAAGCTCTCAATCAGTTCAGATGCAAAATTTTTATCTATCACACCTTTGTTGTTTAGTTGTTTAATTCTCTCTACTGTATTCGTATCTCTAATATGGTACTGCAACGATAAACATCGTACGCCGTGTACCAACGCAAACAACCCTCCTTTCTTAATATCAAGTTTATTCGCATGGCTTTTTTGCACAACAAAATTTGAAAATACCGTTAACGGTGTATCAAAATGGATAACTGCTTTTGCCATATGGGCAAGTACATCATCCCTTGCCTCAAATCTGTGCCCTAAAAAGTCTGTTAGTTCATCTAAAAGAGCACAATTTCCCGCAACACATTTTGCATCTACGAAAATACTCATATTTTGTAAAGTAGCTTCATCTAAAGAAGAAGACCAAGTATCTATAAGTTCTTTATATGTATTTAGGTCTCTTCTCCAAAAAGGATTACTTACCATTACATCCCCTTTACAAGGAGGGAATCCTATGCGAAGTAAATAGTCGTTTAGTTTTAGCATCGGCTCTTCAAACAGCTCAATAGCAACACTCGGATCGATGATCAAAGCGTTATCCTGATCGCTTTTAAGCCCCTGCTCTTCACGCCCTTCACTTCCCATTACAATGAGTGCACATTTTTCTCTTAGCGACTCTTCCACACACATTTCAAAAACTTTTTTGTATATTTTTTCATTGAGTGCAGAAACCAGTTTTGTGATGTAACGTACTTTTACACCTTTTGTTGTAAGTGCTAAAATAAGGTTTCGCAGATCCTGCTGAATGTCTGTCAAATCTTCGATCGAATTTGCACGATCGATTTGTACCGCTACAAGGTGTGAATGGTTTGCAAAGAAGCTTAATAGATCAAGCTGTTCCAATACACCTACAATAGTGTTGTTCTCTTTTACAATTACACGTCTAACCTCTTCATGTGTCATAACTAACAGGACATTAAAAAGAAAATCGTTTTTATCTACACATACCATTTTCGATGATGCAATAGAGCGAATCGGAGCATCTACGGTTACATCGCCGAGAAGCACCTGCTCTTTTAAATCTGCATCTGTAACTACACGAGAAAGCTCTTCAACAATGATAATACTAGATTGTAATTCTTTTTGTTTTTGGAGTGCGTCGTGGATCGAAATATCTGGAGTAACTATGCATGCGGCATGAAGGTATATGTCTGAAACTTTGGAAACTAAAAATGGGGTAAATTCACTGCTGCTATGATACTCTTTGAGTTGTTTATGGCGTGAGATAAAGTCTTGTAGAAAGTAGCCTTGGATCTTTTTGTTTTGCATGAGATCGAGGAAGTCCTCTTTTTTGATCTCATAGCATATGAGATCCTCGGTGACAACGAAGCGGGAATTGGTTTTATTATAGATCAAGGAGTCGGCATCGAAGCTATCACCCTCGTTATAAATATTGTACAGTTCATCATCGATGTATTCTGCAACTTGCCCTTTTATAATTATATAAAAAGCTATACTCTCTAAATTCCGAGAGATAAGCAGGGTTTCTTTAGGATAGTAAGCAATATCTATCTTGGACATCAAATTGTCAAGTTCAAAAGAACTTAACAATTCAAAAGGATGGATAGACTCGATTAAACGTCTTTGATCTAATATACTCATTTTTTAATGCTCTACTGCACCCTCTGCACCAATTCCAGTTTGGCTTCTAATATATTGCGCTTCGAACATCTCTTGTTCATTTTTCGCATTTTCAGAATTATCTGTAATTGAAAAGAACCAGATACCAACAAACGATACTAATACTGAGAAAAGTGCCGGATATTTATATGGGAAAATTGCTTCTGCATTTCCTAAAATCTGTACCCAAACGATTGGACCAAGGATAACTAGGATAACTGCCGTAGCAAGACCTAAACTTCCACCGATTACCGCACCGCGAGTAGTTAATCTTCTCCAGTACATTGATAAGAAAAGTACAGGGAAGTTAGCCGATGCTGCAATAGCAAACGCCAAACCAACAACAAACGCGATGTTTTGTTTCTCAAACGCGATACCCATAATGATAGCTACAATTCCAAGAACGATAGTTGCAATTTTTGAAACTCTCATCTCTTTCATTGAATCTACTTCACCTTTTTTAAACACAGATGCGTAAAGGTCGTGTGAAATAGCCGATGCACCAGCAAGTGTTAAACCTGAAACAACCGCTAAGATAGTAGCGAATGCAACCGCTGAAATGAAACCTAGGAAGAAATCTCCACCTACTGCATGACTTAAGTGAATTGCCGCCATGTTGTTTCCACCAAGAATCGGGCTACCACCAGAAATCGCTTGTTTTGCTAAATCTAAATATTGTGGATTTTGGAATACCATTACAATCGCACCGAAACCGATGATGAACGTAAGAATATAGAAATATCCGATAAATCCAGTTGCAAAGAATACAGACTTACGTGCTTCTTTCGCATCACTTACAGTAAAAAATCTCATTAAGATGTGTGGTAAACCAGCTGTACCAAACATTAATGCGATCGCAAGTGAGATAGCTGAAATAGGATCACTTACAAGACCACCCGGACTCATAATAGCCTCACCTTTTACTTCAACAGCTTTTGCAAATAACGAACCGAATGAGAAATCGTAATGTGCCATAACAGCGATTGCCATAAATGTAGCACCAGATAATAATAGGAACGCCTTAATGATCTGTACCCAAGTAGTTGCAAGCATACCACCGAATGTTACATAAAGTACCATTAGTACACCAACAAGTATTACCGCTACTTCATAGTTAAGACCAAATAGAAGCTGAATAAGCTTTCCAGAACCAACCATTTGTGCAATTAGGTATAAAATTACCGTTGCGATCGAACCAAATGCCGCTAATGTACGGATAGGTGTTTGACGTAGTCTATATGAAGCAACGTCAGCAAACGTATATTTACCAAGATTTCTTAAAGGCTCAGCAATTAAGAAAAGGATGATTGGCCAACCAACTAAGAAACCGATAGAGTAGATAAGACCATCATACCCTTTTAAGTAAACAAGACCGGAAATACCAAGAAATGATGCCGCTGACATATAGTCACCCGCAATTGCCATACCGTTTTGAAAACCAGTAATACCACCACCTGCAGTATAGAAATCTTTTGCAGATTTTGTACGCTTAGCAGCCCAATAAGTGATACCTAAAGTACCACTTACAAAGATTAAGAACATTACGATAGCAGAGATATTTAACTCTTGCTTCGCAACTTCACCTTCGATCGCACCACTTGCGAATACAGCGATAGATCCTAAAATTAAAAATAAAAAAGCTCTATTCATTATTTATCCCCTTTAACAGAGTTTTTTACTCTGTTTGCAAGTTCATCAAACTCACCGTTTGCTCTTGTAGTGTAAATACCTGTAAGTATAAACGCGATCACAATTACAGTAATTCCAACCGGAATACCTACTGTTGTTACACTCTCACTACTTAACGGTTGTCCAAGTAATGACGGGTCAAATGCTATTGTTAAAATAAATGCAAAGTAAACTATTAACATTACAATTGTTAAAACGATCGCAAAAGATGTTCTTTTCTTTACCAATGTTTGGTAATCCGGATTAGATTTAATCTGTTCAATTAATTCTTTATTCATCTTCTCTCCTTTTTTTCTAGAAATTATAGTTTACTATAAATCTATATTCATTCCAACCAACTGTCCCTATAAAGTCTCTTGGGAAGTTTCCACGTAAACGTAACTGAAGGTTTTTCACTGCTTCTGGGTAGTAAATAGCATCAAAACCGCTTTCAGTAGCTGTACGTGCAGTACCGTATCCACTATTCTCATCCATATCAAAAGATGTATAGTATGCAGTTGTTGATAAATTCACACCCATATCTTTAAAACTATATGTTCCAGCAACTTTTGTAGCTTTTGTTCCAGCTAAAAATTGGTGACGAGTTACCATACCTTGTGTATAAGCAGGCATACCACCCCATGGAGTAATAATAGATTTTAATAATGCATTACCATTAGATTCAGTTGTTTGTGAATATGCAGCATATACATTAAATCCACCAAACTTAACACCTGCTTTTGCAGCACCATACATAGATGAAACTTCACCAACAAGTTTATCGCCTATAGCATCTTCTCTAATAAACTGCGCTGCAACATATGGAGAATAACCATCAAGTTTCACACCATAATTAGCATCAGCATAGATAGCATTTAAAATATCATGAGCATAGTAATCCCATACTTGTATTTTTAGGTTTTCAACACCTGTATAAACAGCTGCAGCTACACTTACACCTGCAGTTTTTTCATTGATAGCATATGTACCCATATTTACAAACTTGCCAGCATTGTCAACACTGTTAAAGTATGAATAACCCGCTGTAACAGCTAAATTACTTGGTGTATCTTGATTCCCATATACACGACCGAATGTACCTTGAGCAAATTTTGTAATATGTCCAGCTACGATAGTTGTATCTGCAATATCTGTATTTGTAACAATATATGCTTCAAATAAGTTTGGTAATGTTCTAGCATCATCGCTACCAGCTAAAGGAGTATCAAGTTTCTGACGACCACCTTTAAATGTAGTATTTCCACGAGTATATTGTAGATATGTTTCACCTAAAAGGTCATAACTACTGTTATTAGGACCAAATAGTGCAGGTTCTACCGTACCAGTCCACTCATCTAACTTATTAACTGTATAAAATGCTGCACCTGCACTTAAGCCGTTATAATCAGCTGTTTCAAACTTTAGATGTCCACCTAAAGATAACCCACTACGATGTAAATCTTTATTTACATAATCACGATCAATAGCAAACATACGAATCTGTCCGCTAGTTTTCCCCTCAGAAAACATAGAGCTAAGATCATCTGCCGCATTTAAACTTACACTTGAAAGAAGTCCAAGACTTACAAGTGATGTTGTTACTACTTTTTTCATTTAGTTTCTCCCCGTTAAACTATTCAACTCTAATGCTAAAGAACAAAAATAGCATGAACGTAGCAAAAGAAGAATCTTAGGAAATTTTATATTTAAATTTCCATTATGTGAAAAAAAGTAACAACAATTATGTTCTGAACTGTTCAAGTTTTGAAGAAAGCTCGTGTGTCATGTTATTTAGGTGTTGTGCTGCTACCATAATTTCTTCTACACTTCTAGCATTTCCAAGGGAGATTGTATTTATCTCCTCTATACCACCGAGTATCTCATCAATCTGTTTTCCGGTATTTTCAAAATCCTGCACAGTCCTGTCTGTCGCCTCTGTAGCCCTGTTTACAATTTGTGTCGTTGACTCTATACGTTGTTCAACATCAATAGAGATCTCAGAGAGTTTTTGCATCTGTTGAGAATTTATATTCATCTCTTGGCTTGCTGTTTCAGTCGATTGAACGATGATACTTATCGTAGCATTGATCTCTGCTAACGTATTTTGTGTACGCTCTGCCAGTTTTCTTACCTCATCGGCAACTACTGCGAATCCACGTCCGTGTTCTCCCGCTCGAGCTGCCTCAATTGCAGCATTAAGTGCAAGTAGATTTGTTTGGTCTGCTATATCGGAGATAACAACTAATACATCTTTTACCTGTGCAGTCTCTTGTGAAAGTGTTTCAATTTTTCCTGCTAACTCCAGTTCTGACTCAACACTGCTTTGTACTTTTGTTGTAAGCAGCACAATATCATCTTTAGCATTGTTTAACATCTTATTAGCCTCTACCATCTCTTCTTTAGAGTTGATAGCATCTTCTATGGAAAGTTTTATTTGAGAATTTGTCCTGATCGCATTCTCAGTCGTCTCACTAACTATACTCACTGATTTATCTACATTACTCCCCAACATAGTTGCCGTTGCGGAAAGTTCATGGGAAACTGCCGAGTTTTCAAAACTGGAAGTTTTCGCTCCGTTTACACTTGTATGTACTTTACTGATAAATTCATTTATATTATCCGCTACCTCTTTGATCTCGTCACGACTATGAACATTAACCCTTTTTGTCAGGTCACCTTCACCCCTTGCCAAATTTTTGGTAACAGTCAATATCTCTCGAATTGGAGCTACTATTCCCTTCTCGGCAACTACGATCGCTATGATTCCTATAACTACAGAAAGAGCAATAGATATCATAATAATAAAAGTGATAGATTCAAAGATAGCCTTGTCTGCTTTTCTTCTCATTTTGGCTATCTCTTTTTCAATATTATCTATGTATTCACCTGTACCGATTATCCATCCCCATTTTTTAAAAAGTACAACATATGACATTTTTGGAACCGGATTTTGTTCATTTGGTTTAGACCAACTGTATTGCACCATCCCTTCGTCCTGGCTTTTGACAGTTTTCACCATCTCCATAAAAAGGTATACACCGTTTGGATCTTTTACCTCAGATATATCTTTTCCGTTTAATGATGGTTTTATTGGATGCATAATCATCTTTGGCATTAAATCGTTGATCCAAAAATAACCGCCCTTTCCAAAACGCATTTGGGAAATTGTTTTAAGTGCTTCAGACTTCATTTTAGCAGTTACATCAGACACATATGCCCCTGTCCCTATAATCCAATTGTACTGTTTAAACTTTTTTACATAAGATATTTTAGGTTGCGGAGTTTTAAAACCGGGTTTCGACCAGCTGTAGTTTACAAACCCTTCCCCTTTATTTTGTACAACCTTGACCATTTCGTTAAAAAGATATACTCCGTTTGGATCTTTAAAACCTGTAAGATTCTTTCCGTTTAAAGATGGTTTGAGAGGATGCATGATCATTGTTGGAGTAAAATCGTTGATCCAAAAGTAGCCATTCTCCCCATATTTTGCAGATGCTACCAATGATTTTAAATGTTCTTGCAAGGCAGCTTTTGACATAGAGTCTTTGTTTCTCTTGTAAGCTTCTTCCAGTATAGTAAAGAGAAACTCTGTTTGTGTTTTTAAATCTGCTTCAACCTCTTTTTTGAGTTTCTCTTCAGATGTTCTCTCATAAAACGACTCTACAGATTTCAGTGCAACATCTACATAGTTTTTTAGCTCCAGCTCTTTATTTTTGTACGCCTCTTTTTTATACGCAGCTATATTGTTTTCCGTCATCTCATTTATAGTAAAAATCGACTCAATAATAAGTGCGATAGATACGGCAGCCACTGTAACCACCATTAATAATAGAATTTTCATTCTAATAGATATAGACTTCATTGTTCTCCCTCATCAATGATAAAATAATGGAGCGAATGATAAAGTACAAGCGTAGCAGGAGTGTAGCAATTGAAAGATATTAGTAAATTTTATATTGAAACTATTGAGGTATAAAGAGAAGTAACTACGGTTTTTCGATCATATAACCCATACCGCGGACATTCACGACCATATCCTCTTTAAGAATCTTTTTGAGTCTGTTTATCTCGGCACGGATGGTAGCGTTGTCAACTATAGTATCACTCCAGACATATTCCTGGAACTGTTCAAAGTCAACTACCAAACCTCTGTTTCTCGCCAATAGATCAATAATCTGCATCTGTTTTTTTGTAAGTGTTTGCGGTTCTTGTTGAAAGAAAAGCGTTGCATGTTGCTGATCGTAACTATAGTTTTTTGAAAGTACAAGATGTACGTTAGGTGTTTTCGATGTTGCTACTATTCTGTCGATTCTCAGTGCCAACTCTTTAAGATGAAAAGGTTTTTTAAGATAATCGTAACACCCAAGATTGTATGCACGTGAGATATCTTCTATATCTACCAAGGCACTTATGTAGATGGTAGGGACATGAATCTTTAAAGCATGTAACTGTTCGAGAAGTGAGAGTCCGTCAATTTGAGGGACGTTAATATCAAGGATGAAAAGGTCGTAGCTGTTTTGCTTCATCGCATCAAATGCTTCTTGGCCATCAAAAAAAGGTTCTACGACGTGACCGAATGATTCTAAATACTCACAAATAGATTCATTTAACATCACTTCATCTTCTAATAACAGTATCTTCATTATTCACCCATTATTTTAAATCTATATTTAAAAGTATTTTGTTTTTCATTTAGATCGATCACTATAACGACACCCTCTTCATCGCATATGTTCTTCACTAGTCTCAAACCTATCCCAAATCCTTTTTCACTTGCAACACTCTTTGCATCTTCTCTATAATATTCATCAAATATTTTATCAACATCTTTAATTGGTTGAGAATGACTGCCGATCGAGAACTCTACATATTGTAACGTCTTTGTGAGTTTAATATCTATAATCTCATTCTGAAAGGTATACTTGATCGCATTTGTAATGCTGTTATCTATAATACGTTGCAGTTTTGTCTCGTTAAAAAAGATATAGAGATCTTCAACTTCACTCACATATGAAAAAGAGAGTTTAGAAAGATATGCCACTTCAGTGAAAAAATCTACCCTGCTTTTTACAAACTTGTTGATATCAATCGAAGCTTTTGGATAATCTACATGCTCTTTTTTTACCAAGTAACTCAGGTCGTCATAGATATTAAAGATATTTTTTGCCGCCGCTTCCACTTTTGAGAGGTGTCTGTCTTTTTCGTGTTCCATCTCATAAAGTTCTAAAGACGTAAGTATAACACTAAGTGGCGTATTTGTCTCATGTACCGTGTAACGTAAAAACTCTTTTTGCGCCTCAAGGATTCTCTCTAAATCTTGTGTTTTTGCCTTTACTTTGTCTTCTAGATGAAGATTTAACTCTTTGAGTGAACTTTTCTGCTCATTAATAGTATCTACCATATCATTGGCATAGGTCACCATTGTTTTAAACTCTTTAAAAAAGATCGTATGTGGATTTAACACCTGATCTTTGTGTGCCGCATCATTAAAAAAATCCAAAAATGCTTTCATATCTCTTTGAATTAAAGTATTAAATATCTTATAAAACCCAAGCATGATCGCAAAAAGTATAAATGCAAGTGTTGCAATTGCCAAAGTATTTTTGATCAAAAGAGATTTCAATTTTTCTTGAGCGACATCATAATCGTAAGGAGTACCCGCAATCTGTTCGTGATGCTGTTGTGAAAGTGTCTTTTCGTAATCATGGTAGTTTTCCTTGATCAACAGGTATGCAAATATAATAGTAAAAAGCAAAATAGTTAATGTTGTTAATATATTTGCCTGACGGATCGTTACAGAGTTAAAACGCAAGATCAAATAGTTCTGTAACTTAATAAATAGTTCTTTCATAAAAGAATTATACAAAATTTATCAAGTTTGACTATAATTTCAAAAAAATAAAAAGGCAATAATATGTTCGGAAGACAACTAAAAGAGTACGACTTAACAAATGTTAATGAGTTTCAATGGGCAAAAGTATCTACAAACAAAGGTGATATCTGGATCAAACTTTATCCTGAAGAGACACCAAATACTGTTGCAAACTTTGCTCACTTAGCAAGCACTGGTTTTTACAATGACTTAAACTTCCACAGAGTTATTCCAGGTTTCATGGCACAAGGTGGATGTCCACACGGAACTGGTACTGGCGGACCTGACTGGGCGATCGCTTGTGAGACTGACAAAAACACTCACAAACACGTAAAAGGAACATTATCTATGGCTCACGCTGGACCAAACACTGGTGGTAGCCAATTCTTCATCTGTTTCGTTCCTTGTCCACACTTAGACGGTGTTCACACTGTATTCGGTGGTATCGAAGAAAACGACGCTGAATCTATGTCTGTTCTTGATGATATCAGAATGCAAGACGAGATCAACTCAATTGAGATCTTCAAAGAGAGAGCGTAAGCTTTACTTTTTTAATGGAGCTTTTTCTAGCTCCATTTTTCTTCTCTTAATAATTTCCTACTTAAAATATTTTTTAAAATAATTCATCATCTTTCTTTATTAGAAGATTTCAACTATAATTTCATAAATACTTTAAATGAGGTTCTATGCTAGTTCATATCTGCTGTTCGGTTGACAGTCACTTTTTCTTAGAGAAGTTACAAAAAGATTTTCCAGAGGAAAAACTGACTGGATTTTTTTACGATCCTAACATCCATCCATATTCAGAATATCAACTACGCTACCTTGATGTCCAACGATCTTGTAAAAAACTCGGCATCGATCTGCTCGAGGGTGAGTACGATTTTGAAAACTGGATCGATGCTGTACGAGGCCTTGAAAAAGAGCCAGAAAAAGGGGCTCGCTGTGAAGTCTGTTTTGACAAACGCTTCATCACAAGTGCAAAAAAGGCTCTTGAACTAGGCGAAAAAAAGATCACTACTACTTTACTTGTCAGCCCACTAAAATCACAAGAACAACTCAAACGTGTAGGCGATGATTTTCATGCAAAACACGGCGTAGAGTTTATTGCCGTAGATTACAGAAGCGGCGGCGGTACACAGGACCAATCACGAGTGACAAAAGAGGAGCAGCTTTACCGCCAAGATTATTGCGGTTGTCTTTTTGGTTTAACGATGCAAAGAGAACATCAAGACAAACTTATGGATGAGATGTTCTCCCCTATTTCCGGACAGACTCTGCCTGCTTCGATCGAAGAGCGTTTAGAGATGTATACTTATAGAAACGAGCTTGAAGAGAAGGGTATTGAATACAAAATTATCAAACAAAAGTTTTTAAACTACAGACAGTTTAACTTTCAACTTATCAGCGGCAAAAAAGATGCATTAGATGCTTATGCCCTTTCCTACTCGACACTTCCAAGAAAAAAAGCACAAGGACGCATAGAGTTCGCAGCTCATAACATTCACTACTTTAACCGTGAAGAGATAAAGTTCGTCACTTTAGAGTTTTTCAACGAGCAAAATTCTACTAATTACAAAACCGTAAAAGAGCTTATCTATAACCCTTTATCGTATGAACAAGAGTTGACTTTTAGAAAAAAAATTAACAATACCGACTATGATCTCAGTCCTATCATCGTTGTTGAAAACATCCCAGATACAAAACTTACCATAGAACTTGATGCGACAACTTATGAGGACACAAAAGAAAAGATAATAATTTTATAATGAATTTTTAGGTAAAATATCCAAAATTATTATCTAAGGCTATAAAACTATGATTATGGATGTTGTAGAGATTCAAAACATATTACCTCACCGTTACCCTTTCTTACTTGTTGACAGAATTACAGAGATCGTGAAAAACGAATCACTTGTTGGTTACAAAAACGTATCTATTTCTGAACCGGTATTTGAAGGACACTTTCCTGGTCACCCGATCTACCCTGGCGTTATGATCTTAGAAGGTATGGCACAAGCAGGTGGCGTTTTAGCTTTTAAAAGTATGGACGATTTAAGCGAAGAAGAAGTAAAAAATAAAGTTGTATACTTTATGAGTATCGATAAAGCAAAATTTAGAAATCCTGTAAAACCTGGTGATCGTCTTGAGTACAGAATCTCTGTTATCAAACATAAAGGTGCTATTTGGTTACTAAAAGGTGAAGCTTATGTTGACGGTAAGTTAACAAGTGAAGCTGAACTAAAAGCTATGATCGTAGATAAATAAGGTTAAAAATTGAGTAATATTTCCAAACTAGCAATCATCGAAGATGGTGCAGTTATCGGTGAAAATGTTGAGATTGGACCGTTTTGCCACGTATCTAGCGAAGCTGTGATCGGAGATGGTACAAAGATAGCACAAGGTGCTTGTATCTACGGTAAAACGACGATCGGAAAAAACAATGAGATTTTTTCACACGCTGTTATCGGTTCGATTCCGCAAGACTTAAAATTTGAAGGTGAAGATGTTGAACTAATTATCGGTGATAATAATAAGATAAGAGAGTTCACACTTTTCAATCCGGGGACAAAAGGTGGCGGTGGTAAAACTATCATCGGAAACCATAACCTTTTTATGGGGTATGTACACCTTGGTCACGATGTAATCATCGGTAACCACTGTATCTTAGCAAATGCTGCAACGTTAGCTGGTCACGTAGAGTTAGGTGACTATGTAGTAGTTGGCGGTATGACACCTATCCATCAGTTTGTTCACATCGGTGACTATGCTATGGTTGGTGGAGCTTCTGCACTTGCACAAGATGTACCTCCGTTTTGTATGGCTGAGGGAAATCGTGCAAGTTTAAGAGGACTAAACCTTACGGGTCTTAGACGCCATATTGAACGTGATGACATCAATGCACTAAAATCTGCATATCGTGAACTTTTTGAATCTGGAAAGCCGTTAAAAGATAGTGCTAGTGAACTACTAGAGAGTACGGACAACCATTACGTTACTGATCTTTGTAACTTTGTTATCAAGACAAAACGTGGTATTCCATTTGAAAGGAAAAATTAATTATGATTCATAGACATTGTAGCTTTTGTGATGCAAGTGAGAGTGAAACAAATCCGCTAATTGCCGGAAACGGTGTATATATCTGTAAAAACTGTGTGATCTCAGCATATAAAATCATGTTCGGAGATGAAAAAGAATCTCTAGCACATGAACAAAGTGAAGAGCTTGTAGATGCCGTAGAAAAACTTATGACACCAAAAGAGTTAGATAAATTCTTAGGGGACTATATCATAGGTCAAGAGCGTGCACGTAAACTTTTAAGTGTAGCTGTTTACAACCACTATAAAAGAATCTTCAAAACAGCAAACATTGAAGATGACGATACAGAGATCGCAAAATCAAACATCCTTTTAATTGGACCGACAGGTAGCGGTAAAACATTAATGGCGCAAACAATTGCCAGAGTATTAAACGTACCTATCGCTATCGCTGATGCTACAAGTTTAACAGAAGCAGGATACGTAGGTGAAGATGTTGAGAATATCTTAACAAAACTGATCCAAGCAGCAGACGGTGATGTTGAACGTGCACAAAAAGGGATCATCTTTTTAGATGAGATAGACAAAGTTTCACGTATGAGTGAAAACCGTTCTATCACTCGTGATGTTTCAGGGGAAGGTGTACAGCAAGCTCTTCTTAAAATTATTGAAGGTTCATCTGTAAACATTCCGCCAAAAGGTGGTAGAAAACATCCAAATCAAGAGTTTACGGCAGTTGATACTTCAAATATTTTATTTATTTGTGGCGGTGCATTTGACGGTTTAGAAGAGATCCTAAAACGTAAGCAAGGTGAAAATGTACTAGGTTTCGGACACGATAAAAAAACTAAAGACGAGAAAAAACCGACTTTTGATATGGTTGAGCCTGATGATCTGGTACAGTACGGACTTATTCCTGAACTTATAGGTCGTCTACCGATTATCGCTTCTCTTAACGAGATTACGGAAGATGATATGGTTCGCATTTTAACTGAGCCTAAAAATTCACTTATTAAACAATATATAAAACTTTTCTCAATCGACAATGTTGAACTTAGTTTTGAAGATGATGCACTTCGTGCTATCGCACAAAAAGCAATTAAACGTAAAACGGGTGCTCGCGGACTTCGTGCAATTTTAGAAGAAGCTATGATCGATATTATGTATGAACTTCCTGAATATAGTGGGTATGAAGTACTTATCACTAAAGAAGTTATCGAGAATGGTGAACAACCGGCATATATTAAAAAAACAACAGAAATATCAGCATAAGGTAAGAGTATGATTTTTAACAAATTTATTGGGCTATTTTCAAACGATCTTTCAATCGACTTAGGAACAGCAAATACTATCGTTATAGCAAAAGGAAGAGGTATCATTATTAATGAACCTTCAGTTGTTGCTGTTAAATCTGAGAAATATGGACAAAGCAGAGTTTTAGCTGTTGGACATGAAGCAAAAGAGATGGTTGGTAAAACTCCAGGAAATATCAGAGCTATCCGTCCTATGCGTGACGGTGTTATCGCCGATTTCGATATGACAGAGAAGATGATCAGAAAGTTTATCGAAAAAGCACACGGTAGAAGTTCTCTTATCTCTCCACGTATCATTATCTGTGTACCTTACGGACTTACTCAGGTTGAGAGAAAAGCAGTTCGTGAATCTGCTATGAGTGCAGGTGCTAGAGAAGTTTACCTGATCGAAGAGCCAATGGCAGCTGCAATCGGTGCCGGTGTTGATATCCGTGAGCCACAAGGTAACTTAGTTGTTGATATCGGTGGTGGTACTACTGAGATCGGTGTTGTTTCACTTGGTGGTCTTGTACTTTCTAAGTCAATCAGAACTGCAGGTGACAAGATAGATCAAGGTATCATTAACTACGTAAGAAAAAAATACAACTTACTTATCGGTGAGCGTGTAGCTGAAGAGATCAAAATCACTATCGGTACAGCTGTTACTTTAGATGAACCACTTTCTATGATCATCAACGGTCGTGACCAAGTTGAAGGACTTTTAAGCTCAGTTGAACTTACATCTGACGATGCTCGTGATGCTATGAAAGAACCTCTTAAAGAGATTGCTGAAGCACTTCGTGACGTTTTAGAGATTATGCCTCCAGATCTTGCAGGTGACATCGTAAATCACGGTATTATCTTAACTGGTGGTGGTGCACTTATCCGTCAACTTGATAAATACCTCTCTGACATCGTAAAAATCCCTGTTTTTGTAGCAGATGAACCACTTTTAGCGGTTGCTCGCGGAACTGGTCGTGCTTTAGAAGAGATCGATATCCTCCAAGAACTATTTGAGAATGAATAAATCTTCGATTGTTTATTTTTTCATACTTATTGCACTCTTTGTGGGTGCATTAAACTACTCTTCAACTGTTCAAAAACCTTTTATAAGTTCACTCAACTTTATTAAAACATCTTACCACAATACAATCTCTAACATCGGCAATAGTATAGACAGACACTTTTTTCAAGCAGATACTATCGATGAATTAAAAGAGCAACTGCAACAATATGAAAACAATCATCTCGTTATGCAGGAACTTGCTTCTGAGATAGATGATCTTTATAAAGCGAATGATTCAAACTTAAGTATAAATCCGCAGGCGCAGCTTGTACGTAGCATCTCTTATCAAAAGCTTGGAAATCTTAACCGTTTATGGTTGGATGTTGAAGATTATAACTCTTCTAAGATCTATGGACTTACTTATAAAGAGATGGTTGCGGGGATCGTCATTGAAAACGACTCTAAACCTTTAGCTTTATTAAACAGCGATATCAAAAGTGCTTATTCAGTATATATCGGTGATGTGAAAGCTCCCGGAATTGCACACGGAAATAATGATCAATATATTATAATCAACTTCATTCCTGCTTGGTTTAGCATTAACGAAGGGGATGAAGTGGTAACATCGGGACTTGATAATATCTTTTTCAAAGGTCTTAAAGTTGGAAAAGTTATCTCCATCACCCAATCTGAAGGGTATCAGACTGCAATCGTCAAGCCTTATTACGATCCAAACGAACCAAACTATTTTTATATGATTAAGGTGGTAAAATGAGATACCTTCTCCTAGGCTTCCTTTTATTTATAAATATACTCTTTGCCGAAGAAAAAAAACAAGAGGTGAGTATCGGTTTTGGTCCGTATGTACAATCACAACCATATAAAAGTACATCAAATATGGTTATTCCCTCACCTGTTATCTTTTTTGACAACTCGATCTTTTATGTTAGATGGTCAAGAGCAGGTATCTACTTTTTAGGGGATAAAAAAGATGATTTTGCATGGGGGTTATCACTCACTGCACAGCCGAGAACTTTAGGTTATAAACCGGGTGATTCTGAAATTCTTTCAGGAATGGATGAGAAAAAAAGCTCAATTGAAGGCGGTTTAGCTTTTAGTGCAAAGTATAAAGATACATATATAGAAAATATGCTTCTTCACGATCTTCTGGGATACAACAAATCATGGGTTAACAGAACAGAGATCGGGACTAAATACAGTATAGGAAAAGTTAACTTTTATCCTAGTGTCATTATGCTTTATATGAGTGAAAAATTTGTCAATTATTATTACGGTGTTAAGGATAATGAAGTTAATTTATCATTAAACAGACCCGCTTACAAAGCTGATGACGGTTTCGAATTTGGTGTACAAACTTACATTGGATTTCCAATCACAAAAAACTTTTCTGCACTTTTTAATTTCAGATACGATCTCCTTCCTAAAAGTGCTAAAAACTCCCCTTTAGTGGAAGATAACTACATTTATTCAGGATTAGCATCAATTTTATATAACTTTGAGTACTAAAGTTCATCAAATATTAAGTGCATATTGGCTATAATCTCTAAATTTTATATAGACTATTTTATGGGGTAAAAAATGCCAAAACGCACCGACATTAAAACTATTTTACTTATAGGTTCTGGTCCGATCGTTATCGGTCAGGCTTGTGAGTTTGACTACTCTGGAACACAAGCAGTTAAGACTCTTAAAGAGCTTGGTTATCGCGTAGTACTGATCAACTCAAATCCAGCAACTATTATGACTGACCCTGAGTTTGCAGATAGAACATACATTGAACCAATCAAAGAAGATATCATCGCAAAAATCATCAAAGATGAAAATGTTGATGCAGTACTGCCGACTATGGGTGGACAGACTGCACTAAACGTTGCTATGAGCATGTATGAAAAAGGTATGCTAGAGGGTGTAGAATTTTTAGGTGCAGACCCGGAAGCTATCAACAAAGGTGAAGACAGACACCTTTTCAACGAAGCTATGGTAAAAATCGGTATGGATTTACCAAAAAGTAAAAATGCTTACAGCGTTGAAGAAGCTATTGAAGTAGCTAAAGAGATTGGTTTCCCTGTTATCTCTAGAGCTTCATTTACACTTGCCGGTGGCGGTTCAGGTGTAGCATACAATATGGAAGAGTTTGAGAAACTTGCTCAAGAAGGTATTTCAGCATCTCCAATCAATGAAATCGAAATTATGGAATCTATGCTTGGATGGAAAGAGTATGAGATGGAAGTTATCCGTGACAAAGCGGACAACTGTATCATCGTATGTTCAATTGAAAACTTCGATCCAATGGGTGTTCACACAGGTGATAGTATCACTGTAGCACCGGCACTTACACTTACAGATAAAGAGTACCAAAGAATGCGTGATGCTTCTTTTGCTATTCTAAGAGAGATCGGTGTTGACACAGGTGGTTCTAACGTTCAGTTCTCAATTGACCCTAAAACTGGTCGTATGATCGTAATTGAAATGAACCCGCGTGTATCTCGTTCATCTGCTCTTGCTTCAAAAGCTACTGGTTATCCAATCGCAAAAGTGGCTACACTTCTTGCAGTTGGTTTTACACTTGATGAGATCACAAATGACATTACGGGAACACCTGCGGCATTCGAGCCTGTAATCGACTACGTTGTAACAAAAGTACCACGTTTTACATTCGAGAAATTCCCTGAAGCTATCAGTACACTTTCAACTTCTATGAAATCTGTTGGTGAAGCGATGGCAATTGGGCGTACATTTAAAGAGTCTTTACAAAAAGCATTATGTTCACTTGAAACTGGGCTATGTGGACTAGATCCTATTGATGCTGATGATGAGTTTGTAAAACATGAAATCCGTCGTCCAAATGCAGACAGAATTCTTTACGTTGCAGAAGGTTTCCGCCGCGGTATGAGTGTTGAAGAGATGTTTGATACTTGTGCAATTGACCCATGGTTCTTATACCAACTGCAAGAGCTAATCGAAGCTGAGAAAACAATGACTGACAAAGTGTTATTTGAAGAAGAAGCTATGAGAATGGCAAAAGTAGACGGTTTCTCAGACAAAAGAATTGCTCAACTAGTTTCTCAAAACACTGATAACAAAGTTACTGAGAATGATGTTTTTGAAGCAAGAAAAAAACTGGGTGTAAGACAAGAGTACAACGAAGTTGACACATGTGCAGCTGAGTTTGAAGCACTTACTCCGTATCTTTATTCAAGTACAAATATTACAAAACTTCCGGCTCAAACAAGAAAATCTGATAAGAAAAAAGTTCTTATCCTTGGTGGTGGGCCAAACAGAATCGGTCAAGGTATCGAGTTTGACTACTGTTGTGTTCACGCTGCTTTTGCTTTAAAAGAGATGGATATTGAAACAATTATGTACAACTGTAACCCTGAAACTGTTTCAACAGACTACGATACATCAGATGTACTTTACTTTGAACCAATCGACTTTGAGCACGTAAGAGAAGTTATTGAGAATGAAAATCCAGATGGCATTATCGTACACTTTGGTGGACAAACACCTCTTAAACTTGCAGATTCACTTACGAAAATCGGTGCAAAAATTTCAGGAACACCTTCGGCGGTAATTGACTTGGCTGAAGATAGAGAGCAGTTCTCTGATTTCGTTATCAAGCATGGTTTAAAACAACCGGCAAACGGTTTAGCACGTACAAAAGAGGAATCTTACGTAATTGCTGAGAAGTTAGGTTACCCTGTTCTTGTCCGTCCATCATTTGTTCTTGGTGGTCGCGGTATGAGAATCGTTTATTCAGAAGATGAACTTCGCCAATACATGGACTTAGCAATCTCTGTTTCAAACGAAGCACCTGTTCTAATCGATAAATTCCTAGATCAAGCAATTGAACTTGATGTTGACTGTATCTCTGACGGTAAAGAAGTTTATATCGGTTCAGTTATGCAACACATTGAAGAAGCGGGTATCCACTCTGGAGACTCTGCTTGTTCATTACCGCCGGTAAATTTATCTCAAGAGATGATCGAGAAAGTTGAAGCTCAGACAAAAACTATTGCACTAGGACTTGGTGTATGTGGTCTTATGAATGTTCAGTACGCTATCTATGAAGGTGAAATTTACTTAATCGAAGTAAACCCTAGAGCTTCAAGAACAGTTCCGTTTGTATCTAAAGCGACAGGTATGCCACTTGCAAAAGTTGCGACTCGTGTAATGATGGGTGAGAGTTTAAGAGATTCACTTGCATACTATGACAAATACAACATTGTTGAAGAGGTAAATGATTTACTTCGTCCTAAATTAAAAGGGCATATCTCTGTTAAAGAGGCAGTATTCCCGTTCCATAAACTTTATGGTGCTGACTTAGTTCTAAGTCCTGAGATGAAGTCTACGGGTGAAGTTATGGGGATTAGTTCGAACTTCGGTATCTCATTTGCTAAAGCACAGTTAAGTGCAGGAAACAACATCCCTACAGCAGGTACATGTTTCTTATCATTTGTAGATGCAGACAAACAACATGGTGTAGATATTGCTAAAGGTTTAGTTCGCCACGGATTTAAACTTGTAGCGACTAAAGGAACTCAAGAGGTTATCGCAGCAGCAGGTGTTGAATGTGAAGTAGTTCTTAAAATCTCTGAAGGTCGTCCAAATATCGAAGATGCTATGAAAAATGATGAGATCGCAATGGCTATCAACACTTCAGACAATAACACAAGCAAAAAAGATGCTGTAGTGATTCGTCAAGAGGTTCTAAAAAGAAATATCCCATATTTCACAACTTTAAGTGCTGCTCGTGCTGCAGTACTTGCACTTGACGAAATGAAAGATGATTCATGGTCAAAAGCAACAGCGCTTCAAGACTTTTTAGTTTAAATACAAAAGTTATACTGACACAAACCGACACTACCGTCGGTTTGTTATCTCAAGATTCTAATCGACTCGCTCATATCAAATCACGCCCAAATAATAAACCCTTTATAAAAGTCTACAACTCTTTAGAGAGTCTCAAGAAAGATGGAAAACGGGTTCCAAAAAAACAAAAAAAGTTGGTTCGCTTAGCAAAACAGACTACTTTTATTGTAAAAAATGAGGCGTTTAGAGTCGCTTCTTATCCTCTAAATTCAAATATTTTGCGACAACTCACTTGGACATTTTCCACTTCTGCAAATGAGAGCGGGAAAAACTTTGATCGGGAATTTTGTCAAGCAAAAGCTGATATAATAATAGAAGATCGAAACTCTTTAGAAGAAAAAACAGCCTCTAAACTGTTACGTATCAACAATAAAAAAATAAAGAGATTGAGATGAGTAAACTATTGCAAGCTTTGTTATCTGGAATGTTTTTTACATTTATTTTAGACTTTTTCCTCTTTTTAGGAATAAAACTTAATTACATAGATTATTATGAAATTGATCTATATTACAATATACTTTTTGCAGACAATCAAAGTGTAATACTTTATTTTCTTCTTAGCCTTATTATCGGCTATGTTACACTTTATACTAATACTAAAGTTGCTTTATACAGTGTCGGTTTTTTATTTGTACTGAGTTTTTTAACTTTGATTGCACCTATCGGTAAAAGTGTAGGAACATTTTTATTGGCAAAAGAGGATGTAACACTACAAACATCAAGGTTTTCATACCATGGAGATATTCTTTACAACGGAAGAGAGAAAGTTACATTTTTTGATAAAGAGCTCAATAAAATAATTATCTTAAACAAAAACAAAATAAAAGGAAAAATTTAATGAAACATATTTCATCTTTGGCCGGCGGTGTGGCACTTGGAAGTGCCGGAATACTTATGATGAGTATCCTTAGTGGATGTTCACAACAACAAGAACAAGCACAAAATAAATTTTTAGTAATTGAACAACAAACTAACGGAAAATATGTAGTTGTAGAGGAGATGCCGACAGATGGTCCATCTCGTGCAATTATACGCGAACGTGATGAAAATGGAAACGTTACAGAACGCTTTATGAATGAAGCTGAAATGAAAGCACTTGCCGAACAAGAGTATAATAAAGTGCAAAACGGTACGAGTGAAACGCTTCAAAGCGGTGCAGGTGATGCAGGGATGGGTCTTGCAGGGACTATCCTTGCAGTAGCAGCAGGAAGTTTACTTGGAAACATGATCGGTAATGCTCTTATGAATAATAAAAGTTTTGCAAGAAATGCAGTAACTACAAACAAAAGTGCATATTCTCGTTCAGCTTCAGGGAGTTCAACTAAATCTTCGAGCTCGAAAAAAAGCTTTTTCGGCTCTTCAAGTAGTTCAACATACAATAAAAGCAGTGGCAGTTTTTCTAAAAAAACTGGCAGTAGTTCTTTTGGGGGATAAGAGTGATACAACTCCAAGATGTTACTCCGCTGAGTAATGAAGAACTAGAAGAAATAGGCTTTTCCTGGCATACAGATACTGACGGTTCAAAATATGTTAGTGATAAACTTGTTGAAATTTCCCATAAAGATGCAGAGAATTATTATACGGCTGTTAATGAGCTCTACGATATGTTTGTAGAGGCTGCCGAGTATGTGATCGAAAATGATCTTTTTTTCGAACTTGGTATTCCATTTAATTTAGTAGATGCGATTAAAAAATCTTGGGAAAATGATGTCCACTGGCATATCTACGGTAGATTTGATCTCGCAGGCGGTATTGACGGTAAACCTATTAAGCTTATTGAATTTAATGCAGATACTCCAACTGCACTATTTGAAACTGCCCTTCTGCAATGGGCACTTTTAAAACAAAACAACCTTGATGAGGCTCAACAGTTTAACAATGTGTATGAAGCTATTAGTGAGAACTTTAAACGTCTGATTACACTTTTTGATGAGACTGAGAAATTTGAAGAGTTTTATGACGGATGGAAGATCCTATTTTCATCAATCGAAGGAAATGATGAAGAGGAAGCGACAACAAAGCTTTTACAGCAAATCGCAACCGATGCAGGCTTTGTAACCTCTTTTGAATATCTTCAAAACGTAAAGTTTGATGAGAGCGGTATCTATGATGCAGACGAGAACAAATATGAGTACTGGTTTAAACTTTATCCGTGGGAAGATATAGCTATAGATGAGCCAGAACTAGCTACTACGCTTACATCTATTATGGTAAATCAAGAGGCAATCATATTAAATCCTGCATATACCCTTATCTTTCAATCAAAAGGAATAATGAAGATACTATGCGATCTCTTTCCTGATTCACCGTATCTTCTTAAAACCTCTTTTGAGCCTTTAGATGTTAAACAGGTAGAGAAACCTGTCTTTGGACGTGAAGGTGCGAATACGAGAGTTTTAGATGGAAATGAAGAGGTTATTACACAAACAGAAGGACCTTATGGAAACTATAAAAAAGTTTACCAGGAATATGTTGAGTTTGCTAAAGATTCTCAAGGAGACAAATACCAAGCCGGAGTATTTTTTGCCTATGAAGCGTGTGGACTCAGCTTCAGAAAAGGTGGTGAGATACTTGACAATATGTCAAAATTTGTCGGACATATCATCAAATAATGACCTTTATCCAGAGAAACTCTCTGGATAATATTTACTTTTTACAAGCACCTACTGAGATGTTGTCCTTGTTTTTTTCTATAAACTTTTTACCAAGACCTTTCACTTTTTCAAGTTCAGCAATGTTAGTAAAACAATGCGCCTCTCTATAAGTGATAATAGAATCAGCTTTTTTTGCACCGACCCCTTTTAACTGCATCAATTGAGACTTATCTGCATTGTTAATATCAACAGACGAAAATAAAAAACTAAACCCTATTAGTAAACTAAGTAAAACCTTCATTTTATTCCTTTTTGTTAAAATCAGGTTTATTATAACTTAATTTACGAAATTTAACAAAAATAATTTATTTTGTTAAATATTTTTTATCAATTTTTCTTTCAAGATCTTTTTACCGCTCTCAACACCCGGTTGATTATAGGCATCGATGTACATAAATTTTGCACATAAAGATGTTAATAGTTCATATTCATACATTAATGCTGCAATGGCACTCTCACACATCCCGTCTATCGTTATAACATCACAAGGGATATCATTGACATTGTTTATAGACTCTATAGTTGCATCTGCTTGTTTATTGATAAGATTTGAGAACTCCAAGTTGTCAATGTAATCTAACTCTTCTAAACCTTCAAGCTTCACGGCAGGAATTTTAAGATGGTTATAGAAATTTTCCACCTTGATTACCGTTACGGTTTTATCACGTTTCCCTTCAATAATAAGCTGTAAAAACGAGTGTTGATCGATAGGTCCGATAATTCCGATAGGTGTTAAACCTTGTCTCGTAGAGTTTATATCAACTTTTCCAAGCGATTCACCCCAGAGCTGAATGTACCACTTGTTAAACCCTTCAAGTCTTGATGAATAAGAGAAAACTACATTTACGTTAAAACTGTTTTTATACTCAACTAAAAATCTCGCTTTATTGATCAAACGCTTATAGAAGTTTCTTTTATTAAAAAATGATTGGTGCACCATTTGTGCACCTTTTAAAAGATCGTCTATATTGATACCCACGATCGCTAAAGGTAAAAGTCCGACAGCAGAAAAAACAGAAAATCTTCCGCCTACATTTTTAGGGATTTCAAAACTTTTCATTCCGTTTGCATCGGCATAGGTTTTTAGTTTTGAATCATGTTCAGTTACTACGACACAATTATTTTTATCAATACTTACAAGGGAATGGATATATTTGAAGATAGATATAGTCTCTATTGTTGTACCCGACTTAGATATTACAATAAAAAGAGTATCGTTGAGATCAACATTTTCCAGTTTTGACTCTATATCAATAGGATCCGTAGTTTCTAAAAAATAGAGTTTTTTACTGAGTTCTTTAGAGTGTTTGAGGTATTTATAGATCGCATAAGTACCGAGTGTACTCCCCCCGATTCCAATCACTACAATATTTTTTTGTTTTACAGTTTTAGCATACTCTTTATATATAGTAGGATCTTGTAAAGGAAGATTATAATAACCTATAAGCTCTTGTTCATCTAAAATCTTATTAAAGATCTCTTCGTCTGATATTGTAGGATTAAAATTGTGTCTGTAATGCATTTTAAAGTTCTTCTTTCTCTTTATTATAAAAGTAGTTAGTAGCTTCTACGAAACCTTCTACACTTCCACAGTCGAATCTCTTTCCTTTAAATCTATATGCGATAACCATCCCTTTTTTTGCTTGTTCGCAAAGAGCGTCTGTTATCTGTATCTCACCGTTTTTTCCGGGCTTTGTATGTTGAATCATCTCAAAAATATCCGGTGTTAAAATATATCGCCCTATTACCGCTTGATTTGAAGGTGCTTTATCGTTATCCGGTTTTTCAATCATATTTGAAACCATGAATACACCGTCCTCAATCTCGTTACCCTCTATTACACCGTACTTATGTACCTCTTCATTTGGTACCTCCATAGTAGCGACTATACAACATTTATATTTATTGTAAAGATCAACCATCTGTTTGAGTACTCCGTCACCGTCAGGATTTACACAAAGGTCATCTGCAAGTATTACTGCAAAAGGATTTTGGAAACCTACTAATACGTTTCCTTTATAAATTGCATCTCCCAAACCTTTCATCTCATTTTGACGAGTATATGTAAATGTACAGTTTTTAATAATATTACGTATACCATCTAACATTTTTTCTTTAGATGAACCCTGTATCTGATGTTCTAACTCATAAGAGATATCAAAATGATCTGTAATGGCACGTTTACCGCGTCCCGTAATAATTGCCATAACATCACATCCGGCTTCCATCGCTTCTTCTACACCATACTGAATGAGCGGTTTAGTTAGAATCGGTAACATCTCTTTTGGCATTGCTTTTGTTGCCGGTAAAAACCTTGTACCGTATCCTGCTGCCGGGAATAAACATTTTCTTATCATTTTTCGTCCTTTATCATTTAAATTTTTAGCTTAAATACTTTCGCACCTACAGTGTTAATCACCATCTCATATAGTTCTTTATCATAGTTTTCTAAGACAAACAGTTGTATATATGTAGAGTTATATGTTGCTTCATCTACAACTAAAAATATATTGTAAGAAGCAAGATAAATCAAGCTTATATCGGATGTAAAATTCACAAGTTGTGACTCTACATGCACCTTATTATCTTGACCATATACAGTTTTTACAAATCTTCTAATCGGTACAGTTTTCTTCCCAAGTGTCAGTGTTAAGTCACTTTTGTTTAAAGAAACATTACCTCCAAGTAAAAGTTTCTCTCCTGTATCTTTAAAATTTCTGCTTTGGAAGAAAAGAGGCTGCTTCCCTTGCACACCGTTCATTAAATTGATATTTGAAAAATATGTCACTGTCGGATAAATATTAAGCATTCTAAACGGTAAATAGAGATAAATATCTGTTGTTTTCTTTGGTAACTTGATATCTTTGGTAAGCTCATTTAAAAAAAGATTTGTATTATTAAATCCATAATCTTTCGTAATCTCTTCAATATTTGAAAAATGGGTCTGATTTTTATCCCCGAGGAGTTTTTTCTCCGTATACTCCACATCTAAACGAGCCATCTTAGCAGCTGCATCTTGAGGATGCGTTAAAATAAAACTTACAGGGAAGTTTACACTACCGCTGTGTTTTCCACCGTCTATTAATGTTTGTGTATCTGCATAATAACGGATAGGATATCCATAATCCCACCATGCTATAGTGTAGTCATTTGGATTTGCAATACTCTTTAGTTGCTCGAGTACCTTCACTTCTTCTGCATTAAAAACAGTCGGAACTTTATAATCATCTATATGCTTATAGTTTGGAAGTAAGATAAGTAAAGTAAATGTAATCATTGAGAGATATTTTAACTTTTGTGTAGGCATTTTTTGAGCAAGTTCCGTAATCAAGAATGCAACTCCAAATGCTAAAACAGGAACTGCATAAACAGTAAATCTAAGTCCCCCTACATATGCTAAAAAGCCAAGTCCCACTAACGGTAATGAAAGCAGCATAATTCTATGTTTAAAGAGTAGATATCCATACCCTAATAATGAAATTATAAAGACAATAACATTACCGCTTATACGGTTTGCAAACATTTCAAAAGGGATTTGTCCCGCTTCACGAATTGTCTGCATTACGGTAAAGAAATGAAGGTGTAAACCTTGTTCAGCTACACTTACACTATCTTTAAATACATACCCTTTAAGTTGTATCCATATAGGATTAAATCCACCTGTAACAAAAAATGTTGCTATAGCAGCACCTAAGATGTAATATACATATTTATCAAACTTTTCTTGAGTAAAAATATAAAACGATACTACTACCAAAGTAAGTCTTGTGTAACCATCAAGTCCCATCATAGCAAACATCATAATTGCAAGCAGTTTATAGTTAAAGATATTTTTACGGTCAAAGATAAGTGTACATGCAAGGATTAAACCGAAAAATGCAAACTCTAGAGAATAACTTTGCGGATACCACCATCTATATACCAAGATATCTAAAGCTGTTAAAAGAAGATAGATATTTTGATCCGTTTTTACCGCCCAGATAATTGACCATAATAAAAACATAGGAAGTACGATATTGAGCATATCCGTATCGTAATAGCCTGCCATTGTACGGTTATAGTAGCTCCATGCAATTGAAGCCAACAATGCAGCAATTAGCCCCATCTCCAAGTTTTTAAGCAATCTTGCTATTAAAATAATAGGGATAACAATTAAAGAAGAGAGAAAAGCGGGCATATAAAAAATAACAGTTTCAAAAGAAAATGGCAGTATTTTTACAAAAAATGCCGTTAAAACTGCGGGTGCTTCTGCTACAGGAGTTTGGTCTACATCTCTATAAATTCCGCCAAGTATATCTCTTGCACCTTCAGCCCATAAATACCCGTCATTTGTGTTGATCATAAACTGTCCGTTAAAATGAAACGGTTCATATCCATTAAACTGATTTACCCAAATAAATCTCATAGCAATTGAGAATATATACGCTAAAACAATATAAAATATCGTTAATTTAGTCTCTTTTGATAAAGTTTGCAATCTTATCCCTATATATTGAAATGTCATGTATTTTATCATATTTGATTGCACCCTTTAGTAACAATTCATACTTTTTTAAAAGTTCCTCTTTAATTTTTGAGGTTTTTTCTTGTGAGGTTGTTATTTTCAATAGTTTTTCTAAAGAAACTACACGAAATCTATCCATTCCCCAATGTTTAAAGCTTAACTGATCTTCATGTCCTGCATATTTTTTTATCAGTTTTTCATTTAATAGTTTAATTTCATATCGTATCATTATGCGAAGCCAGAGATCATAATCCTCACATACTTCTAAAGACTCATCAAATCTACCGACATTGTCAAAAACTGTTTTATGTATCAAGGCTGAAGATGGAGCAATATTACAATAAGAGAGGTTTTCTGTAAAAATATCTTTTCCTATTTTTTGAAATTTTTTTGGAATATTGATCTCTTGAGAATCTCGTATCCATATCTCATCCGTATAGCTCATTAATATCCCTGCATTTTGTTTATGAAAACCAACTTGTTTTTGTAGTTTTTCTTTTTCAAAAACATCATCGGAATCTAAAAATGCGATCCAGTTACAACTTGAATGTTTAATCCCTATATTTCTAGCAGATGAAACACCTTTATTCTCTTGATAGATATATTTTATTTGTGGAAAGTCTGTTTGTATTTGGAAAGTTTCATCAATTGAGCCATCATCAACAACAATGATCTCTTTTGGCTGGTATGTTTGTGCAAGGACGGAAGTTATCGCCCTTTTTAAAAAGCGGTAACGGTTATAAGTTGGAATAACGACCGTTATATCCAACTACCAAACCTTAATCTCGTTATAGATACTGTCTCTCTCAACCGGTGTAAAACCGCTGTCTTTTATCAGTCCTACGAAATCATCAAGCTCAATCCCGTTTGCACTCTTAGCACCCGCAGCAGAGTTAATAGACTCTTTTTGGATAGTACCGTCAAGGTCATTTGCACCAAACTCTTGTGCTACTAGTGCCAGATTTACCGTTGAAGTTACCCAGTACGCTTTTAAGTTCGGTACATTATCTAATACTAAACGAGAAATTGCCATAGTACGAAGTACCTCATCGGCAGTGATTGGATGTTCAATTTTTAGATAATTATTTTCAGTCTGATACACAAGAGGGATAAAGCAGTTAAAGCCACCCGTTTGATCTTGAAGTTTGCGGATACGCATCATATGATCAATTCTATGTTCACGGTTTTCTACATGACCGAATAACATAGTAACATTTGATTTTTTCCCGCGTTCATGCCATTTTTTATGGATCTCTATCCACTGGTCAGACGTTACTTTCCCTTTACAGATGTAATCGCGTACTTTTTCATCAAAGATCTCAGCACCGCCGCCCGGCATAGAATCTACTCCCGCTTCAACCATCATATCAAGAATCTCATCATATGTTTTGCCGTAATGGCGAGCAAGGAAATCAACCTCAGCAGCAGTCAGTGCTTTTACATGAAGTTGCGGATATTTATCTTTGATCTTTCTAAAAATATCAAGATACCACTCTATTCCCGTATCCGGATTATGCGCTGAAACAATGTGCACCTCTTTCACACCGTCTTCTACAATCTTATCCACAATCTCCATAATCTCTTCGTGTGTCATTGTATAAGGATTTGGATTTTTTCTATTTGCTGCATACGCACAAAACTTACATACATCTGCACATATATTTGTCGGATTTATATGGCGGTTAATATTGAAGTATGTTTTATTGCCGTGAAGTTCTTTACGCTTTTTATCTGCCATCTCACCGAGTACGAAAAGGTCTTCATCGTAAAGTTTTAGTGCTGTATCGAAATCTATTCTATCCATCTTTTCCTCTGTATCTTTTTACTTTTCTATAGGGTTTAATAACATTTTCCCGTTCTTTTTAGATTATTTCGTGAGGCTCAGAGCGAAGCGAGGATTCGTCCTCTAAGAAATAATATAAAAAGAACCCTCCAGCAGTTTTTTTTAAACCCCAGGAGCCTTCCACATTGAAGTCGTGATATTATCATCAACTAGCTTTAATTGTACTTCATAAGCACTTTGCCATTTTTCTTTTAGTTCATCATAAACTTTTTTGTTTTCCAAGTTTGGTGTAAAAGTTTTATCCCACTCTACCAATTTTTGCGAAGCTTCCACCAAAGAGTCATAAACTCCGGCTCCCACACCCGCTGCCATCGCCGCACCAAGTGCCGTTGCTTCCGTTACTTTTGGAATTTTCACTGTATAACCCGTAACATCTGAAAGTATCTGTGACCAAAGGGTACCCTTGCTGGCCCCGCCTGCAAATACTATCTCATTAAACTCTACACCGCTAAACTTTTTAATGTTTTCTAGATTAATACTTGAAACAATTGCCGCATTTTCTTCTAAAGATCGAAACATTGAGTACTTGTTTGACTTCTCACTCTCAAGTGAAAGGTTTAAAAAACTCGGAGATGCATGGTACCATTTCCCATACTTCATACTATCCGAAAAAATCGGTAAAATCCCATACGAGCCGGCAGGAATCTGCATAGCTTTCTCTTCCATGAACGCATACACATCTTTTCCACTCTTATCAGCTTCCAACTTCTCCAGATCACAAAAAGCATCCCGAAACCATCTCATAATAAGCCCTGAGAAAAACGTAATTCCCTCTGCTTGCGAGAGCCCTTGAACTACATGGGGATTGACACGTAATCCCATATCTTTAGGCGGTTTTGTCAATGAACTAATGTTCACTACCTGCTGCCAAAAACTCCCGCCCAGAACTGCTACATCACCCTCTTTCACTACGCCAAGTCCCGCTGAGCCAAGCTGCACATCACCGCCACCCATTACCACTTTAGTAGATGGATCGAGTCGAGTCTGTTTTGAAGCTTCCGGTGTTACATTCCCCACTACTTCACCAACTTCTAATACAGGAGGAAAGATTGTATCTTTTAGACCAATTTCACTCGCCATACCTGCATTCCAAGTGCGATTTTGTAAACTAAAAATTCCCGTAGTGCCACCGTTACTCGGATCAGATGCGATCACACCTGAGAGTTTTGCTAAAATCCAATCTCCGATCATAGAGATAGATGCAACTTTTTCATAGAGATCTGCTCTATTGTTTTTCAGCCACAATAGACGCGGCAAAGCACCAAGAGCAAAAGTTTGCCCACTTTCTTGGTAAAACTTCTCCTCTAAGCCTGAAAAATTCTCTTTAAGATACTCTACCTCTTTTGAGGCACGTGCATCCACATTTGCCACACCCCAAAGCTCATTTCCCTCTTTATCATATAGGACTATCCCCTCACGCATACTTGTAGCACTAAGGGCTAATATATCTTTTGGATCAATAGATGAACAAGTGATCACATCTGAAATACACTCACACGTAAGCTGCCAGTTTGTTCTGAAATCAAAACTCATAGAGTTGGGTACACCCTCTTCTTCAAGGTGTGTCCACTCTTGTTGTGATACTGCGATCTGATTCCCTAAAGTATCAAAAAGTACCGCACGGATACTTCCCGTTCCGGCATCTATTGCGAGTAAATATTTATCCATTATTTTTTTAGTTTCGCCTGTTCTAATTCCCAGTATTCCATAGCAAAACTATCTTTTTCGCTAATACTTACATAACCGCCTAATTTATCAGCTTGCAATACGGCTTTCATAGTATGTTCAACTATATCGTTAACAATATCAGCCTCTTTTTTCGTCGCTCCAAAAGAGATTACAGCTAAGTTTTTAATAATCATATAATTAGGGGCAGGATTAATCATCATCTCACCATCTTCATAGCGCATATAGTACTCTTCATACTCTTTAATATAGTTCTCAATTCCAGCTTCAAGATTTGTATCTTCCATCACAAGAGGTGCTCGTTTTGTACGAATGATATGCTCTGGTGTTAATACTCCGCGAGATGCAAACTCTTTTAAGTTTGGTTGTGAAGCATAAAAAGATGCTAAAGGTGATTGGTTGATATTGAGATGAACTTCATACCCTTTGTACTTTGAAAACACTTTTGTAATCTTTGCAATGTCACAACCACTGTGCTCGTAGCTTCTTTGAATCTCAAGTTGAGCATTTTCTTCTAAAAACTCTTCCGCTTTTGTTACCGCTTCGATCATTTTATCGTACGATTTTTTGGCATCATTATCAAAAGTAAAGATTCCGTGATTATGTAAGATAATCCCTTCGATTGAGTCCCAGTTAATATCTTTTGTCATCTCATAAATTTTATGTGCCAATTCAAATCCAGGCATCACATAATCAACGATTAAAAAGTTTGGATATAACTTTTCAATATGCTCTTTCCCTTTTACTGAGTTAGAGATAGTCACAACAGCATCAGCATGTGTATGGTCAACAAACTTGTAAGGGATTAGTGCATGTAAAATAGCTTCTACAGATGGATTTGGTGCATCTTGATTTGTCATTGCAGCACGTTGTAATCTCACCATATCACTATCACTTAAAGTTTCAAGCTTTGCCATATCTAAAAGTGCATCCATATTAACCGGAGAGAAACCTTCTCGTTCAATATCAACAAGATTCCAACCACTTCCTTTTACATATAGGAGGTTATCGACTTTGACAGAAGTGTTACCACCACCATGTAATACCAGTTCATCATTTTTACCCAAAAGGTTTGATGTATAAACTCTAAAATCTAGTTCATCTTTACACTCTGAAGCGTTTTTATCATTCCATAAATTTTTCATATCCTACCCTAATACCTCTAATTCATCTGTATACTTTTCTTCACAATACGGTTCATACGATGATTTATACACAGCATAATGTGCAGAGGCTCTGTGCCCGTCAAGTGCTGCTTCATCTGCCCATGTTTCTATCGCCATAAATTTTCTTCTATTATTTTCATATTGTACGATCTCGTAAAAAACACAACCTTTTTCAGCTTTACTAGGTACTACCATTGCTGAAAGAAGCTCTTTCATTTTCTCTTCACACCCTTCTTTTGCTATAAAAGTCACTCTTTTTGTAATTGCCATCTTTTTGTCCAATTTTTTAGATGATTATAGCAAAATTTGGTATATAATTAAAACCATGGATATATTATTGCAAATTGAAAACATCATAGAAAACAATGGTTCAGACTTCGAACTTTCAAAACTTTTTAAACAGTATATAAAAGAATATAAAGACTCTTTAGACCAGCTTTTTGAAAAAAACCAAGGAAAAGACTTTCTCGTACGACATACAAAAAAGCTCGACTCTATCATTGAGTTAATGTATAAAACCGTACTTAGACGTACATTTGGGAACTATCTCCCTATGAGAAGCTCTATACCTATAGCAGTTGTTGCACTTGGAAGTTACGGGCGGGAACAACTATGTGTCCACAGTGATATAGACCTTTTGATCGTTTATGAAGATGTACACGGATACAATACCGAACTCATTATAGAAAAACTTTTTTATTTGGCACTCGATGCAGGACTGAAACTGGGACATCGCGTTCATGAAGTACAAGATCTTTTTAAAGCTTCTAATGAAGATATTACAATTAGAACATCTTTAATGGAATCTCGCTTCATCTGCGGTTCCTCTTTTACTTGGCATGCAACTACACGTGAACTGCATAAGATGAGACTCTATCAGCAAAAAGAGTTTATTTTAAACAAGATCGAAGAAGCCCAAGGGAGAAGAAAAAGGTTCTCAATCTCAATGGAACCGAATATCAAAGAGGGTGTCGGCGGACTTCGTGATGCTCAACTGATCTATTGGATAGCGAAAACTATTTACGGAATCGAATCTATCAAAGAGCTAAGCGGGGAATTGTTTACCGATGAAGAGTATAGAGAGTATCGAATCGCTATAGAACTGCTCTTCCGTGTTCGAAGTGCCCTGCATCTTATAACGGGGAAACAAGAAGACACCCTTAGACTTGAACATATTCCTCAGGTTACAAAACTTTTAGGATTTTCAAATCAAAAAAAGCTTTCAAGTAAAGTGCTTGAAGCTGGATGGCGTGTCAATAACTTTACCCAAATCTTTGTAAAAAAAATGGTGCGTAGTTTTATTTACGATAAACATAATATTTCAGAGTTCCGCAAATGTAGAATTCAAAAAGGGATCTATAAACGAGATGACAGACTTTTTGCATCTTATAATCTAAAACCGAGACCTATCAATGAGCTTTTAGAACTTCTGATTAACCTTGAAGATCAAGATTATAAGTTTGATGCCGGTTTTTTAAATCAGTTTACATATACGACAATTTCCCACCCACTCAAACAAAAAACATATACTCTGATTAAAAAGCTTTTGAAAAAAGAACACATCTATTCATTTTTAAAACTTTTTTATGACGCAGGGATACTCCATGAGCTGTTTCCTAACTTTAAAAAAGTACTTCATCTGCCACAGTTTGACGGATATCACCATTTTCCGGTAGATCTGCACTCTGTAAAATGTATAGAAGCGCTTGAAAACATTAAAGAACCTTTTATCAAAAGTTTATATGATTCAATGGATGAAAAAGAGAAGTTTTTACTTAAAATAGTTGTTTTCTTACACGATAGCGGAAAAGGGAGAAAACAAGATCACAGTGAAGTGGGAGCAAAACTCGTAGCTCAGTTTGCAAAAAAAATGCAACTTGACGGAGAAGATACGTCACGCGCTATCACACTTGTAAAGCACCATATACTTATGAGTTCTGTTGCATTTAAAGACAACATTCACAATGAAAAAACACTTTATAAATTCATGTCGAATGTCGGAGATGAAAAAAATCTCAAACTCCTTTACGTACTTACTTATGCGGATATCAACGGAGTTGACGGAGTTGGCGGAAAAACATATACAGTCTTTAGTGCAAAACTCCTTTACGAACTCTACACAAGTGCTTTAGAGGTTGCGCAAAATAAAGAGCGTATAACAGATGCCAAAAAACGTGTCATTATTGAAAAAAAGGTAAAAAACCTTGAAGAGTTTAAAACGCTTCCAAGAGTGTTGCAAAATAAAATTTTATCTGTTGTTTCCAACCTCTTTTTCTTTAAAAATACACCGCAAAATATTCTAAAAATTGCACAACAGGCACAAGAGACAAAAGATTATAGTTACAATATCCAAAATGAGAACTCTTTAACAATCGAGATCTTTAGAAGAATTCCTCTCAATGTTGGTTATTTACTCTCAACACTCTCACATCTTGATGTTGCATCAATGGAAATTTTTACTCTCTTTGATAATGTAAAATATTTTAAAATAGATTTTACACAAAATGTTGATCCGAGTATTCTTGAAGATATTAAGATTATGGTTGAAGATGCTTTTGATATGTCTAAAGAGGTTAAACTTCGTAACATTGAGATTAAAAAAAGTGATATTACTATCGATTGTGAGCATTCATTAACACATGCTGAGATCAATATACAAACGAAAAATCAGATTGGACTGCTTGCATATGTGATGCATAAATTCGAGCAGCTAAATATTAATATCGTCAGTGCAAAAATTCATTCGAGTAAATTTAAAGTCAGAGACAGTTTCTTAATGGAAAAACAAAATAATATATGCAATAATGCTGATGAAATTTACAAATTTTTAACAAAATAAGTTTTTTAGGGTTGTACATATGTGTGGAATAGTCGGTTATATAGGAAAAAATAATACAAAAGAGATTTTATTAGACGGTTTAAAAGAACTTGAATACAGAGGATATGACTCAGCGGGAATTGCAGTTTTAAGCGATGGTGAATTTAACAATTTCAAAGCTGTAGGGAAGTTAGTCAATCTTGAAGAAAAAACAAAAGATTTTAAAACAGAACATTTTGCAGTGGGTATCGGACATACAAGATGGGCTACGCACGGAAAACCGACAGAGCTAAATGCACACCCCCATTTGGGTGAATGTTCTTACGTAGTTCATAACGGTATTATTGAAAATTATGCAGAACTAAAAAAAGAGTTGGAAAGTGATGGTGTAAAGTTTTTAAGCCAGACAGATACGGAAGTGATCGTACACCAATTTGAAAAAAACCTAAAAACTGCTACATCTGAATTTGAGGCGTTTGAACAAACAATTTCTCAGCTTCAAGGTGCGTATGCTATCTTACTTGTTACAAAATCAAAAGAAGATACTATATTTTTTGCAAAGTTAGGTTCACCTATGCTTGTGGGAAGAAATAAAGAGAACGAAAAATATTTTGCATCATCAGATACTCCACTAATCGGTCATTGTGAGGATGTCAACTATTTTGATGACGGAGATTATGGCTACGTTACACCAAATGAGATCAAAATTTTCAATAAAAATAAACAAGAAAAACAACCTCATTTTACAAAACTCTCAACTAATAAACTCTCGGCACAAAAAGACGGATTTAGATTTTTTATGGAAAAAGAGATCTATGAACAAAGTAATGTTATTACAGATACTTTACTTGGAAGACTCGGAACTGATGATGTAATATTTGAAGAACTTGACCCAGAACTCTTTAATGGGATTAATGAGATCAAACTGTGTGCCTGTGGAACAAGTTACCACGCAGCACTCTCGGCTTCATATCTGTTTGAACGTTATGCAAGAGTGAAAACATCTGTTGAAATTGCAAGTGAATTTAGATATCGTGAACCGATCATGACAGAAGATACACTGTTTGTCGCTATCTCTCAAAGCGGTGAAACTGCCGATACATTAGAAACATTAAAAATGGCAAAAAATGCCGGTTTAAAAACTCTTACTATATGTAATGTAGACAACTCTTCTATGGTAAGACTTTCAGATGCAACGATTTTAACGCGTGCAGGTGTTGAAAAAGGGGTTGCATCAACAAAAGCATTTGCTACACAGGTAACTATTTTTTGGATGTTATCACTTCATCTGGCAAACCTCAGAGGTACGTTAGATAAAACAGAGATCGCAAAACAGATTGAACTTATCCGTCAGGTTCCGGCTTCAGTAAAAGTACGCGATGAGATCCATGAAAAGATTAAAAGACTCTCGAAAAGATATCTACACGGTCATGGATTTTTCTTTATAGGAAGAGATATCTTCTATCCGTTAGCACTAGAAGGTGCTTTAAAGCTCAAAGAGATCTCATATCTTCATGCAGAAGGTTATCCAAGCGGAGAGATGAAACATGGACCTATTGCACTTGCCGATCCGGAACTTTTTACAATTGCTTTACTCCCTGAACATATGCTATATGAGAAATCAAAAAGCAATGTTGAAGAGCTCAGCGCACGAGATTCAACAATTTGTGCTATCAGTCCGTTACAATTTGAAAAGGCAGACGACTTTATTGCAACAAAAAAGCACGAATCTTACATGTTAGAGTTTTTTGAGATGATGGTTGTGGTACAATTGTTGTCATTAGAGGTTTCTATAAGATTAGGTAATGATGTTGACATGCCAAGGAACCTAGCAAAAAGCGTTACAGTGGAGTAGAATATATGGGGACAAAGTTTAAGTTATTATTTATAGTCACAATCATGTTGCTAGCATTAGCTATTGCTACAATAGTAAATGTATCTCTAAATTTTAGAGAATACAGTATTAAAGGTGCTACTGAAAAAGCAACTATGACGGCTGCTATAGTAAAAGACGGTTTAACTGCACATATGGTAAACGATATGATGGATAAACGTCAATACTTCTTAGACCAGATCTCCAACAATCATAGTGAAGTAAAATCTTTATGGATTGTACGTTCACCACTTGTAACTAAACAATACGGTCAAGGTTTTTCAAGTGAAACACTTCGTGACGAAATAGATAAAGAGACGCTGCAAAGCGGTAAAATAGTGCAAACTATTCAAGAGGGAACAGATTCAATTATTTTAAGAGTCTCAGTTCCTTATATTGCAACAACATCTCAACCAAACTGTTTACAGTGTCATAATGTACAAAGAGGTGAAACGCTCGGTGCGATCAGTATGGAGTTTGACATTACAAATATGCGTAATGCCGGAATGGTTACTATCTTAAAAATTCTTGCGATCAACCTTGGATTTATCGTAATCGTATTATTTTTACTTAACCATTATGTATCTCCGTATATGAAACTTTTCTCAAGTATGCAAGAGGGTATTACAAAAGCATACAGCGGTGACTTTACACATACATTTTTTACTAATGTAAAAGGTGACGCAAGAAACATTGCAGAACAACTCAATACTCTTTTTAGCAAGATGCAAGAGACATTTGGAAATATCAAATACAACCTCTCTACCTTTATCCCTCAAGGGTGTGTCGCTTCAAAAGATCCTCTGCAGGAAGCAAAATCTATTATAGGTGAACTCTCGGATATCTATAAATTTAAAAAGACTATTGAACTAGACCTCGATAAAGAGACTGTTTACAAAAGATTTATTGATGCGCTTGAGTATAAATTTGATATTCATGAGTTTGCATTCTACCAAGTCAATCAATCTACTCATGAGAGAAAACTGATCTATTCATCTACAGATAAAGCAATGTGTAGCGATCATGTAAATCACAATGCAAGCTTATGCCGTGCTTTTAGAACACAATCAGATGTAATCTCTACAGAGTATATTGATCTGTGTCAAGCATGTCATAAACAAGACGGTTTTTATGTTTGTATCCCTTTTAGTATCAATGATGACTATAGTATAGTACTTAACATAGCAGCAAAAAATGAGAGTGAAGTTAGTCAGATTAATGCGAAAACACCTAGTATAAAGAACTATCTAGAAGCTGCGAAACCTGTAATTGAGAGTAGAATTCTTACAGCAAAACTGCGTGATACATCTTTAAGAGACGGGATGACAGGTTTATACAATAGAAGATTTTTAGAAGAGTTTATCGATCAAGTTATCTCTCAAGCAAATCGTAAAGATGAAACATACACAGTATTAATGCTTGATGTCGACTTCTTTAAAATGGTAAATGACACCTATGGACACGATCTGGGTGATAAAGTTATTGTAGAGCTTGCAAACGTTCTCAAAAAAAGTATACGCGAAGCTGATCTGGCAATACGTTACGGTGGAGAAGAGTTCTTAATACTACTTCACAATGCAACAGCTGAAGGTGCTTTAAATGTTGCTGCAAAAATCCACCAGTCATTTGCTGCACTTACTTTTGATGTTGGAATGGGTGAAACGATGAAAAAGACTATTAGTATCGGTATTGCAAAATACCCTGATGATGCAGACAGCATTTGGAAAACAATCAAATTTGCAGATACTGCCTTGTACGAAGCAAAAAATACTGGT
Organism: Sulfurimonas sp. hsl 1-7; assembly: GCF_030577135.1. Classification (NCBI taxonomy): domain Bacteria; kingdom Pseudomonadati; phylum Campylobacterota; class Epsilonproteobacteria; order Campylobacterales; family Sulfurimonadaceae; genus Sulfurimonas; species Sulfurimonas microaerophilic. The sequence goes on along the minus strand of NZ_JAUIRR010000001.1, from coordinate 50,388 downwards.
AGAAATAAAATAGTAGAGTTCCAAGCAGATATGTTTAAAGGGGAGGATTTCTAATCCCCTTTCCCATAAAAACAAGAGAATTATAGAGGGAAAAATTTCTCATTTCCCCTCTTAAAACATGTTATAATTGGAAGTTACATTTGCGTGTAATGTGTGTTTGTACCTCTCTTTCTATTGGCGTAGTAGAGAGGTACAAACCCTCCTGATCTTATAATGTATTGCTAAAAAGCGTAAACATACCCCATCCAAAATAAACCACCATCCAAACAACCATAATACTAATTGTATAGTTAGCTAATTTATTTACTGTTTTTTCTTTTGTCCCATCAAAAACGCCTTGTGTTTTACCAACTTTCCAAGCCATAGTTAAAATGTAAGCAACACCCACTCCACCCATAATTAAGAACGTAAGCAAGAACATTGTAATAGACGGTATCTCAAGATTTACAGTGTAATCGTAAATATTGTATCCCAGCTCTGCCATGATCTCATATCTAATCACTTCTCTTACAGTGGATATTAAGATAGCAACAATAACTAATACGCCTGTAGTAATATAGCTGTTTTTATTGTTAGCGATCATAAATAGTAATACTACTACACCCAAAACTGTAGCAATTACAACCGGATTTGTTAAATAATCGACTTGAAACATCCAAGCAACAAAAAGTATTGCACTGAGTACTAAACCGTATAAACCAATTTTTGTACCTAGATGTGCTGTATATGTTTTTAACTCATTAGAAAAATCATCCCTTGTACTAATAAACTTACTATAGTTTTGTAAAAATACGCCAACTACAGGGATACACAAACTTAACATAAATATTAGTCTAATAAAGTCTATATTTAGCGTTGTTCCACTTGTATCTACAACACCATTTGGAGCGTACATTTCCATCCACTCGTTTGGCATAATTGAGGTAACGGCAAAGTTATGCATTAAAATACCGGCAAAAACTAAAATAGCAAACGAAATAATACCGATAAGCTTGCCACTGCCCTCTTTTGCATGATTTGCATAATAATACCAATAGTACATAACGTATCCTGCAATTAAAGCATAAATAAATGTAAAAACCCACATACCTGACAATGTATTTGCAACATACCAGTTTGGATCATAAATAACCTGAGTAAAGAGTAATGGTGCTACACCTAGTACAATTAATAATGAGACACTAATCTTTCCTGTTTGTAATAAATGAGGAGTTAAAATTTTCCAGTTCGAATCACTTGTTTGTCTCGTTGTTCCATAAAGCGATAATCCCATCGATCCGAGTGAAAGAAAAACAAATGCGGCATGTAAAGCCCAAGTTAAAATATAAAGCCCTTGAAAAACTACTGGATAAAAAGGGATCCCTGCAGGGTCACGAAGAGCTAATAATGTTGATGCATCCATAAAAATCCTCCTTCTTAGTAGTGTTGTGATGCAAGATACTCTGCAATCGCATCGTATTCATGTTCTGGCAATTGAAGTTTCGGCATATAAGAGATTCCGCCTGCACCTATTGCATAAAGGATAGATTTTATTCCATCTTTATCCATACCGGTTAATCTATCTTTTAACGGTCTATATACCCCTGTTTTTTCTAATGAATGACAGTTTGAGCAGGATAGTTTTGCTAAAAGTTTTCCGGCTTCAAGTTTATTCTCAGCAGTGATCACTCTTAAGTTATCAGGAATAAAAGGATTTACTTGTAATAATCCTTTTTCAGCAATAACAGGTAACTCACTTTTGATCCCTTTTCCTGGAACATCACGGCTTACAATCTGGTTTGAGTACATATATTGACCTGCAACGTAAGGTTTTCTCATTGATTCACGTAATTTCTCACCTGGCCAAAGTCCTGCGATTAAAATTACTACAATCATTGTTGAAGCAAAAATAGGATTGATAAAGTTTGGTTTGGCAATAGCCAGTATAAAGTAGAGTGAAAAGACTATTGTAAGTATAATTCTACTTTGAAGAATACTCTCTTTTGAAACATTAAATACTGCATGAGCATTTTCCGGTAAAGTTCCCATATACCACATAAAAAAGAACATCGTAACAAAACCACCAAGTAAACTTACATAGCCCATTTTTTTAGTCAACTCGCGTGAAAGTTCTAAGTTCTCTTTTTTCATAGCACTTGCAATCACAAGACCAATAACACCAGACATCATAATCATAAAACCGATTCTTAAAAACATATGCGGGAATGTATTTATTCCAAAGAAACCGTCACTAGCACTTCCGCTTAAGTAAAATGCTTCATTACCAGGCCACATCATAAAACTGATAATACCGATGATTAAGGCAAGTGTTCCAACCGAAGCAAGTGCAAATGTATATGTCAGTTTTAGATGTGTACGTATATCTACTTTATTAATAAAATATACAACGGCAAAAACACCTATAACCTCATAAACAAAAAACACCCATTCTGTTGCCCATACCCATACGAAGTTATGTATAAGTGCACTAATTCCTCTTGGACTCGCGGCTGTTGCCGTATACCAAATCCCCGGCCCTGTGATAGAACCTATAACATATGAGAAGATAAGTAAAAACATCCCGTATTTTTTCATATACGGTAAATACTCTGTAGTATTTTCCTTGTACCCTTTATAAGCTAAAAAGGCAAATAACATTGCCGCACCGACAGAAGTATGTGACGCTAAAATGTGTATAGTACCTGTAATACCCATCATCCAAGCACTTCCATACTCCGGAAAATAAAACAATGGAAATTGTCCTATTGTATCCACAACTGCTCCTTAATATAAAATTAGGATAAAAGGAGGTCGTAGCAAGAAGTTGTTTTTGTTTGCGTGTACTGTATAACTACTTTTTTCTTTCTTTTTTTGGCGTAGTAGAAAAAAGTAATCCCTTTTACCCTGAAGCTGTTATTGTATATGTTATTTGTTACATTAATGTTAATTATAGTTTGTTAAATAAGATTTGTTTGTAAAAGAGAGGAAAAGTAAAAAGTGGAGAACGGGGTGTCACCTTAGTGACAACCACATCCTGTTCCGCAGCTTCCGCCGCTAGATTGTTGTGGGGCAGCTGACGAAGCTCCACCTGTTGAACATGCACTTACACCTGGAGGCGTAGTTGGTTGAACGGCAGCGTTATCAACACCACCTTTTGCATTGATATCTTCAATGAAAGCCCAGATAGACTCAGCAGCTTTCATATAACGTTTTGCACTTTCACTCTCAGGTGCTACAAAACTTACAGGTTTCCCTTCGTCACCACCAGTTCTAATAGCTGGTTCAATAGGGATCTCAGAGATGATTTCAGTATCGAACTCTTTTGCCATTGGCTCAGATGTACCTTTACCGAAAATATCGTATTCTACACCAGTATCCGGAGCGATGAATCCACTCATGTTTTCAATAACACCTGCAATAGGAATGTTCAGTTTTTTGAACATATCTAATGAACGGCGAGAATCATCTAAAGATACGCTTTGTGGAGTTGTAACTGTTAAACCGGCAGTTACAGGTACACTTTGCGCTAAAGTAAGCTGAGCGTCACCAGTTCCCGGTGGCATATCGATAACTAATACATCTAACTCTGACCATAAAATGTCACGTAAGAACTGCTCGATCGCTTTCATGATCATAGCACCACGCCAGATTAAAGATTGTCCCTCTTCCATAAGTGAACCCATAGACATCATCTCGATACCGTATGCTTTAATAGGAAGTACTTTATTTCCGTTCACTTCAGGTTTTACATCAGATACACCAAGCATACGAGGAACGTTTGGACCATAGATATCTGCATCTAAAAGACCAACTTTTTTACCCATCTTAGCAAGTGAAACAGCAACATTTACAGATGTTGTTGATTTCCCAACACCACCTTTACCAGAACTTACCATTAGGAAGTTTTTCACTTGTGGAGCGATGTTTTTACCACGAGAAGAAGATTCTCTCGGCATTACAGGTGCTTTAATGTTTACGTTTACATTTGCAGCTCCCGCTCTTTTTAACTCAGTAGTAGCTTCGTCAGTGATTTGCTGTGCTACTTCAGGAGCTGATGAAGTGATGTCAACAGTACAGCTAACATCAGTTCCGCTAATTACGATATCTTTTACAAATCCAAAAGTTACGATATCCTTAGTAAAACCCGGATACATAACTTTTGAAAGTGCTGATTTTACAATTTCTTCAGTCATAATAATTTTATTTCCTTTTCTAAAATTTTAGTGAGCTTCCGCTAACTTTGCTTCTTCAGCGATTTTTGCGATCGCTTCAGGATTATCCATAATATCTTGTGTAATTTTATATGAACAGAATTTCGGTCCACACATAGAACAGAATTCTGCTTCTTTAAATACATCTTGAGGAAGAGTCTCATCATGGTACTCACGAGCACGTTCACTATCAAGTGCTAATTCAAACTGTTTTTCCCAGTCGAATGTATAACGTGCATCACTCATCTCATCATCAACATCTCTCGCGCCTTTACGTCCACGAGCAATGTCAGCAGCGTGAGCTGCAATTTTATAAGCGATGATACCTTCACGAACATCATCAGCATTTGGAAGACCTAAGTGCTCTTTTGGCGTAACGTAACAAAGCATTGAAGCTCCATGCCATCCACCAACAGCTGCACCGATTGCAGAAGAGATATGATCATATCCCGCAGCGATATCAGTAACTAAAGGTCCAAGAATATAAAAAGGTGCCTCATGACAAAGCTCTCTTTGAATCTTCATATTACGCTCAATCTGATTCAACGGAACGTGACCAGGACCCTCGATCATAACTTGAACATTTTTCTCCCAAGCACGAAGTGTTAATTCACCTAGTACTTTTAGCTCACCAAGTTGTGCATCATCAGAAGCATCTGCTAAACAACCCGGACGAAGTGAATCACCTAATGATAAAGACACGTCATATTTTGCACAGATATCTAAGATATCGTCAAATGCCGTATAGAAAGGATTTTCTCTATGGTAATGCATCATCCAAGCAGCCATTAATGAACCACCGCGAGATACGATACCCATCTTACGCTTAGCAACTTTCGGCATAGTTTCAAGTAAGAAACCTGCATGAATAGTAAAGTAAGATACACCCTGCTTAGCTTGACGCTCTAATACTTCAAGCATAACTTCAATTGAAAGGTCTTCAATCTTATTATTTACATCGTGTAAAATTTGATAAATTGGTACCGTACCTATAGGTATCTTAGAGTTTTCGATAACCGCTTTTCTGATCTCATCAAGATCTCCGCCAGTTGAGAGGTCCATTGCCGTATCTGCTTTATAGTGCTGTGATACTTGAACTTTTTCTATCTCACCCTGAACATCTGATGCTATTGCAGATGAACCGATGTTTGCATTAATCTTACATTTAGCTGCAAGACCGATAGCCATCGGTTCTAGTGCAGTGTGATTCACATTAGCTGGGATAATAAGTCTTCCACGAGCTATCTCACTACGAACTAGTTCAGGAGACAAGTCTTCGATTTTTGCGACATATTCCATCTCTTGTGTAATGATGCCTTTTTTAGCGTAATACATCTGTGTTCTAACAGGATCGTTCTCACGCTCTTTTACCCATGAAGATCTCATAGCTTCTCCTAAAATATATATTATATAGTGGAAATATAGTCAAATAAAGTTAATTTAACCTAAAAAAAAATGTAAAAACCATCGAATAATCTTCTAGTTTAAGATTTAAAAAGTTTTTGATCTGTATAATTTCGTAACACTTTTAAACATCAGGAGACTTTTTGTCTAACTTGACACTTGTATTACTTGCTGCTGGAAACTCCACTAGATTTGAGATGGAGGTTAAAAAGCAATGGTTACGTATTGAAGATAAACCGTTATGGTACTATGTTGCGAAAAACTTTGAAAAGACACAAAAATTTTCAAAGATTATTATTGTTGCTTCAGATGATGATATCAATTTTATGAAAAACTATGCTTCATACCATTTTGTAACAGGTGGAACAACAAGACAACAATCGCTCAAAAATGCGTTATCTCATGTTCAGAGTGAATATGTTTTAGTAAGTGATATTGCCAGAGCATGTGTAAGCGAAGAACTTTTAAACAAAATTATAGATAATCATGCCGATGCCGACTGCGTTGTTCCTTACCTCAAAGCAACAGATACTATAGTGTATGATGATACTACTATAGATAGAGACAAAGTCAAACGTCTGCAGACACCGCAACTCTCAAAAACAGAAGTTTTACAAAGTGCTCTTGAAACAGACAAAGAGTTTACTGATGAAAGTAGTGCTATCGTTGCACATGGTGGTTCAAGAAAATTTATTTTAGGTGATGAACAAGCACATAAGATCACCTACATTGAAGATCTGAATAAGATACCGTGTCTAGATGCACCGTCAAATGATATTTTAAGTGGAAATGGATTTGATGTTCATGCTTTTGATACTAAAGGTGAAATGTGGCTTGGCGGAGTGAAGATTGACTCTGATTTTGGATTTAAGGCACATAGTGACGGAGATGTAGCGATACATTCCCTTATAGATGCCCTGCTCGGTGCTGCCGGAATGGGTGATATAGGTATGATGTTTCCTGATAATGACGATCAATACAAAGGGATAGACTCAAAAGAGTTACTCAAAAGAGTTGTCTCAAAAATAAATAACTTTGGCTATGTAATAGTCAATGTTGATCTCACTATTGCGGCACAAAAGCCACGCATAGGTTCGTACAAAGATAAGATGAGAGAAACTCTTTCATCTGTTATGCAGATTGAAAAATCTAAGATCAATATAAAAGCAACAACTACTGAAAAGCTCGGATTTATAGGAAGAGCTGAAGGTGTTGGTGTTTGGTCAAATGCAAATTTAAAATATTTTAATTGGAAGATATAAAGTGAAGATATTAATTATAGAAAACGAAGTATATTTAGCACAAAGTATAGCAACAAAGCTAGGTGAACTTGGACATGTATGTGAGATGTGTACATCAACAAAAGATGCGATTCGTGGCAACAACTACGACGTGGTACTTTTATCTACCAATATAAATGGTCAAGATTTCAATCCTGTTATAGAGACATTTAAAAACTCTATTGTTATTTTAATGGTTTCTTACATTAGTAATGACACTGTTTCAAAACCGTTAAGTGCCGGAGCAAAAGACTACATATTAAAACCGTTTATGATCGAAGAACTTGTAAGAAAGATAGATCATTATCAAGACTATGAAAGACTAAAAAAACGTAATTTAGCGTATGAGAAGTATCTAGATTATACATTTGCAAATGCTAAAAATGAGATCTCTTTAGAAAATGTTGAACTTCCACTTTTTATCTCTTCAAATTTTCAAAAATATGCAGATGCTTTTGCATTTGAATATGCCAGAGTACAGAACCTACCTATACATTTCGTAACACTTAGTGATCCAAAAGCGTTAACAGAGATCGAAAACCTCCCACAAAACAGTATAATTTATCTTATAGATTATCAGGCTTTGAAAAAAACCGATAAAAAAACTTTTTGTGAACTGATAGCAGATAAAAAAGCAATTATATCTTCAACGGATAAAATTGATGAAGTTGAGCACAGGGTTGTTGAGATAAAAAGTGAGAGTAATGTATTTGATAAAAATGAAATACTCCCAATTGAAGACTATGTAAAATATATAGTATTAAATTATCAAGATAAGTATCCTGACACTGAACTCTCGAAAAAGCTAGGTATCAGTCGTAAAAGCTTATGGGAGAAACGTAAGAAATATGACATCATCAAGAAAAAATAAAACCCTATATATAGATAAAGAGGCTGCTTCTGCATTAGAACTTGTAAAAGACGGACTGTTATTACCGGTTACAAAACTTATGAACGAAGCTGAGTCTAAAGAGGTTCTACGTACAGGACTTATTGATGGTAAAACTTTTCCTTTCCCGTTTATTTTAGCTCCATCAGGGAAAAAGAATGAAGAGGTGATCAAGTCACTAAAAAAAGGTGAAGAGGTCTTAATTCTTTGTGACGGTATAGAATATGCGACAATGGTTATTGATGAGATATTCTCAATCGATCCAAAAGATCGTGTAAAACATATCTATGGGACAGATGATCATACCCATCCCGGTGTTATGGCAACTCTAAAACGTCTTGGAAAATATGCTATTTGCGGTGAGTATGAGCTTATTGAGCAGAAAGAGAACGAATCTAAAGAAGCGATCAAAAAAGCAAAAGAGTTACTCGGAGCTAAACATGTCACTTCTCTTGTGATGGGGGCTAATCCTCTACACCGTGCACATGAAAAACTGATTCGTCAGACGTTAGAGAATACAGATCTGTTAGTAATATTCTTGCTGAAACCTTACGATAATGCAAATCTTAGTTTCGACATCAGAAAAGAATCACTGGAATACTTTATAAACAACTATCTTCCAAAAAGTAAAGTGATTATCGTACCATTGGAAAACAGTTATATTTTTGCAGGCTACAATGAGATCATCATTGATGCCATAGTTGCAAAAAATTACGGATGTAATAGATTAACAATTGGACGTAACCATGCAGGTCTTGGAATGTTTTATGATTGTAACTCAAACAAATCTATTGTAGACAGAGTGATGGGGATAGAGATAGATATTACCGTTGCAAGTGAATATGTTTACTGTGACCAGTGTCGTACACTTGTAAGTAAAAACACTTGTCCACACGGGCAACACCATCAAATCTCATATCATGCAGATTCTATTCTAGAGATACTTGAGTATGGACTGCTTCCGCCTGCAGTACTTATTAGAAAAGAGATATCTTCGTTTATCTTATCGAAACTATTTGTCAACCGATTTAAAAATCTTGAAAAGCTTTACTACGATACTTTCCCTGTTACGGGACTGCTTGAAGAGCATACGGAAAAAGATTTTTATCTTGAGTTGATGAAACTTTATCAAACAACTTCACTTACATAAGGAATTTAATGAATTGGTTTTTTTTAACCTTAGGTTACAGTGGACTTTCTCCTAAAGCACCCGGGACTGTCGGTACGTTAGTATCACTCCCTTTAGGTATGCTCATACTTATCTATTTTGGAGCGAGTACACTCTTTTTAGCGACACTTCTTATCTCTGTTATAGCGATCAAAGCTATCAACAGTTATGAAGAGAAATCAGGTATCCATGACAATCAAAAAATTGTAATCGATGAACTTGCAGGTATGTGGTTTGCACTCTCAGTTGCACCGGCTATGAGTGTAGCTATGCCCGAAGTGATGAATATTGAAAACGGTTTTTTAATCCAGTCATTACTCTCTTTTGTACTTTTTAGATATTTCGATATTACAAAGCCTTCTATTATAGGTAAAATTGACAGAGAAGCAAAAGGTGGTATTGGTGTAATGGGTGATGATATCATCGCAGGATTTGCAGCAGGAATCACTTCTGCCCTACTTTGGCAAGGTTGGTTACAACTGGAAACTCTCTTCTAAAAAAGAGAGTTACATTTCCACGCAACGCAGAAGTTACGTTGCTATTTTCCTTTTAAATAAACATTGGATCGTCAGTAGGTTCGATCTCTTCAAAATCTTCTATAATTTGCTCAAACATCTTTTTTGTTTTTTCCGCTTTAACAATGTTTTCTTCGAAAACAGTTTTAGATGCAGGAAATGCTTCTGCAAGTTGATTATAAATTAACACACGTCCGTTGATATGTTTGTTAATTTCATCAAATGCCGTTCTTAAATAATCTTTTGATGTAGTATGTCTAAAAAGAGCTCTTACCATTTTTAAACGCTCTTTGATAGGAAGTGATTCATCGATCCCTTCTGCAATTCTTTTAATATCTAAACGTGAAAGATATACACCGCTAATTGCCGGTGCTAACAGTTTTTCAGTTAATGCATCAACAAACTGTGGAACAGGCTCTTCATCCTCTTTATCCCCGATATCCGGATTTTGAGCACCATTTTGTTCAGGTTCAAGTGAACACTTCTCTTGTACAAATTTATCGAACTCTGCTCTTAAATCAGCTAAATCTTCATGATTCATATTTTTTCCTTTACTTAATTAAACTATACGCTTTTTTTGTTAATTTTTCTAATAAGTCATCATAACTTGTATATGATGCATTTAGTTCATCTGCACGTTTTTTAAGTGCTGAGAACTGTTTTGTATTTTTCATATCAAGATTATATTTTCCAAGTTTTTCGATCATTGAAAGATCATTCATACTTGAAAAATCCAACACTGCATCAAACTCTGAAAAATCTACTTTTAAATCAGATGCTATTCTATTGATATCGGCATCGCTTATCTCAACTTCTTGTGTAAAAGCTAAAAGCTCTTCAAGACTATCGTTAAAATAGCTCACGTTAAATCCACATGCTAAGAATGAAAATGCTTTTGCATAATGGTTCGTACCGATGATCGCAATTTTCGAAGCATAGAGGTCTTTAAGATGTTCTGTTAAAACACGAATAGAGAAAATATCCCCTCTAAGTGTTTGATCTTCACGATAGATGATATCACACATCCCGCTACGCTTCACAAGTGAGGATGCATCATCGACGATCTCCACTACATCTGTAACATATTCGCTTGAGATCACTGCACCGTTTACGTGAGACTGTTTCATGTTGCTCACAGTAAAATAAAGATCATCTTCGCGAATATTCATAGGGATCATCATCACATCATCGTTGTTCTCTTTAAACATTTTGTTGATGATTGCAGAAAATCTACTTACCCCTGCATGTTCACCGATATAACCAAAGAGTTTTGTTTGGTTAGATATTTTATTATCATTATTCATCATAGTTCTAATATTTCTCCGTAATTCCCCATAGTTCTCGGGCTTCTTCATCTTCACATTTACATCTGTAACACAGTTTTTCATCACCTGTCGTACTAAAGATCACATTACATTCATTACATCTTTTTACATTAAAACCGATAAGGTTTACCACTTCAGGTTCAAAAAACTCTTTTACTTTATAAGAGCTTGAAAGTGTTATTGCATCAGGGGCACATACATCATGACATATATGACACTTAATACATAAAAATGGGTCAAAGTCTATCTTAGAATTTTTTACATCAGAGCTCAGTGCTCCTGTTGGACAAACCCTATAACACATTTGACATGCTGTACAAGCCTCTTCATCCATCAACTTTTGTGAAGTAAAACTTACCTCTGTAGCATCAATTACATGAAACTGTGAAGGTTTTGGCGCTCTTTTGATTGCAGTAAAAAAAATCTTTCTTCTTTCCGGAATAATCTTTTTCTTTAAAAGTGCAATATCTGTTTTTTGTAGATTATGTTCTACTAGTTCATCAGTTGCTTTTTGCACCTCATCTTCAAAAGATTTTCTTGCTTTTGCAACAGTTTTAAGATTTAACGAGTTTAAAAACTCTCTACGATCAGCCATAGTTTCTTCAGAGTTTTCATACTTAATATCTTCCATAGAGATAACAGCATCATTCTCCATCGCTTCTAAGATGTATGTAGCTTCTTCAAAATTTGCTTCTATCTGAGCTTTACATGTAGAGGCTATTTCACACTCACCACAATGTCCCATATCAAACACAAGCTCTTTTTTAAGTACTGCAAGTGAAATAATATGCTCAACGCTCAGTGCTGCTATACAAGGAACATTTTTACGACATGATATAAGAGGATCCTTTTCCTGTACAAAATCAAAGAAAAAATCTGTAGGGGAAAACTCATCCATAGTAAGTGCTTCACTTGGACAAACTGCCCCGCAGGCTCCACAAGTTACACACTCAGAAAAATTGATTGCAGGAAGTGTTTTGCCTTGCTGAATAACTATAGCATTTGTCGGACATACCACTTCACATCTATTACACTCACTATCTATACTAAGCGAGCGAACACATAAACCTGCATTTAAGTTAATCATACTATGCGTGCGTCTCTTTTGTAAGATATTCGTTATCACTTAAGATAAACTCTAAAGCCATATCTGCAGCTTCGTAGTAAAGCGGTGTTCTTGATTCATATTTCATGTTGATCAAGTACAGTGGTGCCCATTTAATAAGATGTTTATTTAAAAAGTCGTGTTGTACGCGTCTAAGTTCCGCTACAGCTTCTTCATCACCCTCTTCAATCGCTTTTAATTCCGCTTTTGCAAGGTGATGCATAAACTCTAACTCTACACCGATATGGTCAGATGAAACCGTACGTGCAGCTTCATAGTCAACCATAAAATCATATGCACTGTAGATATCAGTAACCGGGTTTGCACCGCCAGTTTCTATCATTTGATCTTCGCGTGTGTAAAACGTCTCATAAGGGATCAAGTGTAAAATAGACAGGTTTACAAAATCAGGATTAATATGCTCATCCAGAAGCGTTTTTTCATCCATAGTATAGAATGGTTCCCACTCTTTTAAAACCGGGAAAAACTCTAAAATATTTTCATCATTTTTGATGATGTTAAGAGTCTCAAGATCTAATTCTTGTAGTAATATACGTGATAATAAAGCATAAATATTTATTCTTGCTTGTGTTTCTTCCATAAATTCTCTTTAGCTAATAAATTTTCGAATTGGAGATTTTATCATAAAATACTAAAATAAAGATTATTTATTTTTCTTGATACACAGAGAGCGACGGGAACGCAAATTCTAAGGAATTCTCCTCAAGTATCTTCATTATTTTATGCATCACATCCTCTTTTGTTTTTAACCAGTCTTCCCACATTACAGACTTCGAAAAACAATATATTAAGATATCGATACTTGAAGATGAGAACTGGTCTAGATAGACAAGTAAATTTGTTTTCACCCCTTCTAAATCATCTTTGGAAACAAGCTTAGTCATCTCCTCTTTTTTATACTCATACTTTGTATTTGGCGTAGCGATATCCGGATGTGCCAGTAACATCTCTTTGATCTGTGCAACTGCTCTTTTAATATCATCCGATTTTGAACTATACTTCACCCCAATGTTCATCTTGATTCTTCTACCAACTTTACGTTTGTTCCAGTTCTTGACATCTTTTGAAGCAAATGTACCGTTTGGTATGGCGATAAGGGCATTGTCAAATGTTCTGATCGTAGTTACCCTAAGCCCGATCTCAACAACGACACCCTCTTTGTCATCTATAGCAATCCAATCCCCTTGTGAGAACACATCAGAAAAAAGGATAGATACCGTTCCAAAAAAGTTAGATATTGTATCTTTGGCTGCAAATGCAAGAGCAAATCCACCGATACCTAAACCTGAAAGTACAGTTGTTAAATCTACTCCCGCAAAATAAAGTGCCAGCAATATACCAATAATTAAAATTACAAAGTTAATAATTTTAATACTGACGTTTATGATGTCTTTTTTGATGTTTTTACTTGTCGTATCTATGGAACGGAGTTTAATTGTTGCTACTCTGTTTACAATAATGTAAAGAATATAGGTTGCATAAAAACCATAGATTATATTGAACCCTCTTGTTAAAGGGTCTATCGAACTAAAATTATTGTAAAGGTATATCAGTAAATTTATATTGATAATAATAAATAAACTATCAATCGGTTTAATCAGCTTTACAACGATACGTTCAGAGTACTCCTTTAAATACGCAATTTGCGACATAATATTTCGCAACGCAAATAAAGCAATTTTTCGTAAGATATAAACAATGACACTTAACATAATCATCATTAATAGTTTAGTAACATCTAAACCGTATTTTTCAAGCAGATTGTTGAAAGGTTGAAAAAATTCTAAAGAATCTAAAGTATAGACTACTTGAATTAAATGGTATTTTTCATACTTATTGAGTCCATACATCTTATCTTTAAGACGGTAAAGATAAACTATAATATCTCTGTTTAACTCTAAAAGTGCATAGTACTCTTTCACATTTGCCTGAAGATCGACTACAACCTTTGAATCTGCTGGCCAAGAAAAGTACTCTTTATAGTTAGTATCATCTATTTTCAAAATCTCTGCTTGATTTTGATTAACCAGTGTAGTCAACTGATTTTCAAACATCTCAAGGCTCGGTTTATCCAAAGCGAAAAGAATATCTTTTAACATTTTTCCTTGGCTACGTAAGATCTGATATGATTTTAATTGCACCTCATCTCTAAGTACGGCTGTACTATTCCCCGCACGCTTGTTAATTGCAATAATTTTTTGTAATGAAAAGATCTTTTGCTCATATTTTGCGAACTCTTTTATATACTTATTTCTATCAACCAATAACGTTGTTAAAGCATTATTATAAAGCCTATTTTCATCTTGCAATATCTGTTGAATCTCTTCTTCAGATATATTGTTATCGTCCATTTTATAATAGTTTTGTAGCTGTGCATCTATAAATGTAGAATAGGATGCAGCGATTAAACTACTTGAAAAAATGATTACAAATAAAAACAGTATTTTTTTCATTAAATTTACCTAGATACCCTCTGCGATCATAGCGTCAGCAACTTTTTTAAATCCCGCGATGTTAGCTCCGTCAACATAGTTTCCTTCAACGCCGTAGTCTTTAGCTGTTAGTGCTACCCTTTTACAGATCATCTGCATTGTTGATTTTAACTTCTCATCAACTTTTTCAAAACTCCATTTACTCATTGAAGCGTTTTGACTCATCTCGAATTCACTTACAACTACTCCACCGGCATTTGCCGCTTTTGCAGGTGCGAAACAAAGTTTATGTGATTGTAAAAGTTCTATAGCTTCAGGAGTTGAAGGCATATTTGCACCTTCGGTTACACTTATACAACCGTTTTCTATGAGGTTTTTAGCATCAACTTCCGTAAGTTCATTTTGTGTAGCACAAGGGAAAGCCGCATAACAAGGGATGTCCCAAACTGCATGGCCACCTTCTGGGTATTCATCAACAGTAATATATTTTGCTTCAGGGTGCGTTTCTAAATATTTTTCTAAAGAGAGACGTTTTTCAAGCTTAATATCTTTTAAAAGCTCTAAATCAACTCCTCTTGAATCATAAATAGTTCCGCTAGAGTCTGAACAGCTCACCGGCAGTGCACCGATATGATAAAGTTTTTCAATAGCATGCAGAGCAACATTCCCTGCTCCGCTTACCGTACAGATCTGACCTTTTAACGGCTCTTTCCCCTCCATATCCAACATAGTCTCAGTAAAATAAACGGCACCGTAACCTGTTGCTTCTGGACGCATTAAAGAACCTCCGAAAAAGAAAGGTTTTCCTGTAAGAACCCCTTCATATGTAGAAGTTATCTTTTTATACTCTCCAAAAAGGTACCCTATTTCACGACTACCGACACCGATATCCCCTGCAGGAACATCCATACGCGGTCCTATGTATTTGTGAAGTTCGATCATAAAAGATTTACAAAATTTCATAATTTCAGAGTCACTTTTCCCTTTTGGATCAAAGTCACTTCCACCTTTAGCTCCACCGATCGGTAAACCTGTTAAGGAGTTTTTTAAGATCTGCTCGAAGCCTAAAAATTTTAAAATCCCTTCATTCACAGTTGGATGAAAACGAAGACCTCCTTTATATGGTCCTAAAGCGTTATTAAACTGCACACGGTATCCGGTATTTACTTGAACTTGGTTCTTATCGTCCAGCCACGTTACTTTAAATTTTATGATTCTGTCTGGAACAACCAAACGTTCTAAAATAGAATGCTCTGCGTACTTTTTATCAGACTCCAATAATGGAGATATAGAGTATATAACCTCATCCAATGCTTGATAAAACACATTGTTTTCAGCACAGTTAGAATTTTTAAATTTTTGAATCTCTGACTCGGCAAAGCTCATTTTTCCACCTTGAATTAGTAAATGTTTATTAATATTTTTTATGCTGCTAATTGTATCACAAAAGAGATTTTTTTTTGAAAATTAAAGATGCTTTAATCTAAGAATCCACCTCTATGTGTTAGAATAGCAACACAAAACGGAAAAAGGTGGAATAACTATGTTCAAAAGTTTAAGTATTAAACAAAAAATGAACTACCTCATCGCAATAGCGACATTTGCAATTTTAGCTGCTACAGCATTTGTATTTTTTGCTATGAGTGATATAGACAGTGACTATGAAAAGCTTCATAAAAGTTCTTTACAAGCTGGTTTACTAACACTTAAGATAGAAAAGAACATGAACTATGTTAGTAGAACAGATAGAGCTGTAATGCTCGGTGGTGATCGCGAAAAAGATCTAGAAAAATTACGTACAACTATTGATAACATTAAAAAAGATTTTGAAGCACTTGATGCACTTTTGGAAAATGATAGTTCTTATGAGTTATCTGTCAAAGCAAAAGATTCAACACTTTTATTTTTAGACAACGCATATAAAATGGTTTCTTCACTTACTCCTGAGGAGATCAAAAACTCTAAAGCTGAAATATATGAAAAATATAGAAAGAATTTAACGCCTTATGCAGAAAAATCTAGAAAATATTTCAAAGAGCTTGCAAAACTAAGACAAGATGCACTCAATAACGATTCAAGAGATATGCAAACAAAAATATCTTTTTACAAATACTTTGTATTCATTGCAGGCGTTTTTGTAGGTCTGATTGTTTTAATTGCTGCTGCATTCATTAGAAAATCTATCACTTCGGGTATAGAAAACTTTACAGATTTAATTACATACTCGGCAAACGGTGATTTCTCACATAAATGCAATATTGCTGCAGATGATAAAACAGAACTCGGCATCATGGGAAGCCATCTTGCTGAACTTCTAGAACATGTTGAGAAACTTATCAGTGAGATCAATATTACTATTACAAACGCATCAAAAGGTGATTTTTCAAAACCTATCTCTTCTGAGGGATTAAAAGGTGAGTTTATTTTAGCTATTGACAGTGTTTCACAAAGCATTGACTTTATGAAAGAACAACACCAAAAAGGGAAACGTGATGCACTTAACTCTAAACTGAGTGTAAAAAGCACGCAGGTTACAGAGTCGTTAAGTCTTATCCAAACAAATCTACAAACAAATATAGAAAACTTAAAAGCTGTAACTTCATCAACGAAACACGCGTCTAATTTAGCAAACGATTCACGCGACAATATCACTGCAGTAGTTGAAGAGTTACACACGCTGCACCAACAAGTAACTACTAACAATGGCAGCATAGAAGAGTTAGCTGCTCAAACAAGTAGTATCACTACGGTTATCGACCTTATTACGGATATTGCAGATCAAACGAATCTTCTTGCACTTAATGCTGCTATTGAAGCTGCTCGTGCAGGTGAACACGGCCGTGGATTCGCAGTTGTTGCGGACGAAGTAAGAAAACTGGCTGAAAGAACTCATAAAGCTACAAGTGAAATCTCAGTCTCTATCAAATCTTTACAACAAGGTATGAATGAGATCCAAGAGAGTTCTGAAGCGATGAAAGTAACGGTAGATGACTCAACAGAGAAAATCGAACAGTTTGAAGATACATTGGTTGAACTCAGTTCAAACTCTGCAAAAATTGTTGATCAGTCTTACCATATGGAAAACAGCATCTTTATTGTACTTGCTAAAATTGATCACATCCTTTACAAAGCACGTGCATATAACTCTTTAATGACACTTCAGAAAACGCTTAATCCTACATCGCATAATGAATGTAACCTTGGAAAATGGCATAATAATGAAGGAAAACGCAGATTCAGCTATACAACATCTTATAAAAAATCTGAGTCTGTTCATGCTATAGTTCATGATAAAGCGAATGTTAATCTTCACTATGTAGAGATGGCAAATCCGGAACAAGTAGTCTTAGAACATGAGCAAACTATCATTGAAAACTTTGATACGATGGAAAAAGCATCTCACGAACTCTTTGATCTACTAGATAGTATGATTATTGAAGCACATGGGAAAGATGTAAATCAAGTAGAGGGATAAACCTCAAAAACTTTCTCTATTCCCAGTCTTGATATTTTGACTGGGAATGCTTGTCTTTTTTATAACGTCTGGCATTTTTACTTTTATCTAGCTGATTTGAAGCATAGGTGATCTCTTCTTTAATTTTTTCAATATCTTCATCACTCTCTTTATAGGCGATTATCTTTTTTACTAAAGTTTGCAGATCTTGCAATTCACCTTTATAAAGTTGTACCTCTTCAACTCGATTTAAAAGTTTCATACCATTCTCAACTTTTTTTACAAACTTCTCTTTTGATAAATCATCAGTGTTTGCAAGGTATGAGTTGATACTTTTATGAAATCTTTCCAATGCCCTTATATATCGTAGTCTGTTTGCATTGTCTATCGCTTTTTTAGAGGCTGCCATTATGATCCTATTTGTGTTAAGTAGTTATAATTATACAATTTTATTTTGGAGAAAAAAATTGAAAAGAATTTTCTTAACTTTAACTCTTCTTACAATCTCTTTATTTGCTGATTATAAAAGTCAATATATCACTCAAGAGCTACTAGATTCTAAGACACCTATCGTAGATATCAGAACTCCGCCTGAATGGAGAGAAACAGGTTTATTAAAAGGTGCTATCCCTATTATGTTCTTCGATCAGCGTGGCGGATATAATATAGACAACTTCCTAAAAGAGCTCAATGCAAAAGTGGATACTTCAAAACCGTTTGCAATCATTTGTCATACGGGAAGCCGTACATCGCTAGTGGGACCTTGGATGTCTGAAAAATTAGGCTACAAAGTGATCAATCTTCAAGGCGGGATGGATTATGCAACCAGAGGATTAAAACTCATAACATATCCATATAAAAGATGAAAAGCTTTTTCAAGTTTTTATTTCACTTTACACTGCGCGTAGTAATCACTTTTGCAGTATTAAGTTTCCTCATCTTTTTATTATGGGGATTTTTATATCTGATATTTTATTAAAAACTCAAGAAGAAGTCTCTTCTTGATGTTGCAATTCATCCAAATAATCCGACATAAGATCATCAGGATCGTTATTTACAATCCCTGCAAGACCAATCA
Source organism: Sulfurimonas sp. hsl 1-7 (assembly GCF_030577135.1). NCBI lineage: Bacteria > Pseudomonadati > Campylobacterota > Epsilonproteobacteria > Campylobacterales > Sulfurimonadaceae > Sulfurimonas > Sulfurimonas microaerophilic. Next base: position 31,527 of record NZ_JAUIRR010000001.1, on the reverse strand, counting down.
CATTCAGATGTTCTTTGTCTGCATATACTTTTGATACATTGTCCCAGTTAATGTGTTCCCAAAACCCTTCAAGGTATTTTAGACGTTCATTTTTATAATCAAGATAATATGCATGTTCCCAGACATCACAAGTTAAAAGCGGTGTTTGTGAATGTGCAATAGGTGTATTGGCATTGGATGTATTTACAATTTTTAGATGTTCATGCTGATCGATGATCAGCCATGTCCATCCTGAACCGAAATTACCAACGGCAGCATTTAAAAACTCTTCTTTAAACTTTTCCATACTTCCAAACACTTCAGATATCTTTTGTGCAAGAGCATCTGATGGTGTTGTCTTTGTAGGAGAGAGACAATTCCAATAAAAGTTATGGTTGAATATTTGTGCTGCATTATTAAAAATAGCACCCTCGGACTGTGAGATAATATACTCTAAGCTCATAGTTTCGTAATCTGTACCCTCGATCAAACTATTGAGTTTATTAACATATCCTGCATGATGTTTTTTATGATGGAAAAGTAATGTTTGCTCCGATAAAAAAGGTTCTAGAGCATCTGATTTATACGGTAAAGCAGGTAATGAATGTTTCATAATAGGCCTCCATAATGTATCTCTTAAAATCATTATAGCTTATTTTTTACAAACTGCATAAGGGAGTCTTACAAGACTCCCTAGACTCTATCTCACTATAGTAATGATTTTATAACGTTGCTTACACCTTGATGTAAGTTATAGTTCGCTATTGGAAAGTCAAGTGCTTCATTCTCTAAATTCACACTATATTTACTCAAGTAAGTTCCAAGTGCTTCAAGGTCTATAGGTGTATATTTATTACAATCTTCTTCGCTTAACTTTGTTCTAAGTAGTTGATTTGCCTCATTTGATTTTGCTATTGTAAAAACTAACATCTTTAACGATACAAAATCACTCCACTCTAAAAACAGTTCAGGTGTTAAGAGCTCTGTTTTGTCACCTTGCGGGTCAAATAAAATACCGCTATCTCTTAAAGGGATAAGTACAGATAAGACCGCATTGGAAAACGGTCCAACCTTCTCTTTCCAAAAAGGAGATTCATTTCTTGTATCCAGCTCTCTAAGAATTGTATCGACGATCTCATCAATTGTAGCTGTTTCAAATAATCTATATGTTTCTTCTTTCATATCAGCCTCATTTTTTTGTAATAATACTATTTTTATATATAATTACCCAAAAATTTGGAGAATAATTTGATATTAAATAAAAGTTTTATAACTAACTTTACCGCAATACTATTCATCGCTTTATCTTATATGCCAGGTTTAGATCCTTTAGTTGCTTCAAGTTTACTCTTTACGGGTCTTTTTGCACTCTCAGGTGCCCTTACAAATCAACTAGCGGTCCATATGCTTTTTGAAAAAGTTCCTTTTCTTTATGGTTCTGGAGTGATTCTTTCACGTTTTGAAGCATTTAAAAGTGCGATCAAAAACCTTTTAATGGAGCAGTTTTTTACAAAAGAGCAGTTGGAAAACTTCTTTCAAAATGAGGAGAAGAAGATAGACTTAACTCCGATCATTGAAGAGAGTGATTTTTCCCCTGCTTATGATGCACTTACCAAAACCGTAATGGATTCCCCTTTTGGCGGTATGCTTGGTATGTTTGGCGGAGAAAAAGCGTTAGAGGGGCTACGCGAACCTTTTACAAATAAACTAAAGTCAGCGATGATAACTATTGTCTCTTCTGAAAGTTTTGCACAAACACTTGATAAACATCTTAAAAGCTCTTCATTAAACGAAGACATTCTTAACTCTATTGAAACCGTAATAGATACAAGACTGAATGAACTTACACCGCAAATGGTAAAAGAATTAGTACAGAAACTGATTCGTGAACATCTTGAATGGCTTGTTGTTTGGGGCGGAGTATTTGGAGGAGTTATAGGGCTTATAAGTTCATTTGTACTATAAAAGTTTACACAACTTTTATAGTTACTTCATCACCTATCGTTAAAACATCGCCTTTAACAATTTTTGCTCTTTTTCTTGTTTCAAGTTCACCGTTTCTAAATACATACTCATGAGCAACCAGTTGTTTAGCTTCAGCTCCGCTGTCTACCAAGTCTAAAAGTTTGATTAGTTTATATAACTCTATATACTCATCCATTAAAACATATTCTATCAATTATTCTACCTTTTAAAATCTTTTTACATAACCGTGACAATACGGTTTTTTCCCTTTTCTGTCATAATAGTCTTGATGATACTTTTCAGCCTCATAAAACTCTTTTTTATCTCGAATAGTTGTAGCGACATCATACCCTTTTAACTCTAAAAGCTTGATCAATTTCTGCACTATTTTTCTCTCATTTAGATTAGAGACAAAAATAGCTGAACTGTACTGTGTTCCAATATCTGGTCCCTGCCCGTCTTTTTGCGTTGGATCATGGATCTCAAAAAAGAGTTTTGCCAATGTTTCATAATCAACCTGAGTTGCATCGTAAGTCACCTCTACAGTCTCCAGATAACCGCTATCTCCATGTGATACATCTCTATAACTAGGATTTGGCTTATCTCCACCCATATAACCGGATACGACACTCATTACCCCTTTTTTCTTTTCAAGATAATACTCAACTCCCCAGAAACATCCCCCTGCGAAATAAGCTTTTTTTAGAGTGTTATGATCAGCTTTTTGAAAATCTAAAGAGATAGAGTTTACACAATATCTTCTATTTTTATCTGTAAGCCCCTCCCCTTCAAAAACATGACCTAGATGTGCTCCGCATCTTGCACATAATATCTCTACTCTTTTACCGTCGGCATCTTTTACTTTCTTTACGGCTCCTTCAATTTCATCATCAAAACTAGGCCAACCACACCCGCTGTGAAACTTATCTTTTGAATAAAAAAGTTTTGCACCGCATTGTTTACAATAGTATGTACCGTTTTCATCAAAATTATAATATTTTCCGCTAAAAGGTCTCTCCGTACCCTTATAAATAATTACAGATTTTTCTTTTTCTGTTAAAGGTTTTAGTTCTAATTTCGGTAATTTTTTTACTTCATTTGCAGATATAATACTTGCATATACTACTAATAGAAACGTCATAAATAAGCGCATTATCAATCCTTTTGAGATTATATTATAATCTGTTAGTATCATTTTGTAACAAATTTTACACTTATTTAGATTAAGTATTGTAAATAAAAAAAAGTTATATTATAATTTTAGATATTGTGTTATCACATATTAATCATTTTTTTTTGATATAGGAAGTGTAAAGATGAATACTAAAGATAAAATACTAGTTGTTGAAGATGATGAAATAACGTCACTTAATCTCAACATATCTTTACAAAAACACGGCTACAGTGTAGTTGGAGTATGTGATAACATTGAACAGGCTAAGATCAAGATATCTACACATCGTCCGAGTGTAGTTATTATCGATATCTCTTTACAAGAGAGTGATGACGGAATTGAACTTGCCAAATATATAAAAGAGAACTATAACATTCCCTTTATCTACCTCACTTCTTACACTGATGATGAGATAATTACAAGAGCAAAAGTGACAGAACCTTACGGATACATTGTAAAACCTTTTGATCCGAATTCACTACATGCTACAATTCAAATGGCTTTGTTCAAATTCCAGGTAGAAAACGAGAGAAAACATGATATCGACACACTAAAAGTTGATAAAATGAATCTCGAAAAAATGCTTTATGCAAAACGCTCTTCTGATGAACCTATTGTCCCTTTTGGAGACGACTATCACCTAGATATTAGTATCTGTGAAACGTTTTATCATGGAAAGAAGTTAAAACTTACAAAAAAAGAGAACGCTTTTTTAAGACTATTGGTAGCACAACTCGGTTCTGTAGTAACGTTTGAACAAGCCGTAAATTATGTTTGGGAAGACAAAGGTGCTACAGAAAACAGTGTCCGTACACTTGTATGGAGACTTAGAAATAAACTTGAAACAGACATTATTAAGAATGCATCCGGAATCGGATATTATATCGAAGAGTAAAAAAACTCTATAAAATTTTTATAGCTTCTATAGCCTCTTTCATTTTCAAGAAATTTCCTTCATAGTCATAAAAAGATTCCTCTTTTTTGGCCATCTCTTCCATTTCACTTGCTGTCTTTTGTAAAAACTCTATTCTAAAATTACCGCTAGAGCCTTTAATATTATGTGCTTTTTTAGCTATTTTGTAGTAATCTTTTTTCTCTATAGCCTCTTGTAGTTCAGGTAAAACTTGTTGCATTTTAGTCACAAAAAGATCGACTAACATTGTTAATTCATCAATACTTAACATTAACTCTTTTGTGAGTGCTTTTGCATCTAAACCGAGTATCTTAACATCGGATGAACTCTTACTCTGATCAACTGAAAGATGTGTATAGTCAGGTTCTAAAAATGTATCAAAAAGATTTTCTAAGTCTTTTAAAACAATAGGTTTTCCTAAAAATGCATCATATCCGTGTAACAGCCCTTTTTCTCTAGCACCTTTTAAAACATTTGCTGTCAATGCAGAGATAGGTGTATGTTCCAAATCGTTCTCTTTTTCAAACTCTCTTATCTTTTCAACCGCTTGCGTGCCATCCATTTTTGGCATCTGTTCATCCATTAAAATAAGGTCATATCTATTGATTTTATATAACTCAATAGCATCAAGACCATTATTGACAATATCAAACTCCAAACCGTATTTTGAGAGTATGATTTTAATAAGTTCCTGATTTGCCTCATTATCCTCAGCTACTAAAATATTCCCTTTAAAGTGTTTAGAGATCTTCTTTCTGTGTTCTAAATACTCCTGAGGATATAAAAGCTCCTCAAAAGCAACTTTCAATTTTTCGCAATACAAAGGGAAAGAGATAGTATTTGTATGCATATAATTATCGTAAATGTCACACTCTTGAGAAACTATACTAATAAACTTTTTATCGGAGTTAATTATTTTGCTCATATCTTCCGAAGTTAACTCTTCATGTAAAAATATACATATGTCATACTCTAAATCTAAAGAGTTAACTATGGCAATATCCATATTGAACACTTCTGCATAGTTTAGAAATGACTTGTGTTTATAGTTAAGAGAATAGTTTTTTGCATATACTGCAACTTTAAAGTTTTTAAGTTTTTCCACCTCTTCAAAGTATAGATGTTCATCTGTATGAATCTCTACCGGGATCTTCATCCAAAAAAGGCTTCCTTGATCTACTTCCGACTCTACTCCAACATCTCCACCCATCAACTCTGCCAACTGACAAGATATTGAAAGTCCCAAGCCGGTTCCGTCACTTCTACTCTCTTTTGCAAATTGAGCTTGTCCAAAAGCTAAAAAGATATTCTCTTTATCCTCTTGAGAGATCCCTATTCCGTTATCTTCAACAGAAATTTTCAAGACTTGATCTTTACAATTTGCTTCTATGTGAATATGCCCGTCTGAAGGTGTAAACTTAATAGCATTACTTAAAAAGTTGGAGAGTATTTGTTTGATTCTTAAAATATCTCCCTCTAATTGAAGTGGTATTTTAGGATCGATAAATGAAGTTATAGTAATATTTTTCATCTTTGCACTTGCTACAAATAACTCCATAGTATGCGAGATCTCATCATGAAGAGAGAACACTTTTGGCTCAATATGGAACTCTCCGCTTCTGAGTTTTGAAAAGTCTAAAATATCATTAATAATACTTAAAAGATTTTCTCCGCTGTTCAATATAATATCCAAATAGTTTCTATGTTTTTTTGGAAGATCGTCATCTAAAAGGAGATTTACAAAACCGAGAATCGCATTTAAAGGTGTGCGTATCTCATGTGACATATTCGATAAAAAATACTCTTTTGCTTGTGATGCTATAAGAGCTTCTTGTCTCGCATCAACAAGTTTTTGAAAAATTACGTCTGTATAGTACTTTAGAATACCGCGGAAATTTTGATCGAAGATGTAAGAGATTGCATCAAAAACCTCTTTAGAGTTAATCTTTGCATCGTAAGAGAAGTCGATCATTGAGCGTCTAAAATGACTACATAATTCAAAGAGCTCATCGGCACTAATTTCTCTGTTTTTCAAATAGCTCAAAAAGTTTTGCATAACAGGACAGTTGCCTATTTGTACTTCTCCAGAGATTACACCCATAAAATAGTCAAAAACGCCACTTCCATACGTTTCAATAAAGTAATCTTTATCTATCTTATGAAGTTGTAAAATCTCCGCCGAGGTATCATAGCTAACCCATTGCTGCAATATACTCTGTTTTGATTTAGAAAAGATATCTTTACACTCATATAAAGAGCCTATATTTTCTGCCATTTTCATTTCTTTAATATCTTTATTTTACGAAGATATAAGAAAGTGTCATCACTGCAGATAGTTTTACCATTGCGATAAATGCCGTCCCTAAAATATTACCTATTTGACAACTTGTACACGTTTTATATTGTAACCCTTCATATCTACCGTAAACGATATATACAATAGTCATGAGACCTATAAAATATGATGTATATAGTTGATACTGCCAAATGTCAGATAACATTTTCTTATCTTCTACCAAGAATGATATTACAAAAACGAAAAAAAGTAAAGCTATTATAATATTTATAAATCTTATAATTTTATCTTTAAAAAATGTTGTTGGACAATAGTTCTCATACCCTATATCAGAACCAAATTCCAAGCTTCCTTCAAATCTTTGTTTTTCCTCTTTTGACAACTTATTTATAAATGTTGAACCAAATGTATAATCAATTTTTCTCTGTAGAATAATTGCCAGATCACCTTCAGCTTTTAAAACTTGATTTTCACCTGCTCTATTTTGGTATATAACGCTAATATTCTCATAACGCGTTACCTGAGCGCTTAAGTTATCATAATACGATGTAGTTTCTACTGTAGTAACTTCCCCGCTATGAGCGATCACTTTAGGATTGATAAGTTCTAAAAAACTACCATCTTCATTTTTTAAAACTATAACATTTAAATAGTTCCCTATTTGAAAAGCCGATAATGCTTTTAAATTATTTTCATTTATAGTATCTTTGAGATCATCTATTAAGGAAAATAATTTTTCATCAAATTCACGTACATTTATTCCATACTCAACACTGAGCGGAGTTGGATATTTTATTAACTCTTTTACCATCTCTTACTTTTTTTCATTCTGTGTACTATCTAAGCTAAAAACATAGCTTAGATAGAAAAATTTAGTGACTTTTACTCACTACGATTAGCATCTTAATATTGATAACTAAAAATCTAAGAAACTGATAAATAACACATGTTCTCATAGCTCTTGCGAACTTTCCTGGAATCATAGTTAAGTTAAAGTCTCTACTTTTTGCAAAGTTTTTTTCTTCGTGTTTCATTTTATACTCCTTCTATTATTCTGGAATCATTGTCCAGCCTGGATTTAGCTTCGCTTTGTAGATAAACATATAGTGAAGAATATGTTTAATCCAGTGCCCAGCAAGACCGATTTCACCGAATGTATAATCTGTATCACGTCCAGTTCCAGGATATTTTTCAAAATCTGGTACAACAGGATAAACAGTCATTGCAGCCGCTTGTCCGTCAAACCAACCTTTACCTGCAGATGCAACACATGCAGCACCCATCTCAGCCATAGAAGCTTCATGTAAATGAGCACCTTCACCCTTAGTGATTAGATCACATACAGAGTGAGCTACCGCTTTACCGATGATACCAGCAGGCATACCAGTTCTTGGCGGAGTAGGATTGATAGGAGTTCCGTTTGGTGAACTCATCGGCTGAGAGATAAGATGCGGTGGTGCAAAAGCGATACCTGCTGCAAACATATTTGGGTATGTCGGGTTTTGGTATGTTCTTGGCCAGTCACTAGCTTTCCACTCAGCATAAGGCTTAGCAGTATAGTCAGCATCAACTTTCATAAATCCGTTTGGAGCAAAGACTACATCAGTAATATCTTCACCCGCTTTATTGTAAGCTTTTAAGCCAACACCTGCAAACGGTGGAATAAGCATTGCAAAGTCAAACTCTTCTTCACCGAATGTTCCATCAAGAAGCTCATAGTTAAGTTTTCCCTTCTCAACTTTTGATACGTGTGCACCGATTAACCACTCTACATCTCTTTCAGCATAAAGTGATTCAGCAAAAAGTTTAGAGCTTACTACATAACCGCCAACTTTCATATGAAGTCCACCCATCCCGAAGTCACCTAAGAACGACTCGTTTGAGATCCATTTCATATCTGCCATGTCACGAACACCAGCTTTTCTTAATTCATGTTCAATATTGAAGATGTACTCAAAAGCAGCACCTTGACATGTACACATACCGTGGCCTGTTCCGATTAAGAATTTTTGGCGTTCACCGTTTTTCATCTTTTCGATACACTTCGCAAACTCTTCAGATGCGTGAACTGCGTGATCAGCTGTACATACAGATACTGTATGCTCACCGATCTCACTTCCTTCACCTAGACCAGGAGTTGCACCAAAATTTAGTTTTGGACCAGTAGCATTAATGATGTAATCATACTCTACGTTTTCAGACTCCCCAACCTTGTCTTGTCCAGTATATTCAATAGTTACAAAAGGCTTATCAGTTGCTTCACTTCCTTCCGGATTTAATGAAACTGCTTTAGCTTGCTTATATGTGATACCTGCTTTTGCATAAACAGGAGCTAATTCAAAAGTTACTTCCTCTTTTGACATCTCACCAACACCAACCCAAATGTTTGACGGAATCCAGTTCCATTTTGCATTTGGAGTCACAACCACAACTTCGTGTGCTGAACCTAACCATTTTGCGGCGAATGTAGCTGCAGTATGACCTGCAACACCACCACCAAGTACGACTAATCTTGCCATAAACCTTCCCTTTTAATAAGTTCTAATACAACTTTAACAGAATAAAATCACATTATTATCACAATAAAAAGCTTAAAATTTACTATTTCGTAAAGTTATACTCTACATAATTTTTTTTAAATTCCTAAAGTATGGCACTGAACAACTATGATTAATTTGAAAAACTTATTTTACTTTAAAATTTTACTTACGATTTCAAATGTATTTTTTGAAATATCTTGTGTAGATATGATACATTCTAAAGCATTCTTCATCAATTTTTTGTTAGATTCAATCATTTTCGGGTAAATTTTGAATGCTCCTGCAAGGGCTGAGCCCATTTGAGGGTTTATTTTATCTATCTCAATAATCTTATCACTTAAAAATTTATACCCATATCCGTCTTTAGCGTGAAAATATTTATAATTTCTTGCAAAAACACCTATAAGTGAACGTACAAGATTTGGAACTTTTTCATCATACACCTCATCATTTTGCAATGCCATCACTCGATCAAGCACACCCTCTCTTGGTGATGCTGCTAAGAGTGCAAAATATTTATTCATCACTAAAGTGTTATTTTTGTATCTATTATAGAAGTTATTAAAAGCTATTTCACTCAACCGGGCATCAATTGACTCTAAAACATCTAAAGCGGTAATTCTGTCTGTCATAGTTAACGAATGTTCATATTGTTCTTTTGCAACAGTTGCTATCTCTTTTGATTCTAAAGCGCTTAAAAGAGAAAGTACTCTGTTTTTCAATGCACGCTTACCAATGCTTTGACTATCTAGTTCACTATTGAGCGGTTCATGATTTTGGAAATAAAGTTTTAACAGTTTTGCTTCATATTTTTTAGCAACTTCATAAGAAAGTTTATCTTTTGCTTTATATAAAGGTTCAAAATCAACCACTTTTTGTTTTTGCATCAATGTAGAGATTGAAGGGAGTTCAAGTAAAAGCGCTTTATATGAAAGATCCATATCTAGTTCAAGCAGTGCTCCAAATGCCTCTAAATATTCACTAATATCACTTTCAATATCCTCTATAAGTTTAAATAGTGTTGTAATGGCAAACTCTTGCGCAGCTTCATATTTTGTAAAACTATTAGTATCGTGCTTCATTAAAAATGCGAAATCAACATTTTGATGTTCAATAATAACCGGTGCCGAAAAGTCTCTGTTGATTGAGATGATTGGCTTTTGTGTAAAACCTTCAAAACTAAAAGATTCACTCTCTTTTGAAACAATAAGCATCTTTTCTTCAACTACCGTACCGTTTTGGTCCAACAGAGCAATTTTTAGTGGGAAGTACATAGCCTTTTGGAGTGAGCCGTCTACCTTGTTTGGAACTTTTTGTGTCAGTGTTAAGATATATTTTCCATCTTCGAAATTTTCTTTCACCTCTAAACTCGGTGTCCCGCTTTGATCGTACCAAAGTTTGAAATGTTCCAGATCAAACTCTCCATACTCTTTCATAGCCCATAAAAAATCATCCGTTGTTACCGCTTGACCGTCAAAACTCTCAAAATACAGATCAGTCGCTTTTCTGTAATTTTCTTCACCAAGCATAGTATGTAACATGCGGATAACTTCAGCACCCTTTTCATAGACCGTTGCAGTATAGAAATTATTCATAGAGATATATGACTTTGGCTGAATCGGATGCGCCGTAGGAGATGCATCTTCTACAAACTGACGCTCTCTTAAAGCTTTAACATCCTCTATGCGCTGTACTTCGCGAGAGTTCATATCTGCAGAGAAACACTGATCGCGAAATACCGTCAGTCCCTCTTTTAGTGTAAGTTGGAACCAGTTTCTACACGTAATTCTATTTCCCGTCCAGTTATGAAAATACTCGTGTGCGATCACAGACTCGATCCCCATAAAGTTTGCATCAGTCGCAGTATCTGCATCTGCAAGTACGTATGCCGAGTTAAATATGTTTAACCCTTTGTTCTCCATAGCTCCCATGTTAAAGCTGTCAACTGCAACAATATTATAGATGTCTAGATCGTACTCACGACCATACTTTTCCTCATCCCACTTCATAGCGTTTACCAAACTTTTCATAGCGTGGTCCGCTTTATCGCTATTACCTTTATCTACATAGATATTTAACTCAACATCATTCCCGCCGGCAGTTACAAACTTATCTGTTATATAATCAAGGTCTCCGGCTACAAGTGCAAAAAGGTATGAAGGTTTTGGGTGTGGATCGTGCCATGTTACACCATGACGTGTATCGAAACTCTCATGACAATGGATCTTGTTTCCGTTTGCTAAAAGAATAGGATACTTCTCTTTCTCTGCAATCACAGTTGTAGTAAAAACACTCATTACATCAGGACGATCAAGGTATGGTGTGATTCTTCGGAACCCTTCAGGTTCACACTGTGTACAAAAAATATCTCCAGATTTGTAAAGCCCCTCTAGTTCAGTATTTTTTTGCGGATAGATTCTATTTCTGATCTCTAGAGTAAACTCCTGTGGTACATTTGAAATAGTAAGCGTTTCTTCATCATGTGTATAACGGTCACTTCCAAGTATCTCACCCTCAAGAACAACCTCTTTTAGCTCCAATTCCTGTGCATCTAAAACAAGCTCTGAACTCCCGTCTAGCTTTTTAAACTTCATAATATTTGTTACATTTGTTTCCTCTTCAAAAAGCTCAAATGTAAGATTTACGCTTTCAATAGCAAAACTCGGTTGTTTATAATCTTTTAAAAATATCTCTTGTACTTCACTACTCATCATATACTCCAATTAAATTTTTTAAATAATTCTTGAAATGTCGTATCGAACTCTGCATCGATAACTAATTCTCTATTATTATAGGGATGCAGAAATTCTAAACGTGTACAATGCAATAATAATCTATGCACATTGTACTCCTTACGGATAAACTTGTTATGTTCGCCCCGACCATATTTTGTATCTCCTAAAATATGATGGGAGATATGTTTCATATGGCGACGCAGTTGATGTTTGCGTCCCGTTTTTGGACTCAGCTCCACTAAGGAATAGCGAACAGTATCGTATTTCCCTACAGTTGCTTGCAGCTCTATCTGATCAAGAACTTTATAGTGGGTAAGCGCATCTTGTGCCTCTTTATCCTCTTTGGCATCCTTGTCGGCAATCTTATCAAGCTTCTCTTTAAGCGGGTAATCGATAACGCCGTCTTCTAAGTAACCACGCACCACTGCTATGTAAGTTTTTTGGGGAGAACGTTCTCGGAACTGTTCATTTAAAAGGCGGGCACTCTCTTTGTCTAAGGCGAAGAGCAACACCCCGCTTGTAGGTTTATCTAAACGGTGGATAGGATATACCCACTGCCCTATCTGATCACGCAACATCTTCATCGCATAATAGATCTCATGTCTGTCGATCATAGACTTGTGTACCAAAAGTCCGCTTGGTTTATTGATCGCGACTAGATACTCGTCTTGATATAAAATCTCTAAAGTATAATCTGCAAACAACTAGCGTGGATCCCTTTTGGTAGTTTTTCTTTTTTTTGCCATTTTTACAGTTTTGGCAGTTGTCTTCTTCGGCTCTGCTTTTTTCGCAACAAAGCGTTTGTCTTGCTTTTTGTGTTCCGATTTTAGTTTTACTTCATCAACATCTTTTCTACGAATATTTGGATCGGGTTCAAACCCTTCTACCGTCTCTTTCTCGATCTTTTGACCGATCAGCTTTTCAATATCACGAATCTCAAACTTCTCATACACATCAAGTAAAGAGATAGCTTCCCCTTCGCGACCTGCACGACCAGTACGCCCTACACGGTGCACATAATCCTCAGGAATAGACGGAAGTTCATAGTTAATTACATACGGTAGCTCTTCAATATCAAGCCCGCGAGAGGCGATATCTGTAGCAACCAGTACACGGAACTTCCCTTCCATAAACTGTTTTAAAGTTTTGAGACGGTTTGCTTTTGTTTTATCGCCGTGAATTACACCCGCTTTTAGACCATCTTTTTCAAGCTCTTTTCCTAAAACATCTGCACTCGCTTTTGTTCTGGTAAATACTAAAACTTGAGGGAAATTTCTCGAGCCTATCAAATACGCTAACAACTCAGCTTTTCTATTAGCATCTACCAAGTACGCTACCTGATTAATAGTATCTACAGTTGTATTTTTCTTTGCAGTTTCAATAAATGCAGGTGATGTAAGGATTAGTTTTGATAGTTTTCTTACTTTTTCTGAAAACGTTGCTGAAAAAAGTAGTGTTTGATGTCTTTTTGGTAAAAGTGGATGAATAGCCTTAATATCTCTACTAAATCCCATATCAAGCATACGATCAGCTTCATCAAGTACAAAAACTTCTACATCATCCAGCTTCAGTCCGTTTTGTGTCAGCTCAAGCAGTCTTCCCGGAGTTGCGACAATCACTTCAGCCCCGCCTTTTAAACGTTGAATCTGTTTTGTGATATCTTTTCCGCTGATGATAGCTTCACATTTAATATCCATATATTTTGCATAAGCGGTAATATCTTCGTAAATTTGTACGCTTAACTCTCTTGTGGGAGAAACAATTACACCTCTTACACCTTTATTTTCATCTTTTTTTCTTAATTTTTGTAAAAGTGGCAGAGCGAATGCTGCTGTTTTTCCGGTTCCGGTTTGTGCTGTTGCAAAAAGATCTTTTTTTTGTAAAACTAACGGAATAGCTCTTTGTTGTATTAGTGTTGGCTCACTATAGCCAAGATCGTTTATCGCATCTAACAGAGGCTTAAAAACTCCTAGTTTTTCAAATGACATTTTTCACCTTTTTTATTGACAAGTATAGATATATCTCTTATAATATTTTAACATAATAATACTTTAGTATCTTCTATTGAATAGCAAAGTGATAATTTTGTGATATAATTTATAAAAATAATCACTTCAATCAACAAAGGTAAAACAATTTTAAATACTCATCATAATATTTCGATCATTACTCTTATAAAATTCATATTACCTTTTGCCCTTATTTGGTCGGTAGTAAATCTATATTTTGGGCAGGTAATTGCAGCAAGTATTACCCTTTTTTATGTAGTTATCTCTTTAGTAACTCTTTTACTAAATAAAAAAGTACTCAGAGAAAATACCCTTATTAGAATACAGATGATTTTAATGCTCTTACTTCCATTCTTAATGATGTGGAGTTTAGGTGGTTTTGAAAATAGTAGTAACACTATGATTTGGGCATTCTTAGCACCTATAATGGCATTACTCTATACTGAAAAAAAAGAGCCCTTTTATTGGTTGATCGCATTTTTACTCCTTTTGAGTCTTTCTGTTGCTCTAGAACCTATTTTAGCTAAGAGAACTATCGCTTACACGTTAAAAGAGTTTTTATTCCTTATAAACACATCTGCCGTACTTTCAGGGATATATGTACTTTTAAAATATTTCATCAATCAAACAAAAACCGATGTAAATAACAATGTCTCTTTTTTACAAAGTTATAAAACAACGATCGATACAAATCTAATAGTTACAAAAACAGATCTTGAAGGAAACATCACTTTTGCCAATGAAAATTTCTATAAGATCTCACAATACAATGCAAATGAAGCTCTGGGTGCTAAGCACAACATAGTACGCCACCCCGAAACAGACCCGAGTGTATACAAAGAAATTTGGGACACTGTCTTAGACAAACGTACTTGGCACGGGCAGCTAAAAAACCAAGCAAAAGACGGTTCGACATACTGGGTTGAAACTGCCATCTCCCCTATACTTGACAAAGACGATAATATTGTAGAATTTATTGCGATCCGCTATGACATTACAGAGATTATACAAAAACAAGAGACACTTACAAGACTGCTCTATACAGATACTTTAACAGGATTAAAAAACAGAAAAGCACTTTTTAGAGATAAGAATGAGAATGTACAACACTCATTGGTACTTATTAATATAGATAAGTTTAGTCAGATTAACAATCTCTATGGTGAAGTTTTTGGAGATAAAGTACTCATCAAATTTAGCGAATTTTTACTGGGTGCCATTGAACAACGAGAGAGTTGTGATCTTTACAGACTCGGCGGCGATGAATTTGTTGTCCTCTCAGAAGAGCGTGATCCAGTTACTATACAGAACAATATGGCAAATCTCATAAAATATCTTCATGATAGACCTATTACAATAGATGGTCAGGATATTAGCCTGAGCATCTCTGTCGGTATCTCTTTAGAGGAGAATAAGTCTCTTTTAGAGTCTTCAAGTATGGCTTTAAAATCAGCAAAAAGAAACTCTAAACATATTGTTCTTTATTCAGAAGCAATATCCCTGAACCAAGAGTATGAAAACAATCTTAAATGGGTTAAAGAGATTAAAGATGCTATAAAACACGATAGAGTGATTTTATACTATCAAGCGATCAAAGACAATAAAACAAACACTATTTTCAAGTATGAAACGCTTATCAGACTTCTTGACGAGCAAGGAAATATTGTCCCTCCTCAAAAGTTTTTAGAGATTGCCAAAAAATCAAAACTCTATAAAGACTTAACAAAAATCGTAATTAATAAAAGTTTTGAATACTTCAAAGATAAAGAGTTCTATTTTTCAGTAAATATTACGATTGAAGATATACTAGACCCTGATATTAATGCGTTTATTATTAATTCGCTTCAAAAGTACGGGATCGGAGAAAAAGTCTCATTTGAAATTGTAGAAACTGAAAGTATTGAGAAGTTTGATGTTATTGAAAAGTTTATCAATAATGTAAAATCTTACGGAGCTAAAATCTCTATTGATGATTTTGGTACAGGATATTCTAACTTTGAGTACCTGATGCGCTTACAAGCCGACTATATTAAAATTGACGGCAGCATCATTAAAAATATTGTTCATGATAAAAAGTCGGCACTTATCACCTCTATCATCGTTTCCTTTGCAAAAGAGATGAATATTAAAACAATCGGTGAATTTGTTGAAAATGAAGATATCGATAATAAACTCAAAGAGTTAGGTGTTGATAAGTCTCAAGGCTATTTTATAGAAAAACCTAAAGAAAAATTATAAAAATCTGAGTATAATTAAACAAAAATAATAAGTTTGATTATATGCTCAGAAAAACGCTCAAAAAAACGACAAAAAATAAAAAACTAAACGATTTTATAAAGAAGTACAAAATACCTCCTGAATATCTTTCAGGCAACAGAAAAATGATCTCACGTGGGGTTTTCTTAGGTCTTTTCATAGCCTTTATCCCTATGCCGATGCAGATGGCAGCAGTACTGTTATTTGTCCCATTCTTTCGATTTAACGTCCCAATTGCCCTTGCTATGTGTTGGTTAAGTAATCCTTTTACTATGCCGCCTATGTATTATATGGAGTATCTTACAGGTTCATACATATTAGGGATAGAGCCAAAACCTGTTGAACTGACACTAGAGTGGTTCTCAGAGAATATAGACGATATTTTCATTCCGCTTTATTTTGGAACCGTTCTCTATTCTGTTATCGGTTCAACAGTAGGATATTTTATCGTGAATCATTTCTGGAGAAGTTCAGTTCACAAAGAGAAAAGCTCTCGCAAGAAAAAGTAACTAACTCCTAAAATCCACACTAACATTATAGTTATGTGTTTATATAAAAAGGAGTTTTTACTTATTTTGTGTCGAAAAAGAGCCATTGCAAGTGTAGCACCTAAAAAACCGCCCAGCAGTGAAAACACATGAAGTTCCCTCTCGCTTATACGCGATGCTTTTGTTTTTGTAGAGCGGTATTTATCAAAACTGTAGATAAAAAAAGCGCTTATATTGATAAATATAAAGTAGACAAAAGCTACCTCTTTGATCACTTTTTACAACTTCTTACGATCAAATAAAGCCCCAATATAATAAAAGGGATACTCAATAACTGCCCTGTTGAGAGGAACATATCTGTCGCATAATCGGCTTGTCTCTCTTTTACAAACTCCACTAAAAACCTAACAATGAAGACAAGTGTTAAAAACAGACCAAATAAAAACCCGTCTTTATATTTATCATGAAGTTTTATATAGAGACTAAAAAGTACAATTCCAATCACAAGATAAGAGAGTGCTTCGTAGAGTTGCGCCGGATGACGCGGAAGATTGTCAACTCTGCTAAATACAACGGCCCAAGAGATATCGCTAACTTTTCCTAAAATTTCGGAGTTCATTAAGTTACCCATACGGACAAAAAATGCAAAAAATGCCGTAGGGATGGCAATTTTGTCTAAAAACCATAAAAGGTTTAGTGTATGTTTTCGTTTATAAAGATAGATCCCAAGCAATGCGCCAAGACCACCGCCGTGAGAGGCTAAACCGCCTTTCCAAACATATAATATCTCTAATGGATGTGTTAAATAATAATCCGGTTCATAAAACAGACAATGCCCCAAACGTGCACCGATTACAATGCCCACTACTACATACAAGAACATACTGTCAAGCTCTTGCAGATCTCTATTTTCTTGTTTGTATATCCATTTCATTATCTCTAAACCGACAAGAATTGCAGCAGCAAAAAGTATCCCGTACCAATATATCTGCATCCCGCCAAAAGAGAGTGCTACGGGATTAACACTCCAGATGAGATGTTCCATTATTTTTTCAGAGCCTCAGCGATCAGTTCAATAGGGTTTTTAAATACTGTTGTTTCATTTCCTGCATAGTTCATAGATGCATTAATCTGCATACGACAAGCACTACACTCGGCACTAACAACATCTGCACCCGTTTTTTCAATCATAGCAGCTTTTGGAGCACCCGCAGCTTTTGCAAAGTGGTGTTTTTCAGTCTGCATCGTAATACCACCGAAACCACAACATGCATTTGGATCACTCATCTCCACAATTTTATAATTTTTAGAGATCAGGTTTCTAGGTTCTTGATACACGCCCTGCATCTTTCTTGCATGACACGGATCGTGATAAGTTACAATTCTTGTATTTTGTTTTTTCTCTTCTAAAATTTTCTCTAAATCTGTATGGTTTTGCAGCCATTCAGTAGCCATATATACTTTTGACATTACAGATTTTGCACGTGCTTTCCAGTCCGGCTGATCGTGGAAAAAGTGCTCGTAGTCAATTTTTAGCATTGCACTACAAGTAGCTTCAGGAACTATGATAGCTTCTATATCGTCCCCTAAAGATTCAAAATATCTGATATTGTGCTTCGCATTATAATCAACAGTATCGAAATCTCCCGTAAAGTATGCAGGAGCTCCACAACATTTTTGATCTTTTGCCAAGAATGCATCGATCTCTAATACATCTAAGATCTCTAAAAGTGAATCTCCTATTGATCTGTAGTTATAGTTTGCTAAACACCCTATAAATATAGCTACTTTTCTCTTACCGCCGTTATCTATGTTTTCAGGATATGCATTTAAAAACGACGTTTTACGTAAACTCGGTAAAAGTCTGTCAACTTTTAACATCGGTAGATTAAAACGCGACTTCATAGAATCTATATCTGATTTAATTTTAAATCCACATGTTTGGAATGCCCAACCGAGTTTAAAAGCAAGATCATTTAACCAGCGGTGACGTAATAGTAAAAAGAAAAGTTTTTTATACCAAGCGATACCGAACTTCTTCGCTATATCTGCACGAGCTTGCTCGATTACCATATCTGTAGGAAGTGATTTTGGACAAACATCTACACAATTTGTACATAAAAAACAACTCTCAAATATATCTTTTGCAGTTTTGTCAAGCTCTAGGTGCCCTCGTTTATAGGCACCTAAAAGGTCAATAAATCCACGAGGTGATGTCACCTCATCTGCATTTACTTTATGGATCGTACAAACAGGGATACACTTCCCACATTTCACACAATCATCAGCAGTCTGGTCGAAATTAAATATCTCGTCTAATTTTTTATCTACACTCACACTCTACACCGTTTTTGAAAAAGTTTTTTTACTGCCTGCATGCTGATGCATATATGCATCAAAAGGCATAGCAATATTTCTTATAAGTAATGTACCCGTTTGGCTACATGCAATTTTATCATTATCTATCGTTATAAGATCTTCATCTGCAAAAGTTTGTAATTCTTCTAAGGCATCTTTAAAATACTCTTTGAAGTTGATATTGAAAAGAGATTCAAATCTTTTTATATCTAGCTTGAAGTTACTCATAAGTTCCATGATCACATATTGGCGGATCATATCATCTTCACTGAGCATTACACCACGTTCAAATGGAAGTTTTCCTGCATCAATTGCTTCTTCATAAAGTTTCATATCTTTATGGTTTTGCGCATAATAATCAACACCCTCACCGATAGATGTAAGCCCTACTCCTATTAAGTCAGCACCACCTTTTGTAGTATAGCCTTGGAAGTTTCTGTGAAGCTCCCCTTTCTCGATCGCTTGGAAAAGTTCATCTTCAGGTTTTGCAAAGTGATCCATTCCAACCATTTTGTATCCGTGACTTGTCAGATAATCAATCGTATACTGCATAATCTGCAGTTTTTCATCCGGTTCAGGAAGCGTTGTTTCATCAATTTTACGCATAGTTTTCTTGAGCCAAGGCACATGTGCATAGTTAAATACTGCAAATCTGTCAGGATTTAAAGTCAAAGAAAGCTCTAACGTCTCTTTGAAAGTATCGAGTGACTGATACGGAAGTCCGTAAATAAGGTCAACATTCACTGAAACCATATTGTACTTACGTGCTAAATCCATTGCATTTTTCGTGATGTTATAGGGCTGAACACGGTGCACTGCCACTTGCACTTTTTCATTGAAGTCCTGAATACCGAAACTTACACGGTTAAATCCCGCTTCACTCATTACACGCATCTGATCTTCATCGATATGGCGAGGGTCTATCTCACATGAGATCTCCGCATCATCTGTAAAGTTTGGAAAGTATGATTTGATCTCGTCAATTACTACTTTTAATTGTTCCGCAGAGAAAAATGTCGGAGTTCCACCGCCAAAGTGCATCTGAATCACTTCACGTTTCATATTAAGATGCTTAGAGAGGATCTCTAATTCACGCTTGAGGTACTCAATGTAGCGTAACATCTTGTCCTCTTTAGAGGTAAACACAACATTACATCCACAAAAATAACAAGCATTTTTACAAAACGGAAGGTGGAAGTATAAACTTAAAGGGCGAGAGTCATCTTGATTTTCCAATTTTTTAATATACTCATCGTAACCAAAGGCATCACTAAACTCCAACGCTGTCGGGTATGACGTATATCTCGGTCCCGGTTTTGAGTATTTTATAAATTTTGCAAAGTCTAATGACATCCCTTATCCTCTTCTTTCATCTTTAAGTAGTTTTTAAAAGGTAAAAATAAGAGGCTCAGACCGAAGGGAGGATTTGTCCTCTTCTTTTTATCTTTTAAAAACGGTGATATGTATCCGCGATTATCTCCAAAAAAGACTAATAAAGCGATTAAAGAGAGTTCTACTCTTCTATAATCTTCTCAAATTGCTGTAACATCTGCTTCAACTCTTCGATCTCGAACATCTCAACTTTTTCACTTAAATCTTTTGCAAACTCTTCCATAAAACTAACTTCAGATTTATGTGCTTCCTCTTCAAGAGTTTTAGCAAAATTTTCTATTAAAGAGAGATCATTTGTCGTTTTTGCATCTTGAAATAATTTAATAAGTTCTTTAGGCAATTGTTTAATAAAATCAGTAATATCCTGCTCATTTTGCACAGAAGTAACTTCTGTTTTTTCTTCTGATGAGATTGCTGCCGTGTAATTTAAGTACTTAGAAACCACCTGATATAGCTCTTTTTTTGCTACCGGTTTTCTTAGGTAATCATCAAAACGCTGCTCTTTTAACTTCTCTATATCACTCTGCATAATAGATGCTGTTAATGCTACAACCGGGATCTGAAACTCCTCTTTGATCATTCGTGTAGCACTGTAACCGTCAAGTTTCGGCATTCGTATATCCATAAAGATCAGATCAATTTTGTTCTCTTTGACCTTTTGCAGTGCATCTTCACCGTCAACCGCTTCAATTATATGTATCTTCGTACCGGAGAAACTCTCTTTTACCAACAATCTATTCTCAGCTACATCATCGGCAACCAATATTGTCGCTTCATCAAACTCTAAACTAGATATATCAAAGTCCAAACCATTATCCGACTCCTCATCATACATAGAGGCAATCGGAAGATTTTTCAGTGTCAGTATGAAAGTTGCACCTTTGCCGATCTCACTTTCAACTTCTAAATTCCCGTCCATTAAAAGTGCAAGTTTACGACAAATAGAAAGTCCTAATCCTGTTCCTCCATACTTCTTAACATCTTGATTCTCTTGCTGTTCAAATAGATGGAAGATCTTTTCCTGAGCCTCTTTTTTAATTCCTATCCCACTATCACTTACTCGAATTATAAAGTCTATTTTGCTTAAATGTCCCTCAATAGGTAAAACCTTCGCACTTACTTTAACAAATCCCTCATCGGTAAACTTCATAGCATTTCCGATCAAATTGATTAGGATCTGTTTTAGGCGTACACCATCACCAATGACTGCTTCAGGCATCATTTGATCAAGTTCAAGTTCTAAAGTAAGCCCTTTTTGTTCTGCCTGCAACTTAAAGAGCCCTATGCTCTCTTCCAATACTTGATGTAGGTCTGTTTTTTTCTTTACGATCTCCATTTTCCCCGATTCAATTTTCGAGAGGTCTAAAATATCGTTAATAAGTACCAATAAAGTCTTTCCAGATGTACGGATAGTTTTAATAAAGGACTTTAGTTTTTTATCTTCGATCTGTTCATCTAAAAGTTCCGTAAAACCTAAAATTGAGTTCATAGGGGTTCGAATTTCGTGACTCATATTTGAGAGGAATGTCGACTTTGCCGCACTAGCACTCTTTGCCTCATTCATAGCTTCGATCAACTGTTTGTTAAGATCTTTTAATTTCTCTTCCGCTTCTCTTCTTTTTCCTATCTCTAAAGAGAGTTTCCTATTCCAAAATAAAGATGCAATAATGAGTACTAAAAGAACCCCTGCTATTTCAAAAATAATTGTGTAGTCGATCTGTCTATCATATTTTACATCCACCCATCGGTTATATATCTTATTTTTCTCTTCGGGTGTAATAGAGTCGATCGCCTTGTTAAAGATCTTTACTCCTAAAGGATCCCAATCGTTGCGTAAAGCCATATGAAATTTGAGATGATACGGTGTAGTCCCTGATATTTTTAGATTTGAGAAACCTTTTTTTTGTATGTAGTTACTTACAATCGGTAAGAGGTCAATATACACATCTGCTTTAGAGTTAACGATAGCTTTAAAGGCCTGTGTAAGGTTGTCCACTTCAATGTAAGTGATTTTAGGATGCTCTTTTCTCAAAAGTTCATTTACGGCATACCCTTTCACCAGTACCACTTTCTTATCATTTAACTGCTGCATATCGGTAATGAATTCTACATTATGTTTTGCTACAAAAACAAGAGGCATATCGATATACGACTTTGTAAAGTTAACCACCTTTTCTCTTGAAGGCGTTTTCGCAACACAGGTATAGAGATCTGCTTTTCTTGTGTTGATGACTTCTACACTTTGAGACCACTCTTTCGTAGGTACACGGACAAACTCTAAACCTGTTTTTTGTGCAATCAGTTCTATATAGCTACTTGCTATCCCTGAATATTTCCCGTCATTTTTTGAAAGAAACTCTACGGGTTCCCAATAGTTATCGATCACATAGTGTATTGTCTTATGCTCTTTGATCCACTTTAGTTCTTTTTTTGTTAGATTAAGTAAACTACTTCCCGTAAAATCAGCACTCTTGCTCCATTTTGATTTTATAGCCTGCATCTCATTTTCTTCTACATCTGCAACAGATTTTTGAATAATGTTAAACAAGGTTACATTGTCTTTATCAATAGCGATACTTACAGAAGTACTAAACTCTTTGAGCTTCTCTACAATATGTAAATTGTTTAAAATATTTTTATTGATTATGTAAGTTCCAACTGCTAAGTTTCCTATATAGGCATCAGCTTTACCGAGTGAGACCCATTCTAAAGATTCCTCGTTTGATGATGATGGAATAATTTTAATCTCTGGATGTTTCTCTTGTAACCATTCATGAATGTAAGAAGATTTATTTATAGAAACTGTTTTACCTTTAAGGTCCCTAATCGTATGGATATCTTTACCCACCTGAGTAATAACAACCATAGGTACTGTCAAATAGGGTGTTGTGAAGTTAAAATATTTTTCCCTCTCATGTGTTTTTACTGAACACACAAGTCCATCATATTTTTTTTCTTTTGCATTTTCAAGTGCTTGTGCCCATACTTCAGACTTTATTCGAAACTTTAAACCGCTTTTTTTCTCGATGAGTCGAATAAAATCTTCAGATAAACCGCTATGGCGATCGTGTGAGTCAATAAAATCAAAAGGGGGCCACCTATAATCACTTCCCAGTGTTACAATCGGGTGCTCTTTTACATACTTTTTTTCTTCCTGAGTAAAAACCACATCACCCCATATTTGTGTAGATAAAACAACAAATAAAAGGTAAACTTGAAAGAATAGTTTCATTACTCTTCTTCTACAATTGCTTTAAAACTTTCTATATTATTTTCAAAAAGTTCGATCAGATACGGATCAAACTGTTTCCCTTTACGATCTATAATATATTTAACTACCTCTTCAAAACTCCAGGCGTCTTTATATACTCGTTTGTGCGTTAAAGCATCCAATACATCGGCAATAGCAACAATCCTTGCATAGATATGAATTTTCTCCCCTGCAAGACCTTGTGGATACCCTGTTCCATCCCATTTTTCATGGTGTTGGTAAGCAATAATATCCCCTGCTTTGATCAATCTTCTTTGAGAATGTTGTAAGAATTTATGTGCATTTGTAGTGTGTTCCTGCATAATTTTAAACTCTTCTTCAGTATAACGACCCGGTTTATTTAACACTTCATGGGGGATAGTTACTTTTCCGATATCGTGAAGCGGTGAAGCGAAGTAAACATCATTTATCTCCTCTTCACTGAGTGCACCGTGAAGTGTTGCTAAAAGTTTTGAAGCATCAGCGACTCTTTTAATATGCCTTCCTGTTTCATCTGAAGTTGACTCCATCAACTCTGTTAAAAGATAGATGATCTCTTTTTGTGTTTGTTCCAGTTCACTCAAATATCTTTTTTCACGTTCTACAATCTTTACGTTCAGGTCAAGATTATTTTGTTTTAAAACCTCTTTTGCATGGTACAACTCTAAATGCGTTGTAACCCTTGCTATAAGCTCTTCAGAGTGAAAAGGTTTCGTAATATAGTCAACTGCACCGAGTTTTAGTCCTTCAGTAATAGAGTCAACATCGGCTTTTGCAGTGAGGAAAATAACGGGGATATCTTGTGTACGAGGATCAGCTTTGAGTTGTTGACATACTTCATAGCCGTTCATTTCAGGCATCATAATATCCAATAAGATAAGATCAAACTTTTTAGTTGTTACAATTTCTAAAGCTTCCTTACCGTTTAGGGCAAAAGAGAAGTTATAGTTATTCTCTTTGAGAATATTCATAGCTACTTTAATATTATCACTAATATCATCTACAATTAATATATTGTAAGTTAATTCCATCACAACACCCTTCCTTTGCTATAGATTATAGCAAAAAAAAACATAAAATATTTATTTCATTGACTACTGTTTCATCTCTCCGGACAACCTTTGATAAACATCCGAATTTTCTAAAAGTTCCTGATGTGTGCCCTGTGCTACGATTTTCCCTTTTTGCATCACTAAAATTTTATCTGCATGTTCAATTGTACTTAATCTATGTGCAATCGTGATAGTGATTTTATCTTTTGTGTACTCGTCAAGTGCTTTTTGTATCCTTTTTTCACTCTCATTATCAAGAGCTGATGTCGCTTCATCAAAGAGGATGAGTGATGAGTGTTTATAAATTGCACGGGCAATCGCTATACGTTGACGCTGACCACCTGAAAGGTTGGTTCCCGCTTCATGCATCATTGTATCTATTCCATTTTCAAGCTCATCAACGAATCCAAGTGCATCTGCAAGTTCTAGTGCTCGAAGTACTTTTTGCTCATCAATATTCTCTTCACCGTAAGCAACATTTGCTGCAAGCGTATCTTGGAAAATATAGATTCTTTGAGTTACAAAAGATATGTGGTGTTTTAAAGATTTCAGATCATAGTTTTTAATATCTTCACCATTAATTTTTACAATACCGTTATCCGGATCGTAAAAACGGAGCAACATAGAGATAAAAGTAGACTTTCCACCGCCACTATCTCCAACAAGGGCAATATTTTGCCCCTCTTTAATCGTAATATTGACATTATCAAGTGCATAAGAACCCTCATACATAAGTGAAACATCTTTAAACTCTATTTGATGAATATCATCTTCTAAAACTTTTGTACCGTTTACGATTTTAGGCTCTTCATCTAAAACTTCAAATACCCTCTCACTCGCTGCAAGTGCATCTTGGATCTTTGAGTATGTCCCGCCGAGTTTACGGATCGGTTCAAATACTAAAATAATAGCAGTGATAAATGCCGTAAATTCCCCTACTGTCATATTGCCATCATACACTTCACGTCCACCAACATAGATAACCGTTGCAAGTCCACACACACCGACAATTTCCAAGATCGGAGAAACTATTGCACCGACGTAAATAGCTTTCATATTAATCTTGAAAAACTGCCAGTTGTGCTCAGAAAAACGCCCTATTTCAAACTTCTCAGTTGCGTTTGCTTTAATCACTTCAGAGTTATTAAAAACCTCTGTCAAACGGGAAACTACATCGGCATTTTTTGCCTGCGATCGGTGAGAATACTTTTTTAATCTCTTTGCTATAGAAATTATTGGTAAAATAACAACAGGTACTACAACCAATGCATAAAATGAAAGTAATGGGTTTAACCATATTACATATCCAATTAATGCAATTACTGCTAAAAGGTCTCTGAACATATCAGGCAGCATGTTAGAGACAAAAAACTGTATACGTCCAATATCATTGGTAATTCTAGAGATTAGTTCTCCACTTCTGTTTTGATAGAGATATGCCATATCCATAGATATCATCTTTTCTAAAAGGATCTCACGGAATCGCGTGATGATACTTTGCCCGATATACTCCATAAATACAGTTTGAATATATTTTCCAACCGCTTTTGTAAGATAAATTCCTATAAGTCCAAGAGGAATAAGATAAAGCATCTCCTCTTTTTTCTCTATAAACATATCATCCATTAACGGTTTCATAATATGTGCATTTCCAGCAGTTGCAGCAATTATGAGTAATCCTGCAAAAAACACCATAATATAATGAAGTTTATACTCTTTTATATAGGGCCAAAATCTTTTAATAATCTCTTTCAAATATTTTCTCCGTAATTAATAACGATATTTTACACTAACTATCCAAGTTAAAAGTTAATTTGGTATAATTGCATAAAAAAGTACCTTATGAATATACCATTACATTTAAAATTTAGAAGAAAATTCAATTCATTATTCAATTCTTTCTTAGCAAAAATATTTTCATCTACTGCAAACACAGAACTTTTAGATATTAAAAAGATAGATACTATTGCACTGATACGTCCTAATTACCGCATAGGTAATATAATATTTTTAACGCCCCTTATTAATGAAATAGCTGAACACAATCCAAATATTAAAATTGATCTTTTTATTGGTAGTCAGAATGTCGGGAAAATATTAAGTCCAATGCCAAATGTAGATCAGATTATAGATATTTCTAGAAAACTGCTTGTTCATCCTTTCCAACTTTTAAAGTTTATAAAAAATACCAGAACTAAAAAGTATGATCTTTGTATAAATATCTCCTCACGTTCACTTAGTTCTCAAATTGTCACATTATTTGTAAATTCAAAGTATACCCTTAGCTTTAACGATGAAAAAAGTTGGGCACCTGTAACTCACAAAGCACTTTATAAAGGTTTATTTACTCATGCGAGCTTACAACCATTAGAAATACTTAATGGTTTTGGGATATCACACTATCAACATCCACTAGAACTAGATATTAAATTAACTCCGCAAGAAATAGAACAAGGGGAGGATGTACTTAAAAACTTATTGCAAGAGTATAAGGTTCAAACATCGAAAAAAGTAATCGCAATTTTTAGAAATGCCAGATTTGATAAAAAGATAGAAGATGCTTGGTGGAAAGACTTTATCATACATATGAATGAACTCAAAAATGATCTTTTATTTATTGATATATTATCTCCTGATATTCCATCAAAACTAAATGATGATATTCTCGAGTATTCAAATAAAAACCTTAGAGAACTTGGTGCATTTTTTAGAGCATGCGATGCTTATATAAGTGCTGATACTGGTCCTCTACATTTAGCTGCTGCTTCCAAAGCCAGATCAATAGGACTATTTAATCATACCATCATTGCAGCCTACGGAACTCTTGGCGAACAAAATTTAAACATTGATATCAATCAACTTTCACTAGCTGATATCGCACAACAAATTATTCAACATCTTTATCGGGAGTCTTAAATCTATGAAAATACTAGTTATAAGATGTGGAGCTTTAGGTGATCTTGTTTATGCAACGAGTGTTATAGATGCTTTACTTCTAGAATATGGGGAAGATACGCTCATAGATTTTGTTTGTACACCAGGAAGTGGAAAACTACTAGAAAATGATACAAGAGTTCATAAAGTTTTTAACTTGAAGTATAAAAAAGTTCCCACTTTTTTTAGTACGGAAAAAAGAAAAATCATCAACTATTCTAGAAAAACTACTTACGACTTGTTAATAAATTTTGAATATGGGAAGCAATTTCGCGATCTTCTTCAAAATATTAATGCAAAAGAAAAAATTGGTGCCCAGTTTAATACTATTCAATCAAATAAAAAAATCAACAGAGGTGAGGCTCAAAAACTTTTTTTAAAGTCCAAAATATCTCAAAAAAATCTAGATAAAGCTTTTCCAAGTGTCCATACACTTGACTTTGAGAAAATTAATTCAAAATATAATCTTAATAAAGAGTACATAGTCTTTAGTCCTAGTAATTCTCATGTCAACCGTTCCGGTGTAAATCATCGAGCATGGGAAAACCATTCATGGATCGAACTGACTGAACAATTAGCAAAAGAGATGCAAATAGTAATTGTTGGGACAAAATCTGAAGAACAGTTTTTTAATTTACTTCGTCCTTTTCCAGGCAATACACTTGATCTTGTCGGGAAAAACAATATTGAAGAACTCTGTAGTGTAATTAAATATGCAAAAGCTGTTATTTGTACAGATTCAGCTGTCGGGCATATTGCCGCAGCAGTTAACACTCCTGTTTATGTACTAATGGGACCAAATGACCCTGTTACAGATTCACCATACAAATCACCTGACAACAATGTTAATATAATATCATTACAATTAGACTGTTCACCTTGTTACAATACAAAAACAATGAAAGAGTGTAAAAACAATATTTGCATGAAACAGATTACGACTGAAATGGTATATAATAAAATTAAATCTACGAAATTATTCTAATAACTAGGTTTTAAACAAATTTTTTATAAAATAAACTAAAATACAGAATAAGAGAAATAATGACATTAAAACATCAAGAAAAACCTTCAAGTATTGCTATCATAGTTTCAGTTTATAAAGATATAAAATCGTTAGAGATTATTTTAAATTCTTTACAAAATCAATCATATCCCCTTGATGAAATTATTATTAGTGAAGACGGTGATTCTATTGAAATGAAAAACTTTATAGAGTCCTTGAGTATTCCAAATCTTAAACATATTTCTCAAGAAGATTTAGGTTGGCAAAAGAATAAAGCTTTGAATAATGCTATCAGAAATACCCAGAGTGAATATATTATTTTCATAGATGGAGATGTTGTTCCTCATAAAGAGTTTGTCAAGGGACATTTTAATTGTTCTGAAGTTCATAAAGTTTGTTGTGGCAAAAGATCAGAACTCGGTGAAAAATATTCACAAGCTATTTTAAAGAATGAAATATCCATTGACAAAATTTCAAAAAACTATCTTTGGAATATCTTTTCACTACATTCTGATGGTGTGCATCATTATGAAGATGGACTTTACTCTTCACTGCTAAATAAATTTACATCCTCAAGAAAGATTCGCCATATTATAGGATGTAATTTTTCTTGTTATAAAACTGATTTAGAAGCGATTAATGGTTTTAATGAAGATTTTGTTAACCCCGGTGAGGGTGAAGATGTAGACATCACATGGAGATTTAAAGCACTAGGTATACAAATGAAATCGTGCCGTTATATAGCAAATATTTACCACCTTTGGCATCCTAAACGTTTTAGTGATAAGGAGGGACAAATTAATAGAGCTATTATGCAAAAATCTCAAAAAGATAATCAAATACGTGCACTTAATGGTCTAAAAAAATTAACGGAGGGCAAACAATGAAAGGTATAATATTAGCAGGAGGGAGTGGTACAAGACTCTATCCAATTACAAGAGGTGTAAGCAAGCAGTTAACTCCAATTTATGATAAACCTATGATCTATTATCCACTTTCAGTACTGATGTTAGCAGGAATTAAGGAAGTATTAATTATCTCGACACCGGAAGATCAACAAAGTTTTAAAAACTTACTTGGTGATGGTAGTGACATTGGAATGAAGTTTGAGTATGTCGTACAGCCTAGTCCTGATGGGCTTGCTCAAGCTTTTATACTTGGTGAAGAGTTTTTAGATGGTGATGATGCATGTTTAGTATTAGGAGATAACATTTTTTATGGACATGGACTTACAGAACTTTTAGCGCAAAGTGTAAAAAATGTTAAAAATGAAAGTAAAGCTACAGTGTTTGGTTACTATGTAAATGATCCGGAACGTTATGGTGTTGCAGAGTTTGATAAAAATGGAAATGTTATAAGTATAGAGGAAAAGCCCAAAGAACCTAAAAGCAACTATGCTGTAGTTGGTCTTTACTTTTATCCTAATGATGTCGTTAAAAAAGCGAAAGAGGTAAAACCATCTCATAGAGGTGAACTCGAGATTACTACTCTTAATCAAATGTATCTTGATGAGGAACGCTTACGTGTAAAAACTATGGGACGTGGATATGCATGGCTCGATACAGGTACACATGAATCACTTCTTGAAGCAAGTAGTTTTATCCAAACTATTGAAAACCGTCAATCTTTAAAAGTAGCATGTATAGAAGAGATAGCATATGAGATGGGATATATTTCAAAAGAGGAGCTTCTAGAACTGGCAGAACCGCTCAAGAAAAACCAATATGGTCAATATCTTATTAAACGTGCGAATCAACCAAGAGGTATGGGGAGATAATGAATTTTATAAGAACTGATATTCCTGATGTAGTTATATGTGAACCAACTGTCCATGGAGATGACCGTGGTTACTTCGTAGAAACATTCCGTGAAGATAAACTTCAAGAGTTTTTAGGGTATAAAATTAACTTCTGTCAAGATAACGAATCTAAAAGCTCGTATGGTGTACTTCGTGGTCTACACTACCAACTTCCACCACATGCACAAACTAAACTAGTACGTGTAATTCAAGGGAAAGTTTTAGATGTAGCAGTAGACATTAGAAAAGGTTCACCTACATTTGGTAAACATGTTGCAGTTGAATTAAGTAGCGAGAATAAACGCCAGCTTTTAGTACCTCGTGGCTTTGCTCATGGGTTTGTAGTATTAGAAGACAATACTGTATTTGCTTATAAAGTTGATAGTTACTATTCACCTGAATGTGATCGTGGAATTGCGTTTAATGACAGTGATATTGACATAGATTGGCAAGTACCGCATGAAAAACTAAACCTTTCTGCAAAAGATAAAGTACAACCTAAGCTAAATGAAACTGATGACCTGTTTGAGTATGGAGTCAATTACTATGAATAACATCTTAGTAACAGGTTCTAATGGTCAGTTGGGTTCTGAGATTAAAGAACTCTCAAGCCAATATCCGGCAAATTACTTTTTTACAGATAGAAGTAGTTTGGATATTACAGATAAAGATATTTTATCTAGCTATATTCAAGAAAATAATATTGACATTATCATAAACTGTGCAGCATACACAGCAGTAGATAAAGCAGAGTCTGATGAAATAAATGCAGATTTAGTCAATCATATAGCTGTTAAGAATATGGCAGAGTTAGCAAAAGAAAAAAACATCAAATTTGTGCATGTAAGTACTGACTATGTGTTTGATGGAAAAAACTATAAACCATATAGTGAAGATGATAATGTAGCTCCAAACGGTGTATATGGAAAAACAAAGCTTGATGGTGAACAAGCACTTCAAACGATTAATCCTAAAAACTCTATAATTATTAGAACGTCATGGGTATATAGCTCATATGGTGCAAACTTTGTCAAGACTATGCTTCGTTTAGGTAAAGAGAAAGAGAATTTAGGGGTCATCTTTGATCAAGTTGGAACTCCAACTTATGCAAAAGATTTAGCTCTTGCTATCTTAGAAATATTACCTAAAATAGACAATCAAGATGTAGAGATATATAACTATTCAAATGAAGGTGTACTTTCTTGGTATGATTTTGCAAAAGAGATTATGCGTATGGCAAAACTTGATTGTAAAATAAAACCAATTGAGACAAAAGAGTACCCAACACCGGCAATGCGCCCACACTATAGTTTACTAAATAAATCAAAAATCAAACAAACATTCAATATAGAGATACCATACTGGAAAGATTCACTAGATGA